>NZ_LFKY01000040.1:0-532866 GCF_028128965.1 Bradyrhizobium sp. CCBAU 25338
CCACCGCCCGGATGGGCACATCCAACCGCCCGAACGAACTCAGGTCTGGATAAAACTTGGGGGCAACGTCATCGAAGATTTGTGCTTAAAAATCAAAGACGAACCGCGGTCCGAAACAATCGAGTGGGAGTAGTGCTGCAGGCGGCTATCGCGTGCTTGGCGTAGGTCTAGGATTGTCTCTCGCCTCCAAGAGACGAACTTAGCCTGTTTGGAGCGACAATCATACCGCTCCGAACAGGGGAGTGCAGCAGCGTAGTTGAGCGTGCGGAAGGGAGGGGTGCTCGCTTCGGTGCTCATTACATGCCTGGTACGTCAGCAAATCATCGGCCGGGATGAAGACAACTGGAGCGCGCCGCACAGGTGATGCGTCCGGCGCGAATACCGAGCCCTCAGTGCCCTGATATCTAGGCAATCGTCTTCAAATACAGGCTTGGATCGAAGTATTTGCTCGCTGGCGTGAAGTCCTTGATGCCCGCATTGGCCATGAAGAAGTCTGTCGACTGCTGCAGCCAGTTGGCGACCGTCCCGTCC
The DNA here is from genome assembly GCF_028128965.1 of Bradyrhizobium sp. CCBAU 25338. Lineage (NCBI taxonomy): Bacteria > Pseudomonadati > Pseudomonadota > Alphaproteobacteria > Hyphomicrobiales > Nitrobacteraceae > Bradyrhizobium > Bradyrhizobium sp. CCBAU 25338. Next base: position 532 of record NZ_LFKY01000040.1, read on the forward strand.
GAGTACATCCGCTTCCAGTCCTTGGACGTGAACATCTTTTGGGCCTTGAACGACTCGTTGATATCCGACAGCGGCGTCTGACTGTAATGACCCTTCTGCAGCTTCTCCATCGCTTCTGCGCTGTTCGCGACGATGTAATCATTGGCATCCGCCCAGCCGCGGATCAGCTTGGCCAAGGTCTCCTTGTTGGGCTCATAATAGTCATTGGCGGCCGCCCAGCCGCCAATGATCGCCGCCTTCGGATAATAGGCTGACGCATCGGCCAGTTTGATCGCGCCCGGCACCTTGTCTCGAACCGTTACATTAAACGGCACCCAGAGCGCGACGGCAGGGACCGCGCCGGAAATGAAGGCGGTTACGGCGGCCGGCATGGTCTGGTTGACGAGTTCGACCTCCTTGGGATCGACCTTGTTGGCACGGAGCGCGGTATCCAGGAATACGTGCGCCGTTGTGCCGGTCGCAGTTGCAATGCGTTTGCCTTTTAGATCCTCGAACGATTTGATGCCCTGATCGCCGCGAACCCAGAGCTGCGCCGTGGCGACCTCGATGTCGTTGATAAGGAAGACTTTGCCCTGGCCGCGCGCTGGGAAGTTCGAGAGCACGGCGCCGGTCGCCAGCACGTCGAGGCTGCCGCCGATCAGTGCCTGGAAGATTTCCAGGCCGGTGTTGAACTGACGTAGCTCGAGATCGAGGCCCTGCTTTTCGAAGGAACCGCGATCCATGCCGGTCCAGATCTGGCCGTCGACGGCGACGGTGTGAAGATAGCCGACGCGGACTTTTGTTTTCGCTTGCGCGATCGCCGGTGCCGAGGCCGTGAAGGTGCCGAGTGCAAGGCCTGCCGTCGTCGTCAGAAATTGCCGCCGATCCATGGTGTGTCCTCCGTTTTGCTTGTTATTCCGAGAATGAGACCGGACGCATCTGCGCCTGCTGGGCGCGATATTCGTCCATCACGAGCTGCCTGATATGGCTTCGCAGTTCGGCGAATTCCGGACGCTCCTGGATCGACTCGTCGCGCGGGTAGGCGAACGGCACGTCGATGATCTCTTTGATCCGTGCCGGCCGCGCGGTCACCACCACGATGCGGGAGGCGAGGTAGATCGCCTCCTCAACGGAATGGGTGATCAGCATGACGGTCTTGCCTTCGGTCTCCAGCACCTTGAGCAGCAGGTTTTGCATGTTGGAGCGGGTCTGAGCGTCGAGCGCGCCGAACGGCTCGTCCATCAGGAGGAATTGCGGCTTCACCGCATAGGCCCGTGCGATCGCGAGCCGTTGCCGCATGCCGCCGGACAAATGTTTCGGATAGGAATTGGCGAAGTCGGACAGGCCCATCAAGCCGAGATAGTGATCGCAGATCGCGTCGCGCTCGGCGGTCGCGACATGGTTGGCGTTGAGCGTCAGGCCGAAGGCGATGTTCTGCTTCACCGTCAACCAGGGGAATACGCCATATTCCTGGAAGATCACGCCGCGTTCGGGGCCGGGGCCCCTGACGGGACGTCCATCGAACAGGACCTTGCCCGTCGTCGGTTTCTGGAAGCCGGCGAGCATGCTCATCGTCGTGGTCTTGCCGCAGCCGGACGGGCCGATCACCGCGATGAAATCGCCGTCGTTGATGTCGTAGCTCACGTCCTCGACCACGTTGAGGCGGCCCTTCGGCGTATCGAAAGACAGCGAAACCCCGTCGAACTGTGCGCGCTTGGTCATGCGATGGCCCGATCCTGCCAGACCAGCAAGCGGGCTGTGATCTTGCGCAGGATCAAGTCCATGATCAGCGCGATCAAGCCGATGCAGATGATGCCGACATAGATGACGTCGAGCAGGAAGTAGGTCGAGGCATTCTGAATCATGGCACCGAGCCCACGCTGCGCCGCGATCAGCTCGGATGCGACCAGCGTTGCCCAGGCTACGCCCAACGCCACGCGCAGCGCTGTGAGGATGTGCGGCACGGTAAGGGGAATGATGACCTTGCGAAAGATCTCGGCCTGGTTGGCTCCGAGCGTCTGCGCCACGCGGATGTAGAGCGGCGTGATCTGCGACACGCCCTCATACATCACGATCACGCCGGAGAAGAAAGAGGCGTAGAAGAGGATGACGAGCTTTGCGAGCTCGTCGACGCCAAAATAGACGATCACCAGCGGGATCAGTGCGATCGGCGGCAGCGCACGGAAGAAGTTGATCATGGGGTCGGCGAAGGTGCGGGCGGGGCGATACCACCCGAGCAGAAATCCGACCGGCACTGCCACGAGGATGCCGAGCGCGACGCCGAGAAAGACGCGCCGGGTCGAGGCGAAGATGTCGATCAGCAGGCCTTCCCTGGTGAGAAGCTCGAAGAACTTGGCGGCGACATGGTGTGGCGCCGGGATCAGCGATACGTTGACGAAGCCGCTCCAGCGCACGGCGTACCAGAGCAGGATTGCACCGATCCATGGTATCAATCCGAGACCAAGGCGTCTCAGGCCGGCTCCGTTCATTCGACGCGTCCACCCAGATTGCGGTTGCTGTTTTCAGAGGTCATATTATAAATAGGATGACCATACAAGTGGCGCCTTTGGTCATAGGCGTCGCAGGCTTTCCCGCATGACACCGTCGCCTTTCACAATTCGAAGCGCCCAGGCGTTTGGCTATCGCTACCCGCTTACGACGCCGGTCATCACGTCGTTCGGGCGGATGAAGGATCGGCCTGCCGTCTTCGTTCGCGTCGAAGACACCGATGGATATGTGGGCTGGGGCGAGGTGTGGTGCAATTTTCCGGCACCTGGCGCCGAGCATCGTGTCCGGCTCGTCAACGACGTGCTCGCGCCGGCTCTGGTTGGATTTCATGCGACCGAGCCGCCCGCTGTGTTCGAGCACTTGACGCAGGGAACTTCGGTGCTGGCGCTGCAATCGGGCGAAGCCGGCCCGTTTGCGCAGGCGATCGCCGGGATCGATCTCGCCGTCTGGGATCTCCACGCGCGTCGCCAGAACGTTGCGCTGTGGAAGCTGCTCGGCGGGGCCAAGCGCACGATCAAGGCCTACGCTAGCGGCATCAATCCGCTCGGGTCTGAGCGGACCGCTGAAGCGGCGCTGGGCCGCGGATATCGCGCGTTGAAGCTGAAGATCGGCTTCGATCCTGCGGGCGACCGCGCCAATCTCGCCGCGCTGCGTCGTCTTGTGAGCGAAGGCCTGCTGGCTGCCGACGTCAATCAAGGGTGGACCATTGCGGAGGCGTTGGAACTTGCACCGCAGATCGAGCGCTTCGATCTCGCCTGGCTCGAAGAGCCGATCCGCGCGGACCGGCCGCGGGGGGAATGGAGACAATTACGTGAGGCCATCGACATTCCGCTCGCAGCCGGCGAGAACATCGCGAGCCGCGCCGGATTCGCTGAGGTGCTGCGCGAGCCGGTTCTTGGTGTTGTTCAGCCCGACATTGCCAAATGGGGTGGGCTGTCGGCGTGCGCGGGCATTGCACGCGACATCCTGGCGTCGGGAAAGATGTTCTGCCCGCACTATCTCGGTGCCGGCATCGGCCTTCTGGCATCCGCGCATCTTCTCGCCGGCGTCGGCGGCGACGGGCTGCTAGAAGTCGACTGCAACGAGAACCCGCTACGCGATCGTTTCTGCGGTCCGGTGCTCGATGTCCGCGACGGCATGATCGAGCTCGGCGACGAGGCGGGCCTCGGCATCACGCCCGACCTTGCCTCCATCGAACAATACCGGACGATCTGATGTCAGCACGCGGTTACGACTACATCATCGTCGGCGCGGGCTCGGCGGGCTGCGTCGTTGCCAACCGGTTGTCGGCCGATCCGGCCTGCCGCGTGCTGTTGCTCGAGGCCGGCGGATCGGATCGGAATTTCTGGCTGAAGCTTCCCGTCGGCTACTACCGGACCATCTACAACGAGCGATTCTCGCGCCTGTTCAGGACCGAGCCCTCGGAAGGGAGCGGCGGTCGCGCCATCGTCTGGCCGCGTGGCCGCGTGCTCGGCGGCTCCTCGTCGATCAACGGTTTGATCTTCATCCGGGGACAGCATGAGGACTTTGACGATTGGGAGCGCGTTGGCGCCGCTGGCTGGAGCTATCGCGAACTCCTGCCCTATTTTCGGCGCTACGAACGCTACCGCGGCGGCGAGAGCCAGTTTCATGGTGGGCTCGGGGAGTTCGAGGTATCCGATCTGCGCAACGACAATCCGGCATCGAAGGCCTGGGTCGAGGCGGGCGTGCAGTTCGGCCTTCCGCGCAATCCCGACTTCAATGGCGCAACGACGCTGGGTGTCGGCACCTACCAGCTGGGTATCGGGCAGCACTGGCGGACCAGTTCCGCCTCGGCGTTTCTGCGCCCCATCGCCGGCCGTCCCAACCTCACGATCATCGCCCATGCGCAGGTCAGCAGGGTTGTCTTCAACGGTCGCGTCGCGACCGGCGTCGAATGGATCAGCAAGGGACAGGTCCACAAGGCGACGGCTGATCGTGAGATCATTCTGTCCGGCGGCGCGCTGCAGTCGCCGCAGATCCTTCAGCTTTCCGGCGTCGGTCCGGCCGACCTGCTGCGCAAGCTCGGCATTCCCGTCGTTGCCGATTCTCCTGAAGTCGGCGCCAATCTTCAGGACCATTATCAGGCCCGGCTGATCGTCCGCCTGAAGGAGCGAATTTCGCTCAACGATCAGGTTCGCAATCCCGTCGCCCTTGCGAAGATGGGCTTGCAGTGGATGCTGGCAGGCAGCGGTCCGTTGACGGTCGGCGCGGGGCAGGTGGGCGGCGCAGCCTGCACGGAATACGCCGTCGGCGGCCGGCCGGACGTGCAGTTCAACGTGATGCCGCTCTCGGTCGACAAGCCTGGCGAGCCCCTGCACAGCTATTCCGGCTTCACCGCTTCAGTCTGGCAGTGCCACGGAAAGTCGCGCGGACAGCTTGCGATCAGCTCGATCGATCCGTTCGAGCAGCCGCGTATCGTACCGAACTATTTCGCCGAGGAGATTGACCGTAAGACCATTGTTGCGGGTTTGAAGATTCTGCGCGAGATCTATCAGCAGAAGGCGTTTCGTCCGCTCTGGGATGTCGAGATGGTGCCGGGCGAGGCAGCAAGGGATGATGCCGGGCTATGGGACTTTGCGCGCAACACGGGTGGTACGGTGTTTCACTGTGTCGGGACCTGTCGCATGGGGCGGGACACGCAGGCCGTGCTCGATCCGCAGCTGCGTGTGCGCGGCGTCGAGCGGCTGCGTGTGATCGACGCCTCGGTGATGCCGCAGATCACCTCGGCCAACACCAATGCGACCAGCCTGATGATCGGCGAACGCGGTGCAGCGCTGGTCATGGCTTGATCGCGCCACCTGAATTCCGGAGGACGAGATGGAATTGAGTTCCGACAGTCACGTCCCCAAGTATGCGCAGATCGCCGACATCTTCCGGCAGCGCATCGCGCGCGGCGTCTGGACTCAGGGATTTCGCCTGCCGGCCAACGAGGAGCTGGCGGCTGAGTTCGGCGTGTCTCGCGTCACGATCAGGCAAGCGGTGGAGCTGCTCGCCCGCGACGGCGTGATCGAAGCGCAGCAGGGCCGCGGCACTTTCGTGACGGGGACCGTGCGGCAGGATCGTTGGCTCAAGGTCGAGACCACGCTGTCCGATCTTGCCGACATGTATCGCGACACCTCGCCCGAGATCATCAACATTTCGGAAAGTCGCAGCAATGCGCCGCTGCTTCCCGGAGACGGCAAGCCGGCCGAAAAATACGTCTTCATGCGTCGGCTGCATTCGCGGCAGAAGCAGCCTTACTGCGTCATCTCCATCTATCTCGACGAGAAGATCTTCCGCAGGTCGCCGAAGCGCTTTCGCAACGAGACCGTGATTCCGATCCTGAACGACCTCAGGGATCCCGCCATCGCCAGCGCGCGCCAGACCTTGACGATCGGTACCGCGGATATCGAGGCGGCGCGGCTGCTGCGCGTGCCGCTGAACTCGCCGGTGGCCGAGGTCCGCCGCATCTTCACGACGCAGGACCGTACGGTGATCTATCTCGGCGAGGTCACCTATCGCGGCGACTTCGTGCGGATCGACATGGATCTGCGACCCTAGCGCCCTCAACGCGAGAACAGCTCCTGGTTCCGGCGCTCGAGCTCTTCTCCGTAGGTGCGCAGAACGTGAGCTTCGCTCAGGGTGCCGATCGTGGCGCGATGGTCGGGACGGTCGACAACCGCGAGCACGTCGGCTTCGCTGCGTTCGAACGCCTTCAGGATCTCGCGAACCGGCGTGGTCGGGAGCAGGTATTCCTCCTGTTGCTGCGCCAGCGACCCGAGCAGCTCCTCGTCCCGGCTGGCCACGGAATGCAGCGTGGCGGCGGGCACGATGCCGGCATAGATGCCGTTGGGATCGCGCAACACGATTTGGCGGACCAGGGCCGGTGAGAACTGCCTTTGCGCCTCGCCGATCGGCATCGTCGTCAGCGCATTCTCGAAGTCGGCGCGCATCAGGGATGCCGCGCTCATCTGCCGGACCCAGCCAACGTCCTGCGGGCCGCGGATCGCCTCGCCGCGCAGATGGAAGCGCCATGTCGCGAAGCTGTAGCCGAACAGCTCGCGGACGATCAGCGCGCAGACGGACGAGGCGACAACGGCGCCGACGGTGACGGAGAAATCGCCGGTGATCTCGAGCGCGAGACAGACCATGCTGAAGGGCGCTCCGAGCACGCCGGTTCCGAGCGCGGCGAGCGCTGCAATCGCGGCGGTGCCGGGCTGAAGCGCGATCGTGGGAAGAGGGCCGGTCAGCACGACGCTGTAGAGCTGTCCGATCAGCGCGCCGAGCAGGAGCGAGGCGAAGTACAGGCCGCCGCGAAAGCCCGAGCCTAGCGAGATGGCGGAGGCCAGGATCTTGAACACGATGGTTGTCGTGAGCAGGAGCCAGGTCGGATTGCTGACCAGCAGTATCTGCATCGCGCCGTGGCCGGCGCCGAGCACGGTCGGCGTCAGCAGGGCGAGGCCGCCGAGGAGCAGGCCGCCGAGCATCGGCCGCAGCAGGCCCTTGAGCACCGTGATGCGCTGAAAGCAGCGCTCGGAGAATGCGACGGCGAGCATGACGAGGATGCTTACGAGGGCGCAGATGATGCCGATCAGCACCGTCTGCCCGATCATTTCGACGGACACAGGCGAGGGGAATCCAGGCACCATCAGGAAGGACTGGTGCGTCAATTGCCGCGCGACGAGCCAGGCGGTTACGGCGCTGGCGATGACCGGCACGAGTCCAGCGGACGTATAGGCACCGAGTACGACTTCGAAGGCATAGAAGGCGCCGGCGAGCGGTGCAGAAAACGCGGCGCTGATGGCTCCCGCGGCGCCGCAGGCCACCAGGAGCCGCATGTCATTGCGCCGGGCGGCCAGGCGCTGGCCGATATGGGAGCCGAACATCGAGCAGATCTGGGTGTAGCCGGCTTCCAGCCCGACCGATCCGCCGAACCCGTTGGACAGCAGTGTCTGAGTCGAGATCAGCAAGCTGCCGCGAAAGGACACCCGGCCGCCATAGAGCGCATTGGCCTCGATCGCGTCGGCGAGCTGCTGTCCCTTGACGCGCCGGGCGAAGTAAAGCCCGATCAGCGCAAGCACCAGGCCACCGAGCACCGGGATCAGTAGCGTGCGCTGCCACGAGATCACGCCGGTGGCACTGAGGTGGGCGTCGAAAGGAATGTCGAACAGCAGGGCGTGAAAGAGCTGGCTGAGGCTCGAGATCGCAGCCACGAGCACGCCGCTGAGCAGCCCGACGACTATGCCGACCAGCACGGGGCCGGTTTCGCGGTTGCGCACGAAATTGCGCAGGAACAGCGGCAGCAGGCGGATGCCGGGCGCCGCAGCCGGCTTCGCAGGATGTGGTGCCTGCGCCATCCTAGGCCGGAACCCGTAGCGGCTCGGTGCGCACGACGCGGAAGCCGATATTGCTGGACGAGGAATCGGGCGTATTGGAGCTTCGCGCCGCGGCGCGGTAGCGATTGCAGTAGGATTCGTGGCAGAGGAAGGATCCACCGCGCACCGACCGGTTGGGAGCAGGCTCGCGGTTCAAGGGATCTCGCGATGGCGTGAGGCGGTGATAGCTCGGCGAAAAATAGTCTTCGCACCATTCCCAGACGTTTCCCGCGGCATTGTGCAGGCCATATCCGTTGGGCGTGAAGGCGTGAACGGGCGCCGTACCGAAATAGCCGTCCTCCATGGTATTGCGGTCGGGAAAGTTGCCCTGCCAGATATTGCAGCGATGCTCGCCGCCGGGCTGCAGCTCATTGCCCCAGGGGTAGGTGGCCTGGTCCAACCCGCCGCGCGCGGCCATCTCCCATTCCGCTTCGGTCGGAAGACGCGTGGCGGACCATTGGCAATAGGCCTGTGCATCGTTCCAGGAGACGTGGACGACTGGATGATCGAGCCTGTCGAGAATGCTGCTCGACGGTCCTTCCGGCTGTGCCCAATAGGCGCGCGTTACCGGCACCCACCATGGCGTTTCCTGAACGCGCGTCGTGCGGTCTGCACGTGTCTCTTCCGGCAACAGCCCGTCGAAGACAAAGCTCCAGCCGTAGCGTTCGGCATCCGTCGTGTAGCCCGTGGCCCGGACGAAGTCGCCGAATTGCAGATTGCTCACGGTGTGACAAGCAATGGCAAACGGCGACAGCGTGACGAGCCGCACCGGGCCTTCGCCGTCTTCGACAAAGCCTCCGCCCGCGGATCCCATGTGGAAGGTTCCGCCGATCAGCGAGCTCCATCGGCGCGGGATCGGGGTTGGACTGGGCAGGATTGCTGCTTGCGCATCAATGCCCGGCGGCGGTTCGTTGCCGGCGGTGCGCAGGGTGCAACAATGTGAGCGATCCCCTGTCATGCCCCTATTTCTGCTTCTCCTCCTCCCAGAAGGCGGTGCCGCCTTCCGCCTTCATCAGCTCGAGAATTTTCTCGCGCGGGATCACGCCGCAACGGTCGGCCCATTGCTGGTACTGAGCCGTCATCTCGCGGACGCGATCCGGATGCTGCGCGGCCAGATCGTTCATCTCGGTGCGGTCGGTCTCCATATCGTAGAGTTCCCATGGGCCGGGGTACTTCCGGACCAGCTTCCACTTGCCGACGCGCACGGCCGCATTGCCCTCGTGCTCCCAGAACAGCGGGCCACGGTTGCCATAGGCTGAGGCGAATGACGGCACGAGGCTCTCCCCTTCGCAGGGCAGGATGGCGTTGCCGTTGTACTCCTTGGGATAGGTGGCGCCGGTGACGTCGAGGATGGTCGCCATCACGTCGGTGAGCTGGCTTGGATTGTGCCGCAGCCCGCCTCTCTCGGAAATGCCGCGCGGCCAGTGCACGATGAACGGGGTTGCGATGCCGCCTTCGTGGATCCAGTGCTTGTAGAGACGGAACGGCGTGTTGGAGAGGTTGGCCCAGGCGGTGCCGTAGCTCTGGTAGGTGTCCTCGGCGCCGGGCATCAGGGTCGGGTCATTGCCGAAGCGCACCGGTCTGCCGTCGCGCGTCTTCGCCTGCGCGATCATGAGCTGGTCGACCAGCTCCTTTGCCGTGACGCCTTCCGGAATGTCCTCGGCGCAGGCGCCGTTGTCGGAGAGGAAGATGATCAGCGTGTTGTCCATCTGGCCGGTCTCGTCCAGCGCCTTCAGGATGCGGCCGATGCCCTGGTCCATGCGGTCGATCTGGGCCGCGTAGACCTCCATGCAGCGCAGCGTCCATTCGCGCTGCTCCGCGTCGGTCCACGGCGGTTGGGTCGGATCGCGATCGGTCAGGCGCCAGTTCGGATGGATGATGCCGTCGTCGACCAGGCGCTTGAGGCGCTCCTCGCGCAGCCTGTCCCAGCCCGCATCGAAGCGGCCCTTGTACTTGGCGATGTCCTCGTCATGGGCATGAAGCGGCCAATGCGGCGCCGTATAGGCGACGTACTGGAAGAATGGCGCGTCGGGCTTCTGCGCCTTGTGCTGGCGGATGAAGGCGGCAGCCTGATCGCTGATCGCATCGGTGTAGAAGAACGAGGGATCCTTCACCGCCTCGTGCTCGATATTGTCGTTGCCGCGGGTGAGCGTGTTGGGATGGTAAAAGGAGCCCGCGCCGATGATGGTGCCGTAGAAGTGGTCGAAGCCGCGCTGCATCGGCCATGCGTCGGTCGGCTCCGTCAGGCTGCTGGCGATGTGCCATTTGCCGCTGAGGTAGGACGTGTAGTTCTTGCTTTTCAGCGCCTCGGCGATCGTCACGCAGCTCTTGTTCAGATTGCCAGCGTAGCCCTCGGGGCCGTTGCTGTAGGTAAGGATGCCGATGCCGGTCTGGTGCGGATGCAGGCCGGTGAGCAGCGAGGCGCGTGAAGGGCTGCAGCGGGCGGTGTTGTAGAACTGCGAATAGCGCAAGCCATTGGCCGCGAGGCGATCGAGGTTCGGCGTCTGGATCTCGCCGCCGTAACAGCCGATGTCCGAGAAGCCCATGTCGTCGTTGAGGATGAGCAGGATGTTGGGGCTGTCAGGGGTCTTTGCGCCATTCGGCATGTTCTTGTCCTCGTGATTGACGTGTGGCGGTTAGTGGCGGCGCGTCAGGCTGATGCTGAGGCGGAAATATTTTGGCAAGTACACGGCGCGCAGCAGCTCGAGCGCCCGTCCGTCCTTGCCAAAAGTGACGCGCTCGATGGAGAGCAGGGGCGAGCCGACCTTGACCCCGAGCAGCTTGGCGCTGCCGGCGTCGGCGAGGTCGGCGCTGATGGTCTGCTGGGCGTCCTTGATGGCGAGGCCAAGCTCGTCCTCAAAGACGCGGTACATGATGATCGAGACCAGATCGCGCTTCTCGAGCTCGAGACCGATATCCGGGGGATAGAAGGCGTGCTCGATGGCGATCGGCGTGTCGTCCGCGAGCCGCAAGCGCCGGAGCTGCCAGACGGCGCGCTCGCGCAGCTGTTCGCGAACGGCGGCGTCGTGCCGGTTGGTCATGCCCTGCTGCAGGATCGTGGCGCCGGCCTGGTAGCCGGCATCGCGGATGGTTTCCGAAAAGCCCATGAGGTGGCCGACCCAGTTCTCGGGCTGGTTCGAGCGCAGGAAGGTGCCGCGGCCGCGCGAGCGGTCGAACATGCCTTCGGTCACGAGGGGGGCTATGGCGTTGCGGATGGTGATGCGGCTGACGCCGAAATGGCGGCCGAGCTCGGCCTCGGTCATCAGGCGGCCGGTCTCGTCGATCAACTTGCCGTCGCGCACCTGGCTGCGAATGGATTCACGGATCTGGATATGCAGGGGCGTCGAGCCCTCCGCGGCTACATCGCTGCCGAGCGGTGCAGGTTTCTTCTTGCGTGTTTGAACAGCCATGGTGTCAGAGCCGCCTGCGTGTCGCTGGATCGAACAAGTGAATGTCCTGGGGACGGGCGGTGATCGAGATCGTGTCGCCTTCGCCGGGAATGTTGCCGTCGGAGACGCGCATGCGGATCATGGTGCCGGCGCAGTCGAGATCGAGTACGGCGGTATCGCCGAGGTCCTCGATCAAATCAACGCGTGCGCCGAGGCCGCCTTCCGTCATGCGCAGGGCGCCGGGGCGTAGGCCGACCACCACGTCCCGCTCACCCGCAGTCGCGGTCGTCGTCTTCAAACGGTGGCCGGCGATGATGACGTCGCCGTCCACGTAGCGGGCGGGAACGAGGTTCATCGGGGGATTGCCGATGAAGCCGGCAATGTCGATCGAGTTCGGACGGGCGAAGACCTCTGCGGGCGTACCGACCTGCTGGATCTCGCCCGACATAAACACCGCCATGCGGTCCGCAAGCGTCATGGCCTCTTCCTGGTCGTGGGTGACGTAGACCGCGGTGACGCCGAGCGAGCGCTGCAGCTTCTTCAACTCGGCCCGGGTTTCCAGCCGCAGCTTTGCATCGAGGTTCGAGAGCGGCTCGTCGAGCAGAAACAGGCGAGCCTTGCGCACGATGGCGCGGGCCAGCGCGCAGCGCTGCTGCTGGCCGCCCGAGAGCTGGCCCGGCTTGCGATCGAGCAAATGGTCGATCTTCACCTTGCGCGCCGCATCCTTCACGGCGGGCGTGATCTCGGCCTTCGGCAGCTTGGCCATCTCCAGCGGGAAGGCGATGTTCTCGGCCACCGTCATGTGCGGGTAGAGCGCGTAGCTCTGGAATACCATGGCGATGTCGCGGTCCCGCGCATCGGTCGAGGTGACGTCCTTGTCGTCGATCAGAACGCGGCCGGCGGTCGGCGCATCGAGGCCTGCGAGGATGCGCAGCGTCGTGCTCTTGCCCGAGCCGGACGGGCCGAGCAGCGCGAAGAACTCGCCCGGCCTGATGTCGAAATTGACGCCCTTCAGAGCGGCGAACTCGCCGTGCATCTTGACTATGTTGCGAAAACTGACCTGACCCTGGCCGCTCATCGGCGTCCTCCGCCCTTGACTGCACCGACCGTCAGGCCCTTCACGATATGCTTCTGCGCGACCACGCCGAGGACGACGACTGGCAGCATGGCAAGCACCGAGACCGCGGCGAGCTTGGCCCACAGCGTCTGCTCGACGGAGACGAAATTGAACATGGCGACCGTGACCGGGCGCACCGTGTTGCCGCTGAGTACGACGGCGAACAAAAATTCGTTCCACGCATTGAGAAACACGAACACGACCGTCACGGCGATGCCGCCACGGACCTGCGGAATGATGATCCGCCACAATGTCTTCAATCGGCTGGCGCCATCGAGATAGGCGGCTTCCTCCATCTCGAAAGGAATGTCCTCGAAATAGGAGACCAGCAGCCAGATCGCGAAGGGCAGGGAGAACGACAGGTAGATCAGGATGATGCCCTGATAGGTGTCGATCCAGCCGATGTTCCGCAGCACCAGGAAGTAGGGGATGATGATGCCGACCGGCGGCAGCATCTGCGTGGCCAGTACGTAGAAGCCCGCGAACTTCTTGCCGCGAAAGCGCAGACGCGCCAGTGCGTAGCCTGCCGGCACCGCCATCAGCATGGTCACGATTGTGGTGCCGACCGAGATGATAGCGCTGGAGAGAAGGTTCGGCAGGATCGATCCCGAGCCGAACAACACGTCGCGATAGGCTTCCCACGTCGGCGTGAACACCAGCTTGGGCGGATAGGCCAGCACGTCGGAATCGGTCTTGAGCGAATTCATGACGCTCCAGACGATCGGAAACGCCCAGGCGAGCAGGAAGACCGTGGAAATCGCGAGCAGGGCGATGATGCGGAAACGCTTTGCGGTCATTTCGCCCTCCGCATCGCAAACAGGATTCCGGAGATGATGATGGTCACGATCAGCAGCGCGACAGCGAGCGCTGAGCCGTAGCCGATCGACAGCTCGGTGAAGGACTTCCGGTACGCATAGAGATTGAGGATCTCGGTCGCCGTGCCGGGACCGCCGGCGGTGACGGTGAAGATCGCTGCGAACGCGGTCAGCGCCACCATGGTCCGCATGATGATGACCATGACGATCGCCGGGCGCAGCAAGGGCAGGGTGATGCGGCGAAAGCGTTGCCAAGCGGAGGCGCGGTCGAGCTGCGCCGCCTCGTAGATGTCCTCGGGCAGCGAGGCGAGCGAGGCCAGCAGCACCATGAACGCGAACGGCGTCCACTGCCAGGTATGGATCGCGATCACCGAGACCATCGCAAGCGTGGGGTCGCCGAGCCAGTTCTTGCTGCCGAGGCCGGCGTTGATGGAGAGGAAATCGACGATGCCGAATTCCGGTGCCAGCATGAAGGTGCGCCAGATCATGCCCACAACGGCCGGCGACAGCACCACGGGCAGGATGGCGATGACCCTGAACCAGCCCTGGCCGCGCTTCATGTCCATGACCAGCAGGGCAAGCGCCAATCCGATGATGACCTGCAGCGCGACGGTCGAGCCGGTATAGACGAGGCTCACCAGCAGCGAGGTCCAGAAGCGTTCGTCGGAGAGCAGCACCTGGTAGTTCTCGACTCCGACGAAGCCATTGGTGAACGGCATCGCCAGGTCCATCCGGAATGCGCTAGTGTAGACCAGGAAGAGCAGCGGAAACGTCGTCGTGGCGAGCAGTGCAAGAAACGCCGGTGCAAGCAGGGTCGCTGCAAACCGGCGCTCGCGCTGCGCCAGGACGCGTCCGAAATCGCTGCGAGGCGCCTCGCTCGCGATCCCGGCCGATGTCACCGCGGTCGTCGCCATGGCTCAGCCGCGCATCATGGGTTCGATGCGGCGCTGCGCATCGTCCAGTGCGGCCTTGATCGAGGCCTGGCCGGAGAGGGCCGACTGGATCGCGGTCGCCATGGTGTCGCCGATCGCCGGCCATTGCGGCACGCGCGGACGCCAGTCGACGTCGGTGTCGTCCTGCAGGGCCCCCATCGTAGCCTCGACGAAGTTCTCGCCAAAGCCGTTCATCAGCTTGATGTAGTCGGGATCCTTCCACACCGAGGTGCGGTTGACGCCCGAGCGTTTGGTGGGACCGGCGAACTTGTGCGCGGTGCGCGCCTGGGTCTCAGCGCTCGCGGCCCACTGGATGAACAGCCAGGTCGCCTTGCGCTTCTTCTCCGGCAGTGCGGAATTGATCGGAAAGCCCCAGTTCCAGATCGACGTGGTGCGCTTGCCCGAGGGCCCCTTGGGCCAGCGGGCATAGGCGACCTTGCCGATCACCTTGGACTTCTCAGGGTTGTTGATGACCGAAGCCGACGAATGCGCGTCGATGTAGCTGGCGACGGTGCCTTGCGAGAAGGCGTCGGCGATATCCGGCCAGTTCCAGTTGGCGGCTGCCGTCGGCGCGTACTTCTTCATGATGTCGACGTACCAGGCGAGCGCCGCCTCGGCCTCGGGGCCGTTGACGGTGAGCTTGCCGCCCTTCATCCAGTCGCCGCCGAACTCGCGGAAGATCGACGGATAGATGTACATGTTCTGGCCGGCACCGGCGACGCCGCGCAACGCTGCGCCCCAGACGCGATCGTTCGGTGTGTTCAACGCCGCGGCATTGGACATGTAGGCCTCTAGCGTGTCGGCCGGCTTCAGGCCCTTCGCGTCATAGAGGTCCTTGCGATAGACCTGGATAGTGACTTCGCCGTCATAGGGCATGCCATAGAGCTTGCCGTCGATGCCGTTGGCGCTGCGCCAGGCCGGAATGATGTCGTCGAGCTTGAACCAGGCCGGATCGGTCAGCGATTTGTCGGCGAGGTAAGTGTCGAGCGGCTCGACCCATTTGTTAGCGGCATAGAGCGCGTAATACATGGGATCGGCGGCGTGGGTCGCGTAGGTGCCGGTCTTCGAGGTCAGGTCGATGACGCTCTTCTGCCGGATCTGCGCTGGCGGAATCTTCTCGAAGCGGACGTCGATGCTGGTGAGCGCCTTGAACTGCGGCGCCAGTGCAATGAGGTTTTCGAAATAGCTTGCCGGGATCACGGCGACCGTGATGGTCTCGCCGGAAACCTGCTGCCAGTCGATCTGAGCGGATTTGTAGGGCGCGAGGTCGGCGTCCTGCGCGGCAGCTTGCCGGAGAAAGGCCGGGCCAAGCGTCGCGAAAGCGGCGGCGGCGGTTCCGGTCTTGAGTAGCGTTCGTCGCGTCGGCGTGAATGACGGCATGCGGTCCTCCCGAAAATCCGGATTTATACTTCCGGTTAGTTAGGACATTTGCCTAAAAGTTATAACAAGTCAACCGCGGCAAGACTGATCGTCATCCAGCCATTTTGCCGGAGCGTGAATCGATACGGACCTCGCCCCTTAAGGAGACACGATTGGGCTGAGTAGCGATAATGTGCAGTTGCAGCCTGGGGGCTGTCCAAGGCGCTGGAGATCTGCGCGAGCCGGGCATTGTAGAGCATTAGGAAGAGGGCCAATCGCTTCCTCCCGAACTCGATCGTCCGATCGCAGGGGTTCAGAAAGTCGCGCTCGCCAAGCCCAGCCTCTGACGGTGGGGAACAGCACCCGCAGCCTGACTGTATTCTATTGAGCGGGAAGAGCCCGGATCGGGCCGTGAAGGGGCAGATAGTCACTCAGACGATGAGGTACCCCGGCGTCCTTTGGAACGCGATTACTTCCCGGTAAAGCGTGGCGCCCGCTTTTCGACGAAGTGGGCTACGCCCTCTCTGAAGTCTTCAGTTCCGCGGCAGATTGCGACCTCTCTGTTTGCGAGCTGGGTGGCTTCGGCCAAGGTCTGCCGGGCCGCCGCCGTCAGCTGCTGCTTGATGATGCGCATGGACCGGGGGGAGCAGAGATTGGCGAAATCCGATGCGGTCTGCTGCACGGTCTCGCGGAAGGTTTCGGCCGGCAGCATTCTGACGAGACCGAGCCGCTCGGCTTCCGCCGCCTCGACGACGCGCCCCGAAAGAAGAAGGTCTGCGGCGTTCATCGGCCCGATGAGCTGGCGCAACATCCAGGCGCTCCCGTGTTCCGCGATCAAGCCGCGCCGGGCGAAGGACGTGGTCAGCTTCGCACCTGCGGCCATCAAGCGGAGATCGCAGTACAGCGCGATGCAAAGACCAACGCCCGCGATCGCGCCGTTGATGCCCGCAATGATCGGCTTGGGAACGGCTAGTAGGTAGCTGTATCGTTGCGCCAGATCGTCATCGCTGTTAGGGGGAACGACCGGTGCAGCGTCGGCAACATTTCCCGTCGACGCATCGGACAGGCGGCCCATATCCGCGCCGGCGCAGAAGCCGCGGCCCGCACCGGTGATCACGATCGCACGGACATCGTCGTCCTCAGACGCGATCGCCATCAGGCGGCGCAGCTCGCTCTCCATGACAGGTGTCCACGCATTCATCTTGTCCGGCCGGTCGAACGTGATTGTCGCGACGCGATCGGACACTTTGAACTTCATCTGCTCGGCACCAACCATGGGCGTGCTCCGTTTGGCGAGCCTTCTAGCAAACCACCGGCACCCATGAAATCGGTTTCGCTCATCAGAAAACTTTTCTATCTATGTGAAAACGTGAGGGAGGAAAGCGTGTCGAAAGAGGTCATCAAAACGGCCAAGCGGCTGTTCGAGATTCTGGAATATTTCGATGAAATGCAGCGGCCATTGAGTCTCAAGGAGGTCGCGCTGCGCTTCGGCTACCCTGTCTCAAGCGCATCTGCGGTCCTCAAGAGTATGGTAGTGCTCGGCTATGTCGATTTCGACCGCTATTCGCGCACGTACATGCCGACGATGCGGATCGTCCAACTCGGGCACTGGGTGCAGGGCGCGCTTTTCGGCGAGCGTGGAATTTCGGCGCTGGTCAACCACCTAAACAAGGAAACGGAAGAGACCGTCAGCATCGCAACGCAGAGTGACCTGTACATGCAATATATCCATGTTCAGCCATCACCGCGCACGATCCAGTTTTCGATCAGACCAGGGACGATCCGGCCCCTCGCGCGCTCGGGCCTTGGATGGATGATATTGAGCGCACGTTCGGACGATGTGGTCGAGAAGCTCGTGCGCCGCATCAACTTCGAAGAAGAGGATCGAAAGAAGAAGGTCGACCTGAAGGAGCTGATGCAGAAACTCCGTAAGATCCGCAAAGATGGCTACGTCATCTCCCTTCATACCGTTACAGCCGGTGCCGGAGTCATTGGCATGTTGCTCCCGGAGCGGCGTCATGGTCGCATCCTGGCGATTGGCGTCGGGGGCCCGGTTGAACGGCTGGTTTCCAAGCGAACGCAGATTCTCAGATCGTTGCGCGAAGGGATCGACAGATTCGTCTCCAGGGAGGACCTCACACCTGCGACGAAAGCCCGCGACTAAGCAGAGTCATTTTCACATATCTGTAAATATCAGCGCATATCTGTAATGCTCTAGCTTTCAGCATCGGCTCGGCACATTGTTCTCCCACTCCACGCCCTGAATGCGCGGAGGTACTAAGATGGTAAAAAAGGGTGGATCGTGCAGGAGAAGGTCGTCGATCTGAAAACCAGGGATGGGGTGATGAACACGTATGTGTTTCATCCTGACCGTCCAGGACCGTTCCCTGTCGTCATCTTCTATATGGACTCGGTCGGTGTCCGCGAGGAGCTGTCAGACATGTGCCGGCGTCTCGCGACGGTCGGCTATTACGTCATCATGCCGAACATGTATTACCGCATGGTCCGCTGCATCGATCTCGACGCCAATAGACTGTGGGATCCAGCTTGCGCAGACAAGCTGGAGCTGATGTGGAAGCTCAACCGCCACCTCACGAACACGATGGTGATGGAAGACACTCAGGTCATGTTCGATTTCCTCGCCAATGAGGAGGCGGCGCGACAGGGCAAGACGGGATGCGTTGGCTATTGCATGAGCGGCCGCTACGTCTATCGCGCGATGGGCGTGTTTCCGGATCGCATGGCCGCAGGCGCGTCCGTCTACGGTGCCCGGCTCGTCACCGACCAACCGGATTCCGCCCATCTCGTCACGGACAAGATCAAGGGCGAGATCTACTTTGCCCTCGCCGAACACGATCACTACGCACCGCCCGAGATGCTGGAGCAGGTGTCTCAGGCAATCAAGACAGCCGGTATCAACGGACGGTTGGAGTACTATCCGGAGGCCGAGCACGGTTTCGCGTTTCCGAGCCGGCGCCTCTACCACAAGGCCAGCACCGAGCGACATTGGGAGCGCCTGTTCGATCTCTTTCAGCGCAATCTGAATTGAGTTCGAACGTCTGAGCCGACCTGCATTCAAGGAAGCCGCCGGGGCGTCGCAGCGCGTGCGGCAGAAAATCATAAGGGAGGAACGATGAAGCTTGCGGATCGTATAAAGGTCATGTTTTCGGCAGGGGCCGTCGTGGCCGCCACTTTGCAGCTCGCTTACGCGCCCAGCGCGATGGCTGCCGACCCGGTAAAGATCGGTCTGGCGCTGCCGCTGAGCGGCGCGGCAGCGACTTACGGACAAGAGCTGCAGCGCGGCGCGGAATATGCAGCGGAACTCATTAATCAGCGCGGCGGCATTCTCAGCGGCCGGAAGATCGAGCTGGTCTTCGAAGACGAAAAGGGCACTCCTCAGGGCGGAGTTGCAGCGGTGCAGAAGCTGATGTCTGTCGGCCGGGTGAAGGCAATCACGGGCGGAACGAACAGCTCGGTCGTGCTTGCGGAGTCCTCTGTCACAAAGAAGCGCATACTGCAGGTGAACGCGGGTGCGCAGGCTGACGCCATCACCGATCAGGGAAGCCCCTGGCTGTTTCAGATCAACAACACGGTATCGCTGAATTCGGAAGCCTTCAACGCCTACATCGTGAAGACCTTGAAGCCCAAGACGGTCGCCTACATGGGCGAGAATTCCGAGTTTAACAAGACCGTTCTGGAGAAGCTCAAGGAAAGCCTCAAGTCAGCCGGCATCGAACTGGTCAGCACGTCGACCTACGATGCCGAGACAAACGACTTCACGTCTATCCTCACCAAAATCAAGGCGAGCAATCCCGACATGATTTACGTCGCCGATGCCTATCCGGCGCGTGCAGCCCAGCTCTGGAAGCAGGTGCGACAGATCGGCGGCTTCAAGATCGAGGTTATGTCGCCGGGCGTGGTGACGCCGGGCATGATCAAGCCATCTGAGGGCGCCATGAATGGCATCATCACCGGTGAAATCTTCATGGCGTCCGATCCGGGGCCCGACGGGAAAGAATTCGTTGAGAATTACCAGAAGAAGTTCAACAGTGTCCCGGGCAAAGGCGAACTGGTGATCTTCGAAGCGATCAACCTGATTGCGTCCGCGATGGACAAGGCCGACACCGATAGCGACTACGACAAGATCTCGAAGGTCATTCGCGAAGGCGCCTGGCAGAGCCCGCGTGGCCTGTTGAAGTTCGACGAAAAGGGCAGGGCGCGCGCGCCGTACTTCTACATTCAGCGTGTCGAGAACGGGGCTGTCGTTCAGCTCGAGCGCGTCAGCGCGAACTGAAGATCGACCGCTGATCTAAGTAGAAGGTGCGTCGGCTTTGGAACTTCTGACTCAAACCCTCGTCAACGGATTGGTGCTGGGCGCCGGCTATGCCGTCATCGCCGTCGGCCTGACGCTGATCTTTGGAATCGTAGGCATCGCAAACTTTGCCCATGGCGCGTTCTTCGCCATGGGCGGCTACGCCTGCTATTTGCTGACGTCGCAAGGCCTGAACTATTTGGCCGCTGTTCCGCTATCCGTCCTGATCGTCGTGATCATTGGAGCGCTGACCGAATGGATTGTCATCCGGCGCAGCCTCTACGGAGATTCGCATCACGGCTCGTTGATCGTGACCTTCGCGCTTGGTCAGGCCGCTGTGGCCGGATTGATCCTGATCTTCGGGCCGGATCCGCTTCCTGTCCCGTCGCCTCTAGGGCAGAGCACGATGCGATTTCTCGGGATCTTCGTCGCTTCGCAGCGCGCTTTCATCTTCGTCTGCTCAGTGCTCGTGCTCGGTGCCCTCGGCCTGTGGCTTCGTCTGAGCATCAAGGGTCAGCAGGTCGTCGCGGTTGCCCAGAACGCGCGCGGCGCGCTTTATTCCGGGATTGACGTGCCCTGGATACGCGCGCTCGCCTTTGTGCTCGGGGTCGGCGCGGCGGGTCTTGCCGGTGCGCTGCTGGCGCCGATCTCGACGATCTATCCGACCATGGGATACAGCGCCCTGATCGTCGGATTTACCGTCGTCATCCTGGGCGGCATGGGCAGTATTCCCGGCGCGATGCTGGGAGCGCTTCTGATCGGTGTCGCCAACGCGCTGTTCGAAACTTACGTCTCTGTCTCGTGGACGCCTGCGTTGGGCTGGGCGCTTGTCATCGCCACGCTGCTGTTCCGTCCACAGGGACTGCTTGGCCAAGTCCAGCAGCATCGGCACTGAGATGGCGATCCAGGATTTCGGCGCGATGATGGACAGGAAGCAGGCCGGCGCCATGTACGGCAACAAGGCTGCGCGCGCCGCGCGAGAGATCATTTACGTCGCATGCGCCGCCATGGCCATCGCGGCGTTCGCCTTCGCGTTCACCGATCCGTTCGTGGTGACCCTCGCCGGTTACACCTGTGCGTTCGCCCTGTTTGCTCTGAGCATCAACATCATCCTCGGCGGCGTCGGCGAGGTGCCGCTCGGCCAATGTCTGTTTTTCGGCGTCGGCGCTTACGGCGCGGCTATCGGAATGGGCAAGCTTGGGTTGCCGTTCGAGGTCGCGGTGCTCATCGCACTTGTGTTTTCCGTGGTGCTGGCCGCCATCATCGGCGTCATCACGCTGCGTTTGACCGGCGCCTATTTCTCGATCGTGTCCTGGGGCCTGACCGGCGTCGCCATGGTCGCGGCGACGAATCTCGAGGAGATTACCGGGGGGCCGCTCGGCCTGTTCGGCTTTCCGCCTATCGAGATCGGCCCGCTTCAGCTGTCGGATCCGCAGACCTACTTCGCGGTCACCGCCACAATTCTTCTGCTTGCGATCGTCTTCCTGGTGGCCCTGCGCCGGTCTCCGTTCGGCGGCGCCATGGACAGTGTCCGCCAGAATCCCCATCTCGCGCGCTCGGTCGGCGTCGATGTGGCGCGCGTCCGGCTGAAGGCTTTCATGCTGAGCGCGCCGTTTGCCGCGCTGGCTGGTGCGCTCGCCGTTCCCTACACGCAGATTGTCACGCCCGAGGTCTTTAGCGTCGCGAACACGGTGGACGGGCTTCTGATGGTCCTGCTGGGCGGCGCGCAGCTCGTGGTCGGACCGGTGATCGGCGCTGCGATGTTCACCCTGATACCGCAGGCGATGAACCTCGATCCGAACGTGAGGATCCTGGTGTTTTCGTCGATCATCATCCTGATCATGATGTTTGCCCCCGGCGGACTGCACCAACTGGGAGTCGCTCTGCGTGACCGGCTCGGAAGGAAGACAGATGACGATCGCAGCCGCTGAACGTCCGGTCGTCTCGGCCCGGGACATCGTCAAGCGATACGGCGGCGTGACGGCTTTGAACGGCGTCAGCCTCGATGTCGAGGAAGGCGAAATCTTCGGCATTATCGGCCCGAATGGTGCGGGCAAGTCGACGCTGTTCGATATCCTCTGCGGCATCACCGTGCCGACCAGCGGATCGATCCGCATCATGGGAAGCGAGATCTCGGGGATGCCGCCGCATCTCATCGCGCGCACGGGCGTCGCCCGAACCTTTCAGAGAACGGCCGTGTTCGCCGAAAGCACGGTGCTGGAAAATCTCCTGTTCGGGCGCCATACGAGCTTTCGCCATGGCGTCTTGGGCCGCATCGTCGGCAGCAAGTCCTATGTCCGGGATCAGCAGGCCTTCCTGGCTGGCGTCGAGGAGGTTCTTGCGCTTATCGGCCTCGACGGAGAGCGGCACCGGAAGGCTGGCGTGCTTGCCTATGGCGTGCAGCGCCGGCTGGCCGTCGGGATCGCATTGATGTCCGATCCGAAGATCATGTTCCTCGACGAGCCCGCGGCCGGCATGAACGGGCGCGAGACCGCCGACTTCATCGCGCTGATCCGCGCGATCGCGCCGGGGCGGACGATCCTGATCGTCGAGCACGACATGGCGGTCATCCGGCAACTCTGCGGCCGCGCGCTCGTCGTCGTCGACGGCAAGCCTGTCGTGGTCGACGCGCCACATCACGTCCTCAGTCATCCGGAAGTCGTGACCGCTTATCTGGGGGCCGACGATGACGAGTGATGGCACGCTGCTGACCGTCAAGGACGTCTCGGCGGCTTACGGAAAGGTCGTCGCGCTCCGCGGTGTCTCGCTTTCCGTCAATCGCGGCGAGATCGTCGCGATCCTCGGCGCCAACGGCGCCGGCAAGACAACGCTTTTGAACGCGATCTCCGGTGTCCTGCCGATCACCGCGGGCCGCATCGAGTTCGCGGACCAGCGCATCGACGGGCGCAAGCCGTGGACGCTCAGCCGGGCCGGCATCAGCCACGTGCCGGAAGGGCGCGAGATCTTTCCGTCGATGACGGTCGAGGCGAACCTGAAGATCGTCGACGCGTTCGGCAGTGGCCCCGTGTTCTCGGTCGAAGACATCCTGAACATGTTTCCGCGCCTGCGCGAGCGCTTCCGGCAGGCCGCCGGCAACCTCAGCGGCGGCGAGCAGCAGATGCTGGCCATCGGCCGCGGCCTGATGGCGCGTCCGCGGCTGATCCTGTTCGACGAGCCGTCACTCGGTCTGTCGCCGTTTTTCTCCAAATTCGTGCTCGGCGCGATCGGCGCGTTGCGGGCCAAGGGCCTCTCGGCGCTCCTGGTCGAACAAAACATGCGCGCGGCGCTCAAGATCGCCGACCGCGCCTATGTGCTCAGGGTTGGCTCGATCGTGCGCGAAGGCTCGGCCGGCGAAATCGCCGACGCGCCCGACATCCAGGAAGCCTATCTCGGCGCCTAGCTGAGATAGATCGTTGCAAGGGATTTGAGACAGACACATGCAGGGTCGACGCAATCTTCCGCTTGATGGCCTCACGGTAATCGATCTTGGCCAAGTCTATCAGGGGCCGTACGCGACGTATCTGATGGCCAAGGCCGGGGCCAGTGTGATCAAGATCGAGCCGCTCGCCGGTGAGCCGGTTCGCCAGCGCGACAGCGTCAGTCGCGGCTCGGGCGCGCCTTTTGCGATGCTGAACGGCCACAAGAAGTGCATCACGCTCGATCTGAAATCCGCCAACGGCAAGGAAATCCTCAAGCGTCTTGTCAAGAACGCTGACGTTCTGCTCGAAAACTACGCGCCCGGCGTGATGGATCGTCTCGGCATCGGCTGGTCGGTGCTGAACGAGCTCAATCCCAGGCTGGTCTACGCCTCGGGATCCGGCTACGGGCTATCGGGTCCGGACAAGGACAATCTGGCGATGGACGTGACCGTTCAGGCCGTGTCGGGGCTGATGAGCGTCACCGGTTTTCCGGACAGTCCGCCCGTCAAGGCCGGTCCGGCGCTGGTGGATTTCATGAGCGGCATTCACCTCTATGCAGGCGTGATGACGGCCTTGTATGAGCGGCAGATCACGGGCGTCGGCCGGCTGGTGGAAGTGGCGATGCAGGAAGCCGTGTTTCCCGCGCTCGCCTCCAACCTTGCCTACATGTACGACATCGGCCGGGCGCCGCCGCGCACCGGCAATCGGCACGGCGGGCTCTCCGCTGCGCCCTACAATGTCTATCCGGCGAGCGACGGCTACATCGCGATCATCGCGACCAACGACAAGCATTGGAGCAATTTGCTGCAGGCAATCGGGCGGACCGAGCTGGCCGACGACCCACGCTTCCGTGACAAGGTCGCGCGCGTTCGCAACATGGACGAAACCGACCAGCTGATTACCGACTGGAGCTCAAAGATCACCCGCGAGGAGGCTTGCGCGGTGCTGGCGAAATTCAAGGTGCCCTCCGCGCCGGTCCGCGACCTCGAGGAGGTCTGCAACGACCGGCATATGCATGCGCGCGGGATGCTGGAATGGCTCGAGCATCCGCAGTTCGGACGGATCGTGATTCCAGACAGCCCGATCCGCATCCACGGTGCCGACAGGTTGCCCGCTGCGGTCTCCTCCCGATTGGGTGCGAACACCGACGAGGTACTGTCCTCCATGCTCGACATGTCGGAATTCGAAATCGCCGCGCTCCGAACCGAGGGCGTGATCGGCGCACGCCCTTCATCCACCTGACGAGAAAAATGACGATGTCAGCTTCGGAAACCCTGGTTGTCGAAACGGCCGCGCGTGTCCTTGCGGATCTTGCCGATCCGCAGACCATCGTGCAGAAGCGCGACAATGCCTGGAAGGCACCGCTCTGGTCGGCACTTCAGGAGATCGGACTGGACCTCGCCTGGGCTTCCGAGACTGCCGGCGGGGCAGGGGCGTCGCTCGGCGACGGCTTCGGCATCATCCGCGAGGCGGGCCGCGCGGCATTGGGAGTGCCACTCGCTGAAACTCTTCTCGCCGGATGGCTGCTGGATCGGGCGGGTCTGACCGCGCCTGGCGGCCCGATGACGGTGGCGCCGGTGCGGCCGAAGGATCATCTCACGCTCGACGAGGCCGGCCGCATCAACGGTCGGGCTCGCATGGTGCCCTTCGCGAGCGATGTCGAGCATCTCGTCGTTCTGGCCACTGGAGACGACGGGCCTTCAGTGGTCCTGGTCCGAACGGCCGATTGCAAGCTGAAGTCCGGCAAAAGTCTGGCGGGAGACGCGCGCGATACCGTGGAGTTCGCGAACGTGCTGCCGGTTCATCGTGCGCGCCTAAAGGAATCGGCAGCGTTCGAGAAGGAGGTCCTCCTGCTGATGGGCGCAGCTGTGCGAGCGCAGCAGATTGCGGGCGCTCTGGACAGGATCCTCGAACTTTCGGTTCATTATTCGCAGCAGCGCGTCGCGTTCGAGAAGCCGATCTCGAAATTCCAGGCGATCCAGCACAGCCTTGCGCGGCTCGGCGGCGAGATTGCTGCGGCCGCGTCCGCGGCTGCGTCGGCGGCCGATACGATCGCCAGCACCGGCCTTGGTGATGACGCCGCGCTGCTGGAGATTGCTGCGGCGAAGATTCGCTGCAGCGAGGCCGCCGAGATCGGGACCGGCATTGCCCATCAGGTACACGGTGCGATCGGCTTCACCGATGAGCATATCCTGCACCGCTTCACGCTGCGTCTGCTGTCGTGGCGTGATGAGTTCGGTGACGAAACGTTCTGGAGCCTCAAGCTCGGCGAGTTCATTGCCGCCAGAGGTCCCCGGGAACTCTGGCCCCTGCTAGCCTCTCGCTGAAGGAGCCGCCATGTCCCTCGTTTATTTTGATGCCATGCGCCTGCCGGCTCATTGCCAGGAGCTGCGTAAGGAAGTCCGTGCGTTTTTGGAGAGCGAGGTCGCAGCCGGCACGTTCGATCCCGACAGGCCGGAGGTCGGCGACAAGAACGCGGATGAATTCTCCCGCCGTGTCGGCGCGAAAGGCTGGATCGGCATGACCTGGCCGAAGAAATATGGAGGTCAGGAGCGCAGCTTCCTCGAGCGCTATGTCGTCACAGAGGAGATGCGCATCGCCAATGCGCCCGTGCGGCGCTTCTTCGTCGCGGACCGGCAGAGCGGCCCGACCCTCATTCGTTACGCCCATGAAAAGATCAAGCAGGACGTCCTTCCCCGCATCATCCGCGGCGAGCTGTGCTTCTGCATCGGCATGAGCGAGCCCAACTCCGGCTCCGACCTGTTCGCGGCGAGCACGAAGGCTACCAAAACGGAAGGCGGCTGGCTGATCAACGGAACGAAGGTCTGGACCAGCAGCGCGCACATTGCGGACTACATGATCGGCCTGTTCCGGACATCGGGTTCGACCAAGGAAAACCGGCGGCATGGCCTGACATCGTTCCTGGTCGACATGAAGACGCCTGGAATCACCTGCCGGCCCATCGGCCAGATGAGTGGCCAGCGCGACTTCAATGAGGTCGTGTTCCTGGACGCATTCATTCCGGATGATCATGTCATTGGCGAGGTCGATGGCGCCTGGAAGCAAGCCACCAGCGAACTAGCCTATGAGCGCTCCGGGCCGGAGCGTTTTCTCGAAACCTACGACGCGCTGCTCGCGCTCACCAACGCGGCGGGCGCCAAGCCGGATGTCCGAGTGACCGTCGGTATCGGGCGGCTGGTCGCGCAGCTGCACACTTTGCGCCGCATGTCCGTCTCGGTGGCGGGGATGCTCGAAGCAGGCCGCGAGCCCGTCGTCGAGGCCGCGATCGTCAAGGACCTTGGCACCGTCTGGGAGCAGGGCCTGCCGCATCGAGTGCGCGAACTCGCTTCGCTGCTCGACCTCGAGGACGACGAAGAGGATGCATTCCGCAACAAGCTCGACTTCGAGCTCAAGATCGCACCGAAGCTGACGATCCAGGGCGGCACTACGGAGGTTCTGCGGGGCATCATCGCGCGCGGACTTGGACTTCGCTAATCAGGACAAAAGGAGTCTGACGCCATATGAGCACTGATATCGCGGTTACCTCGCAAGGCCACGTCGCAATGATCGAGATCCAGCGGCCGCCGCTGAATTATTTCGATCTCCAGCTCATCCGCGACATTGCCGATGCACTCGACAAAATCGATGCGAACAGCGAGATCCGGTCCGTCGTTCTGGCCGCGCAGGGCAAGGCGTTCTGTGCCGGCGCGGATTTCAACACGCCGGCGCAGGGCGCGCAGGCCAACAATGACCGGCAGGACGGCGGTCACCTTTATATCGAGGCCGTGCGTATCTTCCGGAACAAGAAGCCGATCGTCGCAGCGGTGCAGGGCGCCGCGATCGGCGGCGGCTTTGGTCTCGCGATGTCGGCAGATTTCCGCGTGACCTGCCCCGAGGCCCGGTTCGCCGCGAACTTCACCCGCCTCGGCTTCCATCCCGGCTTCGGACTGACCGTCACGCTGCCGGAAGCCATCGGCAAGTCGAACGCCGAGCTGATGTTCTACACCAGCCGGCGCGTCACCGGTGAACAGGCGCTGGCGATGGGATTGGCGAGCGTTTTGGTCCCTCAGGACCAGGTTCGCGCGGCCGCCATATCGCTCGCGCAGGAGATTGCCCAATGCTCGCCGCTCGGCCTGCTGTCGACCCGAGCGACCATGCGAGCCGGGTTGGCGGACCGCGTCAAGAAGGCGACGGATCATGAGCTCGCCGAGCAGAACCGCCTGCGCGTGACGGACGATTTCCGTGAAGGCGTCAAATCCACGGCGGAGCGCCGATCCGCCAATTTCACCGGCAAGTGAGGGCACCATGACGGAAAAGCTCGAAAGATTCCCGGACGGAAGTTGCGATTGCCACGTCCACATCTATGGGCCGTTCGATCGTTTTCCCGTCGACTATTCCGGAAAATTCGCTCCGAAGCAGGAATTCCCGGTCGAGATGCTGTTCGAAGTTTGGAAGTCGATCGGCATTTCGCGCGGCGTGATCGTCCATGCAGGCAATGCCGGCTCGGACAATGAGGTGACGCTCGAGGCCTTGAAGCGCTTTCCGGACAAGCTGCGCGCGGTCGCGATCCTCAATCAGGACGTCACCGACAAGCGGCTGGACGAGTTGACCGATGCCGGTTTCAAGGGCGTGCGCATCAATCTTCTGTATCAGGACGGCCAGCCTGTATTGTCGGGCGGCGGCATGAATCTGGACGACTTGAAGGCCTTGGCGCCGCGCATCGCCGAGCGCGGCTGGCACGCACAGCTATGGATCGAGACCGGCGACCTGCAGCAGCTTGCGCCTGAGATCGAAAAGCTCCCGCTCGACTTCGTCATCGACCACCAAGGCCGCACCATGGCGGACAAGACTGTCAGCTACAGCGGCTACCAGTGGTTCTGCGACCGCGGCCTCAAGAGCGGCCGCTATTGGTGCAAGCTGTCCGGCGCGGATCGCAACACGCGCATCGGCAGCCCCTACGAGGACACAGAAGACTTCATGAAGGCGCTGGTCGCCGCCAACCCCGAGCGGTTGGTCTGGGGCAGCGACTGGCCGCATGTCGGACATGCCGACGATGCGGTCCCGAAGGAGTCCGTGCTGACGGATCTGTTCAGGCGCTGCGTGCCAGACGAGTCCGTCCGCAAGAAAATCCTCATCGACAATCCGGCCCGGCTCTACGGCTTCTGAGAGCCGGAGGCCGCGAAGAGATCACGCCGGGCTGGTCCCGGTGGGAGTCTTGGGACGCAGGGCCGCTGTCGAGCTTGCCGTTGCGATGAGCACGTCGTTGGCGTCCCGCAGCTCGGCCTCCATGAAGCCAATGCTGCGGCCCTGCCGAACGACCTTGCCATAGGTGCGGTACAGGCCGGGATGCGCCGGAAGCAGGAAGGAGACCTTGATCTCGAGGCTCGCGACCGCGATCAGGTATTCGCCGCGCAGCAGGCTCGCAGTCGCCATCGCCGCATCGAGCCACCCCGTGACGATTCCACCCTGCACGATGCCGCCCTTGGGATGTCCTTCGGTGGAATGACAGTGCCGCGGCTCGGCATGCCATTCGATCGTGACGCGATCGCGTGTCTGATCGTAGGAGACGGCGCCGACGCCGAGCAACTCCCACGCGGCCGGGCGTCGCGCCTCGGTCTGCCTGATCAGGTCTTCGTACGACATTTTTGGTGATGGCTCGCAATTGCTGAATGTTCACGAGGCGAGCTGCGGCACGCCTCGCAATCAATCAGCACAGGCGATGTCGCCGCGCAACCGCGCCCGGCGGTGATCAGCTATCCGCCGCGATGCCCTTTTGCCACGTGGAGGGATTTCCGCCAAAGCCGCGGCGGGCACGCTTTTCGAGCCAGTAGCCCATCTGCGGCGGGACCGCGCTGAAGGTCGGATCGACGCCGAGCTTCTGGGCCGCATCCATCGCCCAATTCGGGTTGTGGATGAACTCGCGGCCGACCGCGACGAGGTCGGCCTTCTTGTCCTGCAGGATCGCCTCGGCCTGGTCGCCGTGAATGATCAGGCCGACCGCCATGGTCATGATGTCGGCTTCGCGGCGGATATAGTCCGCGAACTGGACCTGATAGCCGTACTCGTTGAGGCGGAAGAAGTTCGGCACCTTGCTGTTGAGGCCGCCGGCTGCAGTCGATGACGTCGACGCCCTTCGTCTTGAGGATGCGCACCAGCCTGGCGTTCTCCGCCGGACCCCAGCCCGCCTCGTCCTCGATCGACAGACGGACGAACAGCGGCTTCGACGCCGGCCAGTGGGTGCGGACGGACTCGGCCACCACGATGGCAAACCTCATGCGGTTGGCTTCGCTGCCGCCATAATCGTCCTCGCGCTGGTTGGCCTCCGGCGACAGAAACGAATGGATCAGATAGCCGTGGGCGGCATGCAGCTCGACGACGTCGAAGCCGGCCCAGTCGGCGCGCGCGGCCGCCTTGCCCCAGGCGTCGATCGCATCGGGAATCTCAGTGCGCTCCAACGCACGCGGCGTGAAATAGCCGTTGCCGAACGCAAGCGCGCTTGGACCGATCAGGTCCCAGCCGTTCACGTCGTCGACGTCAGCAAGATCCTGGGCGGAGAGGGTGCCATCTCCCTCCCAGGGACGCCGGGCTTTCCCCTTCCGGCCGGTATGTCCGAGCTGAATGCCTGCCGTGGCGCCGTTCGACTTGATGAAGCTCGCGATGTCGCGGAGGGGGGCGATGAACTTGTCATCCCAGATGCCGAGGTCCCCGACCGCTCCGCAGCCGCGGCGCTCGACCTTGGTCGACTCCACGATCACGAGCCCCGCGCCGCCCGCGGCGAACTTGCCCGCGTTGGTGATGTGCCAAGGGGTCGGAAAGCCGCCCTCCGCAACGTATTGCAGCATGGGCGGGACCACGATCCGGTTCCTGAATGCGACGTCCCGAATGCGTAGCGGCGAGAACAGCAGCGTTTCGTTCATCCCGGCCTCCCTTGTTTGTTGCGGGAAGATTAGGGGGGGCGGTGTTCGCATGCCAATGCGCGTCAGTGAGGGCGCAGCATTTCCATGGATGTGAAAAGAGACGTTGACGATGTCCGCGGAAGCGCCAGGCGGCAGCGTTGCCGCTGCCGTCCGGCTTTCTCACGATGCCTGGCGATCAGGACTTCTTCATCAGCGAACACTTGCTCTGGTCGCGGGGGATGTTGGCGTCTTCGGCCGGGACGGTCGCGACGACTTCGTAGAAGTCCCACGGCATCTTGGACTGCTCGACCGTCTTTGCCCGCAGCAGATAGTAGTCGTGGATGTGCATGCCGTCCTCGCGCACATAGCCCTTCTCCGAGAAGAAGTCGTTCACGGGCATCGAACGGAATTTCGCCAGAACGGCGGCGGTGTCGAGCGTGCCGGCCGCTTTGACCGCCTTAAGGTAGTGCATGGTCGCCGAGTACATGCCGGCCTGAACCATGGTCGGCATTCGGCCGACCTTGTCGGAGAATCGCTTCCCGAACGCACGCGATGCGTCGTTGCGATCCCAGTAGAAGGCTTCCGACGTGTACAGGCCCTGCATGTTCTTCAGGCCGACCGACTTGGCATCCGTAATCTGAAACAGCAGCGCCGCGACCTTCATCTTGCTCTTGAGGCCGAGCAAGCCGAATTCGTGAGCCTGCATCAGCGAGTTGGAGGTATCACCACTGGCATTGGCGAGCGCCAGCACATTGGCGCCAGAGCTCTGGGCCTGCAGCAGAAACGAGGAGAAGTCGCTGGTGTTGAAGGGGTGGCGTACCGAGCCGACGACCTTGCCGCCGTTCGCCTTGACCACGGCCGAAGCATCCGCTTCGAACGCATGACCGAAGGCATAGTCGGCCGTCAGGAAGAACCATTCGTTGCCGCCCTGGCCGACCAGCGCCTTCGCCGTGCTGCGCGCCAGCGTGGCGGTGTTGTATGTCCACTGAAACGTGTTCGGAGAGCACTTTTCATTGGTGATCGTCGATGCGCCCGCCGACGACACAATCATCATCTTGTTCTTGTCGCGGACGAGGTCCGCCAGCGCGAGCGCTACCGCGGAGTTGCCGATGTCGAGAATGACGTCGACGTTTTCGGTATCGATCCATCGCCTGGCGATGCCCGAAGCAATATCCGTCTTGTTCTGGTGATCGGCGAAAATGAGCTCGATCGGCTGTCCCAGCAGCTTGCCGCCGAAATCGGCGATTGCCATTTTGGCGACTTCGACTGCCGCAGGCCCGGCGGCATCCGCATACTGCCCCGACTGATCGTTGAGCACGCCGAGCTTGACCGGCTTCGATGCAGGCGTCTGCGCATGCGCCGAAGCAAGGCTCAGGAAAACAATCGACGCTGCCAGCACACTTCTCATTGTTTCACTCCCTTTGAAAATTGTGAATGCTTGAAGTCGGGATTGACCTTGCGGGTTATCCGCGCGGGTGAGGCTCTATTCCGCCGCCTCGCGGTATCGCTCCACCCCGTCCAGGCTTTCGCCACTGGCACGAAGCGCGCCGCCCCATTTGGCAAGCCACCAGCCATATTGCTCGGGCCACTTCTCGAAATTGCCGGTCAGCCCGAAATGCTCCGCGGCATGGAGCGCCCAGAACGGATCGTAGAGCATCTGGCGGGCGAGAAAGATGAGATCGGCCCGGCCGTCCTGCAGGACCTTCTCGGCGAAGTCAGGAGTGCGGATCATGCCGACGGCGCCGGTCGCAATGTCGGCCTCACGGCGAATGCGTTCGGCAAACGGCACCTGATAGCCCGGACCGCGGCCGAGATTGGCGTTGGTCGATCCGGCGCGCAGATTGCCGCCGGTCGAGCAGTCGACGAGATCAACGCCCAGCTCCTTGAGTTTGCGGGAGAAGACGACGCTGTCCTCGATCTCCCAGCCGCCGTCGATCCAGTCGGTGGCCGAGATGCGCACGAACAGCGGCGTGGACGAGGGCAGTGCAGCCCTCACGGCGCGCGTCACTTCAAGCGGAAACCGCATCCGGTTTTCGAGGCTGCCGCCATATTCGTCGGTGCGGAAATTGGCGAGCGGCGACAGGAACGATTGCAGCAAATAGCCGTGCGCCATGTGAAGCTCGATGACATCGAAACCGGCAAGCATGGCCCGGCGCGCCGTCGCGACGAAGGCGTCGCGCACGCCGACGAGACCATCCTTGCTGAGCGGAATGGGCGTCTGGAAGCCATCGGAGAATGGGACATCCGAAGGCCCCGTGGGCACCCAGGTTTCCTCGCCCATCTCAATGTCGCGGTCCGTCAGGTGGCTGTTGCCCCGGAACGCGCGCTGCTGGCTAGATTTGCGTCCGCCGTGATTGATCTGGATCGCCGCCTTCGAGCCGCCGGATTTGATCACGTGAACGATCTGGCGCATGCCGTCGATCTGGCCGTCTTCCCACAATCCGGGATCGCCGTTGGTGATGCGCCCCTTCCGGGTGACGGAGGTCTGCTCGACGAAGACGAGGCCAGCGCCGCCTTGGGCGAACTTGCCGTAGTGGACCAGATGGAACGGCGTGACGTAGCCGTTCACGGCCGAATACATCCCCATCGGCGAGACGACGATCCGGTTGCTCAGCTCGACGCCGCGGAATGCAATGCTTTCAAACAGCTTGACCATGGTGATCTTCCCCTGAATTGGCGGACCGGGACATTTGCGTGTCGGCGTTCGTCATGCTTGCGCGATGGCGCCGGCGCGGCGCAACGCATCGATCTCGCTGTCGGACAAGCCGAGATATTCCGACAACACCTCGCCATTGTGCTGGCCGAGACGCGCAGACGGGACGTAGTCCGGTGCCGCCGTGTCGTGGAGCAACAGCGGGCTGCGGTGGACGAGGATGTCGCCGTATTCGGGATGCGCGATCTCGCGCAGCATACCGCGGGCGTGGAGATGCTTGTCCTCGGTCACCTCGCGCAAATCGCGAACCGCCGCGCACGGCACCCGGTTGACGCGGCAAAGCTCGGTGATCTCGTCGCGCGTAAGCTGCGAGGACCAATCGGACACGATCTGGTCGGTCAGATCGATGTGCTTCAGACGGTCGAGCACGGTCTTGAACCGCGCATTGTCGGCGAGATCCGGCCGCCCCATCGCGCGCGTCAGCCCGGTCCAGTGGGATTCGTTGACGCTAATTATGGCGACGTACCCGTCGGACGCGGGATAGACATTATAGGGCGCTTCCGCGAGGCCGCCGTGACGATTGCCGGTGCGGGGAGCCGCCGCCTTGCGATTGAAGACGTCGGCGAGGTTTGAGGCCATCGCCGGATAGACGGTCTCGACCATCGCGATCTCGACCAGCCGGCCGCGGCCGCTCTTCTCGCGGTCGTAGAGAGCGGTGAGGATACCGGCGTAAAGATGCACGCCGCTGATGAAATCGGTGATGGCAGGCCCGGCCTTGACCGGAGGACCATCGGCGAAGCCCGTCACGCTCATGATGCCCGACACCGCCTGCACGGTCAGGTCCATCGCGAGATTGTCGCGGCTCGGACCCGACAGGCCGTAGCCGGTGGCCGAGCCATAGATCAGCCGCGGGTTGATGGCGCTGAGCGCCGCATAGCCGACGCCCAGGCGATCGAGCACGCCCGGCGCATAGTTCTCGATCAGCACGTCGGCCTTCGCCGCGAGTTCCTTCAGAACCCTGACGCCGTCAGTCGACTTCAGGTTCAGGCTGATGTTACGCTTGTTCGCATTGAGCATCGCGAACGGGACGGCGTTGCCCTTGCTGATGCGGGCGCGATGACGCACCGGCTCGCCGTTCGGCGGCTCGACCTTGATGACGGTCGCTCCGGCCTGCGCCATCAGGAAGCCGGCATACGGACCCTGATAGACCTGGCCGAGATCGATGACGATCACGCCGTCGAGCGGCAGCTTCTTGTTGTTGTTCAAGGTGTCCTCGGTCCTGTCAGAAATTGTAGAGCCGCGCCGGATTGGCGATCAGGATCTTGCGGCGGGTGGCCTCGTCGGGGACGCAGTCGTGCAGCAGACGAAGCAGGTCCTGGAGATCGGGCATAGTCTCGGCGCTGTGGCCGACATGGGGCCAGTCGCTGCCCCACACGACCTGATCGGGCGCGGCCTGAACGATAGCCCGCATGAAGGGCGCCGTGTCGGCATAGGGACGGCCGATGCGCGTGTTGCGGTCGGCACCGGAGATCTTGGTCCAGTAGCGCCCGGTCTTCAGCCGCTCGGTGTAGGCGCGAAAATCGGGATGCTCGTGGCCCTTGTCGGCCATCGTCCGCGACATGTGGTCGATCACGTAGTTCAGCGGCAGTTTCTCGAGCTCGGCCGCGGCGGCGGCCAGGTCCGAGCTCTCGATCCAGAGCTGGGCGTGCCAGCCGCGCTCGGCGATGCGCGGTGCGAGCTTGACCAGATCGTCGTAGCTGGTGCCGAGCGTCGAGACCGGCTTGCCGTCCTGCCGGATCATGGTCACACGCACCGCCTTGAAGCCGGCGTCGGTGAGTTCATCGAGCCGCCGATCCGAGACGTCGGGCCGCAGGATCGCGACGGCACGAAGCCGGTCGGGGTAGCGGCGCAGCGCGTCGTAAGTGACGGCATTGTCGTCTCCCGATCCCACCGCATGGACGATAACCCCCCGCGTGATGCCGAGCCTGTCCCAGACGGCAAAGGCGTCTTCGATCGTGAAGGGCTTTACGGCAGTGAAGCGTCCCTCGTCGCCCTGCGGAAAGCAATCGAAGGGGCCGTAGATGTGAAAATGACAATCGCAGCTGCCTTCAGGCAATCGGTAGTCCATGCAAGCAAATCCCTGTTCGGTCCTGAGAGGTGCTGCCGCCGCTGCGCGCGGTGGCACGGCGAGCGTCATCGTCGTGAACGCGATGGCTGATCTGTATGGTGGTGAGGAGGTTCAACTTGGCGACGGGAGGTCCGCGCGGCGGCCGGTCAACACATCAGTCGATCGCAGCAGAAAAATTCAATTCCGGCTCCATGACGCCTCCCTGCAAGCGCGCCACCCTGTGGTGGGCGGTTTTGTTTTTGAGCGGCCGTGACGCCGTGGCCTTGCTGGCCGGAGAGAACACTAAGAGCGGGGCGGGCCCAAGTCCACCAAGTTACATATATGTAGTTCTATTTCTACATATATGGAAAATGTTGCATCCAAGCATCTGAAACGCTAATTTACCGAACAGATCTATCCACCTTTGGGACGGAATTCTTTCC
The DNA here is from genome assembly GCF_028128965.1 of Bradyrhizobium sp. CCBAU 25338. NCBI lineage: Bacteria > Pseudomonadati > Pseudomonadota > Alphaproteobacteria > Hyphomicrobiales > Nitrobacteraceae > Bradyrhizobium > Bradyrhizobium sp. CCBAU 25338. The sequence continues at coordinate 35,836 of NZ_LFKY01000040.1, forward strand.
ACATATGTGCAAAAGATGAATTCCAGCATCAAGTCAGCCAAGCGGATCTTCGAAGTCCTCGAATATTTCGAGGACGTGAAACGCCCGGTTTCGCTGAAGGAAGTTGCGACGAAGTGCGACTATCCTACGTCGAGTGCCGCAGCCCTGCTGAAGAGCATGGCGATGCTCGGTTATCTGTTTTACGACAGCTATAATCGCACCTACATGCCGACGATGCGCATTGCCCAGATGGGCCGGTGGCTGGACGCCGGACTCTTCGGCGACAGCGCCATCCTTGCGTTGGTCGATTTCGTCCATGAAAAGCTCGACGAGCTCGTCAGCATCAGCACGCAATCCGATCTGCATGCTCAATACATTCACGCTCTGCAAACCAGCAAGCGCCTGCGCTTCGAAGTCAAGCCCGGCGATGTCCGGCCGCTTGCCATCAGCGGAATTGGGCGAACGCTGCTCAGCGGTCATACCGACGTCGAGATTGCACGACTCCTGCGCCGCATCAACGCCGTTTGCCCCCGGGAAGAGCACTTCGAACTGAATACGCTGATGAAGATCATCAACGGCATCCGGCGAGACGGCTACATGTTCTCCAAGCACATCATCGTTCAGGACGCCGGCGTGATTGCCGTCCTGTTGCCAAAGCGCGACTTCGGGCGCCACCTGGTCCTCGGCGTCGGCGGGCCGGTATCCCGTCTCGAGGAGCGACAGGACGAAATTCTGGCTTGTATCCGCGAAGGCATCGCCCGGTTCCTGGCGTGACCCCGGGCGTTCGACAGAACAAAGCTCTTCCCAAGACCGCAGATGAATTTTGTCGACCTTCATGACCCGATGGGGCGCTCATAGACCCGTCGCCTGGGAGGGCGCGATCGACGTTGGTACGGGGCTGCTACCGACGCTCGAAATCTGCGCGAGCGTCGCTGGCCGTATGGGTTTGCGCGACATATTCGGCGTCGTGCCGAGCCCGATCATCAGCGGCGACCCGCGGGGATGAGTTTGGCGGTCGCTTGCGCGATCCGCCGCTTGGCGTGGGCGTTCAACCTGTGTCTGCTGCCATAGGCGAGGTTCTGGTTCCGGACGCGGAGCTGCCCCCGCATGCACGCGCCGAAGCAGTCCTTGGCCGCAGAGCGGTGTAGCGTGCATAAGGATCGGAGCGTGTGGACTCAAGCCTCAGCCGAAGGAAGACTGTTGTGGCGCAAGCAGGACGTTCGGCCAGCCGTGCATGTCACAGAAGGACCAGAAGCGGAGGCCAGAGTATGATCTAAGGTGCCAATCAACTGAGAGATCATCGCGGTCTATCCGGTGCGCGTGCTGCGGCTCGTCTCCTCAATGTGACGATGCAAACAGCAAATATTGGAGCATAGCATAGGAGATTGTGGCCTGATCCCCGCCCGCGACTGAAGGCGATCTAACCCGTTGCGCGCGGTAGCATGCCCCTTGTCGTGATCTCCGCCGAAAGTTCCTCGATCGTCTTGCGCTGCTCCATCGCGGTTCTGCGGATCAGGGCAAAGGCGGCCGGTTCGGCGAGCGCATGCGAATGCATCACCCGGAGAACGGCGGCGAGCACGACACGGCGTGACCGCAGGCGCTGTTCGAGCTTGAGAATCTGTTGCTTCAGTTCGCTGGTGCGTTCGTTGCGCTCGAATGCCATGACGAGCGCTGCGTAAATGCCGGCCGAACGCAACGGCTTGATCAGGAACGAAGCCGGATCGAGTTCGAACACCAGCTTGAGGCGGCTTGGCGTCTCGGTGCCGAGCAGCGCGATGACAGGCGATCGCGCCAGAAACGCGCGTTGCACCGGTTGCAGCAGGGGCAGGATCTCGTCGTCGATCAGCGACAGATCCGGAGCGAAGGTGACGGGCTCCGTCGGCGGCCATACAACCCCCTCGATCCCGAGACGTTCGAATTGGCGCCGCACGATGGTTGCGTCGCGTTCGTCCTTGATGGCGACGAGCGCCTTGCGTCCGCGTAGCGAAAATGAAGACGGTCTGCTCATTTTACAACCCGCAAATGCGGCGCATTCGGCAATGCGCCGCCCGCCGAGGTTTCTTTCGACGGGCTGACGGCAACGTCGAGCTGCGTCAGGTAAGGATCAGGCTTAACAGGCGCGTCGGCTTCCCAGAAGATATCAAACTGTCCTTGCGGATTGGATACCGCAAGCCGCGGTGTAAGGACGCAATGATTGTTGCCTCCGTCGATCCATACCGGTCCTTGCGGCGAATTGTAGCGATACCCGGCCGCGGCGCGCCGCACCTCGGAAATGTCCGACGTGCCCGCGCGTTGCAGCGCGCGCGCCAGCAGATAGACTGCGACATAGGCGGATTGCCCGTCGACGGAAGGGCTGCTGTCCTCCCCATAGCGCGCCTTCCAGCGCGCGACGAAGGCGCGGTTCTCCGGCAGGCGGATGCTCTCGAAATAGGCCGACGACGTGATGCATCCGGCCGATGCCGGCCCGACGATCGCCAGTTCCGGCTCGCAGAGGCTGCAGCTCAGCATGGGTATCTCCAGCCCCGCAGCCTTGGTGCCGGCGTGGAATGCGCGGATGAAGTCGTAGCTCGAGCTTCCGACCAGCGTATTGAACACGATCGGCGGTTTGCGGCGAACGATCTCGTCGACGATGTGACCGACGGCGCTCTCGCCGAGCTCGAGCAGCCGCTCGGCGAGGATGTGGCCATCCGCCGCGCTGACCAGTTCACGGGTGACGCGATTGGTCTCCCATGTCCACACGTAGTTGGAGCCGACGCAGAAGATCTCCCGCGACAGATTGTCGAGCACGTAGCGGACCAGTGGCAGCACGTTGTGATTGGGCGAGGCGCCGACATAGATCACGTTGTCCGAGCACTCGAAGCCTTCGTAGCGGGCGGGATACCAGAGCAGGCGATCGGTGCGCTCCACGATGGGAAGCACCTGCTTGCGCGAGGCCGAGGTGTAACAGCCGACGATGTGCGCGACGCCGACATTGCGGATGAGGTCGTCGCAGACAGTGTGATATTCGGAGACGATGCCGCGAGGATCGCGAACGTGGGGCGCGATTGCGAAGTCGAATTCCGCCTGGCTGTTGATCTCGTCGACCGCCATCATGGCGCTCTTGAGGATCTCGCGGCCCATCGCCTGATAGGGCCCCGACTGCGAGCAGATGATGCCGACGGGAACAGAAGGCTTGGTCATTGACGGCTTTCGATCGCGTAACGCGAAGATGAAATCATCATCGCCGATGACAGCGCAAGTGGCTTGCCGTTTTGCTGCACAGCACTCTCGAAATTTAGGCAGACAGCATCGTTGACAACGCGATAGGCAGTTACTTAGACTTTTCTCCTACAGGGCAACCTGTCGAACCTCGCGTGCGCCGATCTGGCCGATGACGTCCAGTTCCTTGCACTAAGTGCTTCGTTCGATCACGGACCCTAAAGCGACAGATCATAGCCGCGGCATTTGAGCCATTCGTCACCTCATTCGGGAGGGACGGGTGGCTTTTTTCGTTTGCCGCCGAAGAAGCTGGCGATGCGTCCGCGTCGCCAGAACGGTGGCGCATGCGCGAGACGGCGGTGTGTCATGTGAGCGGGAGGAGAAGAGCGATGGCGGAAACGGATCTCCACTATCTCGGGCTCGTCGACATCGGGCGAAAGATCCAGGCGAAGGAGCTGTCGCCGGTCGAAGCGACCAAGGCGATGCTCGGGCGGATCGAGAAGCTCGACGGCAAGCTCAAGAGTTTTGCCTATGTGATGGCTGACTCGGCGCTCGCCGATGCGGCCGCGGCCGAAAAGGAGATTGCGTCCGGCAAGATCAGGGGGGCGCTGCACGGTGTGCCGGTGGCGGTCAAGGATCTCTGCTGGGCCAAAGGCGCTCCTGCTGCGCATGGCATGACGATTCACCGCGACTTTCGTCCCACCGAAGATGCAACGGTGGTCGCGCGGCTGAAGGATGCCGGCGCCATCATTCTCGGCAAGCTGCAACAGACCGAAGGTGCCTATGCCGATCATCATCCGAAGATCGACCCGCCGAAGAATCCCTGGAATCCGGACCTCTGGCCCGGGGCCTCTTCGAGTGGGTCCGGCGTTGCCACCGCGGCTGGGCTTTGCTTCGGCTCCCTCGGCACCGACACCGGCGGATCGATCCGCTTTCCGTCAGCGGCCAATGGTGTCACCGGACTCAAGCCGACCTGGGGACGCGTCAGCCGGTACGGCGCGTTCGAACTCGCGGCAACGCTGGATCACATCGGCCCGATGGCACGGAGCGCGGTCGATTGCGGTGCCATCCTCGGCGTAATCGCGGGGCAGGATCCCAAGGACATGACATCGGTACCCCTCGCCGTGCCGGACTATCTCAAAGGTCTCTCCGCCGACCTGCGGGGCGTCACGATCGGCGTCGACCGTCGCTGGACCACCGAAGGCATCGACGGCGATGCGGCCAAGGTGCTCGCCGAGGGCTTGCGTGTGGCGGCCGATGTTGGCGCGAAGATCAAGGAGATCGAGTTTCCCGATCCCAAGGCGATTATCGACGACTGGTTCCCGCTCTGTGGTGTCGAGGTCGCGGTCGCGCACGAGGACACCTATCCGGCCCGCAAGGATGAGTACGGCCCGGCGCTCGCGGGCCTGCTCGATCTCGGCCGGCAGCAGTCCGGCATGGACTATCAGAAGATCGTGCTCCGGCGCGAAGCGTTTCGCGGCGCGGTGCGCATGCTGTTCGAGACTGTCGATCTCATCGCTGTCCCGGCCCAAGCGTTCGCGGCGCCCACTCTCGCCAAGATGGCGGCGCTCGGTGAGGACGCCTCGCTGATCGGTGGCCTGCTCCGCTTCACGTGTCCTTTCGACATGACGGGAAGTCCGACCGTGACGCTGCCCGGAGGTTTCGCTGCCAATGGGGGCCCGGTGGGCTTCCAGTTCGTGGGCCGTCATTTCGATGAAGCCGGCCTCGTTCGTGCAGGCGATGCGTTCCAACGCGTTACCGACTGGCACAAGCGTCATCCCGGGATCTGAGCTGAGGGGCCGATCACATGTCCGAAGACTGGTTGAAGACATCCATCATGGCCAAGCGTGCCCTTGCCAAAGGCGCGACCGGCGCGACGCATAGTCTAACGATCGAGCAGCAGGGCGGCTTCCACTACGTCTATGGTCCCTATGCGAAGCCGACCCTGTCGATCGACCCCGGCGGGGTAGTCGTCGTCGAGACCGAAGATGCCTTCGGCGGCGTGCTCACCAAGGAGACCGACAGCCCCACCGCCAAACTCAACTTCCCTTATCTCAACCCGCAATGCGGGCCGATCGCGGTGAAGGGCGCCAAGAAGGGCGATTGTCTTGCGATCTATATCCGCGATGTAGAGACCCGGGGCGAGCAGCCGGCCGGCACGACCTGCATCATCCCGGAGTTCGGCGGACTGGTCGGAACCGGCTCGACGGCGCTGCTGAATCCGCCGCTGCCGGAGCGCGTGAAGAAGTTGCACGTCGACAGGAATGGCGTGCGCTGGAACGACAGGCTCACGCTGCCTTACGAGCCGTTCATCGGCACCATCGGCGTCTCGCCGGAGATCGAGGCGATCTCCTCGCTGCAACCGGACTATCATGGCGGCAACATGGATCTGCCCGACGTCGCTCCGGGTGCAATTATCTATTTCCCGGTCCATACCGACGGCGGAATGCTCTACGTCGGCGATTGCCACGCAACACAAGGCGACGGCGAGCTTTCCGGCGTGGCGATGGAGCAGCGCGCGACCGTCACATTGCAGGTCGACCTCATCAAGGACTGGAGCTTCGCCTGGCCTCGGCTTGAGACCAAGGACTTCATCATGACGATCGGAAGCGCGCGTCCGCTCGAGGACGCGGCGCGCATCGCCTATCGCGAGCTCGTCCGGTGGATGGCGGCCGACTACGGCTTCGACGAGATCGACGCCTACATGCTGCTCAGCCAGGCCGGACGCATGCGCCTCGGCAACATGGTCGACCCCAAATACACGATGGGGGCCTCGATCCTCAAGAATTACCTCAAGCCTTGACATCCAACCGCTTTCAATCACAGGGGACATCACGATGAATTCGGGACATAAGTTACGGATGGCTTTGCTCGGCGCCATGCTCGGTGCAGCGACGACGATGAGTGCTGCTCGGGCCGCGGAACCACCGCTGAAGGTAGGCCTGCTCGAGGACGTGTCCGGCGATCTGGCCTTGATGGGCATGCCGAAGCTGCACGGCTCGCAACTAGCCGTCGAGGAGATCAACAAGAGCGGTGGTATCCTGGGTCGGCAGATCGAGCTGATCCACCTCGATCCGCAGGGCGACAACGCGCGCTACCAGGAGTTCGGCCGGCGCCTGCTCAATCGTGACAAGGTGGACGTGCTGATCGGCGGCATCACCTCCGCCTCGCGCGAGGCGCTGCGTCCGATCGTCGATCGCACCACGACGCCTTACTTCTACACCAACCAGTACGAGGGCGGTGTCTGTGACGCCAGCATGATCAGCATGGGCGCGGTGCCAGAGCAGCAATTCTCGACGCTGATTCCATGGATGGTCGAAAAGTTCGGCAAGAAGGTCTATGTCATCGCCGCCGATTACAATTTCGGTCAGATCTCGGCGGAGTGGAACCGAAAGATCATGAAGGATCTCGGCGGCGAGGTCGTCGGGGAGGAATTCATCCCGCTGGGTGTGTCGCAGTTTGCGCAAACCATTCAGAACATCCAGAAAGCGAAGCCGGACTGGCTGCTGACGATCAACGTCGGTGCTGCCCAGGATTCGTTCTTCGAGCAGGCGGCCGCGGCCAACCTCAACCTGCCGATGGGCTCGTCGATCAAGGTCATGCTCGGATTCGAGCACAAGCGGTTCAAGCCGCCGGCGCTCAACAACATGCACGCTACCGCGAACTGGTTCGAGGAGATCGACACGCCCGAGGCCACTGAGTTCAAGAAGCGATGGCACGCGAAATTCCCCGACGAGCTCTACATCAACGACATGGGGTACAACGCCTATAACGCGCTCTACATGTACAAGGCACTGGTCGAGAAGGCGAAGTCGATCAAGCTCGAGGACATGCGCAAGGTCATCGCGACCGGCGAGGCCTGCATCGACGCTCCGGAGGGCAAGGTCTGCATCGATCCTAAGAGCCAGCACACGTCGCACCGCATGCGCCTGATCTCGGTCGGACCGAAGCATGAAGTGAAGGTCGAGAAGGACTACGGCACGATCCAGCCTTACTGGCTTGGCGAGATCGGCTGCGATCTGACCAAGAAAAACGACAAGGATCAGTACACGCCGAGCCATCTCCCCAAGAAATCGTGATGTCCGGGCGCGGATCTTGCTCGTGTTGCGCATCACGATCTCGAAGGCCGGCGCCGTAACGATGCGGCGCCGGGAGCGACAAGGGGATCAAGATGTCGGCTGAATTGTTCTCGGCATTCTATCAGTTCGCCGACGTGTTCGCGTTTCTCATTCTCTCGGCGGCAGGCCTCGCCATCGTGTTTGGGATGATGGGCGTCATCAACATGGCACATGGCGAGTTCATCATGTGCGGCGCCTATGTCACCGTTGGCCTGGTGAATCTTGGCGTGCCGCTCGCGATTGCCCAAATCATGGCCGCGGTGACCGCAGGTCTCATCGGTGTCGTCGTCGAGTTCCTGGTCGTGCGACGCTTCTACAAGCGGCCGCTGGATTCGCTGCTCGCGACCTGGGGACTAAGCCTCATCGTGACGCAGTCGATGCTCCTGATCGTCGGCTCCACCGTGCGAGGCATCGGAACGCCCGAGGGAAGTTTTGCGATCGGCGGCTATACGTTCTCAACCTATCGCCTGGTTCTGTTCGGTTGCGCGGTGGCCGTGCTGGCCGGCCTCTACATCATCTTCATGAAGACGCGGTTCGGCGTGATCGCCCGCGCGACCATGCAGAATGCGGCGATGGCGAAGGCACTCGGCGCGCGCACCGGGCGCATCTATGCCATCAGCTTCGGGATCGGCACCGGCCTCGCCGGGCTTTGCGGGGCGCTATACGCGCCGACCATGACGCTGATTCCGACCATGGGGGCGACGTTCGTCGTCGAGAGTTTCGTCACTGTCGTGATCGGCGGAGCCAATGTGCTGCTCGGAACGGCGCCAGCGGCGGTGTTCCTGGCGATGATCCGGATGGCGCTGAACGCGAGTTACGGCCAGATCATAGGGCAGATCGGCATGCTGGTGGCCGTCATCCTGATCATCCGCGTGCTGCCCGAAGGGCTCTCCAGCGTGCTGGTTCGTCGTGGGCGCTAGGAGGAAACGTTGATGTTCAAGCTGCTGGAAGGTCCACAGACCCTTGGACGTGGCAGGATGTTCTGGTCTTGCTTCCTGGTTGGGTTGGGGGCGGCGCTGGCCTACCCGCTGTTCGCCGACTCCTACGATGTCGGCAACTTCGCCTACTTCCTGATCTGGATCTTCATGGCACTTGGCCTCTGCCTGATGTGGGGCTATGGCGGGATGCTCTCGTTCGGCCAGACCCTGTTCTTCGGCATTGCTGGTTACGGTTACGGCGTGCTCGCGATCAACATGGGCGGCGGCACCGCGACGATCGCCGCGCTCGTGCTCTCTGTGGTCCTTGCGATGATCGCGGCCGGCATCCTCGGCTACTTCATGATCTGGGGCGGCATCAACGGCATCTTCTTCGGTATCGTGACGTTGTCCGCAACGCTGGTGCTGGCCTTCTTCCTCGGCCAGACGGCGGGGCCGGAATGGCATATCGGTCCAGCGCGACTGAACGGCTTCAACGGCATGAAGGGCATGGACCCGTTGACCGTGGGTGACTTTTACATCGAGGGATCGGCGCTCTACTACGTCATGGTCGCGCTCATCGTGATCGTCTATCTCGCCCTGCGGATGCTGGTGAATTCGGGCATCGGCAACGTCATCGTAGCGACGCGCGAAAATCCGCAGCGTGCGGAAATGCTGGGCTATGACGTCCGTAAATATCAACTTCTGACATTCGTGATCGGCAGCGGCCTCGCGGGGCTGAGCGGCGCGCTGTACACGTCCTGGGGTCAGTTCATCACGCCATCCAGCATCGGCTTGCCGGCTGCCGCGATGCCGATCGTCTGGGTCGCCTTCTCCGGGCGGAGCGATCTGACTGCCACGCTGGTCGGGTCGTTCCTGCTGCTGTTCGGCTTTCAGACCATCACCGTCTACAGCCAGCAGGCCGCACTGGTGCTGATGGGGGCGCTGCTGCTCGCCACGGTGATGCTGGCGCCGCGGGGCTTCGTGCTCGGCATCGGCAAGCTCGTTGCGGACTGGTGGCGCGGACGACGTCGCGGTGACGGTGACGTCATCGCGGAGACCGGTCGCTTGCAGTCGGAAGAGTCCTGATCATGGCGCTGGTCGAAGTCAAAGGCGTATCCAAGCGGTTCGGCGGATTGACCGCGGTCTCGGGCGTCGACCTCACGGTCAATGCCGGCGAAGTGCACTGCCTGATCGGTCCCAATGGCGCCGGCAAGAGCACGCTGTTCAAGCTGATCGTGGGTCTCTACCCCCCGACCGAGGGCAGCATCCTGTTCGACACCATCGACATCACCAAAGAGCGTCCCTATGCGCGCGTGCAGCGGGGCATAAGCATCAAGATGCAAGCCCCGAGCGTGTTCAAGGAATTGCCGGTCCGGCAGAACATTCAGACTGCGCTCCAGGAGCGATTGTCCGGCGCGGAACGCATCGCGGAGGAAGATCGCCTGCTGACGCTGCTCAACCTCGCACCGGACAGCGACAAGCTCGCGGGCGCGCTGTCGCATGGCCAGCAGCAATGGCTCGAGATCGGGATGGCGCTGGCGCTCAAGCCGCACCTCCTGCTGCTGGATGAGCCGACGGCCGGCATGTCGCCGGAAGAAACCTACAAGACCGGCGAGCTGATCAAATCATTCAATGCCGAGGGAATGACGGTGCTCGTCGTCGAGCACGACATGGCCTTCGTACGCCAGGTCGCCCAGCGCGTCACGGTGCTGCATCTCGGCAAGATCTTTGCGCGCGGCAATCTCGAGAGCATCTTGCAGGATGAGAAAGTCGCGGAAATCTATCTCGGCAAGACCCATGCTCACTAAGCCCAATCCCACCGACCGGATTCTGGACGTATCGGAATTATGGGCCGGATATGGTGCGACGCCGATCCTGCAGGGAGTCACCATGTCGGTCGCGCACAGCGAGATTGTCGGCGTGATCGGCCGCAACGGCGTCGGCAAATCGACCTTGATGCGATGCCTGATCGGCCTGCTGCAGACGTGGCGCGGCACGATCCGCTTCATGGAGCAGGACGTCACGGCTTTGGAAGCCGATGCACGGGCGCGGGCCGGCTTCGGCTACATCCCGCAAGGGCGCGAAGTGTTTCCACAGATGACCGTCGAGGAGAATCTTCAGGTCGGAGAGCTGATCGGCGGCCCCGGCGGCAAGAAGCTGCCGGAGCTCGTCTATGAGTATTTTCCGCGGCTGAAGGAGCGTCGCCGGCAGGCCGCGGGCACCATGTCGGGCGGCGAGCAGCAGCAGCTCGCCATCGGCCGGGCGCTGATCGGCAATCCGTTGCTCATGATCCTGGACGAGCCGTCCGAGGGCATCCAGCCGTCGATCGTCCAGCACATCTGCGAGGCGCTGCGGTCGTTCCGCAACGAGCTCGGAACCACCATCATCTTCGTCGAGCAGAACCTCGACACGATCCTGGCGATCGCCGAGCGCTGCTACATCATGGAGAAGGGCAGGATTACGCAGTCGCTGGCAGGCGCCGAGGTCAACGAGGACAACGTCCGCGAACAGCTTCTGCTCTGAACGGCAGCATGCGTGTCTTGAAGTCGTCGATAGGGAGAGAATGAACATGGATCTGGGACTCAAGGGAGCAAGGGTTCTCGTCACCGGCAGCACCAAGGGTATCGGCAGGGCGATCGCCGACACGTTTGCGGCCGAAGGCGCCAATGTCGGCATCTGCGCGCGCAACCAGGCCGACGTCGACAACGCGGTCACCGCGATCAAGGCGAAGGGCGTCGCCGCGTTCGGCAGCTTGGTCGACGTTTCCAACGGTCCGGCGCTCAAGGCCTGGGTGGAGGATATGGCCTCCAAGCTCGGCGGCATCGACGTCGTCGTCGCCAATGTCAGCGCGTTGTCGATTGGGCAGGACGAGGAGAGCTGGGAGAGGGAGTTCTCCACCGACATGATGGGCACTGTGCGGCTGGTCAACGCGGCGATGCCGTATCTGGAGAAGAGCAAGGCCGCCGCGATCGTCACCATCTCCAGCGTGTCGGGCCGCGAGGTCGATTTCGCCAGCGGGCCCTATGGCACGTTCAAAGCCGCGATCATCCACTACACGCAAGGGCTCGCCTTCCAGCTTGCCGGCAAGGGCATCCGCGCCAACTCGGTCTCGCCGGGCAACACCTATTTCGAGGGAGGCGTCTGGAACCAGATCAAGGACGGCAATCCCGAGCTGTACAAGACTGCGCTTGCGCTGAACCCGACCGGCCGCATGGGCACGCCGCAGGAAATGGCGAACGGTGCGGTGTTCCTTGCCAGCAAGGCTGCAAGCTTCATCACGGGGACCAACCTCGTGGTCGATGGCGCGCTCACGCGCGGCGTGCAGTTCTAGGGCCGGACCGCATCGCACTTTCTCCTCGCCTGCGGGGGAGGATCGGGGAGAGGGTGTCTCCGCGTCGGGAGTCCCCAAGAGGAGAAAGCCCTTAGCCGCGCCAGTGGCGCGACCTCTCCCGCAAGCGGGCGAGGTGCACCGAGTTTGTCGTCCGGTTGAGAATAACACCAAGAAGAAGAGCCTCCGATGTCCACCGATCCAATCCACTACAAGCAGATCACCGAACTCTCCGAGCTGTTCCGCCGGGGTGAGCTCCTGCCGTCGAAGGTGACGGAGGCCATGCTGAGCCGGATCGAGAAGCTCGATGGCAGGTTTCACGGCTACGCACTCGTCCTCGCCGAGCGCGCCATGGCTCGGGCGAAAGTTTGTGACGCCGAGCTCGCGAAAGGGATCTGGCGCGGGCCGCTACACGGCGTGCCGATCGGGCTGAAGGATCTCTGCTACACCACCTTTGCGCCGACGGCGGGCGGCACCACGATCCACGCCAAGTTCGTCCCGTCCTTCAATGCGACGATCGTGGACCGGCTCGAGCATGCCGGCGCCGTTACGCTCGGCAAGCTGAAGATGACCGAGGGTGCCTACACCAGTCACCATCCGGACGATCAGGCGCCGCTCAATCCCTGGAACGTCGAGTACTGGGTCGGCTCCTCCTCGAGCGGATCGGGCGTGGCGACCTCGGCGGGGCTCTGCTTCGGCTCGATCGGCAGCGACACCGGCGGCTCGATCCGGTTTCCGTCCGCGACCTGCGGGCTGACCGGCATCAAGCCGACCTGGGGACGCGTCAGCCGTCACGGCGTCTTTCCCCTGGCGGACTCGCTCGACCATGTCGGGCCGATGTGTCGAAGCGCAGCCGATGCGGCCGCCATGCTTGGCGTGATCGCGGGAGCGGATGTCAACGACCCGACGGCGCTGCAGGTGCCGGTTCCGAACTATCTGGCCGGGATCGGAGACGGCATTCGAGGCTTACGGATCGGCATGGACCGCAGCTACACCCAGGATGGGATCGATCCGCAGGTGGTCGCCGCGCTGCTGGACGCCGAGCGGACGCTTGCGGCGCTGGGGGCCGACATCCGCGAGGTCAAGTTTCCGGTCTATGAGAAGCTCGTGAGCATGTGGATTCCGATGTGCTCGATTGAGACCGCGGAGGCGCATCTCGAGACCTATCCGTCGCGGAAGTCGGAATACGGCCCCGATCTGGCGCAGCTGATCGAGCAGGGGAGGTCAATGAGCGGCGTCGAGATCGCGCAGATCCATCACGAGCGCCTGAAGTTCTGCGGCAGCCTCTCGGCGTTGTTCCGTGACGTCGACCTCCTGCTCATTCCCACCATGCCCGTACCGATCCCGACGCTAACCAAGATGGGCGAATACGGCGCCGATCCGAGTGTGCTGCTCAGCATCCTGCGCTTCACCGCGGTGTTCGATTTCTCCGGCAGCCCGACGATCACGCTGCCGAACGGCATAGCGTCGGACGGCCTACCGCTGAGCATGCAACTGGTCGGCCCTCATTTGTCCGAGGATGTGCTCGCCCGCTCCGGGCATGCCTTCCAATCGGTGACGGACTGGCACACCCGGCGTGCTCTGATCGATTGAACCTATTTCGGCCCGGCTCACGGGCCGAACCATCGCTTTCCGCATCACTGACGGTATCTTGAATGATACTGTGGCAGTTCAAGCAGTGGCGATTTCCGCCACTTCTGTAAACTATTCAGTCGATCGACTCCGATAGGTAGCGATATTGCCGGTACTTCAAACAGCGCAAATTATCCTGTGAATTCAAGATCGAAAAATTGCAGCGGATATACCGTCGGGATATGTCCGTCAGATGTGGAGATTTGTGCTTGTAGAACAAGGACGAAACTTCCTGCTCAACAATCGAGTGGGAGTGAGTGATACTCTCGGCGGCGATAGCGGAGCTTGGAGCGCTTTCGACTGGCTCGATCGCCTCGATCACACGACATCATCCGGCGCGAGGCGGCATCGATCCTTGTCGCCGATTTCGATCTGCAGCGTGACATGGGCGATGGAAAAATCATGCGCCAGCTCGTCCGCAACCTTGTCCAGAAAACTGTCGCCGGGATGTCCTGCTGGTATGATCAGATGTGCTGTCAGCGCCGCTCTGGTCGTGCTCAAGGACCAGATGTGCACGTCTTGGACGCTGGCAATTCCCGGGCGCGACCTCAGCCATGCCACGACTTTTGTGCGGTCGATGGATGAGGGCACGTCGTCTCGGCCGGGTTGAACGCGTCCGCGCGGCCCGTCAAGTCGGGGTCGAGCGTGATTTCCGCCTGTTACGTGGTGGCGACACTATCGTGGGCGTCAATACGGCGCGCCTCTACTGAATATTCCAGCATCACCCTCGCAGCCATGTCTCGAGGGCATCTTCCTTCGGCAATCCGCCCGCGTGGACGACCTTGCCATCGACGACGATGCCCGGCGTCGAGGCGATGCCGAATTTCGCGATTTCGGCATAGTCCGTGACCTTTTCGACCTTCACGTCGATGCCGAGTTTCGACGCGGCATTCTTTACCATTGCCTCCGTGGCCTCGCAGCGCTTGCAGCCGGGGCCGAGCACCTTCACGTCCTTCATCTTGCGCACTCCCTGTGTGTCTCAGTGGAAAAGCATGTTGAACAAGAAGCCGACGGCGAGGATGCCCGTGCCGACGACGCCGACGAACACCGCGATCAGGCGCAGCGTCAGAACCTTGCGCAAGATGATCATCTCCGGCAGCGACAGGGCGATTACCGACATCATGAAGGCGAGGGTCGTGCCGAGCGCCGCACCCTTGCCGAGCAGCGCCTCCACGATCGGGATCACCCCGGCCGCATTGGTGTACATGGGGATGCCGATCAGCACCGCGGCCGGCACAGACCACCAGGCATCCGCCCCCATGATCCGGACCATCAGGTCGGCCGGCACATAGCCGTGGATCAGGGCGCCGGCCGCGATGCCAGCGATGATCCAGATCCAGACCTTGCCGACGATGTCCTTGACGGCTTCAATGCCGAGCTGGATGCGGTCAACGAAGGTCAGCCGTTCGTCGGGGACCACCATCGCGGCACCATGGATGTCCTTGACCCAGTCCTGCAGCCAGCCCTCGAGCTTCAAGCGGCCGATCACCCAGCCGGCGACGATGGCGACGCCGAGTCCGAAACCGAGATAGGTGAGTGCTACCTTCCAACCGACGAGGCCGAACAGCAGACCGAGCGCCACCTCGTTCACCATCGGCGCGGCAATGAGAAAGGAGAAGGTAACGCCGAGCGGGATGCCGGCGGAGACGAAGCCGATGAACAGCGGCACGGCCGAGCAGGAGCAGAATGGCGTGAAGACGCCGAGGCCGGCGGCCATGATGTTGCCGAGTCCCTCCCTTTTGCCAGCCAACAGAGCGCGGGTCTTTTCCGGCGAGAAGTAGCTGCGCACGACGCCCATCACGAAGACGATAAGCGTCAGGAGAAGGATGACCTTTGGAGTGTCGTACAAGAAGAAGGCAAGTGCTTCGCCAAGACGGCTCGCCCGGTCGACGGGCAGAAGCGAAACCGCCCATTCCGAAGCGGGGATGAGCTGGCTATAGACCAAGCCCCATGCGGCAAGGGCCATGCCGAGGCCGGCCAGCCATTTCCACCTCGGCTCCCGCTTCGGCTCATCGGCGCGGATCGCGACGCTTTCAACGCTCATGCGGCAATCCTTCCTTTGACGTCCGTTGCGGCAATCACTGCATCGACGATGCGCGCAGCGCTTTGCGGTAGATCAGGGTTGCGCCGATAACGAACCCACTGGGCATCGCGCCGGTCGATGACGAGCCCGGCGGCCTTGAGCACGCCCATGTGCCTGGACATGCGCGACTGTGTGGCACCGAGGTGGCGCATGAGCTCGCAGACGCAATACTCCCGGCCATCCCAGAGGAGCCGGAGCGCGGCGAGGCGGGTGGGTTCCGCAAGAGCGGCGAGAAAGTCTTCCGGAGTTTGCATAGACGCTATATAAGGTCATGCGCATATGCGTTCAAGCGCATAAGCTTCGGGAACCAGCGGCGAGCTCGAAGCGTTAGACGCAAGCCGCAGTTGTTGTGGGGGCGAAGCCGTGTCTGACCTGCTGCCCAGTGCCTTGGATCTCGCGCGGTTTCAGTTTGCCTTTACGGTCGTCTGGCATTTCCTGTTTCCCGCCTTCACCATCGGACTGGCGAGCTATCTTGCCGTGCTCGAAGGCTTGTGGTTGTGGACTGGCCGGACGGCCTATCTTGATACCTATAGGTACTGGCTGAAGATTTTCGCCGTCGCCTTCGCCATGGGCGTCGTGTCCGGCTTGGTCATGTCATACCAGTTCGGGACGAACTGGTCCGTGTTTGCCGACAAGACATCCCCGGTCCTCGGGCCGCTCCTTGGTTATGAGGTGCTGACGGCATTCTTTCTGGAGGCCGGCTTCCTCGGGGTCATGCTGTTTGGCCTTGGCCGCGTTGGTCCGCGCCTGCATTTCGTCGCGACGTGCTTCGTCGCGGGCGGCACCTTGCTCTCGGCCTTCTGGATTTTAGCGGCGAATTCCTGGATGCAAACGCCGATGGGACATGCGACGGGACCGGACGGCCAGTTCATTCCCGACAGCTGGCTCGCGATCATCTTCAATCCGTCGTTCCCCTACCGTTTCGCCCATACGGTCACAGCGGCCTACCTGACGACCGCGATGATCGTGAGCGCCGTGGGCGCCTGGCATCTCCTGCGGGACAGGATGAACGAACGCGCTCGCATCATGTTTTCAATGGCGATGTGGATGGCCGCGATCGTGGCCCCGATGCAGCTCCTGATCGGCGATCTGCATGGCGTGAATTCGTACCACCACCAGCCCACAAAGGTGGCGGCCATGGAAGGTCACTTCGAAACCGAGCGCCGCGCGCCTTCCATCCTGTTCGGCATGCCGGATGCCGAAGCCGGCGTGACTCGCGGCCAGATTGCCATTCCTGCCTTCGCGAGTCTTTACCTCACGCATAGCCTTGATGGAGAGGTCAAGGGGCTCAAGGCTTTCGCGAAAGATACATGGCCCACCAATATCCCACTCGTCTTCTGGGCGTTCCGCATCATGGTTGGATTGGGGATTTTGATGATCATGCTGGGCGTGGCGTCGCTTTGGCTGCGTCGGCGCAACAGGCTCTATGACACGCCATGGCTCCACCGCTTTGCCGTGGCCATGGGGCCGTCCGGGCTGATAGCGGTTACCGCCGGATGGACGGTGACAGAGGCTGGACGACAGCCTTTCACCGTTTATGGACTCCTGAGGACCGCCGATAGCGTCTCGCCGATCGCCGCGCCAGCCGTCGCCGCATCGCTCGCCGCATTCGTTGTCGTGTACTTCGTCGTGTTCGGCGCGGGCATCGCTTATCTGTTCCATCTCTTCCGCCAGACGCCTGAAGCGGGCGAGCACGGACCGCCACAGGGCCAGCCGGTGCGCACGGCCGGCATTACGCCGGCGCCAGCCTTGATAGACCTGGCGCCAGAGACGCACAGAGCAGAACCGCGGCCGGCGGGGATCAGGCCATGAGCATCGACCTCACACTGATTTGGGCCCTGCTGATCGCGACGGCCGTGTTGCTCTACGTGATGATGGACGGCTTCGACCTTGGCGTGGGCATCCTGTTTCCGGCCGAGGTGGCGAGAGCCGACCGCGATGTCATGGTCAATTCCGTGGCGCCGGTCTGGGATGGCAACGAAACCTGGCTCGTCCTGGGTGGCGGCGGATTGTTCGCCGTGTTTCCGTTGGCCTACGCGACGATTTTTCCCGCGCTTTACATGCCGCTCATTCTGATGCTGCTCGCATTGGTGTTTCGCGGGGTGGCCTTCGAAATGCGGTTTCGGGCGCGGACATCGGCCGGTGAGTTATGGTGGGACCGCGCCTTCTCGTGGGGCAGCTTTGCCGCCGCATTCCTCCAGGGTGTCTGCCTTGGCGCCATCGTGCAGGGCATTCGCGTGGAGGGGCGTGCTTACGCCGGCGGCTGGTGGGACTGGCTGACGCCTTTCTCCGTTCTGACCGGTGTTGCCCTGGTTGTCGGCTATGGCCTGCTTGGCGCGTGCTGGCTGATCTGGAAGACCGACGGCGCGCTTCAGGCACGCTGCCGCAACTATGCACGCGTTCTCGGCTTTGCGACGCTCGGATTCATCGCGGTCATATCCGTGATGATGGTCATCCAAAGCCCGGCGTTCCGCGCGCGATGGCTGACGCTGCCAAACATGCTTTATGCAGCGCCTGTGCCAGTTCTCCTGGCCCTGCTGGCGTGGCGCTTTCACCGCGCGCTCGGCAAGGGCGAAGATGTGGTGCCGTTCCTGTGCGCGCTTGGCTTTTTCGTGCTGTCCTATATCGGGCTTGGCATCAGCATGTGGCCGATGATCGTGCCGCCCTCCGTTACGATCTGGCAGGCAGCCACGCATCCCAGCAGCCAGATGTTCCTGCTCGTCGGCGCGGCGGTGCTGGTGCCGGTGATCCTTGTCTATACGGGCTACGTCTACTGGATATTTCGCGGCAAGGTGCGGCACGGTGAGGGGTATCACTGATGCTGCGTGTGTCGCGAACCTGGAGGCAGCTGTTATGGTTCGTGGCGCTGTGGGCGGCAGGTGTGATCACGCTGCTGGCGATCGCAATACCGATCCGATGGCTGCTGAAGACGGGTTAGAGAAGCTGCCGATCGATTGGCGTGGTCAAAGCCGCGGCAAGAAACGCGAGCAGAAAGGACTCCCCTCGGGAAGCCCGTGCATCACCATACCGAGCGCGACCAGCGCAAGCACACTGGCCGTGAGTAGGCTTCGCTCCGCACCACGTGCACTCTCGTAGCGGGAGTCCAACTGGCGTGGTTTGACAAGGATCAACTTCAAGAGGCTCCGGTAGGCGGTAGCTCAGGCCGTTCGCGTTCTCGGAGCCTGCCTGAATGATCCGTCTCTCGGCATTGAGTTCGACACGGCTGCGCATTGCGCTGGTCATCGTGCTCGGATTGATCTTTGCGGCCCTGCAACTCGCTGCAAACGTTGCGCCGTCGCCTAAGAGCACATCTGCTTGGCAGCACGATGGAAGGCTTCACGTCTTCTTTCATCCGGACTGCCCTCATTGCCACAGGGCCATCGAGTTTCTCAGGACACAGCCGCGTGTCGATTTCGTCCTGCACGATGTGTCGAATTCGGCCAACGAAGCCCTGTTCCTTGACATTGCTCGTCAGCACGCCATACCGGAGAACGAACTTGGCGTTCCCCTCTTCGTGCGCGGCTCGCGCTACCTGCTCGGCTTCGAGTCGGCGGAGAAAACGGGCAGGGACCTGCTGGCTCTTGCGGCTGATGAGACCGCGATTGCGCGTCCGGCGGGCTCCGCACGCACAATAAGCTTGCCGTGGCTGGGAGACATCGACCCCGTCGGTTATTCCCTTCCGACGCTGGGCATTCTGATGGGCCTCGCCGATGGCTTCAATCCCTGCGCCATGTGGGTCCTCGTCTATTTGATCTCGCTGATCGCGGGCATCAAGGACTACGGCAAGATCTGGTGGCTTGTGGGAACCTTCGTGCTCGCTTCAGGCGTGCTCTACTTCCTGTTCATGACGGCGTGGCTGAACACATTCCTCGTCGTCGGTCATATCCGTCCGCTCACGCAGATCGTTGGGCTGGTGGCGATCGGGATCGGCATCGATCATCTCTATGAGCTTGCCGTAACGCGTGGCGTGATTGTCTGCGACGTCGGTAATGCCGAACAGCGGCAGCACACGATGCAGCGGATCCGCAAGATCGTCGCCGCGCCCGTCGGCCTGGTAAGTCTCCTGCTGATCGTCGGTCTGGCGTTTGCCGTCAACGCTATTGAGTTCGCGTGCTCGGCGGCGCTACCGGCGATCTACACGCATATGCTCGCGCTGGCAGACCTCTCGACCGGAGCATACTACGCCTACATCGGATTGTACGTAACGTTCTTCATGCTCGACGATCTCGTCATTTTTGGACTCGCGGCATTCACCGTGCAGAAGGTCATTGATACGCGCTATGCCGCGTTGAGCCGCGGGGCCGGCGGCGTGGTCCTGATCGGGCTTGGCCTCTGGATGCTGGCGCGCTGAGAATGAGATTCCCGAGAAGCGAACTGTTATCTCTTGAATCAATGTATTGCCAATACTTGGATTGAGTGGGAGCAAGGGGCGAAAGTCGGTCGTATCGCCGGATGAATTGGTGTCGGAGGGCGTTCTTCTCGTTGCCCGTTCCGCGACGGCTTGTTTGCGAAAGGCCTTCCCGGTTTGACCTACGTCATTGTGACGATCCTCGAAGCTGGTAGCGTGCTCCTGTCCGTTCAAACGCTGTTGCGAGGTCGATGACAATGAAGAGTCTGGCCCTATCGCGCATTTTCTCGGCGAGCCTGGCGGCTGTGATCGCCGTTGCACCATCGCTCTCGCTCGCTTGTACGCGGCTGGTTTATCTCGGCGCCAACAATCAGGTCGTCACTGCGCGGTCGATGGACTGGCGGTTCGAGATGCCGACCGATCTCTGGATCTTCCCGAGAGGCATGGCGCGCAGCGGGGAGGTCGGGCCGAACTCGCTGAAATGGAAATCCAAATTCGGCAGCGTTGTTGCCTCCGCTTACGATGTTTCGACGTCGGATGGCATGAACGAGGCAGGACTGGTCGCCAACGTCCTCTGGCTTACCGAATCCGAATACCCGAAGCTGGATTCCAGCAAGCCCGGCCTGTCCATTGCCGCCTGGGCCCAATACGTGCTCGACAATTTCGCCACCGTTCGGGATGCAGTTGCGGTGCTCGAGACGGATCCTTTCACGATCGTCACCGACAACGTTCCCGGACAGAAATTGCTCGCCACGCTTCACCTGTCTCTTTCGGATGCCACGGGTGACAGCGCGATCGTCGAATACATCAATGGCCGGCCGGTCATCCATCACGACCGCAAGTACCAGGTGATGACCAACTCCCCGACCTTCGAGCAGCAGCTGGCGCTGAACGAATATTGG
Organism: Bradyrhizobium sp. CCBAU 25338; assembly: GCF_028128965.1. NCBI lineage: Bacteria > Pseudomonadati > Pseudomonadota > Alphaproteobacteria > Hyphomicrobiales > Nitrobacteraceae > Bradyrhizobium > Bradyrhizobium sp. CCBAU 25338. Next base: position 56,341 of record NZ_LFKY01000040.1, read on the forward strand.
AAGGAGATCGGCGGCACGGTGATGCTGCCGGGCACGAACCGCGCCGCAGATCGGTTCGCGCGTGCGTCCTTCTACGTCAATGCGATTCCGAAAGATGAAAATCCCGACCGCGCCTTGGCCAGCGTGTTCAGCGTGATCCGCAACGTGTCCGTGCCGTTCGGCATTTCAACGTCGGAACAGCCGAACATTTCCTCGACGCGGTGGCGCACCGTCGCCGACCATCAGCGCAAGCTGTACTTCTTCGAATCCGTGCTGACCCCGAATGTATTCTGGGTGGATCTCAAGGGAATCGATTTCTCGCCTGAAAAGGGAAAAGTGAAGAAGCTCGATCTTGGGCCCCAACAGTCGCGTACTTTTGCCGGCGATGCGACCGCGAATTTCCAGGAGGCTGAGCCATTCAAGTTCCTGGGTCTGCCGATGTGAGCACCACTCGCTGCAACAGCGCCGCAGCGAGGCCAATGCGATTCCCGGGGGGCCGGATGGCCCTCGCGCTGGGGGGAGGGCGGGAGACCGCCTGATGAGCTTGGCGATTCGCGCGCCATGGGAATTGGCCGGGTGGGCAGCCACGGCAGGGGCCGCACAATATGGATTAGGGTCAGCCTGCAGCAGGAGAATGCGTCGCCATCCGGGTTCGCGTGATTTCGCCGGAGCTGTCCAGATGAAGGAAATACTCCGTCGTCCTTTCGCCGGTCCTATGCTGTTCTTCATCCTTGTGTTCTGCTGGACCTGGGCATTCTGGATACCGGCCGCAGCATCCGGCATCAGTGTGCAGACGAGGGGCGGCTGCTTCTCGTACTGGGCCGATGCTGGGCGGCATTGGATTTACATGCGCTACCCGGACGGCCGGCGATTGGAGCGACTATTGGCTGCGTGTTCGACGTCGGCCGCATTCCGGCCAGATGGTATGCAATTATTCTGTTGTTTGCGCCGGTGCTCTTCACCATCGTGGTGCTGCTCGATCGTCCCTCCGGCGGAAGCGATGCAGCGGCGCAAATCAGCAGGACGCTCACATCATTCTTCTCCGCCCCGTCGACGATCGCTCCTTTTCTGCTCGTCACACTGATCAACGGCCCGATTCCCGAGGAGTTGGGCTGGCGCGGATATGCGCTCGACCACTTGCAGGCACGCTTGGGCGCCGTGGCCGCGAGCATCGTTCTCGGTGCGCTCTGGGCGATATGGCATCTTCCGCTGTTCTTTTTTGAGGCATGAAGCACGACGTCGGCATACGGTCCTTGTGGTTTTGGCTTTTCGTCCTGCAGACGATACCAGTCACGATCATATTCACGTGGATTTTCAATAATACGTCCCGCAGCACTCTGGGCGCGATCCTGTTTCATTTCATGACGAATTTGACTGCCGAACTGGCTAACAGGACGGACGGGACGAACCTCTATTCGACAGCGTTGTGGAGTCTCGCGGCTGTCGCGGTGGTGGCGTGCCAAGGCGTCGGCACGTCGATACGAGGTGAGCATGGGTAGCGAAGCCCAGCGCGTTTGAGACGCTGGATTGAGGATTTGCTGCGAAAGGCAGCCGGAACGGAGCGTGATGCGATGCTTGGCGGTGGCCCGTTGGCTGGCGCCACCCATATCCTGCGTTCGCCGTCCCTGCTCAGCATCGCCGTTAGCGGACCAAAAGATTCGGCCGTCCAAACCGCTACGGGCTCGTCGTATTGGAAGCGGATGGCGAGAAATGGCAACGGTCGTTCGGTTCGGATACGTCAGCCCACGACTAAAGCATGATCCGGAAAAGTGCGCAGCGGTTTTCCGAAAAGATCATGCTTAAACAACAACCTAAAGCGCGATGACGATTCATCCTAATCGCATCGCGCTTTAGGTGCGACATCGCTCCCGCTATCCGGCCATCGCACGATGCTCCCGAAAGGCGGCGGCGAGCGTGCGCAGTGCGGCACGCGATTTGGGATCGGTGAGCGTCGAGTGCAGCACGATCTCGGACGACGGCAGGCGCGGCAGCCTGAAGCGCTCTCCGACTTCGATGGTGCCGGGCGGAGCAAGGCGACAGGAAAAGATGGCCATGGCCAACCCGGCGGAGACGGCTGCCGCCACCGCCGACGAGCCGCCACCGAGGAATACTTCTGTCCAGGCGATGCCTGCCTCGTCGAGGGCACGGGTCGCGATATCGCGCACGCCGCAAGAAGGCGACAGAGCTGCCAGCCGTAGAGGCTCGCCCTGCCGATGCTCGAAATTCGGCGCGGCAAACCACCCGAAATGCTCCGGCCCGAGAATCTCGCCATCGCGCCGGTCGTCTTCGCGACGAATGATACAGGCGTCCAGTTCTCCGCGATCGAAGGCGTCGAGCAGCGTGCGCGAATTCTCGAGGCGGACCTCGATACGCAGACCGGGATCATGCGCGTTGAGTTGTGCCAGAAGGGTCGGAAGCTCCGGCCCGGCAACATGCGCGGCAATGCCGAGGCCGAACCGGCGCGGGGTCGTGGAGGCGAGCGCCGACAGCGCGGCTTCATGCGCAGCAAGAAAGTCGCGAGCCCGGTCGAGAAATACGGCGCCGTTTGCGGACAGACGGACGTGTCGCGGCGTGCGCTCGATCAACCGTTGGCCGATCCGCTCTTCGAGGCGCCGCAGCTTGACGCTGATCGCCCCCTGGGTGGTGCCAAGAGCCTCGGCTGCCCGCGTGAAACTCTGAAGGTCGGCGATGGCCACGAAAGCCTGGACCGACTCGACATCGAGGGATGCCATTTCGATCATCCAGATTTGCTGTCTCTGAAATAATCAGCCATATCATTTTTGTATCGTCAAGTTTCGCCTACGATCAGGGCCATCAACAACAGTCGTTCGCAAGACTGCCGCGCCACCCCAGCCTTAACCGTTGTGGGTGAACGGCCGCTCGCGGGACGCCGAGTGATCTCGGCGCTGAAAGGCCTGATCATGTCATTTGCTTCCTCGCGGCAAGGCAATCTTGCCTTGGCCGCCATCTGCTTGTCGGCTCTCATGTTCGGCTTCGAAATATCAAGTGTACCTGCGATCCTGCCGACGCTGGAGAAGGTCCTTCACGCCAATTTTCAAGAGCTCCAGTGGACGATGAACGCCTACACCATAGCCGTGGCGACGGTTCTTATGGCCGCCGGCACACTGGCGGATCGCTTCGGTCGCAAGCGTCTCCTCGTCGTCGCCACTGTTGCTTTCGGCGGTACGTCCCTTCTGTGTGGCTTTGCCCCAAACATGACGACCCTCATCGTCGGGCGTGCGCTCCAAGGCGCGAGCGGCGGCGCCATGCTGATTTGCCAGATCGCCGTGCTCTCGCATCAGTTCAGCACGGCGGCCGATCGCGCCCGGGCTTTCGGCTGGTGGGGCATCGTTTCCGGGTTTGGTCTCGGCTTCGGTCCGGTGATTGGCAGCGGTATCGCCGCCCTGATGGGCTGGGCCTGGGTGTTTCTGATCCACGCCTTCATCGCCGTGCTGACGGTCGTTCTCGCTCTGCATGGTGTCCGGGAATCGAAAGACCCGGCGGCCGGGCGCCTGGATCTCGCCGGCATCGCGACTCTGTCATTGGCCGTCTTTTGCATTGCCTACGTCATTACCCAGGGCAGCGGACTCGGTTTCACCAGCCCGATGGCGCTGGCGATTGTCGCCACGGCCGCCTTCAGCCTCATCGCCTTCATCATCGTGGAGCAGATCGTGCCGCACCCGATGTTCGATTTCTCGGTGTTCCGGATCACGCCTTTTTCCGGAGCACTGTTCGGCTCGATAGGGATGAATTTCAGCTTCTGGCCGTTCATGATCTATCTGCCGATCTGGTTTCAGGCGGGGCTAGGGCTCGATGGACTGATGGCCGGCATGGCACTTCTCGCCTACACCCTGCCGACGCTCGTTGTGCCACCCTTCGCCGAACGCCTTTCGCTGCGCGTTGGCGCAGGCGCAGTCATCCCGGCGGGACTGTTCGTGATCGGTCTCGGCTTTTTCATCATGAAGATCGGAGCAGGCGGCGGTTCGGCGGCCTTGCCGACGACGTTGATCGGCGCGTTGTTGGCCGGGATCGGCCTCGGCGCGACCAACACACCGGTCACCAACACCACGACCGGATCGGTATCGAGCGACAGGGCCGGCATGGCATCCGGCATCGACATGAGTGCCCGGATGATTTCGCTCGCCATCAACATCGCGCTGATGGGGGTCGTCTTGGTCGAAGGCGTTCTGATACGCCTGACTGCAGCACCGGGTTCACTCGACGCGGCACAGCTTCGGCACGTCGCCGAACAGATCGCCGCTGGAAATGGCGCCGCTCTCGATCAGGTCGCCACTGGAGTGTCGAAGGTGCTCGGTCCTGCCGCACTGGCCGGCGGTTTCGGAGACGTGATGCTCTATGGCGCCGTCGGTGTCTGGGTGCTCGCCGCGCTCAGCTTCTTCACCTTCGGCAGGAGAGATGTTGCTGGCGCGCTATGACGTCGGAGAATGGCAATCAGCTCACCAACGCGTCTTGCGCCGTGTCGAACGGAGCTGCGAAGCGAGCTCTCTTCGGCCAGGATCGTCACGAGCTCGAACCGTCGACTTGGCCTGGGCGGGCTCGGCGATCTCCACACTGTGCTTTCACCGGCGCATCAAGGCTATGGATGTCGCGGAATGACAGCGGCGTCGAGCCTCGGAATTTCGGTCAAAGGAGAGGCAAAGCTGCGCAAGACTGACTTGTAACTGCGGTCCTGATTTATGCGCAGGTGCCCAGCACAAACGTTGGATGTCTGCCACCGCATCCGATGCTACGACATCTGGATCGTCCGTCCGGAGCCAGTGTCCATGTCTGTCGCCCCCGCTCAGCCGCCCGTCACCTCGACCGATCCCGAAACCCTCGGCTGGATGCGCGGCTTCCCGCCGGCACCCGACCGCACCATCACCTTCCAGGATGGCTCGTTCCGCAGCTTCCCCGAACTGCGCTGGGCCTGGAGCAACATCCGCCAGTTGGTGCCGACGGTGAACGTCTGGCGCGGGGCAGGGCCCGCATCGGTGCTGCCGCGCGAGGATCACGACATCGGCGCGGTCGGCTCGACCACGATGGACGGGCGGCCCATGACGTTTGAAAAGATGCTGGAAGAGACGTACACCGACGGCATCGCCGTGCTGCACCGGGGCAGGCTGATCTATGAGCGCTATTTCGGCGCGTTGAAGCCGCACAAGCCGCATATCGGGATGTCGGTGACGAAGTCGTTCACCGGCGTTCTCGCCGGCATTCTGGTCGCCGAGGGCAAGATCGATCCGCAGGCGCCGGTGACGGATTACGTGCCGGAGCTGAAGGCGAGCGCGTTTGGGGACGCGCGCGTGCACGAGGTCATGGATATGACCACGGGGCTTGCCTACACCGAGGTCTACACCGACAAGAATTCGGACGTGTGGGGCCTGCGGCGCGCCAACGGCATGGCGCCGATTCCGCCTGACTATGACGGCCCGACCACCATCTTCGATTTTCTCGTGGCGCAGAAGAAGCAGGGCGAGCACGGCAAGGCCTTCGCCTACAAGACCGTCAACACCGACGTGCTGGCCTGGATCTGCCGCCGCGCCAGCGGTATGACGCTGTCCGATCTGCTCTCCGAGCGCATCTGGCAGCCGATGGGTGCGGAGGAGGACGCATATTATCACGTCGACCGCATCGGCACCGAGAGCGGCGGCGGCGGTCTCTCCACCACGCTGCGCGATCTCGCCCGCTTCGGCGAGACCATGCGCAATCACGGCCGCTTCAACGGCCGCCAGATCGTGCCTTCACAGGTCGTTGAGGACATCGCGCGCGGCGGCGACCCCGAGAAATTCAAGCCGGCCGGCTACACCACGCTGCCCGGCGCGTCGTATCGCAACCAATGGTGGGTCACGCACAACGCCCACGGCGCCTACATGGCGCGCGGCGTCTACGGCCAGGGCATCTACGTCGATCCCAGGGCCGAGATGGTGATCGCGCGCTACGCCTCGCACCCCATGGCGGGCAACGCCGCCAACGACCCCGTGACGCTGCCGGCCTACATGGCGCTGGCGAAGGCACTGATGGCGGGCGGGTGAGGGCGCGTCGTCCGTTCGCGCCGCGCACTCGCTGTCATCGCCCGGCTTTTTGGCCGGGCGATCAGTATTCCAGAGACCATTGTGATTGAATCGAAAGGCCGCGGCGTACTGGGTCGCCCGGTCGAGCCGGGCAACGACAGTGCGCCCAAAACCGCAAGATCCGTCGAGCACGCCACGGCCGTTCGCGCCTATATGAGGCCGCCACGGAGGAGGGACGATGAAGGCGGCGCTGCAAAACTATCAGGCCCGGATGCGGCGGGTGCTGGACCATATCGACCGGCATCTCGACGATGATCTGGACCTGGAAAGTTTGAGCGGTGTTGCGGCCTTCTCGAAATTCCATTTCCACCGGCAGTTCACGGCGACCTTCGGGCTATCCGTGCACCGCTACGTCCAGCTGGCCCGTCTGAAGCGCGCGTCGCATCAACTCGCCTTCACCGACGCCGAAAGCGTCACGGACATTGCGATGGATGCCGGCTACGAAGCACCGGATGCCTTTGCCCGCGCCTTTCGGCAACGGTTCGGGCAATCGCCATCGTCGTTCCGGAACTCTCCCGAGTGGGAGCCGTGGCTTGCGGCCTTCGGGCCTCTCGATATCGCGAGGAGCAAGCTCATGCAGAGAACTTTCACGACTGACGACGTGACGATCCGCGATGTGCCCACCACGAAGGTGGCGATCATGGAGCATCGGGGCGACCCGGCGACGCTTCCCGCCACCATCCAGCGCTTCATCTCCTGGCGCAAGGCGGCGGGCCTGCACCCCAGCACAAACCCGACCTTCAATGTCTGGCGTTCCGAGCGGCGTCCTGCGCGCCCAGCCGATTATAGCGTGGACCTGTGCGTCGGCACCGAGCAGCCGATCGCGGCGAACGGCGAGGCGATCAAAGCCGCCGAGATTCCCGGCGGACGCTGCGCCGTTCTGCGTGTCGTCGGCTACACCGACAATCTGGAGCCCGCCGCGCTCTACCTCTATCGCGACTGGCTTCCGGCCAGTGGCGAGGAAGCACGCGACTTCCCGATCTATTGCCAGCGGCTGAGCTTCTTCCCGGAGGTGCCGGAGCATGAGACGGTCGCGGAACTGTTCCTGCCGCTGAAATAGCGGTCTCCGGGCCGGGCCCATTCCGTCGGGTCGCAGCAGGCGGGCAGGTCGACATCAACGGTTGCCACGAGCTCGCGCCTCATGCGCCTCCTGCCAGTGCGGATAGGTGACGTAGGCGGTGACGGCGCCTTGCTCGTGCGAGCGGATCGTGACGGTCTCGCCTTTCGGCATATGGACGATCTCGCCCGGACCTGCCGTGACGGTGCGTCCGTCGTTCGTGACCGACAATTTTCCCTCCAGGACCACCATGACATCGTCGACCACGAGCTTCTCCTCGAGGCTCTGGTTGGGCGCGTAGCGGCCGAAGCCGATCGTGATCGGTCCGCCGTGGCGCTGGTCGACCACATTGCCGGCGAAAATATCGCCGTCCTGTCCCGGCGAGCGTTCAAGCGAAGCGTCGGAGATGGCGAATTTGCGAACTTTCATGAATTCATTCCGTCTTGTGCGGGCCTGGCGGGTGGTGGGCACGGATAGACGCCTGGGTAGGTGTTTTGTTCGCATCGCCTCGCGAGGCGGTTTGACGCAGCGGCGCGGGAATCATATAAGTATTGACTTATATTAGTGTCGGCCGATATTCTTCCGTGCAAGAAACGACAAGGAGAAGCACGATGCAGATCGACGTCGCCAGGGTCTTGGGGCTTGTGACGCGCTCGGTGAGGAGCTTTGAGAAGGACGGAAAACCGGCGAGCGCGGTGATTCTGACGCGCCTCTACGACACCGGCGTCGACGATCTCTGGGACGCCGTGACCAGCAGGGAGCGTATCCCGCGCTGGTTCGCGCCGGTCGAGGGCGACCTCCAGCTCGGCGGAAGATACCAGGTCAAGGGCAATGCGGGCGGCACCATCACGGCCTGTACGCCGCCGACCCATTTCGCCGCGACGTGGGAATTCGGTGGCGTTTTGAGCTGGATCGACGTCAGGCTGAGCGCGGAACGAAGCCAGGCGCGCCTGACCCTTGAGCACACCGCGATCATCGAGGATCATTGGAATCAGTTCGGCCCCGGTGCGGTGGGCATCGGCTGGGACCTCGCCCTTGCGGGGCTCGAGCGATATCTTGTGACCGGGGCTTCGGTTGACCATGAAACGGCAGAGGCCTGGATGGTCTCGCCCGAGGGCAAGGACTTCATGACGGCGAGCGGCGAATATTGGCGTGCTGCGCATGTCGCGAGCGGGGTCGATCCGGCCGCGGCGAAAGAGCGCTCGGACCGCACCATTGCGTTCTATCGCGGCGAGATGCCGCCCGACATCACGCATCCGGGCACAGGAAGCTGATGCACGCCTTCGAAGTCCTCGCCGATCCCGTGCGCCGTCGCATCCTCGAGCTGCTCGGCCTCAAGGAAATGGCGTCCGGCGAGGTCGTCGAAGTGATCGGGGCCGAGTTCGGCATCACCCAGGCGGCCGTCTCGCAGCACCTCAAAGTGCTGCGAGAGAGCGGCTTTGCAAGCGTACGGGCGGAGGCGCAAAGGCGCCTCTATTCGGTCGACGTTGCCGGGCTTCAGGCGGTCGATGCGTGGATTGGACAGTTCAGGAATTTCTGGGAGCCGAAGCTGGACGCGCTGGCAACCGAGATCGCGCGCGGCAAACGAGAGCGTCGCAACGCTCCGATCAGCAAGCGGAGCGGGAAGAGGGCTTGAGGATGTGGCGACGGGCGGAAGGCGCTTACGCCCGCGATATCTTCTCGAATTTCTTGACCAGTCGCTCGCGCTTCAGCCGCGACAGACGTTGGATCCAGAACATGCCGTCGAGCTGGTCGATCTCGTGCTGGTGGCAGACGGCGCGCAAGCCGTCCGACTCCTCGTGTTGCATGTTGCCGTCGAGGTCCTGATAGCTGATCCGCACCCGCGCATGGCGCTGGACCTCGTCGTTGACCCCAGGCATCGAGACACTGCCCTCTCGGTGCAGGATCATCTTGGGCGAGGCCCATGTGATCTCCGGATTGACGTAAGTCCGCGCGCCGTCCTTGGCGTCGAGCTCTAGCACCACGACCCGCAAGGGCACGCCGATATGCGGCGCGGTGATGCCGATGCCGGGTGCGGCACGCATGGTCTCGAGCAGGTCGTTCGCGAGGTCGCGCAAGGAATCGTCGAATGCTATGACGGGGCGGGCCGGCAGCGCGAGCCGGCGGTCGGGATAGCGCACGATCGGGCGGATGGTCATGCAGGCTCCTACCACTCACGGATCATTGAAGCATCCCAGCTTGACGACCTACCTACTGGAAGGTAGCTAAGCGCCATGAGCACCGTTTCCTCGACCGCCGACGACATTCTTGCCTGCGCCCGGACGCTGATCATCGCCGGCGGCTATAACGGCTTCAGTTACGCCGACATCGCCGATGTCGTGGGCATCCGCAAGCCGAGCATCCACCACCATTTCGCCAGCAAGGTCGACCTGGTCCGCACCCTCGTGTCGCGCTATCGCGAGGAGGCCCAGGCGGGGTTGTCGGCGCTCGAACGCAATGTCGCTGACCCCGCCGACCAGCTCAGAAACTACGTGGGGTATTGGGAGGCGTGCATCAAGGACGCGACGGCCCCCTTCTGCGTCTGTGCGCTCCTTGCCAGCGAGCTTCCCATCCTGCCTGAGGAGGTGGCGCTCGAAGTGCGCGCCCACTTCCGCTTCCTGGCATCCTGGCTGGCATCGGTCATGGAGCGCGGCAAGCGGCAAGGACGGCTCCATCTCGCCAGCACGGCACGGGTCGAGGCGGAGGGATTCATGGCGACCGTTCACGGCGCGATGCTGTCGGCGCGCGCTTATGGCGATCCAAAGATGTTCGGAACCATCATCCGGCCGCTGCTGGACCGGCTTTCCACCAGGCACTGACGAGGTCGACACAGGCCTGTGCCGCTCAGGGCGGCCCGGCGTCTCCGCGTCGAATGTAAACTACCAACTAGTAGGTAAGGAAAAGGCAAATGAAAGATCGTGAGATCGCTTTGGAGGCGGCCGACCAGGCGCAATGGCTGAAGCAATACTACTTCCTGCGTGCCGCGTTTTCCGTCGCCTGGGTCATTGCGGCCTTCGTGATCGCGCCAACGTCCGCGGTGATCGCAGCGGCGTTGCTCGTCGCCTATCCGGCCTGGGACGCTGCCGCCAACTATCTCGACGCGCTCTCCAGCGGCGGCTTGAACCAGAACCGCACGCAGGGCCTGAACGTGCTGGTCAGTCTGGCGACCACCATCGCGGTCATCCTGGCCTTGCAGGTGAGCATGAACTGGGTGCTCGGAATCTTCGGGGCCTGGGCAATCCTGTCCGGATTGCTTCAGCTCGGCACGGCCGTGCGGCGCTGGAAGCGTTTCGGCGCGCAATGGGCCATGGTGCTCAGCGGTGGCCAGTCGGCGCTGGCGGGCGGCTTCTTCATCTTCCAGGCCTCGATGCCTGCGGTGCCATCGATCGCGAATGTCGCAGGCTATGCCGCGGTCGGCGCGCTCTATTTCCTTGTCTCGGCGGTCTGGCTCACCGTCAGCACGTGGCGCCGCAGCGCGGCCATGTGAGGCGTTGCTCCAGATGCTTCACGCGTCCGGATAGGGCGTGCCGTCCTTGTGCAGGAAGCGGCCGTCGGATGCGGGGCTCATCATGTCGATGTCGGAGCAGGTGATGAGGTCGGCTTGCGAGCGCGAGCCGACCTCGAGATAGACAGCCGCTGCATTCGACCTGTTGATCATGTGATGGCCGTTGCCGCTTGCCTTGGGGAAGGCCGCGCAATCGCCTGCGCGCAGCAGGGTTTCGCCGCCATCCTCGATCAGCGTCACCTCGCCTTCGAGGATGTAGACGAACTCGTCCTCGTGCGAATGCCAGTGCCGCTGGCTCGACCAGCCGCCCGGCGGCAGGCGCATCAGGTTGACCCCGAAATCCTTCAGGCCCCCGGCATCGCCGAGCCGCTGCCGGATTCGATCGGTGCAAGGAGCATCGAAGGGCGCGGGGTAGCCGGAGCCCTTGCGGGCCGGCACGACGGCAATGTCGATCTTTGGCATGGAGGGATCTCCTGCAATTCAAGGCCACGGATGGTCACGATGTCATTGGCGTCGGTACTACGCCCACACTGGCGGCGACCCGATGGAATCCCGCAACGCGGCAGTCAGGATCGTCAGTTTGGCAGACGGCTGGGCCAGGGCACGCAACAGATAGACGCCGGCCTTCGCCTCATTCCACCGTTCGTCGTCGAGCGGAATTCGTGTCAGTGAACCGGCGCGTATGTCGGTCCCGACGACCCAGTCTGCCAGGAATGCGATGCCGATGTCGGCGAGTGCCGCGAGCCGCATCGCTTCGAAGTCGTCGCATCGAAAAACGGCTTGCGGCCCGGGCGCTACGCCCGCGGGGTGACCAAGCACGTCCGTCCAGCCCAGCAGGTCGGCGCCGTGCAATTTGTCAATCAGCCGATGGCCGGTGAGGTCTTTCGTTTCGGTCGGTGTGCCGTGACGATCGAGATAAGCAGGAGTGGCGACCAGCATTCTGTTCTGCGATGCCAGCTTGGTCGCGATGAGGGTGCTGTCGGCAAGTTCGCCGATCCGGATCACGGCATCGAGCCGCTCCAGCACGGGATCAGCGAGCCTTTCGGTGAGATCGAGTTCGACCGTGAGGCCGGGATGATTCCGCATGACCGTTTCCAGTGTAGGGACCACGTAACGCTTGCCAAAGGTCGGAAAGCAGGCAAGGCGAAGAACGCCGGCGACCGCACCATTGAAAGCGGCGATCTCTGCGTGCGTGTCGGCCAGGTCGTCGAGCAATCGCTGCGCGCGTTCAAACAGTCGTTCTCCGGCATCGGTCACCGCGAGCGCGCGGGTCGAGCGCACCAGCAGCGGCACCCCGACACTGTGCTCCAGCGCGTCGATCTGCCGGACGACGGCCGAGGGCGTCACACCGCGATGACGTGCGGCGCTGGAGAAACTCCCGCCACGAACCACGTCAACATAGATTGCCAGATGTTCCGCAAACCGCGGGTCTTTCATCTTTGCGCCTTTCGCAAAAGGGTTTCGTGCCTAAGGTTCATTATCATTGACTCTCAAAAGCCGTATCTCCTCCCTCGAAGGCGGGCCTTACCGGCCTAAGCCCTTGAATGAAAGGAGATTATCATGAAGGCTCTCGATCGCATCCTGTCGCAATCGGCCTATACCGCGGTAATTGATGTACCGCTCGACCGAGTGGACATCGCCGAATGGCTGTTCACGCTCTCCGAAGCCGAATATCTGCGCTGCTGCCCGCCTGATCACATTGCGGCCGGCGTCAGCACCACAGACGACGGGCGCCGCATGATGATCAACGTCGAGCAGATCGGCACCGGGCTGGTCATCCAACACTATGTGGCGGAAGTGGCCAGCAACACCTACTGCCGCATGAATTCGATCTCGGACGTGTTTACGACAAATGGCCGGACCCAGGTCAATGTTATCTGGGAGCTTCAGGCCGAAGCTATCGATGAAGGGCGCACCCGCTATACGAACAGAGTCACGGCACACCCGACCGACGTCTTCATGGCATTCCTGGACAAGCACGGCATTTCCTTCGAAGACGCCGCCAACGCACGCCAAGCGGCCGGAAGCGACCACAATCGCCGCGAGACGCCGTTGTTCGCCGCCAGCATCGCGCGGCGCGCCAAGGCCCATACACGGGAGCAGGCAAAATGAAAGGCGTCGTCTATGATGGCTTCGGTCCGGCGGAGGTTCTCCGCCTGGCCGAAGTGCCGAGGCCGGAGGTTCGTCCCCAGGATCTGCTGGTGCGTGTGAAGGCGGCAGGCGTCAACCGCGCAGATATTCTCCAGCGAAACGGCGCCTACGGCAATCAGAGCTTTGGCGAGAGCGCCCTGCTTGGCCTCGAGCTGGCCGGTGAAGTCGTTGGCGTCGGCAGCGAAGTCGACGAAGCCTCGATCGGGCAGCGTGTGATGGCGATCGTCGGCGGGGGGGCGTATGCCGAATTCGCCCGGGTCGACCGTCGCATGGCGATCAGCATTCCAGGCAATGTCTCATTCGTCGAGGGTGCGGCAATCATGGAATCATTTGTGACAGCCGTCGAAGCGGTCTCACATGTTGCAGGCGTCGGGCAAGGTCAAACCGTTCTAGTTCACGGTGGCGCTGGCGGAGTGGGCTCTGCCTGCGTGCAGGTCGCCCATGCGCTGGGCGCCACCGTCTACGCAACGGCGAGCGCTTCGCGGTTGGCGGATGTCGGCAGCATCGGCGCCGCCGCTGTGATCGACTATCGTGCCGATGATTTCGAAAGCGTCGTCGCAAGGCTTACCGATCGTCGCGGCGCGGACGCCGTGATCGATTTCGTCGGCGGCGATTACCTGCCGCGCAACCTTCGCAGCCTTCGGCCTGGCGGGACCCTGGTTCAAGTCGGCATTTTGAGCGGCCAGCACGCCTCCTCGATTCCGCTCAACCTGCTGCTACACAACCACTTGCGATTGGTGGGCACCGTCATGAAATCGCGAGGCGTGGACGAGAAGCGGGCGATGGTCCGTCGTTTCTCCGAAGGGTTTTTGCCGCTGTTTGAGTCGGGTGGGCTGAAACCGCTGGTCGACCAGGTGTTTCCGCTGGTACGCGCCGCCGATGCCCATCGCAGCGTGGAGCGCGGCGGAGGATTTGGAAAGGTTATCTTGGCGATGGATTGAGCGCGGGCAGGGGTATCGTGCTTGTGCATGAACCGACCGTCTGAATTCGCGCTGATCATGTCGGGTCGGAGCATGTCGTGAGATAGCCGGGCAAGCGCGAGCCGACCTCGATCGATCACCGAGGACGACGTCAAGGCAGTGTTCGAGGCTTGACCGAGCGCGGCGATGCGGTAAGCCCAGGCTGGCGGTGGCCTCTGTGCTGCGATGCTGTCGATTGGCGGGATGATGACATTGTGCCGGTGTTTTGCCCGACAGGTCAACTCGCCATCCAGCATGGCAAATGACGGACCCCGTAAGTCATTGATTCCACAATGGTCGGCTACTGTGCATGGGGTTGTTTTTCGACTTTTTGTCGGCGGGTCACATGAGCGTGCGGCAAAAATGCCGTGAGCGTTGTCGGTCCGCGCCGTTCTCCTTCGTCTTCCACCCGGACAGACCTGACGGGAGACCGAAATGACTTCTTCCAACTATCGCTGGGTGATCGTCGCCGCCGGCGGCCTGCTCGGCTGCGTCGCGATCGGCGGCATGTTTTCGCTGCCGGTGTTCCTGCAGCCGATCGCAAAGGACACCGGCTGGTCGGTGACGGGCATCTCCAGCGCAATGACGATCGGCTTTCTGGCGATGGCTTTCACCAGCATGGCCTGGGGCACGGCGTCGGACAGGTTCGGGCCGCTGCCGGTGGTGCTGACGGGATCGATGGTGCTGGCGCTCAGCCTGTTCGCGGCGAGCCACGCGACCTCGCTCCTCGTGTTCCAGGTCGTTTTCGGCCTCCTGGTTGGCGCCTCCTGTGCAGCGATCTTCGCGCCGATGATGGCGACCGTCACCGGCTGGTTCGACACAAATCGCAGCCTCGCGGTGTCGCTGGTTTCCGCCGGCATGGGCATTGCGCCGATGACGATGTCGCCGCTGGCAGCCTGGCTCGTCTCCGGCCACGACTGGCGGACCTCGATGCAGATCGTCGCGCTCGTGGTCGGCGCCATCATGATCCCGGTCTCGTTCCTGGTTCGCCGTCCGCCGGCGCTGGCGCATGCCGTGGCCGCACCGGCGGGCGAGGGCGCTGCCCAAGGCGAGATGTCGATGGGCGAAGCGTTGCGCTCGCCGCAATTCCTCATTCTGCTTGCCACCAACTTCTTCTGCTGCGCGACCCATTCCGGCCCGATCATCCACACCGTCAGCTATGCCGTGAGCTGCGGCATCCCGCTGGTCGCGGCGGTGACGATCTACAGCATCGAGGGGTTTGCCGGCCTCGGCGGACGCATCGCCTTCGGCCTGATGGGCGACCGCTTCGGCGCCAAGCGCGTGCTGGTCTCGGGCCTCCTGCTGCAGGCCTTCGGTGCGCTCGCCTATGTCTTCGCGCATCAGCTCACGACGTTCTATGCGGTCGGCGCCATCTTCGGCTTCATCTATGCCGGCACCATGCCGCTCTACGCCGTGCTCATCCGCGAGAACTTCCCGCTCAAGATGATGGGCACGGTGATCGGCGGCACCGCGATGGCCGGCAGCCTCGGCATGGCGACCGGCCCGCTCGCCGGAGGCCTGATCTATGACGCCTTCTCGAGCTATGCCTGGCTCTACATCGCCTCCTGGGCGATGGGCCTGGGTGCCTTCCTGATGGCGATGACGTTCCGCCCCTTCGCAAAGCCGCAAGGGGAGGTGGCGCCTGCGGCGGCGTGAGCTCCGGATCGAGGCGCGGCGTCAGAGCTGCGCCTCGATCGCGGCCTTGTCGATTGCCGACCAGACCTGCCGGATCTTTCGGTCTTGAAATTCGTAGAACACGTTCTCGCAGAAGGCCACGCGCTTTCCATTGACCGCAACACCCAGGAATGTCTCGGCTGGCGTGCAATCAAACTGCAGTCGGGCCGCGATACGGGGAGGATCGGAGATCAGCATCTCGACGTGGAACTGCAGATCCGGGATCTCCCGAACGTCCCGCTCCAGCATCGCGCGATAACCGGCCAGCCCAAGGGGCCGCGCGTTGTGGACGACTTTCTCATGCACGAAATGTCCGAGCGCCGGCCAGTCCCGCCGGTTCAGGCAGGCGATGTAGTCTCTGTAGATTGCGGCAAGGTCGTCTCTCGTCATGGCGAAGTTCCAGCGGCTTCGATCACAACGCACGAGGATCGCGAACCGGTCCAGCTCAGAGGCGCTTCTCGAAGAACAGGTCCGGATAGGGATCGTCGTTGAAGCGGGGGATCTCGCGCCAGCCCGTGCTGCGATAGAGCTGACCGGCTTCGGGCAGCGCGCTGTTGGTGTCGAGCCGCAGCAGCGTGATGCCGAGTTCCCGCGCCGCGCTCTCGGCCACATCCATCAGGCGGCGGCCGAGCCGCAATCCGCGCGCGGCAGGCGCCACCCACAGCCGCTTGATCTCGGCATAGCCGTGATCGGTTCCCTTCAAACCTACGCAGCCGATCGGCAGCCTGTCCGACATCGCGACGATGAAGGTGCCGCGCGGGCGGCGCATGTCCTTGGCATCGGGATCGCGCGACAGCGAGACGTCGAAGCCTTGGCTGAAGCGGCGGCCGAGCTCGGCATAGTATTCGCCGAGGCAGTAGCGCGCTTCCTCGCATCGCGGATCCATCTCGTCCAGCGTGATGCGCTCGCGCGTCAGTGCGGAGGCGATCAGGTCCATCGCCGCCAGCAGCGCCTCGCGCTGCGAATGTTGCGCGAGGAAGCCTTCGGCCTGCGCGTTCGACAGCGCCTCATAGGCCGCGAACTCGCGACGGCCCGCCCGCGTGAGCGTTGCCATGCGCCGGCGGGCATCGTCTTCGCGCGCGGTGGTTTCGATCAGCCCTTCGTCCTCGAGGCTGCGGAGCAGCCGGCTCATCAACCCGGAATCGAGACCGAGATAGTCGCGGATTTCCGCCACGTCCGAGCGCCCGTGCCCGACCGCATTGAGCACCCGCGCCGCCCCAAGCGGCCGGCTGCGCCCGAGGAACGAATTGTCGAGCGCACCGACGGCAGACGTGACGGCGCGGTTGAAGCGGCGGACCCGGGAGACGGCGTCGAGCATAATGTCTGACTTTAGTCAGGTATCACGGCCTGTCAATCGAGCGAGAGCCGATCGAGCTTGCGGTTGTGCGGTAGCGCGCCTCATTGTGAGTTGTTCCCATGCCGCGAGCCGCTACCATGCGCCCACTCGGGGAGTTTGGGTCTACAACAAGCGGAGACAACATGAGCGGGCAGGAACGCAAGGTGAAGGGATCGGACCTGTTTGTCGCGGCGCTCGAAAACGAAGGTGTCGATCGCATCTTCGGCATTCCCGGCGAGGAGAATCTCGATCTGGTCGAATCGCTGCGCGCCTCCAGGATCGAGCTGATCCTGACCCGCCACGAGCAGGCCGCGGCCTTCATGGCCGCCACGCATGGGCGGCTGACCGGCAAGCCCGGCGTTTGTCTGTCGACGCTCGGCCCCGGTGCTCTCAACCTGTCGACCGGGGCCGCCTATGCGCATCTCGGTGCCATGCCGATGATCCTGATCACCGGCCAGAAACCGATCATGAGCAGCCGGCAGGCGCGTTTCCAGATCGTGGACGTGGTCGCGACCATGAAGCCGCTGACGAAGCTGTCGCGGCAGATCGTCAGTGCCTCCAGCATTCCGACCGTGGTGCGCGATGCCTTCCGCGCGGCGATGGAGGAGCGTCCTGGACCGGTGCACCTCGAATTGCCCGAGGACATCGCGGGTGACGAGGTGCCTGATGTCCCGGTGGTCCCCGTCCATCCGATCGAGATCCCGGTCGCCCATCGCGCAGCGCTCGACCGCGCCGCCGAGATGATCGTCGCCGCAAGGCGTCCGCTGGTGATGATGGGCGCTGCGACCAGCCGGCCGCGGTCGACCCATGGCATCGCGAGTTTCGTGCGGCGCACCGGCATTCCGTTCTTCACGACGCAGATGGGCAAGGGGACCGTGCCCGGCGGCACCAACCTCTACATGGGCACTGCCGCGTTGTCCGAGCGGGATTACGTTCACGACGCGATCGACGCCGCCGACCTGATCGTCGCCATCGGCCACGATCCCATCGAGAAGCCGCCTTTCATCATGGGCTCTACAGGCCCGAAGGTCATTCACGTCAGCTACACGCCGGCGAGCGTCGAGCAAGTCTATTTCCCCGATGCCGAGGTCGTCGGGGACGTTGGTCCGAGCCTGGAGCTGCTGGCGGATCGGCTGGAAGGCAAGCTGCCGCAGGCCGCGGCACTGCTCCCGTTGCGCGAAGAGATCCTGGGGCATATCGCCGATCGCGCCACCGAGGCGCGCTGGCCGCCGACGCCGCAGCGCATCGTGCACGACGTCCGCCAGGTGATCCCGGAGAACGGCATCGTCGCACTCGACAACGGCATGTACAAGATCTGGTTCGCGCGCAACTACCGCACCCGCGTCGCCAACACGCTCCTGCTCGACAACGCGCTGGCGACCATGGGTGCCGGCCTGCCGTCGGCGATGATGGCCGCGATGCTCTATCCCGAGTGCCGCGTGCTTGCGGTCGCCGGCGACGGCGGCTTCATGATGAACAGCCAGGAAATGGAGACCGCGGTCCGTCTCAAGCTCAATCTCGTCGTGCTGGTGCTGGAGGACAACGCCTACGGCATGATCCGCTGGAAGCAGGCCGTCGATCATTTCGCCGATTACGGCATGACCTTCGGCAATCCCGACTTCGTCCTCTACGCGAGGGCTTACGGGGCGAAAGGGCATCGGATCGAGAGCATCGACGGCTTTGGCCCGACTCTGGAGGCGGCATTCAAGGAGGGCGGCGTGCACCTCGTCTCGATCCCGATCGACTATTCGGAGAACGTGCGGGTGCTCGTCGACGAGCTGCGGGCGCATGAGAAATCGAAGGCGTGAAAACTACGGTCTCGTGTCCCGGACGCGGCGCAGCGCCTCTTCGGCGGTGCGCCGCAGAGCCGGGACACGAGAGAGCAACCGTACTTGTGCCGTGCGTCCCGATCGCCGACACTTCCAGTCACTCAACCAACCACAGGAATAGAAAATGACCCGCGTTCGTTGTGTCACCGAGATGGGCATGGGCGTCGACGTTCACGGCAGGGACGCCACCAAGGCGGCCAAGCGCGCCGTGTCGGATGCCATCAGGCATTCGAGCCTCGGCTTCTTCCGGATGATCGACAAGACCGCTAACGACATGTTCGTCGATGTCACGATCGGCGTGCCCAATCCGGAAAGCGTGGACAAGGAAGCCGTCGCCAGGGAGCTGCCTTACGGCACGGTGACCGTGACTGCGGTCAAGGGCGGGCTGGAGATCCCCTCGGCCACGGAAGTGGCCAACGACCCCATTCTCATCGCCAATGCCGCCGTCATCGTCAGCTTCGACAAGGACTAGGCCGATGTCCGACAGCGATGAGGCGCTGCTGGATCGTCCGATCTGGAGCGCGCTGACGACCAGCCAGAAGCACTTGGCTGAGGGTGGTCCGCGGGCGCTGCGTTACCCCGTGGACATGACGCCCTTTGCCGACATGATCGACATGTCCGCCGCAAGCTTTGCCGCGCTGGGAGATTTGCTATCCGGCACTCAGGTCGCCGCGCTGTTCACGCCGGAGCCGGTCGAAGTTCCCGCCGGCTTCAAGGTGGTGCTCGCGGATACCGGGGAGCAGATGATCGGCTCGCCGGCCGACAGCTCGCTTCGTGATGCCGAGATCGTCACATTGGCTGCTGCCGACGTTCCCGCCATGATGGCGCTGACCGAACTGACGAAGCCCGGTCCATTCGCGCTGCGTACCCATGAGCTCGGCACGTTCCTCGGCATTCGCTCCGGCGGGGAATTGGTTGCGATGACGGGGGAGCGGATGAAGCCGGGAAAGTTCGTCGAGATGACGGCCGTCTGCGTGCATCCGGACTATCGTGGGCGCGGCTATGCACAGGCGCTGCTCGCGGCGGTCGCGCGCCGGATCGAGGCGCGCGGCGAGATTCCGTTCCTGCACGTGTTTTCGAGCAATACGTCTGCGATTGCGTTGTACCAGCGGCAGGGAATGCGGATTCGGCGTCGCCTGCATGTCACCGCGCTGATGAAGCAGGGATGAGCGTTTCTCGGCGGGGCTTCATATCCGCCGAATTCGCGCTATATCGATCCCAACCAAAATTTGGGGGAAACACATGGACGCCAGAACGACAGATTTTTCCGCCGCGCGGACGGCGATGCAGCGCTATGTCGATCAGGAGATCATTCCGGGCGCATCCTGGGTAGTTCTGCGCGGGCGAGAGGTGGTCGACCAGCAATGCGTCGGCTTTGCCGACCGCGAGGCGAACACGACGCTGCGGCCCGACCATATCTTCCGCGCGTTTTCCAACACCAAGATCTTCGTCACCTGCGCGATCATGCTGCTGGTGGAGGAAGGCCGCATCGGGCTCGATGATGCGATCGAGAAATTCCTGCCGCAGCTCGGCAATCGCAAGGTTCTCAAGCAGGGTGCGGCAAGTCTGTCGGACGCCGAGCCGGCGAGGAGCCCGATCACGATCCGCCAGCTCCTGACCCATACCTCCGGTCTCAGCTACGGCATCTTCGATCCCGGCACGGTGCTGTTCAAAGGCTACAACGAGGCGCGCGTGCTCAATCCGCTGACGCCGCTCGCCGACATGGTCGACCAGCTGGCCGATCTGCCGCTGTCCTATCACCCTGGTACGGCCTGGGAATATTCGGTGGCGACCGACGTGCTCGGCCGTGTCGTGGAGGTCGTCTCCGGTCAGGCGCTCGATGTCTTTCTGAAGTTGCGCATCTTCGATCCGCTCGGCATGACCGATACGGGCTTCCACGTTCCCGAGGCGCAGCAAGGCAGGCTGGTTGCGCTCTACAATGGCGCTGATGTGCTCGATCCCATGAAGCCCGGCCTCACCCGGGCGGACCATCTGCCTTATCCGCAAGCCTATCGGCGGCAATTGCCGCGGCTGTCGGGCGGCGGCGGCCTGGTCTCGACCTTGCCCGACATGCTGGCGCTGGTCCGCGCGCTGCTGCCCGGTTCGGATACGCTGCTGAAGCCGGACACGCTGCGGCAGATGATGACGAACCAACTGCCCGGAGGCCAGACCATCCGCTTCGCCAATCTCGGCCCGATTCCCGGCAAGGGTTTCGGTCTCGGCGGCGCCGTCAGCTTCGCGCCGACACCGTTCGATCCTCCGAACTCGATCGGCGAATTCCAGTGGGGTGGCCTTGCCGGCACCCATTGGTGGATTTGCCCTGAGGCCAATACTGCCGGCGTGCTGATGACGCAGCGCTACATGGGCTTCTGGAATCCGTTCTTCTTCGAGTTCAAGCGCCTGGCCTATCAGGCGGTCGGCGCGGGCTGACGCGAAACGCGGTCCGGTCATCGAGCTCTGCCGCGAAAGGCAAAGCGAGCAGAAGGCGTTGCCTCCCGCTAGCGATGCTGTCGTCAGTCCTTCCACGGGTCGAACTCGACTTCGCCCGCCATGGCGACGGCGAACGGCCGCAGCGTGTGCAGTACCCGCACGGTGCCGGCGTGCTGGGCAAGCACCTCCGGCAGGCGGCGATAGGCCATCGGACTCTCGTCGAGGTCGGCACCGATCAAGGTGACGCCGCGCTCGTTCAGCCAGCGGTCCATCTCCTCGCGCGAGAAGCGCCGCTTCGCCGCCCTTCGTCCGAACAGGCGGCCGGCGCCGTGCACGGTCGAGTAGAGCGAGGCCCTGGTTTCCGGACTGTCGACGCCCTCGAGGATGACGGCGTCGTCGCCCATTGAGCCGCCGACGAATCCCTTCTGGCCAGGAAACGCCGGCGTCGCGCCCTTGCGCACCACCCACAAATCCTTGCCGTCGTGGGTCTCAAGCCAGGCATAGTTGTGGTGGTTGTGCACGCTCTCGGTCACGCTGCCGCCGATGATCTGGCGGACGCGCTCGACGACCCATTCGCGGCCCGCATAGGCGTAACGCCCGGCGAGCTGCATCGCCGCGATGTAGCGGCGGCCGAGCTCGGACTCCTCGTCGACCACGGCAGGCGGAACGTTCATGCCGTCCTTGCCGCCGGCGGCCTTGAGGTAGCGCGTCGCGGAAGTGTGCCCGAGACCCCGGCTTCCGAAATGGACGCCGATCCAGACGAATCCTTCCTCGTCGCGCATCAGATCGACATAGTGGTTGCCCGATCCGACCGTGCCGAGCTGGCTCACCGCCTTCTGACGGTAGGCCTCCATGTCGCTCTCGCGCCAGGCATCGCCGTCGTCGAACAGCGCATGCTCGGCCCGCTCGGCGTTGGCGCGGCCGACGCCGAACGAGATCGTCTTGGCGACGTCGCGGATGATCGTGGGCACGAGGCCCGCGATGTCGTCGAAGCGCGTATCGAGCTTTGCCGCCATGTTGCCGCAGCCGATGTCGAAGCCGACGCCGGAGATGCTGATCTGCTTCTCATAGGCGATGACGCCGCCGACCGGCTGGGCGTAGCCGAGATGGCCGTCGGCGCAGATCACGCCTGACACGACGTTGCCGACCGCCATGCAGTTGCGCATCTGCGCGATCGTCGCGTCCTCGTGCGGGCCGAACACCTTCAGCGGCGCATTCTGGAAGCGGGCCTCCTGCGGGCGCAGGTTCGCGATCTCGCCCGCGACGGCATCGGTCTCGCGCGTGAGATGCTCCTTGCGCGCGGCGTCCTTATACAGGCACCAGGCCGGGAGGCAGCGTCCTTCGCCGACGCGCGAGTCGGGATCGACACCGGCGGCGAGGCAGAGCTCGCGGGCGCGTTCCATGTAGGGATCGGATCGTCGCATGGTCTTGGTTCCTGCATCACCTCCCGCGCGCACCGTTGCAGATGCGCGCGGGTTATCTCAGAGATTTCGCTGGCCCCGGGCGCGATGCCCTGCGTCCGGGGCTGTTGTCGTTGCGCATCGGCTCAACGCCGTTTCCGAGGTCGCGATCCACGCGACCAAGGCGTCGGAGAAGCCGTCGAAGGCACGCGCCTTTCGAGCGCGAGCCCCGGATCCGGGTCTCCCGTTCCGGCCATTGCCGGGATGTTCGAACGGGTCGCATCGCGGACAACAAAAAACCCTCCGGAGCGGCAGGCTCGGGAGGGTCCGTGAGAGAAGCGGACTGTCGATCTTGCCGTCAGGCAGGATCGCTCCCATGAGCCGGGCGTGTACCATCGATTGGCTGGAAGCCATTCGAAGTGCAGACTAGGATTTCGTAGCGATACGGCATTGCTCGGTTCATGGTGTCTGTCGCGAATGGAAGTGCTCGCGAGGCCGCGGGACATACGTCCGCAACCTGCGGATGTCAAGTAAAGGCGCGTGTGAAATTGCATGGGGTCAGCGAACGATGTGCCAATCTATCTCGGCCTCGATGGATTTCGCTTCGGCTGGGTCGCTGCCTGGATCGATGAGCGTGGCGATCATGGCTTCGACTACTCGCCGGGCCTGACGCGCCTGCTCGCGCTGCCGCATGCGCGTGCGATGATCGACATGCCGATCGGCTTGAGTCTAGGCGGCTATCGCGCGTGCGATCTGCGTGCGCGCGAGCTGATCGGCCCTGCCGTGTTTCTTGGCGCGCGCAGAGACCTCTGGAGCTTTCCCGACATGGCGGCGGCCAACCGTTTCTATTGGACGCATGAAGGCAAGGGCAGGGGAGTATCGGCGCAGCTCTGGAATATCAGGGACAAGCTCAAGGAGGTCGACGATCTCATGACGCCGGAGCGGCAGGCGATGGTGGGGGAAGCGCATCCGGAATTGATCTTCTGGAATCTCGCAGGCCGGATCCGGCTTGAACCGAAGACGTCGCTGCGAGGCCGCGAGCAGCGCATCGCCCTGCTGAGAGACCGGGGCTTCACCAGGATCGAACGATGGCTAACGCTTCGCCACGGCACCGGCATCGGCCGCGACGATCTCATCGATGCGTGCGCCTGCGCGGTCGCGGCACGCGACAGTACGCAACGTGTCGGCGGAGAGGAGATCGATCTGCGCGGATTGCGGATGGAGATCAATTTTTGAAGTCAGCCCTCTCGATCGCCATTGTTTTCGAAGTGACCGCGACTATTGCGGCTTGGATTCGAGGAGACGCCCTCGTCGTTCAGTCTTGTTGCTCTCGCTTGGTACTCATCGGCCATCGCTCGCAACCGTTGCGCAGCTTCGCTGTGCGCGAGATCGTCCGCGACGCGGCGACAGCGTTCAGCGTGATCGAGCAGGGCGCGTTTCTCGACGTTCATCCAGCGACAACGCTCGAGGGGGGACATCGGTCCCTCCGCGCGCTGCCGGAACAGCGCGACGTCTTCGCAGCAAAATCCGGGAAAAAATAGCAACATTTTCATGTCGCCCCGGAACGTGGCGCCGGAGCCGACGTTTTACGCCATAGGCTGTTGAGGGACAAAATGCCATGTGCGACGTGTGCCAATTGGCGACTGCGATGCTCGCGATCGCCTTTACGGCCCTGCTTTTGATCACGGGTGAACGGTTCATCGAGCATCGACTGCAGCATGAGGCAATGACCCCGATCGTGGTGAGGGCGACGCTGCCGCCATAAGCGCAGGTTCGTCGGGATGAAGTGTGACTTGCGCCGCACGGCGCCTCGCCTAGATTGAGCACGGCTCAGTCCATGCACCAAAGGTCCCGATGTCCGATCTGTCCGCCTTTCCCATCACCAAACGTTGGCCGGCCAAACATCCCGAACTGCTCCAGCTTTATTCCTTGCCCACGCCGAACGGCGTCAAGGTCTCGATCATGCTGGAGGAGATCGGACTTCCCTACGAAGTCCACCTGGTCGATTTCGGCAAGGACGATCAGAAGACGCCGGAGTTTCTCTCCCTCAATCCGAACGGCAAGATCCCGGCGATCCTCGATCCCAACGGTCCCGGGGGCAGGCCGCTGCCGCTGTTCGAGTCCGGAGCGATCCTGCAATACCTCGCGGAGAAGTCCGGCAAGCTTCTGCCGGAGGACGCCGCGCGACGCTACCAGACCATCCAGTGGGTGCACTTTCAGATGGGCGGCATCGGGCCGATGTTCGGCCAGGTCGGCTTCTTCCACAAATTCGCCGGCAAGGATTTCGAGGACAAGCGGCCGCTGGAGCGTTACGTCAATGAGTCCAAACGCCTGCTCGGCGTGATGGAGACGCAGCTTTCCGGCCGGCGGTGGTTCATGGATGACGACTACACCATCGCCGACATCTCCATGCTCGGCTGGGTGCGGAATCTCATCGGGTTCTACGGCGCCGGCGATCTCGTGGCGTTCAGCCAGTTCAAGGCGGTCGGCGGCTGGCTCGAACGCGGGCTGGCTCGTCCGGCGGTGCAGCGCGGGCTGAACATTCCGCAGCGGCCCTAAAGCATGATCCGGAAAAGTGCGTAGCGGTTTTCCGAAAAGATCATGCTTAAACAACAACCTAAAGCGCGATGACGATTCATCCTAATCGCATCGCGCTTTAGTCCTTCGTTAGAACAGCCGGCCGCCGTTCGGCACAGGCTTGCTCGGCTGCACCAGCACGACCTTGCCCTCTGCATCGGGGAAGCCGAGCGTCAGCACCTCGGAGACGACCGGGCCGATCTGGCGCGGCGGGAAATTGACGACGGCCGCGACCTGTTGCCCCACGAGGGTCTCGAGCGGGTGGTTTTCGGTGATCTGGGCCGAGCTCTTGCGCACGCCGATGGCAGGGCCGAAATCGATCCACAGCCGCCAAGCCGGCTTGCGCGCCTCCGGAAACGGCTTGGCGTCGACGATGGTGCCGACACGAACATCGACTGCGAGGAAGCTGTTGAAGTCGATGGTCGGTGAGGCGGCAGCTGCGGGATCGTGGGTAACGTGCATGGGATGTCCGCTCGGAGAGTTGGGGTGGTCCGCAATATTGTCGCGCGAACCGGAGTTTCGTACAACGCCGCAACCGAAGCATCACGCATGCGCGAGGAAACGTCTTGTCCAACATCATCTACGGCATCAAGAACTGCGACACCATGAAGAAGGCCCGCGCCTGGCTCGATGCTCATGGCGTGCCTTACGAGTTTCACGACTACAAGGCGGCGGGCGTGGAGAAGGACAAGCTCAAGCAGTGGAGCGACAAGGTCGGCTGGGAGACGCTGCTCAATCGCGCCGGGACGACCTTCAAGAAGCTCCCGGACTCCGACAAGGAAGGCTTGAGCGAGAAAAAGGCGTTGGCATTGATGCTAGCGCAACCATCGATGATCAAGCGACCGGTGCTGGAAATCGGCAGCAAGCTGCTGGTCGGCTTCAAGCCGGATATCTATGCCAAGGAGGTCGGCGCCAAAGCGCGCTGACCGCTAGTTCAGCTCGATGGTCTCGGCGGTGATGCCGGGCCCCGGCTGGTCGGAGAACTCGACCGTCTCGGCGGGCGCGATGCGGGCAGGGGCGCGATGAAACAACTCCCGATCGATCACAGCGCGTAGCTTTGGACGCGGCAGCGCGTCATTTCCGCGCATCAGGTTCTTGATCTCGAAGCCGCCGTCCTCGCAGAACGTCTTGATCGACGCGATGACATGACAGACCTTGCCGTCGGTCTGGAAGGGCAGCAGCAGCCGTTCATAGGCGACGATGCGCCCGTAGATGTCCTCGACATTGGCGACGCTGTAGACGGGCAGCCCGCGCGCGACGCATTCATGATATATCGGTATCACGAACGGGGCGAGCCGCGGCCCGACATAATCATCGAGCAGGACGCCCTTGCCGGTATGTCCATAGGCACGCGAGATGCGCGTGCCTTCGCTCTGGATGACGAGGCGCGGCGTCGGCGTCGAAAATTCGACCGTATAGTAGATGAGATCCGAGAGCTCTTCCTCGAGTCGCGCGGGCTGATACTCCCAGATCGCCGGCGCGATCTGCTGGCGCGCATAAAGTCGCAGCCACGTGTTCAGGAGATCGCGTTGCCGGATCGATTTGACGACGGAGGGAGCGGCGTTTGCAAAATCCAAAGCAATATTCTCCGCACGTGAAGACGCGCGCATGATCCAGCCTGTGGGAAAATTTTCGATGAAGGCTGGCGCACGGAACGAAAGACCGTTAACGACGGCTTGATGGCCGGTGCCTTGCGAACCGGGAGGCCGGGCAGGCACGACATCCAGACATCTCCGACTAAGGGAGCATTTGTATCCCAGCCAGAGGCCTGATCTGCTCAGCTTTCTGCCTTGCCTAACCCCCGTCACCTCCGGCATATTCCGCGCCCGGAGGCGGCGCCCCGGGTGGGCTCCAAGTCCTCCGGACAGCCGAAGCAACAAGGACAGCCACGCGCCTCGCGCGGGCAGGGGGAAATCTGTTTGGCCGATGAGTTCATTCTCGAAACGGAAGGCTTGACCAAGGAGTTTGCGGGCTTCTTCGCCGTCCGCGACGTTGCGCTCAAGGTTCGCCGTGGGAGCATTCACGCGTTGATCGGCCCGAACGGGGCCGGCAAGACGACCTGCTTTAATCTTTTGACCAAGTTCCTCAAACCGTCAGCCGGAAAGATCCTCTACAAGGGGCAGGACATCACGGCGATGGCGCCGGCCGACGTGGCCCGCATGGGTCTTGTGCGTTCGTTCCAGATTTCGGCGGTATTTCCGCATCTCACCGCGCTGGAGAATGTCCGTGTCGCGCTTCAGCGCCAGCACGGCTCTTCGTTCGATTTCTGGCGCTCCAAGTCCGTTCTCAATCGCTTCAACGATCGCGCGCGCGAGTTGCTCAACGATGTCGGCCTCAGCGAGTTTGCAAACACGCCCGCGGTCGAGATGCCCTATGGGCGCAAGCGCGCACTTGAGATAGCAACGACGCTCGCGCTCGACCCAGAGATGATGCTGCTCGACGAGCCGATGGCCGGCATGGGCCACGAGGACATCGACAAGATCGCGGCGCTGATCAAGCGCATTTCGGCGAAATACACCATCCTCATGGTCGAGCATAATTTGAGCGTCGTGGCCAATCTCTCCGACATCATCACCGTGCTGACGCGCGGGCAGGTGCTCGCGCAGGGCCATTACTCCGAGCTCACCAAGGACGAGCGCGTCAAGGAAGCATATCTGGGAGCCGGTCATGCCTGACACTGCGATCGCCGAGGCCCCGGCCAGGGCTGCGACCGGCGGACCCATCCTTCAAGTCCGCAACCTCGAAGCCTGGTACGGCGAGTCCCACATCCTGCACGGGATCAACTTCGACGTGAACGCGGGCGAGGTCGTCACCTTGCTCGGGCGTAACGGCGCCGGCAAGACGACCACGCTGAAGTCGATCATGGGCATCATCGGCAAGCGCTCCGGCTCGGTGAAGTTCAACAACCAGGAGATCATCCGCGCAACCTCCGACAGGATCGCGCGGATGGGCATCGCGTTCTGCCCGGAAGAGCGGGGCATATTCGCCAGCCTCGACGTGCGGGAGAACTTGATGTTGCCGCCGGTCGTCCGCGAGGGCGGACTGCCGCTCGACCAGATCTTCGATCTGTTTCCGAACCTGAAGGAGCGGCTGGGCAGCCAGGGCACCAAGCTGTCGGGCGGCGAGCAGCAGATGCTCGCGATCGCGCGCATCCTGCGCACCGGCGCGAGCTTCCTGATGCTGGACGAGCCGACCGAGGGCCTTGCGCCCGTCATCATCCAGCAGATCGGTCACACCATTGCGCGGCTCAAGAAGGAGGGCTTCACGATCCTCCTGGTCGAGCAGAACTTCCGCTTCGCATCCACCGTCGCCGACCGCTACTACGTGGTCGAGCACGGCAAGATCATTGACGGATTCTCCAACTCGGAGCTTGCCGCCAACATGGACAAGCTGCACACCTATTTGGGCGTCTAGAGCATGATCGGGATCCAGAGGGCCGCGTCAGCGCAAAGTGCGTCGCGGTTTTCCGAAGAGATCGTGCTCGAGTTGAAGAACTGCCAACGAGAAAATTCAAAAAGGAAAGTTGCATGAAGACCAGGTCGATTGCGTCATTGCTGCTGACCACCGCGCTCACCTTCGCCGCAACAGGCGTCGCGTTGGCGCAGGACAAGACGGTCAAGATCGGCGCGCTGTCCGATCAGTCCGGGCTCTACGCCGACCTCGGCGGCCCCGGCTCGACGCTCGCCGCGCAGATGGCGGTCGAGGATTCCGGCCTCGCCGCGAAGGGCTGGAAGATCGACGTGATCTCCGGCGATCACCAGAACAAGCCCGATATCGGCACCGCGATCGCGCGGCAGTGGTTCGACGTCGACAAGGTCGACGTCATCGTCGACGTGCCGAACTCGGGCGTGGCGCTCGCCGTCAACAACGTGATCAAGGAAAAGAACGGCGTCTACATCAATTCGGGTGCGGCGACCTCCGACCTCAGCAACGCGCAGTGCTCGCCCAACACCGTGCATTGGACCTACGACACCTACATGCTGGCCCATACCACCGGCCAGGCGCTGGTGAAGGCCGGTGGCGACACCTGGTTCTTCCTGACCGCGGACTACGCCTTCGGTGCGGCGCTCGAGCGAGATACCAGCGCGGTCGTCACGGCCAACGGTGGCAAGGTGCTCGGCGGCGTCAAGCACCCGCTCAACACGCCGGACTTCTCCTCCTTCCTGCTCCAGGCGCAGGCCTCCAAGGCCAAGATCATCGGCCTCGCCAATGCCGGCGGCGACACCACCAACACGATCAAGCAGGCGGCCGAGTTCGGCATCGGCAAGGGCGGCCAGAAGCTCGCGGCGCTCTTGCTCTTCCTCACCGACGTCAAGGCTATCGGCCTCGAGACGGCGCAGGGACTCAATTTCACCGAGACGTTCTACTGGGACATGAACGACAAGACCCGGGCGTTCTCCAAGCGCTTCGCCGAGAAGATGAAGAACAATGCCCCGCCCACCATGGTGCAGGCCGGGGTCTATGCCGGCGTGCGCCACTATCTCAAGGCCCTCGAAGCGCTCGGCGGCAATCCTCATGACGGCGTCAAGATCGTTGAGAAGATGAAGTCGATGCCGACCGAGGACGACCTGTTCGGTAAGGGCGAGATCCAGCCCAACGGCCGCACCATCCACAACGCCTATCTGTTCGAGGTCAAGAAGCCCTCGGAGTCCAAGGGGCCATGGGACTTCTACAAGCTGGTCGGCACGGTGCCGGGCGACCAGGCTTTCACGCCGCTGTCCGAGAGCAAGTGCGCGCTGTTGAAGAAGTAAGATAACGGCCCGCAGGCCTCGAGGCCTGCGGGCGACTTTCAGGGAACGCCGAAGGGACCGGGTGCGGGATCGATGCAGGCTCTATACGCTCAGCTACTGGTGGGACTGATCAACGGCTCGTTCTACGCGCTGCTCAGTCTCGGGCTTGCCGTGATCTTCGGCATGCTCAACATCATCAATTTCGCCCATGGCGCGCTCTACATGATGGGCGCCTTCGTCGCCTATTTCCTGCTGAACCTCGGCGGGATCAACTACTGGTGGGCATTGCTGCTCGCGCCCATCATCGTCGGCATCTTCGGCATGATCCTGGAACGGACCATGCTGCAATGGCTGACCGGGCTCGATCATCTCTACGGCCTGCTGCTGACCTTCGGCATCGCGCTGATCGTGCAGGGCGTGTTCCAGAACTATTTCGGCTCCTCCGGCCTGCCTTACGCCATTCCGGATCAGCTCAAGGGCGGCATGAATCTCGGCTTCATGTTCTTACCCGTCTATCGCGGCTGGGTCGTCGTGTTCTCGCTGGTGGTGTGCCTTGCGACCTGGTTCCTGATCGAGAAGACGCAGCTCGGCGCCTACCTGCGCGCCGCCACCGAAAATCCGACGCTGGTGCGCGCCTTCGGCATCAACGTGCCGCGCATGATCACGCTGACCTACGGTCTCGGCGTCGGCCTTGCCGCGCTCGCCGGCGTGCTCTCGGCGCCGATCAACCAGGTGCGGCCGCTGATGGGCGCCGACCTCATCATCGTGGTGTTCGCGGTGGTCGTGATCGGCGGCATGGGATCGATCATGGGCTCCATCATCACCGGCTTCGCGCTCGGTGTGATCGAGGGCCTGACCAAGTATTTCTACCCCGAGGCCTCCAACACCGTCGTGTTCGTGCTGATGGTGCTGGTGCTCTTGGTGAAGCCAACGGGATTGACGGGAAGGGCGGCCTGAGATGACAACCCTGACGGACGACACGCTGCCGGTGACCCCTCGCGCGATGCGCGACGAGATGATCGTGTTCGTGCTGATGGCGCTGCTGCTGGCGGCCGTGCCGTTCACCGGCGTCTATCCCTTCTTCGTGATGCAGGCGCTGTGCTTTGCGCTGCTCGCCTGCGCCTTCAATCTGCTGATCGGCTACGGCGGCCTGCTGTCCTTCGGCCACGCGATGTTCCTGGGCACGGCGGGCTATTGCAGCGCGCATGCGCTGAAGGTGTGGGCGCTGCCGCCGGAGCTCGGCATCCTCGTCGGCATCGCTGCGGCGTTCGTGCTCTCGATCATCACCGGCTACATCTCGATCCGCCGCCAGGGCATCTATTTCTCGATGATCACGCTGGCGCTGTCGCAGCTTCTGTACTTCATCTATCTCCAGGCTCCATTCACCCACGGCGAGGACGGTATCCAGGGCATCCCGCAGGGGCCCATGTTCGGCATCTTCGATCTCTCCAAGCCGACGGTGCTCTATTACGTCGTGCTGGTGGGCTTCCTTGCCGGCTTCCTCCTGATCTTCCGCATCATCAACTCGCCGTTCGGCGAGGTGCTGAAGGCGATCCGCGAGAACGAGCCGCGGGCGATCTCGCTCGGCTACCGCACCGACCAGTACAAGTTCCTGGCCTTCGTCCTGTCGGGCACGCTTGCCGGCTTTGCCGGTGCGCTGAAAGTGTTCGTGGCGCAAAACGCCTCGCTCACCGACGTGCACTGGTCGATGTCGGGCGAGGTCGTGCTGATGACGCTGGTCGGTGGTCTCGGGACCATTTTCGGTCCCGTGGTCGGCGCCTTCGTCATCATCGCCATGCAGCAATATCTAGCGGGCTTCGGCCAGTGGGTGACGGTGATCCAGGGCGCGATCTTCGTGATCTGCGTGCTCACCTTCCGCCGCGGCGTCATCGGTGAAATCGCGCATTACTTCCGCCGGTCACTCTAAGCGATTGATCTTGCATCAATTTCATTAGTGCATGAAAGCGGTGGATGATCCGGCTCCGCGGGCGTGAGATGACACGCGCGCGGATCGAAAATGGTCTATGACAGTTTCATGACAGCCCCTCCGGGCCTGACCATTTCCAACCGGTAGCCTATTCCCATGATGCGTTGGTTTCGTGCGTTCCTGCCCAAGGAAGAACGGTTCTTCGATCTGTTCGACCGGCACGCCCAGACGGTGATCCAGGGCGCGATCGCGCTCCAGGGCATGCTCAATGGGGGCGAGGAGACGCCGGTCTATTGCCAGCGCGTCAACCAGTTCGAGAACGATGCCGACAACATCACCCGTGAGGTGCTGACGGCGGTGCGCCGCACCTTCATCACCCCGTTCGACCGCGGCGATATCAAGAACCTCATCACGTCGCTGGACGATGCCATCGACCAGATGCAGCAGACGGCCAAGGCGGTCATGCTGTTCGAGGTCCGCACTTTCGAGCCTCCCATGCGCGAGATCGGCGGGCTCCTGATCGAATGCGCCAATCTGGTCGGGCGTGCGCTGCCGCTGATGCAATCGATCGGCCCGAACGTCGCCATGCTGACCGCCATCACCGAAGAGCTCGGCAAGCTGGAGGGCCGGGTCGACGATCTCCACGACATCGGCATGAAGGAGCTGTTCCTGAAGCATCGCGACGGCAATGCCATGGACTTCATCGTCGGCGTCGAGATCTACGACCACCTCGAAAAAGTGGCTGATCGCTTCGACGACGTCGCGAACGAGATCAACAGCATCGTCATCGAGCAAGTGTAGGGCAGGGCCGCCGTGGATGCCGCGTTGGGTCTTCCCATCCTGGTCGGCTTGATCGCCGTCGCGCTGCTGTTCGACTTCCTGAACGGCCTGCACGACGCCGCCAATTCGATCGCGACCATCGTCTCGACCCGCGTGCTGCGGCCGCAATTCGCGGTGTTCTGGGCCGCCTTCTTCAATTTCATCGCCTTCATGGTGTTCGGACTGCACGTCGCGCAGACCATCGGCACCGGCATCATCGATCCCGCGGTCGTCGACGCCCAGGTGATCTTCGCAGCGCTCGTCGGCGCGATCGTCTGGAACCTCGTGACCTGGGCGCTCGGCATCCCGTCCTCGTCGTCGCACGCGTTGATCGGCGGCCTCGTCGGCGGCGGTATGGCCAAGGCGGGGATTTCGGCCGCGGTATGGAGCGGCCTGTCCAAGACGGTGCTGGCAATCGTGCTGTCGCCGCTGGTCGGCTTCCTGCTCGCAACGATGCTGGTGGCGATCGTGTCCTGGGCCTCGGTGCGCTCGACGCCGTTCGCGGTCGATCGCGCCTTTCGCATCCTGCAATTCGCCTCCGCCTCGCTCTATTCGCTCGGCCATGGCGGCAACGACGCGCAGAAGACCATGGGCATCATCGCGGTGCTGCTGTATTCGCAGGGTCATCTCGGCGGCGAGTTCTCGGTGCCGTTCTGGGTGGTTCTGTCCTGCCAGGCGGCGATGGCGCTTGGCACGCTGATGGGCGGCTGGCGCATCGTCCGCACCATGGGCCTGCGCATCACGAAATTGACGCCTATGCAGGGCTTTTGCGCCGAAACGGGGGGCGCCGCGACCCTGTTCATGGCGACCTATCTCGGAGTTCCCGTCTCGACCACCCACACCATCACCGGTGCCATCGTCGGCGTCGGCGCCGCCCGCCGCGTCTCGGCGGTGCGCTGGAACGTCGCAAGCTCGATCGTCTATGCCTGGGTGATCACGATCCCGGCCTCGGCCATCGTCGCGGCGCTGACCTGGTGGCTGGTCGAGATCTTCGTCAAGTGACGAGCTTCAGTCCGGCAATCCCGGCGACGATCAGGGCGATGCTGGCAAGGCGTAAGGCCGTTGCCGGCTCGCCGAACAGGACGATGCCGAGCGTCGCAGTGCCCACCGCGCCGATGCCGGTCCAGACCGCATAGGCGGTTCCGACCGGGAGCGATTTGAGCGCAAGTCCAAGCAGGATGACGCTGCCGGCCATGGCCGCCAGGGTGATCACCGACGGCACAAGCCTGGTAAAACCCTCAGTGTATTTCAGGCCAATCGCCCAGGTGATCTCGAGAAGACCGGCGACGAACAGGATGCTCCAGGCCATGACGACCCTCCATTCAAGGCAGGGTCGTCCCCGCGGCTGAGGTGCTGAGAAACGGAAGGCCGTCCTTCCCGAAAGCCGATATGGGGCTGGCCGAATGGCTCCGCAATCACCAAATGAGGCTTGATCAGGCCCGTTTTCCCTGCCACACGCTCCCGCCATGTCCGACATCGCCATCACCACAGCCGAATCGCCGGCCCGTTCCCCGCTTGCCGCCGAAGTGGCGCGGCGGCGGACCTTTGCGATCATCTCCCACCCTGACGCCGGCAAGACCACTCTGACCGAGAAGCTGCTGCTGTTCGGCGGCGCCATCAATCTCGCTGGCCAGGTCAAGGCCAAGGGCGAGCGCCGCAATACGCGTTCCGACTGGATGAAGATCGAGCGCGAACGCGGCATCTCGGTCGTGACCTCGGTGATGACCTTCGAGTTCGAAGGCCTCGTGTTCAACCTCCTGGACACGCCGGGCCACGAGGACTTTTCGGAAGACACCTATCGCACGCTCACCGCGGTCGATTCCGCCGTGATGGTGATCGACGCCGCCAAGGGCATCGAGGCGCGCACCCGGAAGCTGTTCGAGGTGTGTCGCCTGCGCGACATTCCGATCATTACCTTCATCAACAAGATGGACCGCGAGAGCCGCGACGTTTTCGAGCTGCTCGACGAGATCGAGAAGACGCTGGCGCTCGACACCACGCCGATGACTTGGCCGGTCGGCCGCGGCCGCGACTTCCTCGGTACCTATGACGTCGTCAATGGCGGCGTGCGCCTGCTCGAAGGCGGCGGCGCCAAGACCGGTGCGGCGCAGCAGATCGAGATTGAGGAGCTGGCCAAGCTCAACGCCAATCTCGACGTCGCTGCCGTGAAGGACGAGCTCGAGCTTGTCACGGCGGCATCAAAGCCGTTCGAGCTCGAGGCGTTCCGCGAAGGTCATCTGACGCCGGTTTATTTCGGTAGCGCGCTGCGCAATTTCGGCGTCGGCGACCTCCTGGAAGGCCTCGGCAAGTTCGCGCCCGAGCCGCGTGCGCAGGACAGCGACCAGCGCAAGGTCGAGGCCACCGATCCGCGCATGAGCGCCTTCGTGTTCAAGATCCAGGCCAACATGGATCCGAACCACCGTGACCGCATCGCCTTCGCGCGGCTGTGCTCCGGCAAACTCAGCCGCGGCATGAAGGCGAAGCTCGTGCGCACCGGCAAGAGCATGCCGCTGTCGAGCCCGCAATTCTTCTTCGCGCAGGATCGCTCCGTGGCGGACGAAGCCTTCGCCGGCGACGTCGTCGGCATTCCCAACCACGGCACGCTGCGCATCGGCGATACGCTGACGGAAGGGGAAGATTTCAACTTCGTCGGCGTGCCGAGCTTCGCTCCGGAAATCGTCCGCCGCGTCCGTCTCACCGACGCGATGAAGGCGAAGAAGCTGAAGGAAGCGCTGCAGCAGATGTCGGAAGAGGGCGTGGTGCAGGTATTCCGCCCGCGTGACGGCGCGCCGGCGCTGGTCGGTGTGGTCGGTGCGCTCCAGCTCGACGTGCTGAAGGCGCGGCTCGAGGCGGAATATTCGCTGCCGGTCGAATTCGAGGTCAGCGAATTTCAGCTGGCGCGCTGGGTCTCCTCGGAGGACCGCAAGAAGCTCGACACCTTCATCGCCGCCAACACCTCCAGCATCGCCGACGACGTCGACGGCGATCCCGTGTATCTCGCCCGGAACGAATTCTATCTCGGCTATACCAGGGAGCGCGCCGAGGGCATCGAGTTCAGCAACGTCAAGGACGTCAAGAAGAAGGGGTAGGGTAGCCACGTCCCTCCGCTGTGCAGCCATACCCTCCGCTGTCATGCCCCGGCTTGACCCGGGCATCCAAGAGCGGATTTGAACGCGTATGTGAACGAGCGCAGGCTTGATACGCGCGCGGCCAGTGCCACTTTCCATCGGGATGGGTACTGTGGTTTCGTGGTCATGTGGCGCTCTCTCCTTGTACTCCTCCTTGTGACAATCCTGCCGGCATCGGCCGATGCGTGGCGCCGCCCTCTCGAAGAGGAGCCGTTCTCGTATGAGCCTTGCGGCGGGCCTTTTCAGGGACCTTGCATCACCGAAATTCCATTTCCATTCGGCGAGACTCTCCAGCTCACGGTCGAGAGCGTTCCATCGCAAGCCGACATTGCGAAGTACCGGCGGCCCGATCATGAACTTGATACGATCGGCGACCTCTTCGCTGAATTGCGTTCGTGTTGGTCACCTCCCCCCGCTGACCATGCGCGGGCGGGCATGCAGATGTCGGTGCGGTTCAGCCTCAACCGATCGGGCGGTCTGATCGGCCCGCCGCGCATGACATTTGCGACCGCGGGCGTCCCCGCCGACACCCGCGCGACCTATCTCAATGCCATCAACGCATCGTTGAAGGCCTGCCTGCCGCTGAAATTCACCAGCGGCTTTGGCGGCGCGCTGGCGGGCAGGCCGATCGCGATCCGCTATGTCGACAATCGCGAGCTGGGCAAGTAACCGCGAGGACTCCTCCATCCCTCATCGACACGGCACTTTCGCGGCTCTCACCATGAGGGACACGAGTTGCGAGCGGCGGCCAATCGATGATACCTCAGAGGTGGGGGCTGTGGCCAAAAGGGGAGGATGCCGTGGGTCTGCTGGTCATGATCCTGGGGCTTGCGCTGTTTTTTGCGGCGCATGTGTTCACCACCAAACGCGAGATGCGCGCCCAGGCGATCGCGAGGCTGGGCGAGGGGTCCTACAAGATCCTCTATTCGCTGGTCTCGCTGGCGGGGCTTGCGTTGATCATCTGGGGCTTTGCCCACTATCGCGCCACCGGCTGGATCGACGTCTGGTATCCGCCGAAGGCCATGAAGCACATCGCGCTCGCATTGATGCTGCCCGCGGTCGTCCTGGTGGTGGCTTCATATCTGCGGGGCCGCATCTATGCGACGCTGAAGCATCCGATGCTGGCCGGCATCAAGCTGTGGGCGGCGGCGCATCTGCTCGCCAACGGCGATCTCGGCTCGATCATCCTGTTCGGCTCGTTCCTGGGCTGGGCGGTGTATGACCGTATTTCGCTCAAGCATCGCACCGACGCCGGCGGCCCGCCGATTCCGGTCGGCGGCATCACCAACGATCTGATCGCAGTTGCGGTCGGCATCGTCGCCTATGTGGCGCTGGCGTTCGCATTCCATCCGGTCGTGATCGGTGTTCCCGTCATCGGCGTCTAGCCGGTCAGCACAAGACGAGACCCCGATGTCCATGCGCGGAAGCTAGTAAGAGCAACAAGCCGAGGGCCCTTCGATGGATTGGTCGCATTCGCAGATCCCGCCAATGCGGTACGAGGCGCGCTTTGGCGATCGGGTCGTGCCCGCCTTCCGGGATCGGCCGGCGAGCCTGTGGGCGATGATCGCGGAAGCCTGCGCCCGCAACACCGACGGTGAAGCGCTGATCGCGGGGAATGTCCGCCTGAGCTGGCAGCAGGCCGTGGAGCAGGCCGCACGGATTGCAGCGGGATTTCGCAGGCTCGGATTGCAGCGTGGCGATCGTGTCGCGATCCTGCTCGGCAACCGCATCGAGTTTCCCCTGCTGCTGTTCGCCGCCGCGCATGAGGGGCTGGTGACGGTGCTGCTCGGCACGCGCCAACAGAAGCCGGAAATCGCCTATGTGCTGACCGATTGCGGCGCAAAGATCCTGATCCACGAAGCGGCGCTCGCCGAGCGGCTGCCGGATGCGCAGGATGTGCCCGATGTCATCCATCGCATCGTCGTCGACGACGATCCGGGTCGGTCGCGTTTCGCGGTGCTCGCCGACAACCCGCCGGCGTCTGCCCCGGTCGAGGTGGGCGAGGAGGACACCGCGATGATCCTCTACACCTCGGGGACGACGGGAAAGCCGAAGGGCGCGATGCTGGCCCATTGCAACATCGTTCATTCCTCGATGGTCTTCGTCTCATGTCTGCAATTGACAGAGGCTGACCGTTCCATCGCGGCGGTGCCGCTCGGCCATGTCACCGGCGTCGTCGCCAACATCACGACGATGATCCGCTGCGGCGGCGCGCTGATCATCATGCCCGAATTCAAGGCGGCCGATTACCTCAAGCTCGCCGCGCGCGAGCGCGTCACCTACACGGTGATGGTGCCGGCGATGTACAATCTCTGCCTGCTCCAGCCCGATTTCGACAGCTATGATCTGTCGAGCTGGCGCATCGGCGGCTTTGGCGGCGCGCCGATGCCGGTCGCGACCATCGAGAAGCTCAAGACGAAGATTCCCGGCCTGAAGCTGATGAACTGCTACGGCGCGACCGAGACGACGTCGCCGTCGACGATCATGCCGGGCGAATTGACGGCGAGCTACATCGACAGCGTCGGCCTGCCGTGTCCCGGCGCGCGCATCATTGCGATGGGATCGGACGGACGGGAGCTTCCTCCTGGCGAGATCGGCGAGCTCTGGATCCAGAGCGCCTCCGTCATCAAGGGCTATTGGAACAATCCCAAAGCCACGGCCGAAAGCTTCACCAGCGGGTTCTGGCACTCCGGCGATCTCGGCTCCGTCGATGCGGAAGGTTTTGTCCGCGTGTTCGACCGGCAAAAGGACATGATCAACCGTGGCGGCCTGAAGATCTATTCGGCCGAGGTCGAATCCGTGCTGGCGGGGCATCCCGCCGTGGTCGAGAGCGCGATCATTGCCAAGGCGTGCCCCGTGCTGGGCGAGCGCGTCCACGCGGTCGTGGTGACGCGCAGTCCGGTCGCGGACACCGAGTTGCGGGCCTGGTGCGCGGAACGGCTGTCGGACTACAAGGTTCCCGAAACCATGGCGATCACGGCAGACCCGTTGCCGCGCAATGCCAACGGCAAGGTGCTGAAGCGGCAGCTGCGGGAGCTCCTGGGGGCTTGAGCCGGGCAGCGGCCACGCGGGGCTCTCCCGGGTGGTTAACGCCTTGATCGGGCTCGCTTTGCCTTGCCACCGCCATATCGTTAGGGTACCTCGCGGCCAAGTGGGGACGGGATTCCTGACGCGGACGCTTCGGCGCGCGCACCCGGATGGGCATGGGATTAGCATAAGTGTCTGAATTATTTAACGAAGTCGACGAGGAAGTACGTCGCGAACAGCTCAAGAAGCTGTGGGACAAGTATTCGATTGTCTTCATCGCCCTGATGGTGCTGGTCGTGGCTGGCGTCGGTGGCTGGCGCGGCTACCAATATCTGGAGGCCAAGAAGGCCGCTGAGGCCGGCGCCGCTTTCGAGAAGGCCGTCGAGCTGTCCGAGCAGGACAAGCACGCCGACGCCGAGAAGGCCTTCACCGAGCTCGCCGCCACGGCTCCATCCGGCTATCGCACACTGGCGCGGCTGCGTGCTGCCGCCCAGGCCGCCAGCCGCGATCCCAAGGCCGCCGCGAAGATGTATGACGACATTGCCGCCGATCGCAGCGTCGGTGGGGAGTGGCAGGACCTGGCGAAGATCCGCGCCGCCGGCCTGCTGCTCGACAGCGCCAGCTACGCCGACATGCAGCAGCGGCTGGAGCCCTCCGCCGCGCCGAAATCGACCTTCCGCCACAGCGCCCGTGAGATGCTGGCACTATCGGCCTGGCGCAACAACGACTTGACCGCAGCCCGCAAATGGCTCGACGCAATTGACGGAGACGGCGAAACGCCGCCCGGCCTGCGCTCGCGCGCCGAGGCGCTCCAGGCCCTGCTGCCGCCCGTCGCCAAGAGCTGACGACGGCCCTCTGACTTGAGACGAGACACAAGATGCGCCGCACGCCACGCTTGATCGCAGCCGCCGTCCTGATCGCCCTCACGGGCGTTCTGGGCGGCTGCTCCAGCTTCGATCCAAGCGATATGCTCGACTTCCTCGACACCAAGAAGAAGCTGCCGGGCGACCGCAAGCCGGTCTTCCCGGAGGGCGTGCCGGGCCTCGAGCAGGGCGTGCCGAAGGAGCTGTACAAGGGCACGCAGCAGCAGCCCGATCCGAACGCGCCTGCCGTCGCGGCTCTGCCCGCGGAGCCCCCGCCTGAACCCGCCAGGCCAGCGAAGGGTGCCAAGGCGAAGCAGACGAGGCAGCCAGCCGCAGTGGCGCCGGCTGAAGCGCCCGCCGGCGAGATCGACGGCGAGGCCCAGCCGGAGGCTGCGCCACCCACCGCCGCTCCGCCGCCCAAGCACAAGATCGTCCGCAAGCGCACCACCGCACCGCCGCCGGATCAGCCTGTCCAGCAGGCGCAACCTGCCCAGACCACCCAGCAGCAATCGCAGAGCGCTTTCCCGGCGCCGCTGCCGAGTGGCAGCTTCTCGCGATAGACCATGATCAGGACCCGGAGGGCCGCGTTAGCGCAAAGTGCGAAGCGGTTTTCCAAGAAGATCATGCTCAAACAACAAACCTGAAGCGTGATGAGGATTCATTCCAGCCGCATCGCGCTTTGATAGTCTCATTGCATTGACAGGCGCAGCCCCGGCAGCGCACGAATGACCGATGTCCTTCACAATCGCCATCATCGGCCGGCCCAATGTCGGCAAATCGACGCTGTTCAACCGCCTGGTTGGACAGAAGCTCGCGCTTGTCGATGACCTGCCGGGCGTCACCCGCGACCGCCGCGAAGGCGAGGCCAGGCTCGGCGACCTCCAGTTCACCATCATCGATACCGCCGGCCTCGACGAGGGCGCCAAGGGCTCGCTGACCGCGCGCATGCAGGAGCAGACCGAAACCGCGATCGCGCAAGCCGACGCGCTGTTCTTCGTCGTCGATGCCCGCATCGGTCTCACGCCCACCGATCGCGCCTTCGCCGATTTCGCGCGCAAGGCCAACAAGCCGGTGCTGCTGATCGCCAACAAGAGCGAGGGCAAGCATGGCGATGCCGGCGCGATGGAGGCCTTTGCGCTCGGCCTCGGCGATCCCATCCAGATTTCGGCCGAGCATGGCGAGGGCATGGGCGAGCTCTATGACGCGCTGGCCAAGCTGATGCCGGAGCCCGTCGACGAGGACGACGAGGGCGAGGACGATACGCCGCTCTCGGAGGAGGAGGCCGCGACGCGTCCGATCCGGGTCGCCATCGTCGGTCGGCCCAATGCCGGCAAGTCGACGCTGATCAATCATCTCCTCGGCGAGGAGCGTCTGCTGACGAGCCCGGAGGCCGGCACCACGCGCGATTCCATCGCGGTCGAGATCAACTGGAAGGGCCGCGATTTTCGCGTCTTCGACACCGCAGGCCTGCGCCGGCGCTCGCGGATCGAGGAGAAGCTGGAGAAGCTCTCGGTCGCGGACGCGTTGCGCGCGGTGCGCTTTGCCGAGGTCGTCGTGCTGATGATGGACACGCAGAACCGCTTCGAGGAGCAGGACCTGCGCATCGCCGATCTCATTGAGCGCGAGGGCAGGGCGGTCGTGCTCGCCGTCAACAAATGGGACCTGATGGAGACCAAGGGCGGCGGCGCCATCTCGGGCCTGCGCCGCGATGCCGACCATTGGCTGCCGCAGCTCAAGGGCGTGCCGATCGTCGCCGTCTCAGGCCTGATGGGCGAGGGCATCGACCGCCTGATGCAGGCGATCCAGGACGCCTACGCGGTCTGGAACAGGCGCGTGCCGACGGCCGCGCTCAATCGCTGGTTCGAGCAGGCGATCCAGGCCAATCCGCCGCCGGCGGTGTCCGGCCGCAGGCTGAAGCTGAACTACATCACGCAGAACAAGGCGCGCCCGCCGAGCTTCGTGCTGTTCTGCTCGCGTGCGGACGCGGTGCCGCAATCCTACTTGCGCTACCTCACCAACTCCATGCGCGAGACCTTCGATCTCCCGGGCACGCCGGTGCGCATCACTCTTCGCGAGAAGGCCAATCCTTTCGCGCACAAGCGCAAGCGGCCGTCGTGAGCGACGGCTCCGGCGAGGCGACAGCGCAGGGCGCTGCGCCAGTCCGGCGCGGTGCGGTCGCTCGCGGCGACGGAGACTGCCTGAAACGCCAATGCCCGGGACGAGCCCGGGCATGACGTGTGTGACGTCGCGTAACCGCTACGTGGTCACTTCTTCACCAGCGGGCAGTCGCTGTCCTTGAGCGGCTTGGCCGCGTCTTCAGGCGCGATGGTGGCGACCAGCTTGTAATAGTCCCACGGGCCCTTCGACTCCTCGGGCTTCTTCACCTCGAACAGATAGGCCGGGATGAGGCGGCGGCCGTCGGCGCGCAGCGGTCCCTTGCCGAACAGCGGATCGTCGGTCGGCAGCTCCTTCATCTTGGCGACGACCTTGGCGCCGTCATGCGGATTGCTGCCGAGCGCGTCCATCGCCTTCAGGTAATGCAGGATCTCGGCATAGAGGCCCGCAACCGTCATCGAGGGCATCGAGCCCTTGGGCGAGACCTTCTGGAAGCGCTTCGACCATTCGCGCGTCTGGTCGTTGAGGTCCCAATAGAAGGACTCGGTGAAGGTCAGGCCCTGCGCGGTCTTCAAGCCCAGCGAGTGTACGTCGTTGATGAACAGCAGCAGGGCGGCGAGCTTCTGACCGCCCTGGACAATGCCAAATTCGGCGGCCTGCTTGATCGCGTTGGTGGTGTCGCCGCCCGCATTGGCGAGGCCGATGATCTTGGCCTTGGAGGATTGCGCCTGGAGCAGGAAGGAGGAGAAGTCCGCCGTGTTCAGCGGGTGCTTGACGCCGCCGAGCACCTTGCCGCCGGTGGCGGTGACGACCGCGCCGGTATCACGCTCCAGAGCATGGCCGAAGGCATAGTCCGCGGTGAGGAAGAACCAGCTATCGCCGCCCGCCTTGGTCAGCGCCTTGCCGGTGCCGTTGGCGAGCATGTAGGTATCGTAAGTGAAGGAGACGGTGTTGGGCGTGCAGGCCTTGCCGGTGAGGTCGGCGGTGGCCGCGCCCGAATTG
Source organism: Bradyrhizobium sp. CCBAU 25338 (assembly GCF_028128965.1). Taxonomy (NCBI): domain Bacteria; kingdom Pseudomonadati; phylum Pseudomonadota; class Alphaproteobacteria; order Hyphomicrobiales; family Nitrobacteraceae; genus Bradyrhizobium; species Bradyrhizobium sp. CCBAU 25338. Next base: position 98,920 of record NZ_LFKY01000040.1, read on the forward strand.
AGCAGCACCGCGTTCTTTTCCTTGACGAGGTTGCTCACCGCGAGCGCAACGCCGGAACTCGGCGTGTCCGCGATGGCGTCGACCTTGTCGGCGTCGATCCATTGCCGGGCAATGTTGACGCCGATGTCGGGCTTGTTCTGGTGGTCGCCGGAGAGGACCTCGATGGTCCAGCCCTTGGCCTTGAGGCCGGAGTCTTCGACCGCCATCTTCACCGCCGCGACCGAATTCGGGCCGCCGATGTCGGCGTAGAGGCTCGACATGTCGTTGAGCACGCCGATCTTGACGGTCTTGTCCTGGGCGTAGGCGGATGTGGCAAAACCGAAAGCGGCGCAAGCAAGAAGCGCCGCGGAGCGGCGTGCGAACGTCGTCGTCATGAAAGGTCTCCTCCAATGTCAAATATGCGGACGGCTCTCTTCCGGAGCCTTGTTTCCGGCTGATGGCTCTAACCTGTCCCGCGGCCGGCGGCAATGCACCTAAAGCCGGATGACGCTGCGTCTTAGCGTCATCCGGCGGTTAACTATTGGGCAAGATGCGTTGAGGCGCTATTTGAGCGCGGCCGATGTCAGCTTGAATTTCCGGATGCGCTTTCCGGTATCGGCCTCGGCGGTATAGACGTTACCCTTGGCGTCAATCGCCATGGTGTCAGTCAGGCCGGCGCGCGGAAGCTCATCAGGGTGCGGGACTTGTAGTCGTAGAACTTGCCGGTCTCGGTCCAGTCAGGCGCGCACATCGGCACGATGAATTCGGCGACCTGTCCGGGCGTGTCGAGCGTCGCGGGATCCTCGCCCGGCATCAGGGTGGCGCGCATGCGCGTGCGGACCGGGCCGGGGTTGAACAGATTGACGCGCAGCTTCGTATTCGCCGTCTCCTGCGCCCAGGCGCGGGCCAGCGTTTCCAGCGCGGCCTTGGACGCGGCGTAGGGGCCGACATAGGCGGTCGCCTTGTTGGCGGCGCCGGAGGTGACGAACACGGCGCGGCCGGCGTCGGACTGCCTCAGCAGCGGCTCCATGCAGCGGATCAGCTGGAAGTTCGCGGAGACGTTGACCGCCATCACGTCGTTGAAGGCCTTCAGCTCGATATGGCCGAGCGGCGAGGAGGGGCCGAGCACGCCGGCATTGCCGACGAGGATGTCGAGCTTGCCGTAGCGCTCGTGCAGGCCAGCGCCCAGCCGCGCGATGCCGTCGGAATCGGTGAGGTTGAGCGGCACCAAAGTGGCGCTGCCGCCGACTTTTCGGATCTCGTCATCGAGCTCTTCCAGCCCGCCCTGCGTGCGCGCCACCGCAACGATATGCGCGCCGGCCTTCGCCAGCGCAATTGCGGTGGCGAAGCCGATGCCGCGCGAGGCGCCGGTGACGAGAGCGATGCGATCAGCGAGGGGTTTTGTCATGGCGGGGTTTTACAGCCGTGGATGGCCGGGACAAGCCCCCATGATCCCGTCATTCCGGCGCGGTCCGCAGGACCGAACCCGGAATCTCGAGATCCCGGGCTCGATGCTTCGCATCGCCCCGGGATGACGCCATTGGTGTCAGCTCGCCTCAGCCAGCAACGACAATTGCCGTGGTTGTGGCTCGGTCTGGGTCTGGTCGGTGAGATGGGTCGGATAGGCGCCGGTGAAGCAGTGGTCCGAGAATTTCGGGTTGGCGGGGTCGCGGCCGGGCTCGCCCATGGCACGGTACATGCCGTCGATCGACAGGAAGGCGAGCGAGTCGGCGCCGATGATCTCGCGCATCTCCTCCAGCGAATGCGTCGCTGCGAGCAGGCCGCCGCGGTCGGGCAGGTCGATGCCGTAATAATCGGGATAGAGGATCGGGGGCGAGGCGAGGCGGAAATGGACTTCCTTGGCGCCGGCATCGCGCATCATGCGCACGATCTTCTTCGAGGTGGTGCCGCGCACCAGGGAGTCGTCGATCAGGATGATGCGCTTGCCTTCGATCGCGGCGCGGTTGGCCGAATGCTTCATGCGCACGCCGGATTCGCGGATCGCCTGCGTCGGCTGGATGAAGGTGCGGCCGACATAATGGTTGCGGATGATGCCGAGCTCGAACGGAACGCCGGAATGCTGGCTGTAGCCGACCGCAGCGGGCACGCCGGAATCCGGCACCGGAACGACGACATCGATCGGCACGTGGCTCTCGCGCGCGAGCTGCGCACCGAAGGCCTTGCGCACTTCGTAGACCGAACGGCCGTGGACGATGGAGTCCGGCCGGGAGAAGTAGATGTATTCGAAGATGCAGGGACGCGGTGCCATCGGCGGGAACGGCTTGTGGATGTCCTGGCCGTTCTCGTCGAACACGATGACTTCGCCGGGCTCGATGTCGCGGACGAAGCGCGCGCCGATGATGTCGAGCGCGCAGGTCTCCGAGGTCAGGATCGGACAGCCGTCGAGATCGCCGAGCACCAGCGGGCGGATGCCGCGCGGATCGCGCGCGCCGACCAGCTTCTTGTTGGTCAGCGAGACCAGCGCATAGGCGCCTTCGATCTCGCGCAGCGCGTCGATATAGCGCTCGATGAAGCGGGCGCGCTTGGAGCGCGCGACCAGGTGCAGGATCACCTCGGTGTCGGTGGTCGACTGCATCATCGCGCCGTGCCGCACCAGCTCGCGGCGCAGCGTCAGGCCGTTGGTGAGATTGCCGTTATGCGCGACGGCGAGGCCGCCGGCATTGAGCTCGGCGAACAGCGGCTGCACGTTGCGCAGGATCGTGGCGCCGGTGGTGGAATAGCGGACATGGCCGACCGCGACATTGCCGGGCAGGCGGTCGATCACCTCGCGGCGGGAGAAGGTGTCGCCGACGAGGCCGAGGCGGCGTTCCGAGTGAAAGCGGCTGCCGTCGTAGGAGACGATGCCGGCCGCTTCCTGGCCGCGGTGCTGAAGGGCGTGAAGGCCGAGCGCGGTGATGGCGGCCGCATCGGGGTGACCGTAGATGCCGAACACGCCGCATTCCTCGCGCAGCGTGTCCCCCTCCAGATCGTCCTGAAGCTCCAGCGCGGCCGGGCCGGGACCGGCGTCGGGATCGAGATCAAGTTGGGCGTCCTGGTCAGGGTGTCGCATCTCGTCCGCGCCTCTCTCTAGGGCTCAATCAACGCGCCGCAGGTTTCTCGATCAGCTTTTTCAGGCTGTCACGAGCAGGTTTACTGTATCCGTCGCCACTGCCCGAAGGCTGCTGCTCGGATTCAGCTTGATCATCATCTGGTTTGTTTTTCTTGAATCTCTTCAAGATGGTGTTCTCGGGGTCGTCAGGCAAGAGGGCCATCAACCAGTCCCCGGTTCCCTGGAGCACCACGCGGGACTTGGCCCCCGTGACCCAGTCCGGACGCTGCTTGTCCGGGACCAGCCAGGTGAAGAACAGGAAAGCGACCACGACGATCAAAAGCCCGCGAGCCAGGCCAAACAGGAAGCCGAGGGTGCGGTCCAGCGCGCCGATCCGCGAATCCAGGATCATGTCGGAGATCCGGACCGTGATCACGGAGACCACGACGAGGGTGCCCACGAACACGCCGGCGACGACGACCACGCTCGCGACCGTGTCGTTGTTGAAATAGGTCTTGGCGGTCGGCAGCAGTTTCGAGAACGAGTACAAAGTCACGATCGCCGCCGCGCCCCAGGCCGCAATCGACAGGATTTCGCGCATGAAGCCGCGGACCATCGCGAGCAGGCCCGAGATCAGCATCACACCGAGCAGGATCAGGTCGAGGAGTGTTACTGGCATCGGCTGGTCTGGTCCGCTCGTACTCTCAAAGGTGCTCAGCGAATCGGTGTTTGGCCGCTGCCTTAAAAGAGGGGCAGACGGCGTTCCCGGCAAGGCCGCAACCACGCAATCCCATGCTGCTTTTGTGACGGCTGTATAGCGGCGGGGGCCGGGGACGTCACCTCCACCTAACCCTCTCCGCGGCGGAATCTTGCCGGTGTGGCATTTTTCTCTGCCGGGGCGTTCGATTCGCCTCGGCGGGAGCCGCGGGCGGCGATCTCGGCCACCAATGTTGTCAGGCTGTTCACCGCATTCAGCGACAATCCGGCATCGCCGCTGGTCTCGCCGCGTGCCGATTCGGGCAGCACGGCGCGCTGGAAGCCGAGTTTTGCCGCCTCCTTCAGCCGCGCCGGGGTCTGCGCCACCGGACGCACCACGCCGGAGAGCGAGATCTCGCCGAAATAAACGGCATCGGTGGGTAACTGCGCATTAACCAACGACGACACCAGCGCCGCAGCGGCGGCGAGGTCGGCCGCGGGCTCGTGGATGCGCAGGCCGCCGGCGACGTTCAGATAGACGTCGTGGCCGGACAGCTTGACCCCGCAATGCGCCTCCAGCACCGCCAGCACCATCGACAGCCGGCTCGGGTCCCAGCCGACCACGGCGCGGCGCGGGGTGCCCAGCGAGGTCGGGGCCACCAGCGCCTGCAATTCGACCAGGACGGGCCTTGTGCCCTCGATGCCCGCAAAGACTGCGGTGCCGGGCGTGCCGAGATCGCGCTCGGACAGGAACAGCTCCGAGGGGTTGGTGACCTCGCGCAGCCCGAGGCCCGTCATCTCGAACACGCCGATCTCGTCGGTCGGGCCGAAGCGATTCTTCACGGCGCGCAGGATCCGGAATTGCTGCGAGCCTTCGCCCTCGAACGACATCACCGCGTCGACCATGTGCTCGACCACGCGGGGACCTGCGATCTGGCCGTCCTTGGTGACATGGCCGACCAGGATGATGGCCGCCCCCGTTTTCTTCGCAAAGCGGATCAGCGCCTGCGCCGAGGCGCGCACCTGCGTCACCGTGCCGGGCGCCGATTCCACCGTGTCGGTCCACATGGTCTGGATCGAGTCGATCACGATCAGCCGCGGCACCGCGCCCTCCGACAGCGTCGAGACGATGTCCTCGACCGAGGTCTCGGCGGCGAGCTGGACCGGCGCGTCCGACAGCCCGAGCCGCTCGGCGCGCAGGCGCACCTGGGCGACCGCCTCTTCGCCGGAGATGTAGACCACGCGGTGGCCGGCGCGCGCCAGCAGGCTGGTCGCCTGCGTCAGTAGCGTCGACTTGCCGATCCCGGGATCGCCACCGACCAGCAGCACCGAGCCGCGGACGAAGCCGCCGCCGGTGACGCGGTCGAGCTCGGTCATGCCTGAGGAGAGGCGCGGAGCATCCGGGCTTTTCCCGGCAAGGCTCTCCAGCGCAAACGTCCGGCCCTTGCGTTTGGACCGGATCGACACCGGCACGCTGCCGCTCGTGTCTTCTTCCGCGAGTGTATTCCACTCGCCGCAGGACTCGCACTTGCCCTGCCAGCGGTTATAGGCCGCGCCGCAGTTCTGGCAGACGAAGGAGAGGGTGCTCTTGGCCATGGGGGGACAGATGAGTCGAGGTTTCAACCTGCTGGATAGCACGGAACGGCGGCCCTGATGGCCGGCGCTTCGATTATCTCAATCCGACACGATAGATATACCGTTCATTAGCTCTGTGCCGCTGTGGCGGGGTTGATTTTGCGAAGTATTAGCGGACGCGGGTCCAACCTCGGAACCGATCGGGGTGGGAATGGAAATGCCGGGATTCCGACGAATATTGCTCGCTGCGGGCATGGCCTGCAGCATTTTCGCGTATGCCGGCGGGAGCCTTGCCAAGCCCCTCGACATCGTCTTCGTCAACCCCGGCAAGACCGGCGAGGTCTATTGGGACATGGTCGCGCAGACCATGCAGGCGGCCGGCCGCAGGCTCGACGCGCATGTCGAGGTGCTGACCAGCGAGCGGAATTACCGCACCATGCAGGAGCTCGGCTTCGGCGTGGTGGCACGTCCCGACAAGCCCGATTTCCTCATCCTGTCGAACGAGGAGTCCGCCGCCGTCCCGATCCTGGAGGCGGCCGAGGCCGCTGGCGTCAAGACGCTGCTGCTCTCGAACACGCTGATCGGCGAGGATGCGGCGCGCCTTGGACCGCCGCGCGAAAAGCTCAAGACCTGGCTCGGCGACATCACGACCGATCTCCAGACCGCGGGTGCACGGATGGCCAACGCGCTGATCGGGGTGGCGCGTGCCGAGAAATCGCAGAGCCCCGACGGCAAGATCCACATTCTCGGAATCGGCGGCGACGAGATCACACCGGCCTCGATTGCCCGTAACGCCGGTCTCAAGCTGGCCGTGGATGCCGCGCCCGACGTCGTGGTGGACCGGCTGCTGTTCGCCAACTGGACGCAGTCGGAGGCCGAGCGGGTCACTGCGAATTATCTGGGCTGGGCTTCTCGCAAGGGAATCCGGCCCGCCGGCATATGGGCCGGAAACGATCCGATGGCGCTCGGCGCGCTCCGCGCGGCCATCGCTGCCGGCCTTGTGCCCGGTCGAAACATCCAGGTGGTGGGTCTCAACTGGTCGGAGGACGCGCTGCGCGAGATCAAGGCGGGTCGTCTGCTCCTGACCGACGGCGGGCATTTCCTGCTTGGTGGCTGGTCGATTGTTCTCCTGCGCGACTATGCCGATGGCTGCGATTTCGCAGCTGTTTCCCCCCGCGTCGAGGTCAAGACGTCGGCGATCACGCGCGACAACCTCGCCTCGGTTGGCGACCTCATCAGGATGCGTGCGTTCGACCGGATCGACTTTGCGCGGTTCAGGGCGAAGGCCGGCCGCTGCGGCCAATATGACTTCTCCCTCGAGGCGCTCATCTCGTCACTGTCGCTTCCCGAAGGCGTTGCGGACTGATGCGCAAGGATGAGGCGATGACCGATCCGGATCGCAACCAGCAGGCGCCGCCGCCGCGCCTGCGCTCGGTCGTTCACGCGATGATCTGGGCTACCGTGCCCGTTCTGCTGCTGGTGCAACTGCTGGCCTCTGCCGGCGTCGAGGCATCGAGCTTCTGGTCGCAGGTCAGGCAGCTCGACGCCCGCATGGTCCGGGTCGCCGAGAGCCGGGCCGAGCTGATCGCCGAACCGCTGTGGAAGATGCGTTACGACCAGGTCACGGGCGTGCTCAACGAGATCATGCACGACGAGACCATCGCGGCGGCGGCCGTCTATGACGATACCGGCGCCGCGATTGCCCGCGTGGTCGCCCGGCCCGACGACCAGCAGGTCGCGGAAGTCTCGCGCCCGATCCACTACAGCAATGGCAACATGGCCGTTCAGGCCGGTCGCATCGCCATCGCTTATTCGCGCGCGACGCTGTACGCGGATGCGGGCAGCCGCCTGGTGCTGCTGCTGGTGGTCGGCCTGCTCGCAACGTTTGCGACCCTGATCGCCATGCGGATCTCCGCCAACATCTTCATCGGCCGGCCGCTGGCGGCCATGATGTCGGCGATCCAGCGCAGCAAGCAGGATGGCCGGGCCTATCCGGCGGACGTCACGTCCTCGAACGAATTCGGCCAGCTCGCGCGCGCCTTCAACGCCATGCAGCACACGACGTCAGGCGCGCTGGATCGGCTCGGGCACATGGCGACGCACGATCCGCTCACGGGGCTGCCGAACCGGCGCTCCCTGACCGAGCGCCTGGCCGTGGCAAGCCGGGACGGAGGCTCGCCGGATACGCTGGTCGCGTTTTGCTTCATCGATCTAGACGACTTCAAGGGCATCAACGACACCTTCGGTCACGACGCTGGCGACAAGTTCCTGGTTCAGATTTCGGAGCGTCTTCGTAGCGCGGTCGAAGCGGAGGACTGGGTTGCACGGCTCGGTGGCGACGAGTTCGTCGTCATTCGTCCCGAGGTGAGCCACGAACAGGCAGCGCACGCATTCGCTCAGCAGGTGCTGGACGCCATCTCCGAGCCCATCCGCCTCCACGACAAGCTAGTGGTGCCGCGCGCGAGCATCGGTCTTGCCGTGCGCCGCGCCGACGATCCGGAGCTGTCGCATCTACCGACGCTCGCCGACATCGCGCTCTATCATGCCAAGAGCAAGGCGCCCGGCACGGTCGCCGTGCTGGACGAGGCGCTTCAGCGCGACTATCGCCGCCGCAGGGACCTCGAGCTCGCCATTCCCACCGGATTCGCCGAGGGGCAGTTCGAGGTTTGGTACCAGAGCCAGGTCGATCTCGAGACTCACGAGGTTGTCGGTCTGGAAGCGCTGATCCGCTGGCGGCATCCTGAGCATGGCGTGATCGGCCCCGGCGAATTTCTGCCGCTGATCGAGCGCAGCGGCAACAATGCGCGGCTGACCCGCTACGTGCTGACCGATGCCTGCCGGGCGTTGCAACGGTTGGCCGCCGCCGGCAGGCCGCAGATCCGGATCGCGATCAATTTGCCGCCGTCCGAGCTTGCCGACCATTCGCTCGCCGCCGAGCTGCGCGCGACCTGTGCGCGCTTCGACGTTGCGGCCTCATCTCTCGAACTCGAGATCACCGAGGGATCGCTGATCAACAACATCGCCAGCGCCTCCGAGACGCTGCATCGCCTGCGGCGCCTCGGCGCCACGATCGCGCTCGACGATTTCGGCACCGGCTACAGCTCGCTCGCTCACCTCAGGCGCTTCCCGCTCGACAAGGTCAAGATCGACAAGGCATTCATCCGGGAGATTCCCGAGAGCGCGGAGGACAAGGCCATCGTCGGAGTGATCGCGTCGCTCGCCGACACGTTGGGGCTGACCCTGGTCGCAGAAGGCATCGAGCGCGCCGAGCAGGCCGAGGCCATGCGTGATATGGGCGTGAGGTTCGGGCAGGGCTTCCTCTATCAGCGGCCGCAGCCGCTCGAGGTCCTGTTGCAATGGCTCCACAGGCAGCCGGCGGCGCCGAGAAGCGGCACCACCGGGAGCCCATCGATCGCGCCGGAATTCGCCGCCTGAGCGTCGCCGTGTTACGGCTGAGCCGCGCTCCAGAGCATCGAGAGGCCGGCTGCGATCATGATCGCGTCCATCACCAGGCGGAACACGTCCGGCCTCAGATGCAGCACGAAGCGTTTTGCGATGAAGGCACCTGACATCAGCGAGGAGCCGGCGATCAGGCCCTTCATGAACACGTCGCCCGTCAGCGCGCCGAAACGCTCGAATGTCACTGATTTCGCGAAGTAGAGGCCGAGCGATGAGGCCGCTTCGGTGGCGAGGAAAGCGCCCTTGCTGAGGCCGTAGAACAGGAACAGCGGCACGCTGAGCGGGCCGGTCGAGACCACGATGCCGGTGAGATAGCCGATGATCGCGCCGCCGACGGCCAGATGCCAGAGATTGGCCTTGAGCTCATGCCGCGCCAGCCAGTGCCGCACCGGCACCATCGCGATCAGGAAGATACCGATGGTGAGATCGACGACGTGCGAGGGCAGCGCCAGCAAGGTCCGCGCACCGAGCGCTGCAGCCGGAATGCCCGTGACCGAATAGGCCGCGCAGGCCCGCCAATCGACCTCACGCCACCAGGCCAGGATCCGCGAGAAGTTCGCCATCACGGAGGCGACGGCCATGATCGGCACGGCCTCCTTCGGCCCATAGGCATAGACCAGCACCGGCATCAGCATGATCGACGAGCCGGTGCCGACGATGCCTGAGATGGTGCCGGCGACGAGGCCGACGCTGAGGACGAAGAGAAAGGCCAAGACAGTCTCCACGAATCGGGAGAGTTTAGCCCCTGGCAGCGATACCGGCGATCCGCGCCAGGCGAGGGAACCTGTGCTGCGCGTGCGCATGCCGGTCTGAGCTCCGTCTCTGAGGCGTTCGGTGCAAGCGGCTTCGCAGCGACAATCGTGCGTCGCGGCGACACGCCGTCACGGAGCATGGAGATCAATTTCGCTCTCTTTGGCCACGGAGTGGCTGAATTTCGGTCTGATCTTGCGGCGCGCCGTGCGAGTTGCCATCATCCATGCAAACCGTGATCATGATGCCGTGACCCTCACGTCTCTCAGAAGCAGCGTCCGCCGCCTTTACGAGGGCGCAACGTCCAGCGGCGTGCGCTTCCGCTATGCGCTGCTCGCCTTCGACATCGTGACGGTGCTGTTCATCATCGCAACCTCATTCCTGCAGCCAAGTGAGATCATTGAAACGCTCGATGTCCTGTTCGGCGTCATGCTGCTTGCCGACTTCTCGGCTCGGCTCCTCGTCGATCGGCATCCGTTTCGAAAATTCACCGAAATCGCAACGTGGGCCGACATGGTTGCGATCGTATCCTTCCTGGCGCCGCTTGCCGGCGAGGCGGGCGGTTTTCTCCGGATCCTGCGAACCTTGGGGCTGCTACGTGACTACCAGATGCTGGTGAGGTTGCGCATCGATTCTCCGTTCTTTCGTCGCAACGAAGACGTCATCTTCGCCGTCACGAACCTGGCAGTCTTCATATTCGTCATGACCGGGATCGTTTACGAGACTCAGAAGTTTCGCAACGACGAGATCCGGAACTATGCCGATGCCCTGTATTTCACCGTCACGGCACTGACGACGACCGGCTTTGGCGACATTACCCTGTCGGGCACGGTCGGTCGTTTGATAACCGTCGTGATCATGATCTTCGGCGTAACGCTGTTCTTCAATCTCGCCCGCGCGCTCCTCAGTCCCAACAAGGTGCGATTTCCGTGTCCGGCTTGCGGGCTCCAGAGGCATGACGCCGATGCGGTGCATTGCAAGGCCTGTGGAACTCTTCTCAACATTCCGGATGACGGGGCAGTCTGAAGAGCTCTCGCTGCCGGCGACGCCGTCAATGCGTGCTTGCTCGACGATTTCGATCTGGATGCGGTGCCTGTGAACGTCATCGACGGCAGGAAGTTGTGGTGAGGGTCACCGCAGCACCACCCATGCCGGCGCGTGATCGCTCGCGCCATCCTCGGCGCGGATCTTCCTGTCGACGCCGGCTTTTGCCAGGCGCGGGGCGAGGGCAGGGCTGAGCAGGAGATGATCGAGCCGCAGCCCTGCGTCGCGCGGCCAGCGGTTTCGCTTGTAGTCCCAGAACGTGTAGATGCGCTCGCCCGGGTGTAGCTCGCGGATCGCGTCGCACCAGCCTTGTTCGACCAGCGATGCAAAGGCCGCGCGGCTCTTCGGCTGGATCAGCGCATCCTTGTCCCACGAGCGCGTCGGGTAGATGTCGATCTCGGTTGGCGCCACGTTGTAGTCGCCGGCGAGCACGACGGGCAGATCCTGCTTGATGAACGTCTTGGCGTGGCGCTTGAGCCGCGCGAACCAGTCGAGCTTGTAGTCGAATTTCGGCCCCGGCTGCGGATTGCCGTTGGGCAGGTAGATGCTGGTGACGATGATGCCGCGCACGGCGGCTTCGATGTAGCGGGCTTCGAGATCGCCAGGCTTTCCCGGCAAGCGGTCGCGGGTGAGAATGGGCTCGGCATTGCGGGCCAGGATGGCGACGCCGTTCCATGTCTTCTGTCCACACCAGACCGCGCCGTAGCCGGCCTTTTCGATCGCAGCCGCCGGAAATTCGCCATCACTTGCCTTCAACTCTTGAAGCGCGACGACATCGGGCTTTGCGACGCGCATCCATGCCAACAGATTGGGCAGGCGGCGGTTGATGTTGTTGATGTTGAATGTCGCGATCTTCATGTAGAGCTACCGGCTCCTGCCTTCCGTCACCGGAGATACAATGTCCAAATTGAGCTTTGTTGCCATCGCACTCGTCGTCGCGTTCTCCGGAGGCGCATCGGCACAATCGTCCGATCCGCGCGGTGCGTGCAAGGCGGACTACGACAAATTCTGCGCCGGCATCGCGCCGGGCGGCGGCCGGGTCGTCGCCTGCCTCAACGGCAAGCGCGACCAGCTCAGCGACACCTGCAAGGCGGCGCTGGACAGTCGGAAGAAGTAAGCAGGGCAGCCAATCTCGCGTCGCGGACAAGCCGCGGCGCGAAAGCGATGCGGCGCAGAGCCAGGCCCGGAAAGCGAGAAGCGGCGTCGATCAGGTCGGCAGAGGCGGTGGGCTTGCGGGCTGCTCGATTGGCGGCGGTGGGAGCGGCTGCTCGGCTCCCGTCGGCAGCGCCGGCCGTTCCAGCGGCTCCACCACATCGCCGCCTTTGTAGACGCGGGCATAGCGGTGGCCGAGGCTGGTGAGCACCTCGTAGCCGATCGTGCCGAAATGGTGCGCGAGCTCGTCGACGGTGATGCCGTCGCCGAGCAGCGTCACCATGTGACCGCGCCGCGCCGCGTTCGGCGGCAGGTCGGTGATGTCGATGGCGATGAGGTCCATCGAGATGCGGCCTGCGATCGGGCAGCGCTTGCCGGCCACGATGACGTCGGCGCCGCGGGTGCCGTCATTGGAGCTGGCGGCACGGAAATAGCCGTCGGCATAGCCGACCGCGATGATCGCAAGTTTCGTCGGCCGCCGCGCAGTCCAGGTGCCGCCATAGCCGACGCTCTCGCCGCGCTCGACATTGCGGATCTGCACGATGCGCGCCTTGAGCTCGACCACCGGCTGCATCGGATTGTCGGCCTCCGGCGTCGGGTTGACGCCGTAGAGCGCAGCCCCCGGTCGGACCAGGTCGAACTGGAATGGCGCGCCGAGGAAGATGCCGGAGGAATTGGCGAGGGCCGCCGGGACGCCCGAGAACTCGCTTGCAATGCTGCGGAAGGTCGCGAGCTGCTTGGCATTCATGGGGCTGTTGAGCTGCTCGGCCGAGACCAGATGGCTCATCACCAGCGTGATGCCGTGATCGCCGGCGTTGATGCGGGGGATGATGGCCTGCGCGTCCGCAAGCGTCAGGCCGAGCCGGTTCATGCCGGTGTCGATGTGAACAGCCGCGCCCCCGGTCCAGCCGCTGCGGCGGCAGAATACGTCCCATTCGGCTAGCTCGTTCAGATCGCCGATCACCGGACGGCAATTGATCTTGGCGTAGTGCTCGCCGGTGTTCTGGAAATAGCCTCCGAGCACGTAGATCGTGGGCTCCGGAACGGCCGCGCGCACCTTGCGCGCCTCCTCGAGGGTGGCGACGAAGAAGGTCCTGCAGCCCGCTTTGCTCAGCGCCCGTGACACCTGCTCGGCGCCGCAGCCATAGGCGTCGGCCTTGATCACCGCCGAGCATTCGGCCGGCACCGCCGTCTTCTCGAGCTTGCGCCAATTGGCGATGATGGCATCGAGATCGACGGTCAGCACGCCGCCATAGGCCGCGAGCGCGGCAGCCTGATTGGCCTCTGCGGAGGGAAGACCGGATTGCGGGATCGTTTTCGGGTCGGACGCCATTGTCATGGCGCCGTTTTACGCAAGAGGCAGGTCCGGTTCAACCCAGGGAACAATCTAGTAGTCGCTGCGATCCGGCAGCTGGCCGTCATGCGCGAGGTCGCCGAAGCGCGTGACCGAGGAATCGAAGTGCAGCTCGACCGTGCCGGTCGGGCCGTGGCGCTGCTTGCCGATGATGACTTCGGCCCGGCCCACCGTGCGTTCCATGTCGGCCTGCCATTTGGCGTGTTCCTCGGTACCGGGACGCGGCTCCTTCATGGCGAGGTAATATTCCTCGCGGAACACGAACAGCACGACGTCGGCGTCCTGCTCGATCGAACCGGATTCGCGCAGGTCCGAGAGCTGTGGCCGCTTGTCGTCGCGCGATTCGACCTGACGCGAGAGCTGCGACAGCGCGATGACGGGGACGTTGAGCTCCTTGGCCAGCGCCTTGAGGCTGGTCGTGATCTCCGTGATTTCCTGCACGCGGCTGTCGTTGGCGCGCTTGCTGGAGCCGGACAGAAGCTGGATGTAGTCGATCACGAGGAGGTCGAGGCCCTTCTGGCGCTTGAGCCGGCGCGCGCGCGCCATCAGCTGCGCGATCGAGAGGCCGCCGGTGGCGTCGACGTAGAAGGGCAGCGACTGCAGCTCGATCGAGACCTGTCGGATCTTCTCGAAATCGGCTTCCGAGATGCCGCCGCGCCGGATGTGGGAGGAGGGAATGCCGGTGCGCTCGGCCACGATACGCGTGGCGAGCTGGTCGGCCGACATTTCGCAGGAGAAGAAGCCGATCACGCCGCCATTGGCGGCCTTCATGGTGCCGTCGGCCTGCAGCTCCGGAACATAGGCTTGCGCGACGTTGTAGGCGATGTTGGTCGCCAGCGAGGTCTTGCCCATGCCGGGACGTCCGGCGACGATGATGAGGTCGGAGTGCTGCAGGCCGCCCATCTTGGTGTCGAGGTCGCGCAGGCCCGTCGAGATGCCCGACAGCTTTCCGTCGCGCTGGAACGCCTTTGCCGCGAGATCGACCGCGACCGTCAGCGCCTGCGAGAATTTCTGGAAGCCGCCGTCATAGCGGCCGGATTCGGCGAGTTCATAAAGCTTGCGCTCGGCGTCCTCGATCTGCGCCCGTGGCTGGAAGTCGACCGGTGCGTCGTAGGCGACGTTGACCATGTCCTCGCCGATGCCGATCAGGTCGCGCCGCAACGACAGGTCGTAGACGGTGCGGCCATAGTCCTGGGCGTTGATGATGGTGGTGGCTTCGGCGGCGAGCCGCGCCAGATATTGTCCGATGGTCATGCCGCCGACATCGGTATCGGCGGGCAGGAACGTCTTCAGCGTGACGGGCGTCGCGATCTTGCCCATCCGGATCAGGCTGCCGGCGGTCTCGAAGATCGTCTGGTGTAGCGGCTCGAAGAAATGCTTCGCCTCCAGGAAGTCGGAGACGCGGTAGAAGGCGTCGTTGTTGACCAGGATCGCGCCCAGAAGGCTCTGTTCCGCCTCGATATTATGCGGCGCGCTCCGATAGGCGGGAGTCCCGGCATCGGGCGCGAGTTTGAGAACGTTCGAATCAGTCAGGGCCATGGTCGGACGTGCTTAGCAATTTTCTTGGGCAGATGCGGGGCCGGGATAAAGCGCCGCCGCAGGCGAAAGCGGAAGCAAAAGCTGACCGCTATCAACCGCTCAGTTAAAATGGTGGATGATTAGCGGTCGCAGCATGCGCCGCGCTTGACGGATTTCCGCGGACCTCGCGCGGCGGAAGCGGCCGCGCCATCGAAAAATACCGGAACCCATGAACCCTATCGACGGGCGCGCAGACGTATGGAGAGCGCGCGAAATGACGCACGCTGGCCGCGGCCGGTTCGGTTCAGACCAGCAGGAGGTAGACCAGCGCAACCAAGGCGGCCCCGACGCCGGTGACGATCAGGGCATAATCGGTACGGAGGTCGTCCGGCACGTCCAATGAGGTTCGGGTCTCTTTGCTCATGGTGACGGTCTAAGACAGCCCTGACCAGACTTATGTGAAGCAGATCACATCTCCCCGGATTCTTTCGGGGATCATGCGGAACAGCCAGGCCGGCCGGGGATTGTCCATTTCCGCGCCAACAGAGACATGAGGCGAGCGATGCAGCCAGAACGGCAGCACCAGAACTGGCGAAGCGAGGCTGGCAGCCGGCTTTGGCTGTCCGGGCTGATCGCGGCCATGGAGCACGCGGAACGGCCTGACGTCCGTCGCCAGCCGGTCGCACCCGAGATCCTGCTGCAGCTGCGCGCGCAACTGGCGCTAAGGGCCGCTTTCCGGACCTCCCTGATGTCGACCTTGCGTCACTAAAGCATGATCCGGAAAAGTGCGCAGCGGTTTTCCGAAAAGATCATGCTTAAACAACAACCTAAAGCGCGATGACGATTCATCCTAATCGCATCGCGCTTTAGGACCAGGGTCTATTCACCAGCCAGCTTGAGCCTGGGCATGGCCGAGCCCTCACGCGCCCGCAGCCGGGCTTCCTCCCGCTGGATGTAGTCGCGGGTTATCGGCACCACACCCTGGCGACGGGTAAGCTGGATCTGGAAGTTCATCATGGCCTGCTTGCGGAACGTCATCTCGCAGGCCGCCAGATAGAACTCCCACATCAGGGCGAAGCGCTCGTCGTAGAGCTGCACCGCCTCCTCGCGCCGCGCCATGAAGCGCTCTCGCCAGGCCTTCAGCGTCTCGGCGTAGTGCAGGCGCAGAATCTCGATGTCGCAGACCAGGAGGCCCGCTCGCTCGATCGCCGGCAGCACCTCCGAGAGGGCGGGGATGTAGCCGCCGGGGAAGATGTACTTGGCGATCCAGGGATTGGTCGAGTCCGGGCCCTGCGAACGGCCGATCGCGTGCAGCAGCATGACGCCGTCCTCGCTCAGCAATTCGGCGCAGCGCTGAAAGTAGGCGTCGTAGAACCTTGCCCCGACATGTTCGAACATGCCGACCGAGACGATGCGGTCGAACGTACCGTCAATGTCGCGATAGTCCTGGAGCTGGAATCTGGCCGAGTCCGTCAGGCCCTTTTCGGCAGCGCGCGCATTGGCGACCTGCAACTGCTCGGTCGACAGCGTGATGCCGGTGAGATCGGCGCCCGCGATCTCGGCGAGATAGAGCCCGAGGCCGCCCCAGCCGGAGCCGATGTCGAGCACGCGCTGGCCGTCCTTGATGAGAAGCTTCGCTGCAATGTGCCGTTTCTTGGCAAGCTGTGCGTCGTCGAGCGGCATCTCGGGCGTTTCGAAATAGGCGCAGCTATATTGCTTGTCGGCATCGAGAAAGAGCGAATAGAGCCGGCCGTCGAGATCGTAGTGATGGGCGACGTTGTGGCGGGAGCGGGTGCGGGGATTGAACTGCTTCAGGTGCCGCGTCAGGTAGCGCAGGTGCCACCACGGTTTGGCCCAGTGCGGCAATAGGTCGGGTTGATCGAGCAGGATCGCGAGGGCATCAGCTATGGTGCCGCGCTCGACCACGAACTCGCCGTCCATGTAGGCCTCGCCGAGCCCGAGCTCGGGATTGATGAGGCTCTTCCGCTCCGCGTCCGCGGTGACGAAGCGCACCGCGACCGGCTCGCCGGAGCCGTCGCCGACCGTGAACTTCGATCCGCTTGCGCTGGTCACCGTCATCGACCCGCGCCGGATGAATTGAGACAGGAATTTACGCAACAAACGGTCCATCGACATTTCCTCTCGAGCGAACCCGAAAGATGCGACTAACCCGGCTTTCACATCTGACGCCCAGGCGCCGCAGCGGTTCCTATGCGTTTGCATCCAAATCTAGCGAGGCGGTTCCGGCCGCGCTATTGCGCTGTATTCAAAGCCGATATTCGAAAATGGCTTAATCACATCCTTGCGCGTGGAGCCTGCTTCCATTCGCGGCTCAATCGGTTAAAAGGTGACCGCCGCCGCGCCGGAGGCCGGCTGCATTCGCGGAATTCAATGGAGATGATGGGAATGTCGAGCCGAGCGCTCAGCCTCGCGACGGTATTGCTTCTGACCGGCTTCGGCGCGGCCGATACCGTTCTTGCGCAGGCGACGAACCTCGAGGCCGGCAAGACCCCGTCCCAGCTTTTCGCGCAGACCTGCAATGCCTGCCACAAGAGCCCGCGCGGACTCTTGAAGTCCGTGACGCCGGGTTCGTTGCCGGGATTCCTGCGCCAGCACTACACCACGAGCTCGGACATGGCGGGCGTCCTCGCCTCCTACCTGGTCTCCAACGGTGCCACCGACACCCGCTACCAGGCCAAGGACGGCAAGAAGGACGGCGCCAAGGAGAAGGAAGCCAACTCCGCTCCGGGCCAGTCGCCTGAGCATCAGGGCCGCCGCCACCGCTCGCAAGAGGCCGCCAGGCCGGAGGGCGAGGGTGCTGCTCCGGCCCCCGAGGGCGCGCGTCAGAAGCGCGCGGCGCGACCCGCCGAGGAAAGTGCGAAGCCGGAGGGACAGGCCGCGCCCGAGCCGCGCAAAGGCAAGCGGCGCGCCAAGCCGGGCACTGAGGAAGCCCCGAAGGTCGATGCTGCCGCCCCGGCGACCGAGGACAAGAAGAGCGAGCCAAAGCCTGAGGCCGTCAAGCCCGACAGCGCCAAGCCCGACAGCGCCAAGGCCGAGCCCGACAGCGGCAAGGCATCCGAGAAGCCCGTTGAGCCCAGGCCGGATGGCTCAAAGGTCGAGACGCGCGGCAGCGAAGCTCCGGCACTGCGATCCGACCCGGTCCCGCAGGTGACGCCGGCTGCACCTGCCGCGGCAAAGCCCGCCGAACCGGCGTCGTCCAAGCCGGCGGACGAGGCCGCTTCCAAGCTGGCCGCGCCTGCAGCGAGCCCCGAACCGGCGGCCAGGCCGCAGCAGGACCCGGCACCGCCCGCGACCGCTGCAGCCCCGCCGGCGCAGTCGTCCGGCCCGCCGGTGCCGCCGATCTCGCGCTAGATCCGCTACCCTCTCACCGACATGCGGAGGCCGCTTTCAATGCGGCCTCCGCATTGCATTGACTAAGACTAGAGTATTGCTCTAGAGTGCTACTCTAGGAGGCCTCGATGGCGGCGAGCGTGCGAGACGATCTGTTGGCAGCCGGGCTGCTGGTGTTCGACCGCGTCGGTTTCGAAGCCGCGACGGTGGCCGCGATCCGCACCCGGGCCCGCGCCTCCAACGGCAGCTTCTTTCATGTCTTCGGATCGAAGAAGGAGCTTGCCGGTGCGCTGTTCCTGGAGGTCTTGCGGCACTATCACGCCGCGGTGCTGGCCGCGCTCGATCCCGTGCCCGATGCGGAGCAGGGCATCGATCGCCTGATCCGGGCTCATCTCGACTGGGTCGTGACCAGCCGGCGCGAGGCGCGCTACCTCTTCGAGATCTCACGCAGCGAATGGGGCGAGGACGTGCGCGATGCCCAGCGCGCGCAGAACGCGCGGCTTGCCGAAGGCATCGAGCGCTGGCGGGCGCCGCTGGTTGCAGGCGGCGAGCTTTTGCCGATGACGCCGGTGATGTTCGTCAGCCAGCTCATCGGTCCGGCGCAGATCTTCTGCCGTGCCTTTCTGTCGGGGCGCGATCGCACCGATCCGCGCATTGAGGCCGACACGCTGATCGCTTGCGCCATTCGTGCGCTGAGGCCACTCGATCGCATCAACAAGCAATAGGGAGAGACCGCATGCGGGCCGAAGCTGATCCGGAATTCGCGCCAATTGCCGAACGCATCCACGCCAATGTCGGCCGGCAGGGTTTCATGAACCTGGTGGGCGCCGAGCTCTCCGAATTGTCGCGCGGCACCTGCACCATCGCCGTGGAGCGCCGGCCGGAGCTGCTTCAGCAGCACGGCTTCTTCCATGGCGGCGTTACCGCGTTCCTGGTCGACAACGCCACGACGATCGCTGCCGCGACCTCGCGCGGCCAGCCGGCGCTGACGGCCGAATACAAGCTCAATTTGTTGTCGCCAGCGGTCGGTGAAAAGCTGATCTGCCGGGCAAAGGTGATCAAGCCGGGCCGACAGGTCGCTGTGGTTGCGGCCGATGTGTTCTGCGTCAGCGACGGAGTCGAGAAGCATACGGCAACTGCGCTGGCCTCGATCGCGATGCTGAGCGAGGACGTCGCCGGCAGAACGAAAAGCCCGGCCGCCTGAGGCGACCGGGCTGATCTCTACTGCCGTCATTCCGGGGCTCGCGAAGCGAGAACTCTGGTGCGCAATTGCGCACCTGAGGTCTGGTCCTTCGGACTATCCCGGAATGACGGCTTGTGGCTTACTTCTCTTCCGCAGCCGGGGCCGGCTCGACTTCGTCGTGCTGGGCGTCCGGATCGAAGAATTCGCCGGCGGCGGCGATCGCCTCGGCCGCCGCATCGCGATCCTCGTTGCGGGTCGAGATATCCTCGCCGCGGTTGATGCGCTCGGCCTCGTCCTGGCTGCGCGCGACCGTCACGGTGATCTCGACCTCGACCTCGGGGTGAACGGCGACGGTGATCGTGTGCTTGCCGATGGTCTTGATCGGCGCATCGAGCTGGATCTGCGGGCGAGCCAGCGAAACGCCATCGGCTTCGAACGCGATGACGATGTCACGCACGTTGACCGAGCCGAACAGCTGGCCGGCTTCCGACGCCTGGCGGATCACGATGATGTTCTTGCCTTCGATCTTCTCGGCGACCTTGGACGCCTCGGCCTTCGAGGCGAGGTTGCGGGCCTCGAGCTCGGCCTTCATGCCGTCATACTTGGCCCGGTTGTCGGCGGTGGCGCGCAGCGCCTTGCCGCGCTTGAGCAGGAAATTGCGAGCGTAGCCGTCGCGAACCTTCACGACTTCGCCCATCTGGCCGAGCTTGTTGACGCGTTCCAGCAAAATGACTTCCATATTCGTTCTCCTCTTGAAGTGCTCTGTAGGTTTCAGTTTCGGGGTGACTTAAGGGGTTGGCAGTGGGGGCGGCTGCCGGCTGCGCAGGAAGCGCTCGCGAAAGCCGAACACGGCATCCGCTAGACCGAGGATGACCATGGCGATCACTGGCCATCCGAACACGACGACGACGGCGTAGGTCGAGCCGAGCCAGAATGTGCGGCTCTTCAACGCGAGTGTCAGCGTATGCAGCACGGCGAAACCGGTCAGCGCATAGGCCATCATCAGCGCGGCCGTGGCGATCTGCGCGACGATGGCAAGCAGCCCGCCGGTGAAGCAGAAGGCGAGCGCGATGCAGAGCGCCACCAGGGTCATCGGCGGCAGCTCGGCTGCCATCAGATCCGGCCAGGGACGGCGCAGCCGGCCCGACGTCGCGGTCACCTTGGCGCTGAGCCAGAGGTTGAGAGTCAGCGTCATCATCGCGATGATCGTGGCGCCGGCCGGTACCATGCGCACCAGCGCGTCGACGAACTGGCCGGCTTCGCCCGAGGTCTGCGGGTCGGTGGTGCGGAGGAGGCGCATCAGCCCGCGCCGCAGCGTACCGGTGATGGTCTCGGCGTCGCTGCCGAGCGTGAGCAGGGCGGCGATCGTGGTCAGCGTGGCGAAGCCTGCGATCCAGAGCAGGAGGCGGCCGACCGGATACCACTCGATCTCGGGCTTGGCCGGTGGTTCGCCGCCGGCGTCCGGCGCGAGGCTGCCCACCGGCCGGCCGAGCAGGGCGAGATGACCAAGCCACCAGGCCGGCAACGCGACGGTGACGGCGAAGGCGATGCAGTAGGGCAGGCCGAACAGGGCGCCGAGGCCGATCGCGGCGGCAATGCCGCCGAGGCTCGCGCAAAGCGGTCCCCAGCCGATCGCGGCGACCATCAGCGGCAGCGGTGCGAGATAGAACAGGACGAGCGAGATCATCGCGCCCGAGATGATCGAGGCGAACATCAGGGCCGACGCGGCGCCGGCGATCAGGGCAATGAGTACAAATGCCATCATCAGCTGTCCCGCTCCCTTCGAGCGGTTAGAGGCGTCGTTTGCCCCAACCATCGGCGACCGGACGACCCGGAAGCCTTATGAGTTCAGAAAGTCACGACCGGCGGCCCAGCGGCCGCCGGTCGAATTGGTCGTATCAGCGAATGACGTAGGGCAGGAGGCCCAGGAAGCGCGCGCGCTTGATGGCGCGGGCGAGTTCACGCTGCTTCTTTGCGGACACCGCGGTGATGCGGCTCGGCACGATCTTGCCGCGCTCGGAGACGTAACGCATCAGCAGCTTGGAGTCCTTGTAGTCGATCTTCGGCGCATTGGCGCCCGTGAACGGGCAGCTCTTGCGACGACGGAAAAACGGGCGACGTGCACCAGCTTCAGCCATTGTTCTTACTCCCCATCCGTGGTTTCAGCTTCGTCGCGCGGACGGCGCGGACCGCGATCGCCGCGGAAGCCGCCCTCGCGGTCACCCCGGAAGCCGCCTTCGCGCTCGCCGCGGAAGCCGCCGCCACGGTCGTCACGCTCGCGATCGCGGTCGGCCTTGCGCATCATCGCGGACGGGCCTTCCTCGAGCTCCTCGACGCGGACGCTGAGATAGCGGATCACGTCTTCGCTGATGCGCTCCTGGCGCTCGATCTCGGCGATCGCGGCGGACGGCGCGTCGATGTTGAGCAGCACGAAGTGCGCCTTGCGGTTCTTGTTCATGCGGTAGGTGAGGGAGCGTACGCCCCAATTCTCGGTCTTGGTGACCTTGCCGCCGAGGCCTTCGACGATTCCGGTCATCTGCGCAGTCAGCTCTTCGACCTGCTGCGGGCTCGCGTCCTGACGCGCGAGAAAGACATGCTCGTAAAGAGGCATGGAAGTCCTTTCCTCATGTTGGCGCATCGCCCGGCGTCAAGCCCTTGAGAGACCTTCGGAAAGGACTCTGGGATGAAGCTCAGAAGGCGGAAACACGGGACGACGGGTCGACTGGCCCTGCCACACCAAAATCACGAATGATTTGCTGAGACCGTCCGTTCAGCTCCCGGCCGGGGTCTGCGGATGCGCGCCTTATACGGATTTTGGCCGGCTTTGCAAGGTTGGGGGCAGGTTGTCGGCCCGGATCCCGCGCCGGTGAAACTGGACCACCCTCCCATACCACATCCGCTTGACCCGTTTGTTTGTATGTCATACAAATAAATCGACGGAGAGGACCTCCATGGCAGAAACCTCGGCCCGCGGGCCGCTCGAGGCGGCAGGCGATCCCAAGCACGCCGCGCGCGCGACGCGCTCGGCCGGCCGAAAAATGCGGTCGTTACTCTTGGATGCCGCGAGCCCGCTGTTTCGGGAGCGGGGGCTGTCCGGCACGGCAATCACCGACATCGCGGCCGCCGCGGACGCGTTCCCGAGCCAGATCACCTATTACTTCCGCACCAAGGAGGCGCTGTTCGTCGAATGCGCCTGCCGCGATCTGCTGTATCTGGCGCGTGCGACCGAGCAGGCGGCGCTGAGGGCGCGCACGCCGCGGGAATATACCCACGCGCTGGCCGAGACGGTCACGGCGAGCGATTCGGTCGCTTTCTTCGCGGAAGCGCTGACATTGACGCGCCGTCGCCAGGATCTCGCACCGCTGGTCGAGCGGACCATCGAGCGCCTGCACGGCGAAGGCGCGCGCGCCTATGCCAGCCAGGTGGCGCGGCACGGCTGGCGCTCCCTGCGCGCGCCCGACGAAAGCTCTCGGCGGTTCTGGGCCGTCGCCATCGGCGTCATTCTCGAAGGCTACGCCATGGGCCGTTCGCCCGAGGAGCTCTGCGCCGAGATGCTGCGCGTGCTGGGCGAGCAGGCGAAATCCACCGGCGACACCGGGCGCCTGCGTCTCGTCGAGGAGGCCGGCGCGTCCAGCGATTCGAATGGAGAGGGTAGGCCATGACCGCGCTTCGCATGCGTGCCCGCGATTTCCTGACCGACGATCAATTGGCCGACGTGCGCCAGCGCGTGACATGGAAAGGCGCTGCGCTGATCGCGCACGCCTGGGCGCTGATATCAGGGGCGATCGCCTTGGTCGCGTGGTGGCCCAATCCGATCACCTACGTCCTCGCCGTCGCCATCATCGGCTCGCGCCAGCTCGGCCTTGCGATCCTGATGCATGACGGTGCGCATGGCTGCCTGTCCGCCGACGAGAAGACCAATCTGGCACTGAGCCAGTGGTTCTGCGCCTATCCGCTGTTTGCGGAGACGCGCAGCTACCGGCGCTATCACCTGCAGCATCATGCGCGCACCCAGCAGGAGGACGATCCCGATCTCGTGCTGTCGGCGCCGTTTCCGATCACCAAGCTCAGCTATCGCCGCAAGTTCGTTCGCGACATCACCGGCCAGACCGGCTACCAGCAGCGCAAGGCGCAACTACTCAACGCGCTTGGGCCAAAGGACTGGCCGTGGCGGCAGCGCGTGGCGCATTTCTGGGAGAAGCTTGGCCCGCAATGTGTCGTCAACGCGATCATGTTTGCGGCGCTCGCTGCGGCTGGCGTGTGGTGGGCCTATCCGCTGCTATGGCTGGTGCCGCTCCTGACCTGGATGATGGTCATCACCCGCATTCGCAACATCGCAGAGCACGCCGTCGTCCCCGATAGCAGCGATCCCCTGCGCAACACCCGCACCACGCATGCCAATTTTCTCGAGCGCCTGTTCATTGCGCCGTACTACGTGAATTATCACCTCGAGCATCATCTCTTGTTCTACGTGCCCTGCTACAATCTGCCGAAGGTGCATTGTCTCCTGAGTGCGAGCCGGTATGCCGGCCGCATGGAAGTGCAGCCGAATTACGCGGCGGTGCTGCGGCTGGCGACGGCCAAGCCGAACCGCGAGGATCGGCCGGGGCAACTCGTCAACAGTGCGCGCCGCGCGCAGGCCGGGGCGGAAGTCGATGCCAACCAGACCGCCGGCGGGTTTTGAGGGGGCGCATTCCCGGTTGAATGCCGGCCGAAGCTCCCATCTCAGCTTGACAGTGCAGCCCCGGACGGTGTCTACGGCCCCCTTTGGAGCATGATCCGGAACCATGGCCTAAGGCCGTGCCACATCGGCTGCCGGTTCTCGCAGGGACCATGCCCGACAAGCAGGGAGCGCCGATGACGGCTGCATTCACATTTCCTGGGCAGGGTTCCCAGGCGGTCGGCATGGGCAAGGCCCTGGCCGACGCCTTTCCGGTGGCGCGTGCCGTGTTCGACGAGGTCGATGCCGCGCTTGGCGAGAAGCTGACGGCCATCATCTGGGAAGGTCCGGCCGAAACCCTCCAGCTCACCGAGAACGCCCAGCCGGCGCTGATGGCGGTGTCTGTCGCCACGTTGCGCGTGCTGGAGGCCGAGGCTGGTTTTTCCGTGGGACGAGATGCGGCGTTCGTCGCCGGTCATTCGCTTGGTGAATATTCGGCGCTGGCCGCGGCCGGCAGCCTGACGGTTTCGGATACCGCCCGTCTGCTTCGCACGCGCGGTCTCGCAATGCAAAAGGCGGTCCCGGTCGGCGCCGGCGCGATGGCCGCGCTGCTCGGTCTCGACTACGAAGCCGCCATGGAGGTCGCCAACGAGGCGGCGCAGGGCCAGGTCTGCCAGGCCGCCAACGACAATGGCGGCGGGCAGGTGGTGGTCTCGGGCGACAAGGCCGCGGTCGATCGCGCCGTCGAGATCGCCAAGGCCAAGGGCGCCAAGCGCGCGATGCTGCTGCCGGTGTCCGCGCCGTTCCATTGCAAGCTGATGCAGCCGGCTGCGGACGCCATGGCGGCCGCGCTGGCCGAGGTCACGATCAAGGCGCCGGCCGCGCCGCTGGTGTCGAACGTGCTGGCGAGCGCCATCACCGATCCCGACGAGATCCGCCGCCGCTTGGTCGAGCAGGTCACCGGCACGGTGCGCTGGCGCGAGTCGGTCGCTTACATGGCCGGGCAGGGCGTCACCCGCTTCTTCGAGATCGGCGCCGGCAAGGTGCTGACAGGTCTCGTCAAGCGCATCGCGGACGGTGCCGTGGGCGTTGCGGTCGGCGGTCCGAACGATATTGCCGCCGCCAGGGATGCATTGGCCGCCGCGAAGCAGGCTTAAAGCGCGACGAATGGTCGTCGCGCTTGAGTTCTCGAGTTGACGCACGATCTTTCCGGAAAACCGCTGCGCATTTTTCCGGGTCGTGCTTTGGAGGAGTTATCGATGTTCGATCTGACTGGCCGAAAGGCGCTCGTCACCGGCGCGACCGGCGGCATCGGCGGCGCGATCGCGCAGGCGCTGCACGCGCAGGGCGCCACCGTCGCGATATCGGGGACGCGGAAGGAAGTGCTGGACGAGCTTGCGGGCAAGCTCGGCGAGCGCGCCCATGTGCTGCCCTGCAATCTTTCCAAGGCCGACGAGGTCGAGGCGCTGGTGCCGGCTGCGGAAGCTGCGATGGGCCAGGTCGACATTCTCGTCGCCAACGCGGGCATCACGCGCGACAACCTCTTCGTGCAACTTCGTGACGAGGACTGGGACGAGGTCATCAACGTCAATCTGACCGCGACCTTCCGCCTGGCGCGCGCCGCGACCAAGCTGATGATGCGCAAGCGCTTCGGCCGCATCATCGCCATCACCTCGGTGGTCGGTGTCACCGGCAATCCGGGGCAGGGCAATTATACTGCGTCGAAGGCAGGCCTGATCGGCATGATCAAGACGCTGGGTGCCGAGTACGCCAAGCGTGGCGTCACCGCGAACTGCATCGCGCCCGGTTTCATCAAGACGCCGATGACGGATGCGCTCAACGACAAGCAGCGTGAAACGATTCTAAGCAAGGTTCCGGCCGCCCGCTTGGGGACGCCCGAAGACATTGCGGCAGCCGCGGTCTACCTGAGTTCGAACGAAGCGTCCTATGTCACCGGGCAGACCATCCACGTCAACGGCGGCATGGCCATGATCTGACGCCTCGTGCCGCACTGCCGTCAAGGCGGTGCCGGATGCCGGATGCGGCAAACGGCCGTTTCCGGAGCGAAATGAGGCTTGTAGTCAAGGCAATTGAAGTATGATAACCGGACCTTCAACGGATGGGCAAAGAACGCCATTGCAGGTTTTTGAAACCCTGTATATTGGCGATGCGGAGCCTTTGGCCGTCGTTCGCCGGGCCTGCATCGGTTAGGATGGGCCAAATCAAGTTCGTAAGCGAAGGCAGTCAAACGACCACGACGGCTCGTATCGTCCCGGGGGGTCGGGTCTACAGGGAACAACACGAGGTTAAGCAATGAGTGACATTGGCGAGCGGGTTAAGAAGATCGTGGTCGAACACCTTGGTGTTGAGCCCGAGAAGGTTGTCGACAACGCGAGCTTCATCGACGACCTCGGCGCCGACAGTCTGGATACCGTCGAGCTGGTGATGGCGTTCGAGGAGGAATTCGGTTGCGAGATTCCGGACGACGCTGCGGAAACGATTCTCACCGTCGGCGACGCCACGAAGTTTCTCGAGAAGAACGCGAAGAGCTAAGCTCTTCATTTTCGCGGGGACAACATTGAAACCGGACGGGCCGCTTCGCAGCGGTCAGCCGGTTTCTTGTTATTGGCCGTGAGTCTTTCGATGCGGAGTTTTCGGATATGAGGCGGGTTGTCGTCACGGGCCTCGGCATGGTCTCGCCACTCAGCTGTGGCGTCGAACCGACCTGGAAGCGCATCCTCAACGGCGAAAGCGGTGCGCGCAGGATCGAGAGCTTCGATGTCTCCGATCTTCAGACCAAGATCGCCTGCACGGTCGTGCGCGGCGACGGGACCAACGGCAGCTTCAATCCCGACAAGTGGATGGAGCCGAAGGACCAGCGCAAGGTCGACGACTTCATCATCTTCGGCATGGCCGCGGCCGGCCAGGCGCTCGACGACGCCAACTGGCATCCCGCGACTGAAGAGGACAAATGCGCGACCGGCACCATGATCGGGTCCGGTATCGGCGGGCTCAACGGCATCGCCGAAACCGCCATCCTCCTGAAGGAGCGCGGACCGCGCCGGGTGTCGCCGTTCTTCATTCCGGGCCGCCTGATCAATCTCGCCTCCGGCTACGTCTCGATCGCGCACGGGTTGAAGGGGCCGAACCATGCCGTGGTCACGGCCTGCTCGACCGGCGCACATGCGGTCGGCGATGCTGCCCGCCTGATCGCACTCGGCGATGCCGATGTGATGGTCGCGGGCGGCGCCGAGTCGCCGATCAGCCGCATCGGCATTGCCGGCTTCAACGCCGCGCGCGCGCTCTCGACCGGTTTCAACGAGACACCCGAGAAGGCCTCGCGTCCCTACGACAAGGACCGCGATGGCTTCGTGATGGGCGAGGGCGCCGGCGTCCTCGTGCTGGAAGAGCTCGATCACGCCAGGCGCCGCGGCGCCAGGATCTACGCCGAGGTGATCGGCTATGGCCTCTCGGGCGACGCCTATCACATCACCTCGCCGTCGCCCGACGGCGATGGCGGCTTCCGCAGCATGTTGGCGGCGCTGAAGCGCGCCGGCCTCACGCCGTCCGATCTCGACTACATCAACGCGCACGGCACCTCGACGCCGCTCGGCGACGAGATCGAGCTCGGCGCGGTCGAGCGTCTGCTCGGCAATGCCGCCTCCAAGGTCGCGATGTCCTCGACCAAGTCGTCGACCGGCCATCTCCTCGGCGCGGCGGGTGCGATCGAAGCGATCTTCGCGATTCTCGCGATTCGCGACAACGTCGTGCCGCCAACGATTAACCTCGACAATCCGTCGGTCGAGACTGCGATCGATCTCGTGCCGCACAAGGCGAAGGAGCGTGAGGTCAACGTCGCGTTATCGAACTCTTTTGGTTTTGGCGGTACCAATGCGTCGGTGATCTTCCGGCGCTTGGCCAGTTAGTTTGCGTTTGAGACGAAACCACCGTTTTGCCGCATTCGGCGATAGTCATGGACGTGGGCGCGTGCATTTTGGCAGGGCAAGCGATTGTCGGCCGCGTTTGAACCGGCAGGATTCAGGTTGTTTCGATGAGTGAAAGGCCGCCCATTTCACCCCGGAGTCCGCGGGCAGCGCTCGAGCCCGAGCAACTCCCGCCGCCGCCCAAGCGATCGGACCGCGCGCGCAACCCGCTCGTGATCGTCGGCAACGCCATCATCACCCTTCTACTGATTACCATGCTCGGTGCCGGCGGCGTCTACTATTACGGACGGCAGATGCTCGAGGCGCCGGGACCGCTGAAGGACGACAAGATCGTCAACATCCCGCAGCGCGCGGGCAAGCGTGACATCGCCGAGACGCTGAACAGGGAAGGCGTGACCGACGTCAACCCCTGGGTGTTCATCGCCAGCGTCGCCGCGTTGAAGGCGAGCTCGGACCTCAAGCCGGGTGAGTATTCGTTCCAGAAGAACGCGTCGCTGCGCGACGTCATCGCCACCATCGTCGAGGGCAAGGTGGTGCAGCATGCCGTCACGATTCCGGAAGGCCTGACCTCCGAGCAGATCGTGGCACGGCTGTCCGACAACGACATCTTCACCGGCAGCGTGCGCGAGCTGCCGCGCGAAGGCACGCTGTTGCCGGAGACCTACAAATTCCCGCGCGGCACACCGCGCGAGCAGGTGGTCCAGCGCATGCAGCAGGCGCACAAGCGCGTGCTGGCCGAGATCTGGGAGCGCCGCAATCCGGACATTCCGGTCAAGACGCCGGAGCAGCTGGTCACGCTGGCGTCCATCGTCGAAAAGGAAACCGGCAAGCCCGACGAGCGCAGCCGCGTCGCCGCGGTGTTCGTCAACCGATTGAAGCAGAGGATCAAGCTGCAGTCCGATCCGACGATCATCTATGGCCTTGTCGGCGGCAAGGGCACGCTGGGCCGTCCGATCAAGCGCAGCGAGATCACGCAGCCCTCGCCCTACAACACCTATGTGATCGAGGGCCTGCCGCCGGGCCCGATCTCCAATCCGGGCCGGGCCTCGCTCGAGGCCGCCGCCAATCCGGCCCGCACCCGTGACCTCTATTTCGTCGCGGACGGCACCGGCGGGCATGCCTTCACCGAGACCTACGACGCGCATCAGAAGAACGTCGCGAAGCTCCGCGCCATGGAGAAGCAGATCCAGAACGACACGGTCGAGCCGGCCGAGGAGGCGCAGCCGCCGGCGGGCAGCGCGCCGGCTGCCGCCGATACGCCGACCGCGACCACGCCGGCGCGGCCGAGCCAGCAGAAAAAACCGCCGGCCACCCGCCCCGCCAATCCCGCGCCGGCCCGGCAGGGCGCGGTGCAGTCCGCGCCGCCGGTGGTCCAGCGCTAAAGCATGATCCGGAAAAGTGCGCAGCGGTTTTCCGAAAAGATCATGCTTTAGGCTTGCGGAGCTTGCCTGCGGACATTGCGGATTCCACTTTCCGGCAAAATAGTCTTAAGATTCGCGTGGCTTGATAGCCTCGCGAATCCCGTGTTCCTGGAGAATCTGAACCGATGGCGCTGTCGTCCATGACCGGCTTTGCCCGAAGCCACGGCGCGAGCGGGCCGTACACGTTCGAATGGGAATTGAAGTCGGTCAACGCCAAGGGGTTTGACCTCAGGGTGCGGCTGCCGCAGGGCTTCGAGGAACTGGAGGCCCATGCCAAGAAGCGCGCCGGCGAGCTTCTGTCGCGCGGAACGGTCTACGCCAATCTGAACGTCAAGCGCACCAATGCGGCCGCCACGGTCCGCATCAACGAGGACGTGCTCAATGCGGTCCTCAAGGCCGCCGCGCTGATCTCCGGCAAGGTCGACGCGGTGGCGCCGAGCATCGACGGCCTGCTCGCCATCAAGGGCGTGGTCGAGATCGCCGAGCCCGAGGGCGACGAAGAGGAGGACAAGGCCGCGCGTGCCGCTGCGGCCGAAGCCTTCGACAAGGCGCTCGCCGACCTCGTCGAGATGCGCAGGCGCGAGGGGATTTCGCTCGGGCAGATCCTGACCCAGCGTGTCGACGAGATCGAGCAGCTCGCGAGCAAGGCGGAAGCTGCGCCGGGCCGCAAGCCTGAGGCGATCAAGGCGAAGCTCGCCGAGCAGATTGCAGCCCTGCTCGACACCTCCGACCGGTTCGATTCCGACCGCCTGATGCAGGAGGCGATCCTGATCGCGACCAGGGCCGATATCCGCGAGGAACTCGATCGCATCGCCTCCCACATCGCGCAGGCGCGCGAGCTGATGGGCAAGGGCGGCCCGATCGGGCGCAAGCTCGACTTCCTGGCGCAGGAGTTTCACCGCGAGGTCAACACCTGCTGCTCGAAGTCGAACGACATCGAGCTGACCAACACGGGCCTCGCCATGAAGAACGTGGTCGAGCAGTTCCGCGAGCAGGTCCAGAATCTGGAGTGATCGATGACGACGGGCGGTCACGGAACTGACGGTGTCGAGCGGCGCGGATTGATGTTCGTGCTGTCCTCGCCCTCGGGTGCGGGCAAGACGACACTGTCTCGTCTCCTGATCGAGCGGATGCCGGGCTTGAAAATGTCGGTCTCGGCGACCACGCGGCCGATGCGCCCGGGTGAGGTCAACGGCAAGGACTATACGTTCGTCGACAAGGCCACATTCGATGCCATGGTGAAGGCCGACGAGCTGCTGGAATGGGCGACGGTGTTCGACAACAGCTACGGCACGCCGCGTGGTCCCGTCGAGGCGGCGCTGTCGGCCGGGCAGGACGTGCTGTTCGACATCGACTGGCAGGGCACGCAGCAATTGAAGCACAAGGCCCGCGAGGACGTCGTCAGCGTCTTCATCCTGCCGCCGTCAGCGGCCGACCTCGAGAAGCGCCTGCATTCGCGCGCACAGGATTCCGACGAGGTGATCCGCAAGCGCATGAGCCGCGCCAGCCACGAGATGAGCCACTGGGCCGAGTACGACTACATCGTGATCAACCACGACGTCGACGAGGCCTTCGCCGAGGTGCAGTCGATCCTGAAGGCCGAACGCCTCAAGCGCGAGCGGCGGATTGGCCTCGTAGGCTTCGTGCGAAGTTTGCAAGGTCAGCTTCAAGGTTAGGCCGCGACAGGCGCGGCCCTTCCTTCGCCAGCTGTTCGAGCATCGTCGTGATGACGTCGATGTCGACCGCGTCGGTGTCATGACCTTGCGGCGCGCTATCGCGATTCTCGCCGATTTCGTTGGCGGCGAGCTGCGGAGCTGCGGCCACGGTCGCGATTGTCTTGCCGACCGCCTTCATCTCGACCTTGTCTCTTCTGACCTCGACAGGTTCTGCGGCCGGGGCGGCGGCCCGTTGCCTGCGCGCGTCGATCAGCTCGATCTCGCGACCGATCGCGGCGAGTTTTGTCCCTTGTTTCTTCGGCTGCGGACGTACCGCATCGAAGTCGATGGGGTGCGGCGGCCGGGCGTCGGCCGGCGTTGAAGCGAGCCAGGGCGCACGGCTTCCGTCTTCGTTCTGTATCTCCCGATCGCCCCAATGTCCGTGGCGGTCGGCGGACTGGCGGCGGGCGCGCACGCCGGCGAGGCGGTAGACGACGCTGCCAAGGATTCCAGCGAGCGCCAGCGCGCCGCCGATCACGAGCAACAGCGTCTGGAGCGAGCCGGTCGGCTTGTCGGTCGTGCTGTCTGCCGCGGCGAGCGTCACCGGGGACGGGGATTTTGACGGCTTTGCGCCCGGTTGTGCGGGTGCCGCGACGACGGTTGGTGCCGGCGGCGCAGGCGGAGCGGACGCTGTGGAGACATCGGGCCATGGCGGAGCGCCGGCGGGTTGCTGCGCGTTGCCGTCTGCGGTCTGCTCCGCGACTTGTTGGACCGGTGTCGCGGCGGCTTGCGCGGGGGCGTTCGGCGTCTTCGCGGCGGCGCTGCTCCGCGGCGTCAGATATTCGGCGCGCGCGTCCTGCACCGCGTGCTGCTGCGGCGCCGGCGCATCTGCCGTCGGAGTATCGCTCGGAGCCTGCGCAGTCTGTGCGGCTTTCGCGCTGTCCTTGTCGCCGGCGGCACGCAGGTACCAGCATTGCCGCTTGGTGGTGCGTTCGAGGCGGTAGTACCAGTGCTGTCCCTGCGGCGCGGCGCCCTTTGGCGCTGCGAGGCAGTCGGAAGCCGTGCTGGCAGCGCTCGATGGGGCCGGCGCGTTCTGCGACACGGCAGCCAGCGGTGCGCCGGCAATGATGCCGCCAATAAGCGCAGATACGAATTTTGCGGTTCGGTTGCCCATCCTGGTCTCCCGGTTACGCATGACGCAACTCTCAACCAGCCCTTTCTCGTCAAAGAGTTGGGTGGCAATGAGCCGCAAATCCGGAGAGGATGTGGCTTGAATCGGGCCTGTGGCGCGTGTGTTCCGCCGCGATGTCAGGCTTTTCCGCCTTACTGCTTGGCTGAACTCCAGGTTCCGCCGCAGCCGTCGGAGCGACGCCACGTCCCGGACCCGCTGCGGCCGCCGAGACGGCCGGAGCCCGTGAAGGTCACGCCATCGCCTTGACCGACTGTCCGAACGGAGCCGCTCGGGCTGACGGTACCGCTGACCCCCTGGCCGATGACCTTGCCCGAGGAGACGACGACCGCACCGGACGTGGTGCCACCGCAGCCGACGCTGGTCACCACCCAGGCGCCGTCAAAGCCGCCACCGCCGCTTCCGCCACCGCTTCGCCGGGATGACGAGCGCGGCTCGTCGGCCGGCTTGCTCCGGCGTGCGGACGGAGCCGGTTCGGCCGAGCGGTCCGAACGCGAGCCCGACAGCGACTTCTCGTCATTGCCGATCGAGCCGCCGGCGCTGCCGGACTGCGCGAAGGCGGACGACGAGGCGATGACGAGGTTGAGGAGAAAGGCGAGGGCAGTCGTACGGGTGACGGCGTTGGACATGAGCAAAAAATCCGAATGAAAAAAGGTATCAGCGGCCGGAGCCGTCCGCACAGACGGATCCGATAATGCGGCAAGCTTTGCCAGCCTTGCCGCATTCGTCAAGCGCAGCGTCTTTCGCGCGCTGCACGCTGTCGCGCTGGACCAGCGACCACGACTTGTCGGAAATGGCGAAGGCACCGCAGCTTCGGCCGTAGAACGAGAGCTCGATCGGACATTTGGCGCCGGCGCAATTGCCACGCGCATCCGCGACCGAGGCACGCCGCGAGGCGTGGTTCCACGACATGCCCCATTTGCTGCTGTCGGGCCCGTAGACGATCGAGCCCCAGGGCTTCAGGTCTTCCATCTTGCGCATTCGCAGCAGCAGGCCTTCGGTTGCTTCACCTGTCGCGGCCATCGAAATCCGCTGCTGGAGTTTCGTGATGGCGCGCGTCAGGCCGTCGGGCGTGTCAGGATCGAAATTGAGCTCGTAAAGCCGCTCGCTCAATTCACTGAGCAGCGCGGCATCGCGCAAGGGCACGCGGTCGGGGTCGGCGCGCAGGCGCTCCGCAGGCAGGGGATCGGGCTGCATCGCCGCGACCTGCGGCGGTGCGGTTTGCGTCGGCGGCACGAAATAGAACGTGCCGTCGATCGGCGAGGACGACACCCAGGGCTGCTGCGCGCCCGCGGTGGCGCGTTTCACGGCAAGACCGACCTGGTTGAAGGTCTGAAACACGTCGAGGCCAGCGACCCGGATCGTGGTCGCCAGCGCCTTGGTATAGGGACTGTGGCCGTCGCTGCCGTCCTGGGCAACGTTGCCGGGCTGGGTCGCGTAGGAGATCAGCGTGCCTTCGGGCGCGCGCATCTGTGCCAGGCCGCCGTCCGAGCCGCGCAGGCCGCGTGAGCCAAAGGGGTTGTTGCGACACGCATCGAGGATCACGAGGTTGAGCCGCGTGCCGGAGCCCTGCATCTGGCGCAGCACGAGGTTGACGTCGGTCATCTGGAAATCGACGTCGGCTTCGCGGGTCGGGTTGGCGCCGACGGGCACGAGGTAGTTGGAGCCCGCCACCTGCACGCCGTGGCCGGCATAATAGAACAGCGCGACGTCGGCGCCCTGGACCTGCCGGCCAAAGCTCTGCACCGCGATATCCATCGCGCCCTTGTCGAGATCGAGCTGCGCGCGTCCGCCGACCAGCGTGAAGCCGAGCACGCCGAGCGTCTCCGCCATCAGGCTCGCGTCCCTCGACGGGTTGTCGAGCGGGGTGATGTTCTTGTAGGCGGAGTTGCCGACCACGAGCGCGATGCGCTTCTCGGCCGAGGCTCGAAGCGTCGTGGCAGCGAGTATGATGGCGACCAGCGCGGCCAACCCCAGGACGCGATTGAAAATCCTCGCGCGCATCAAAATGCCTCAAAATAACGGCGCCATCCTACCAGCCCGGCGCGCGGACGGAAAGCGGCGTGACATGCCGTGCGATGCCGCCTGTCCATTCGAACCGACGAGCGCACATGCCTTCGCGATCTCGCGGCGTGTGTCGCCCGAGGCTTGCTGTCGTTCCCGCCCGATGGTGGCCAAAGGGCGCAGGGAAGGCCGGGCGCCGGCGACGGAAAGCGATCTTGCCGTCCGTGCCAAAGACTTCCTTCCCGATGTCGATGCCGATCGAGGCCAAAGGCTGTGTGGTGGTGTCCATGGGCTGTTTTTCCGCATGCTGCAGGGTAGTCTTTGCAGACTATCCCCGCGGAGGAAGCAGCCGGTCCATCCCATTAGCCGACATTGGTCGCAGCAATCAGGCCACTTGAATAGGCTCGCATCAACGGATCGGCATTGCCGCGTAGTTGCCGACCTAGCATGATTGACATACTGCCCATAAGTTATCTCTGGGACCATGCTTGGCCGGGTCATGGTAAGAAGCCGAATAACGGGCAAAGCGAGACTTGGGTATCCGAGGAAAGCAAGAGTGTCGGACACGGAACGGGCTGCAGAGGCCGAAGCGATCCGCAGCAAATTGATAGCGCTGGAAGAATACCGAAAGCTTCTCAACGGCAGTGAACTGACGTCGAATTGGCTGCTCGTCAATCAATCCATGATCGACACATTTGCTGATGCCACTAGAGATCATCAATTTATCCATGTCGATCCGATGCGCGCCAAGGCTGAAGCTCCGTTCGGAGGAACGATCGCGCACGGCTTCCTGACACTATCATTGCTATCTACCCTCGCTTTCGACGTCATGCCGGGCGTCGAAGGGACCCGCATGGGCGTCAATTACGGTTTCGAGCGCGTGCGTTTCCTGAGCCCCGTCAAATCCGGAACACGCGTGCGCGGGAGATTTCGTTTAATCGGTCTGACGGAACGCGCGGTATCCTTGCAATCCGCGTGGGAAACCGTGGTTGAAGCGGAAGGCGCAGCTAAGCCCGCGCTAGAAGCGCACTGGATTACTCTCGCGTTAGTAGACCCGCCGCAATGACTAGCTTTGTCATGCGCACAAGTCTTTACGAAAGCATAGGCTTCCTCCCCACATCAATTGGGAACAAGGAGGAGAGGCCCATTCTCGTTACTACGTCCTTAGGGTAGCAAAGGGGGCGGACCTACATTCCCCTAATCGCCGATTTCTGCAACTAGGCAAGCAGGTCTGCTGTTGCCCCTTAGCTGATGCCGCTGCGGCTGAGGTTGAGGTCAGCTGTGATCCGGAGCGAGACTTCTCTCGCATTTGCCTACGCCCTTGCTGGCTGCGCCAAATGGGTTTGGCGCCTTTTCCGACCTTCATGCTTCAAGCCACTTGCCGCATCCCTCAGGCGATCGGTCGTACGACGGATTGAGTCCTTGCGCCCGATCAAGCCCGTTCCACCTCGAAACTTCTCGCCTCCGCCGTCGTTGAATCGCGGCTGAGGAGCAAGCATGCCGGTCAAGGATCAGATCAAGAACTTTGCCAGAAAGCTCGTGGAGGAGCATCCCGATGCGGCGACGCTGCGGGCGCTGGTGCGGACGCGGAAACCGGCTGCCATCCATCTTCGCGACGATGGCATCGTGCCGAACAATCCGCGTTTTCCGGTGCTGCTTTATCGCGGGGCGGTGAAGC
Source organism: Bradyrhizobium sp. CCBAU 25338 (assembly GCF_028128965.1). Taxonomy (NCBI): domain Bacteria; kingdom Pseudomonadati; phylum Pseudomonadota; class Alphaproteobacteria; order Hyphomicrobiales; family Nitrobacteraceae; genus Bradyrhizobium; species Bradyrhizobium sp. CCBAU 25338. The sequence goes on from NZ_LFKY01000040.1 coordinate 134,581, forward strand.
TGAAGGGCCGGCGTTTTCCGCCGGAGGTCATCATCGACACGCTGTTCGACACGAACGGCTGGCGCCGGTCGTGGCGCGACACCGTGTACGACTTCGTCCACTACCATTCGCAGATCCATGAAGTGATGGGCGTGGCGCGCGGCACGGCGAGGATCGAGTGCGGCGGCATCAAGGGTCGCATCCTGAATGTGAAAGCCGGTGACGTTCTGGTCCTGCCCGCGGGCACGGGACACCGGCTGATCGAGTCCAGCCGGGACTTTCTTGTCGTCGGAGCATACCCGCAGGACGGCACGTACGACGAGTGCACCGACACGCGGGAGCGTGCTGATGCCGTCAGGCGCATCGCCAAGGTCCGGAAGCCGAAGACAGATCCTATCCTCGGGCCCCGCGGCGCGCTGGTCCAACACTGGCGGGCGCAGCCGTCGCGATCGTAAAGGATTGGATGCGCGCGTGATCGACGCATGCCCGGTCTCTCCGGGAACGCTGGCGGCCTACGCGAGTTGCCGCACATGTCTCTTCCGAAGTCAAAAGGCTGGCTTACCGAGATCGGCGTCGCCACCTCGCGCCCGGCCGCGTTTGCCGTCTTCCTGGCCTATGGCATCGCCTGGATCACGCTGGGCAACGGACTCGAATGGCACTCGTTCGCGACGCTGGCGACATGGGGCATGACGCTGGTGATCCAGCGCGCCGAGCACCGCGACACCCAGGCGATCCATGCCAAGCTCGACGAACTGCTCAAGGTGGCCGGCCGCGACCACGTCATGAAGGTCGACGACGAGGACGCCGAGGAGGTCGAGACCCGGCGGGAGGAGATTCGACGCACGAGCTAGCACCTCCTATGCCGGCTCGCTCAGCTCAGATAGTCGGGCCTGAAGTCCGCAAGCCTGCGCAGCTCGTCGGGCTGGAGCAGCTCGATCTCGCTGCCCTCCCATGCAATCAGCCCGCGATGCCTCAGTTCCTGGATGGTACGATTGACGTGGACGATCGAGAGCCCGCAGGCGTCCGCAACATGCCGCTGCGTCATCGGAATCTGGAAACTGCAGTCCCTGACAAGGCCGACGATCTCCAGCCTTGCGGCAAGTTCGCAGATGAGATGCGCGACCTTGGGCAGCGCTGCCTGCGCGCCGAGGCGCGCGATCCATTGCCGCGAGATCGCCGCGTCGATCAGCGTCTCGCGCCAGAAGGCGCGGGTCAGGTGGATCGAGCCGTCGAGAAGCTGGCGCAGCTGGCTGTGCGCGACGGTGCCGACGATGGTCGGACCGAGCCCGACGAGGTCCGCATCCATCCGCGAGACCAGCAGGGTGTGCAGGCACGGCATGTCGCCGGGCACGTGGAAGGCGACGATCTGGCTGCGATCGGCGACGATGCGGGCCTGGTAGAGGAAGCCGCTGACGACGAAGACACAGCGTGAAGCGGCCTCACCCTGGCGCAGCACGATCTCGCCATCCGCAACCTGGCGCAGCGTGGACGGCAAGCCCGCGATCTGGCGGCGTTCGTCCTCGGACAGGCCTTCGACCGCCTGGAGACGTGCGATGAACTTCGGATGCGGCATGGGACCAGTGGCGCGCTCAGTCGTCCCGCCGGGTCGCGTCGAGCGGGCGCTGCGAGAGTCTTGCGATGGTCCGGTCCGAGACCGGCACGGAGCGGAACTCGCGGATGGCACGGGCCAGCTCCTGATCCGACATCGGGTGGGCCGGCTCCTGCAGCGTTCCCTTGAGCAGGGCGTCGCCGATGCTGTCCAGGTGCTCGTGCGTGTCAGATGCAAACAGGCCGCAGATGCGTTCCAGGATCGTGGTAGGGCTCATGAGATGGCCGGCTCGGTGCGAGATTAGGGATGCGGCTGCGATCCGGTACGTCGCAAGCCGGTTAGCAACCTGTGCTTCCGACCGGCGTTCTAGTCCGCTGAACCCAAGCCGGACGTATCATTTGATAGAACCGGCGCGATTTTTGGCGCTCCATGGAAAAAGCCCACGACGTACTGATCCGGAACCTCTCCGAGCATACCGCTCTGGCAGACGAGGACATCGCGGAAATCCGGGCGCTCACCTTCACGCTGCGCGATTTGGAGCCCAACGAGGATTTCATCCGTCAGGGCGACGAACCCGAACATTCGGTGCTGGTCGTCTCCGGCATGGTCGCGCGCTACCACCTGCTCGGGAGCGGGCGGCGGCAGTACCTGGCGTTCCATCTCACCGGCGACCTTCCGGATGCGCAGGGGCTGTTCATCGACCAGATGGACCACGGATTGAGCGCGCTGGGGCCGGCCTCAGTTGCCTTCATCCCGCATCGCGAATTGTTCATCGCCTTCCGGCGGCGGCCAACCTTTGCGCTGGCCGTGTGGCGCGAGACGCTGCTCGATGCCGCGATCTTTCGCGAGGCCATCACCAACAACAGCGCCCGGTCGATGCAGGCGCGCATGGCACACCTGTTTTGCGAGCTGTTCTACCGCGCCCGCTCGGCGCAGCTGGTCCGCGGCAATCGCTGCCGCGTGCCGATCAGCCTGGCCCAGCTCGGCGAGACGCTGGGCATGGCGATCGCGACGGTGAACCGGACGCTCGCCGACCTCAGGCGAAGCGGCATCATGGATCTGCGCGAGGGAGAGCTGATCGTGCTGAAATGGCGCGAGCTGCAGCGGCTCGGAGATTTCAGTCCGGTCTATCTGCACCTGAGGCGGCAGTCGCCGCCGGTTGCGTGAGGCGAGGACATTAGCCCTCGGCGGTTGCCGCTGCGCCTCGCACCTCATCGAAATACTTGTTCACCCAGTTGTTGCAACAGCAGGCTCTTGCTTCGAGTGCCGATGCGTCGAGGATCAGGATGGCGCCGCGGCGGGTCGCGAGGATGCGCCTCGCCTTGAACATCTGGATGACACGGCTGGCATAGCTGCGGGAGACGCCCAGCATGCCGGCGAGCTGCTCGTGGGTGAGAGGGATCTCGGCTCCGCCGATATGCTCCTGCGCGGAGATGATCCATTTGGCGGCGCGCTGCTCGATGGAATGGGCGGCGTTGCAGGCCGCGGTCTGCAGCAGCTGCGCGAACTGGCAGTCGGCATAGCGCAAGAAGACCTCCTGGAGCGTGGCCGACCTCTGCTGCGCCTGCTCGAGCGCGCGCAGCGGCAGCCGGACCAGGGTGCCGCCGAGCTTCACCACGATGCGCGAATAGGCGAGCGAAGGCGTGCGGCCGGCGGCAATGCCCACCGCACCCTCGCGTCCCACCAGCAGGCTTTCGACCTCGCGATCATCCTCGACCGGCACCGCGAAGGACACGAGGGCGGGACCGCAGGGGAAATGAACCGCTGCGACGTCGTCGCCGGCGTGATGCAGGATGTGGCTCGCCTCGAGTTCGACCGACTGGAGGTGAGGCGCGAGCAGTTCGAAGTCCTGGGGATTGAGCTGCCGGAGCAGATCGTTCTGGGGCCGACCGGTCACAATGTGTTCTCTTGGCGGGCCGCGAATCGGCGCCAGCGGAAACCTACTTTTCCGCGGCGGAACCGACGGTTCCAAAGTGCACACAACGGATGTTCGGACGTTGAAAACTACGCCTTCAGCTTCCGGGATTTCCGGCCTTGCCCGACGGCCACCCGTCCTCGATCCGGTCCTAAAGCATGATCCGGAAAAGTGCGCAGCGGTCTTCCGAAAAGATCATGCTTAAACAACAACCTAAAGCGCGATGACGATTCATCCTAATCGCATCGCGCTTTAGAGCGTGATGAGACGAGGCTTGATCGCTGCAACGACGGAGGTGCACTCCCTCTCCCGCTCGCGGGAGAGGGTCGGGGAGAGGGTAGTTCCGCGATGGGACAATCCCCAAGAGGAGAAAGCCCTCACCCGGCGCTTCGCGCCGAGCTCTCCCGCAAGCTTGCGCGAGAGGTGAACGAGCCGCGGCAATCGATTCAACCTAAAGCCATTCCGCTTTAACCCCGCCGGGCGGCGCGGGAGGCGATGATCCTTCATCTGAAGTGCGCTTCGCAGTCCGGCGAAGATCGGCTTAGCGCGGCGTGCGCGCGGTAGGCATCGATAGCCTTGTTCGCCAGCATCAACTGCCGGCGCTCACCGGTCCTGAGCTGCGCTTCGATGGAGTCGAGCAGGAAGTTCGCGCTCTCGTCCGGTGGACCGAGCTCGCCGCTCGTCTCCAGGCAGCTCCAGGCGATGAAGAACGCGCTTTCGACGGTGCAGCGAATGGACATGCGCAGCCAACGCGGCCGGGCTGAAGGCGTTCCGTGCGGCGGGCGAGACTTCGGTCAGGCCCGCCGCTCAGTGAGTCAGTTCTTCAGCACGATGCGGCCGACGACCTTGCCGGCACGCAGCTCGTCGATCCATTTCTGGACGTCGCCCATCGGCTCCTCGCGCATCGGCGTCGGCTTGATCTTGCCAGCGCGCGCCAGCGCCATCAGCTCGTGGGCTTCGGCGAGCGTGCCGACCATGAAACCTTCGATGGTCATGCGCTTGTAGACCCATTGCACCATGGGCAGCGTGAACTGGCCGCCCATCAGGCCGGAGACCACGATCTTGCCGCCGCGTGCGGCGACCGCAACCGCGAACGCCATCGACTTCTCGTTGCCGGCGAAATCCACGATCTCGTCGAAGCCGCCCTCGGTCTCCTTGAGGATGCGCTTGATGACGTCAGGCTCGGCCGGGTCATAGGCGACGGCCGCGCCGTTCTTGAGCGCGGTCTCGCGCGCGGCCGGCGAGAGGTCGGCGACCGTGATCGGCTGCTTGAACATCGCCTGCGCGAACGACAGGCCCATCATGCCGACGCCGCCGAGGCCGATCAGCAAGAGGTTGCGCTGGCGCGGACGATCGACCAGGCGCTTGAGCGCGCCGTAGGCGGTGACGCCGGAGCACATCAAGGTCGCAGCCTGGTTGACGGGAAGGGGATCGTAATCGAGCAAATATTTCGCGTCGGGCACCAGCACGTGGGTGGCGAAGCCGCCGTCGATGGAGACGCCGAGGAAGCGCTGCTTGACGCAGAGGTTCTCGTCGCCGTTCTGGCAATCGCGGCACTGGCCGCAGCCGATCCACGGGAAGACGGCTTTCTTGGCGCCGACGAGGCTGGCGGCGACATCCGGGCCGACTTCGTCGACGACGCCGGCGATCTCGTGGCCGAGCGTGAAGGGCAGCGTCATGCCGCGCGTGGTGTCGAGCTTCTTGCCGCCGCCGAGATCGGCATAGCCGTCCTGGATGTGCAGGTCGGAATGGCAGAGGCCGCAGCGCTCGATACGCACCAGCACCTCAGCGCCTTTCGGCTTGGGCGTGTCCACGATGGTCTCGCACAGCGGCGCATCGAACTTGACCAGGGATTGCCGACGCATCAACGCCATATTCCTTCCTCCGAAATTAGTTCATTGTTTGAGCATGACCTGTTTCGGAAGACCGCTTCGCACGTTGCGCTAACGCGGCCCTTCGGGTCCGGATCATGCTGCTTCGCTGCGTATATCGGCCAATTCGCGCGCCATGGCAACAAAGCCTGGAATCGGAATGGTCTCGGCGCGCCGCGTCGCATCGACGCCAGCTGCGCTCGCGAGCCGCGCGGGATCGACGCCGAGCGACTTCAGGCTTTGCCGCAGCATCTTGCGGCGCTGGCCGAACGCTGCGGCGGCGACCTGCTCCAGGAGCCTGCGATCGCAGGGCAAAGGCTCCGGGCGCGGCACCAGGCGCACGACGGAGGAGGTGACCTTCGGCGGCGGCACGAAGGCGGACGGCGCAATGTCGAACAGGATCTTGGTCTCGCAGCGCCAGTTGGCGAGCACGCCGAGCCGGCCATAGGCCTCCTCGTCCTCGCGCGCCACGATGCGCTCGCCGACCTCGCGCTGGAACATCAAGACCATCATCTCGTACCAGGGCGGCCAGGGCTCGATGGTGAGCCAATTTATGAGAAGCTGGGTCGCGATGTTGTAGGGCAGGTTGGCGACGATTTTTGCGCGTTCGCCCGAGAGCAGCGGGCGCGGATCGAACGTCATGGCGTCGCCATGCACGATCTCGAGCCGGCCGGGATAGCGCGCCGAAATATCCTGCAAGGCGGGGATCGCGCGCTCATCATGCTCGATGGCGATGACGCGCCGGGCGCCGAGCGCGAGGAGCGCCCGCGTCAGCCCGCCCGGGCCGGGGCCGATCTCGACGATGGTCGCCTCGTCCAGCGGCGCGGCTGCGCGCGCGATGCGCGCGGTCAGATTGAGGTCGAGCAGGAAGTTCTGGCCGAGCGATTTCCTTGCCGACAGCGCGTGCTGGCGAATGACCTCGCGCAGCGGCGGGAGGTCGTCGATCGCGCCCATCAGCTTTGGGAAGCGGCCATGCGGCGCGCAAGCTTGAGCGCCGCGATCAGGCTCGCCGGATTGGCCTTGGCCGTCCCGGCGATGTCGAAGGCGGTGCCGTGATCGGGCGAGGTGCGGATGAAGGGCAGGCCGAGCGTGACGTTGACGGCGTCGTCGAAGGCGACCGTCTTGATCGGGATCAGCGCCTGGTCGTGATACATGCAGACCGCACAGTCATAGGTCTGTCGCGCAGCCTCGTGGAACATGGTGTCGGCGGGCAGCGGGCCCCTGGCTTCGATGCCCTCGTTGCGCAGCACTTTCAGCGCCGGGGCGATGACGGTCTGCTCCTCGTGGCCGAGCGATCCGTCTTCGCCGGCATGCGGATTGAGGCCGGAGACCGCGATGCGCGGCTTTGCGATGCCGAAGCGGGACTTCAGTTCGGTGGCGACGATGCGTACGGTCGAGACGATCAGGGCGCTGGTGAGCTGGGCCAGCGCATCGCGCATCGAGACGTGGATGGTCACGGGCACCACGGCGAGCTGTGGCGACCACAGCATCATCACCGGCTGCGGCACGTGGCCGTCCTCTGCGGCAAGCTCGGCGAGGAACTCGGTGTGGCCGGGATGGCGGAAGCCGGCGCGGTAGAGCACGCTCTTGGCGATCGGGTTGGTGACGACGGCGCCGGCACGACCCGCGCGCACGTCCATGACCGCCTGACGGATCGAGGCGAGCGCGGCCGGCGCGCTGGATGCGTCGGGCTTGCCGGGCTCGGCGGTCGCGCGCTCGCCGGTCGCGACCACGGGCAGGGCATCAGTAAAGGCGGAAGCGGCCTCACTGGGGCTCACCGCAGCGATCCTGATGTCGGCGCCGAGCGCTTTGGCGCGCTGCGCGATCAGCGCCTCGTCGCCGAGCAGGTAGAAAGCGGGCAGGTTCAGCTCACGGCGCCTGAGCCAGGCCGCGATCGTGATGTCGGGGCCGATGCCGGCGGGCTCTCCCAGGGTCAGGGCAAGGGGCTTGGCTGCGGACTTGGCTGCGGACTTGGCGGAAGGCTCTAGAAGGGACTTGGCCATCAGCGGTTGCGATATTCGATCATCGCGGCCTTGCGGAGCTCATCGAGATAGGCCTTCTGGGTCTTCTCGTACTTCTCCTGGTACATCTTCTCGCGGACCTCGCGCTTCTTGGGCGTGTCGATCATGGTCGGCTTGCGCGAGCACAGGACGACCATCTCGATGCCCGCCTTGGTCACCTCGGGCGCGGTCAGGTGGCCGATCGGGGTGTCGTCGAGCACCTTGCGCAGCGGCTCGGGCAGCTCCGCGGTGGTCTTGGTGACGGTGTCGCGGATGGTGGCGTTCGGCGTCGAGCGGAACAGCGAATTGGCCTCTTCGCAGCTCCCGACGCGCGCGCGATAGGTCTCGGCTTCCTTCTTCCGTGTTTCCAGGAACGCGGGGGCCGAGCCGCGGGGCACGATCAGCACGATCGGCTGCATCTTGTATTCGGTGCCCTCGACCTGAAGCTTCTCGCCGGTCTGGGCCTGCACGGCCTGCGCGACGTCGCGCTCGCCGACCTGGAGGCGCTCCTTGTAGCGGCCGCGCACGAGGCTGGTCCAGACCATCTCGGCCTTCATGCGGCCCTTCAGCGTCTCGGGTCGGACGCCCTTGGATTCGAGGGACTTGGTGAGCTGATCCGGCGTGATGCGCATGCGCTGCGCCATGCCTTCATACGACTGGTTGATGTCGGAGACGCCGGGATCGACACCGTACTTCTTGCCTTCCTTGAGCTTCACCCTGTCGTCGATCAGCTCGTTGATGACCTCCTGGCGGCTCGGGGTCTTCTGCGTCGTCAGCTGGTCGAGCTTCGAGCGCTGCTCGATGTCGAAATCGGTGATCGGCTCGCCATTGACCATGACGACGATGTTCTGCGCGCGCGACGGCGAGGGCAGAGCGGTCAGCATCAGGCCGGCACCAATGGCGAGAAGGAGGCGGAAGACAGGGAATGGGGTCGTCATGATGTCGCTCGCATGTCAACCGCGTCGTGATGGGGCAAACGCGGCCGGCACTTCAAACCGTTCACTGGAGGCCGGAGGAACTGCTGGTCGTCGACGAGTTCGCCAGCGTGCGCAGGCCGATTTGGAGCATGAACGCGTGACTCAGCACGGGCGGTGCGGTGCCCGCGGAATAGCTATACGAAGTTACATAGTTCGCCGCCAGCACGAAGCAATCGTCGACATAGCCGGCCCCGACCACATACTGGTTGATCTTGTTGGCCTCGAGGTCCCAGCGCGCCGAGCCCGACACCACCCAGTTGGTCGCGATCTTCAGCGAGCCTGTGGTCAGGATGCCCTCGCGGCGGGTCAGATAGCCGAGCTCCGGCTGCGCCGCGTAATTGCCGTACATCATGCTGACCGACCAGCGATTGAAGTTGGCGCGGCCCTCAGCCTCGAAGCGCTGCACGTTCCAGGTCTGCTCGTCCATGCGGGAGCGGACGCTGAACGTGTAGGTGCTGTTGGGCGAATAGCTGGCGCTCGCGACGTAATCGGACCGCGGCTTGTCGAGGCCGGAATCCAGGCCGGTATTGATGCTGTCCCGGACCGCGTAGGAGTTCAGGCCGAACAGCTGATAGGACTGGCCGAACAGCACCTTGACGGCGCCGCCCTGGTCGAACTGCGTGGTGGACTGCACGCCGACATTGGCGCGGCCGCCGCCCTCGACGCGGTCGTAGCCGGAGAACTTGTCCACGCTGAACAGGTTCGAGGTGTCGAACACCATGCTCTGGGCGTCCTCGTTCGGCAGCTTGCCGGCATAGGTCTCGTTCGGGCGGATGATGATCTGCGCGATCGGCTCGATGGTGGTCGAGCCCCAGGGCTGGATGTTGATGAAGGGATAGCGGTACTCCAGGCCTACGGTCGGCATCAGGCGGAGCGCCTGGGTGTCGCCGACGGGCAGGTAATTCGACACGCCGGGCTGGTTGGAGACCGAGGAGTTGATCGCGTCGGCGCGCAGGCTGGCGAACGGCGTCCAGATCTGGCCGAGCGGATCGGTGAAGGATTTGCGCCACTGCGCCTCCGCCGTGAGGCGGGTGTAGGTGCCGGGGAAGCCGCGCAGCAGGCACTGCGAGGGCGTACGGGCCAGCGGATCGGCCGACGCCGTGGTGCACAGGCTGCTGGTGTTGGCGACCGTCGTGATCGGATCGAACACCGCCTGGTCACGCGACAGGTTCACGAAATTGGTCTTGTAGCTGAACTCGCCGCCGAACACGGGATAGTTGAGCACGTTGGAGTAGTCGATCACCGGATAGACGATCGGCACCTGGCTCTGGTTGCCCGAATAGCTCAGCCAGTACATCGTGCGCGCATCGAAGAAGCTGCGGTTGCCGACGCCGGTCAAATAGAGCTGCGACAGCGCTTCCGTCGGCAGAAGCAGGAACGAGCCGAGCGGGTCGCGGTACTGATAGAGCCGGTAGTCCGAGAAGAAATAATAGTCGGACATCAGGACGCCGTCCCAGCCCCAGACCCATTTGTCGTTCAATGCGAACTGACCCTTGGTGTCGATGGCGCCGCGGAAGTCGCGGTCGCCGGGCTGCCCGGCAAACGCTCCGGGATCGAGCTGGTTGATGCCGTACGCGCGGATCTGGTAGGCGCCGTCGAGCAGGCGCTGTCGGAATTCGCCCTGCAGCAGCACGCCTTGCCGCGACAGGAAGCGCGGGGTGAAGGTTGCGTCCATGTCGGGCGCGATCGCCCAATAATAGGGAACCTCGACCCCATAGCCCGTGTTGTCCGTGCCGGAAATATAACCCGGCATCAGGAAGCCGCTCTTCCGCTTCACGGTCGGGTCGGGCGTCGAGAAATAGGGCATGTAGGCGAGCGGCACGCCGAAGAATTCGAGCTGTGCGGTCTCGAAATACAGCATCTTCTCCTGCTGGTCGTGGATGATGCGCGCACCCTTGACCTGCCACAATGGCGGCTTCTTCGGATCGTCCTTGCACGGCGCGCAGGCCGTGTAGACGCCGTTCTCGAACACCGTGTAGTTGCCGCTGGAGCGGTCGGCGCGGCTCGCGGCCATGCGGGTCTGGTCGGCCGTGTCCACGCGCAGCGAATCGACGAAACCGTCGCGGTAATCGTCGGAGAGATCCATGATCTCGGCATAGGTGATCTTGCCGTCGGCATCCGTCATGCGGATGTTGCCTTCGGCATGCAGCCGCTTGGTCTTCTGGTCGTAGATGACCCTGTCGGCCTCGACGCTGGTGCCGTTGTAGAACAGCTGGACGTTACCGACCGCGGAGACGCGCGAATTGTTGTAGTCGTAGTCGACCTCGGTCGCCTGAACCAGCATCTGGTTGTCGTTGGCGGCCCTTGGCGGCTTGGGGCGCGGCGGCAGCGGATTGTAGGTGTATTGGGCGAAGGCCGGTGCCACGGCGGCAATGTCGATCAGCCCGCCGAGCGAGGCAGCGGTAACGACGGCAAGCAGCAGCCTGAGGATGGACAAGCCCCCCCCGTTCGCGCGCACCACGGTACGCCGCGTCAAACGAGACACGAGCCCTCGGCGGACGGCAGTCACTATCCGTCCTCCTGATAGAGCAAGGCCAAAAAGCCGGTGAGGCCGCCCACCACAACGGGCAACCACGCCGCAGCGATCGGATGCATCAACTCAGCCTTGCTCAAATCCTCAGTTACTTTCGACAGAACGTAGAGCAGAAAGCCTGCGCCCACGCCACTCAAAACCATCTTCTGCACGCCGCCCATCCGGAAGAAGCGCAACGACACGGAGGCCGCGAGCATCACCATGGCCGCAAGCAAAAACGGCTGTGCCAGAAGCTTCTGATACTGGAGTCGGTAACCGGCTGTCGCGAAGCCCGAGCTTTCGGAGGAGCGGATGTAGCTCGGTAGTTGCCAAAAAGACACAGTTTCGGGTGTGGAAAAGCTGTTGCGGACCTGCGCCTCGGTCAGCGTGGTCGGAATCTCCAGGCTGGCCTGCTCGATCGGTGGCGCGTCCAGCGAGAAGCGGCGGACGCCCTTGAACAGCCAACGGCCGGCCTCGAGCGTCGCCTCGCGCGCCTCGACCCGTTCCTTGAAGTGCTGGTCCGGGTCAAACCGGAACAGCGTGAGCCCCGTGAGCCGGATGCCCTGCTGCTCGCTCCGCGCCGCATTGATGATCGTCTGGCCGTCGTTGGTCACCTGATTGAGCCAGAAGCCGGAGGCGTCCTGGATACCGCCGCCGGGCGCCGAGCCGAACAGCTCGGCTTCCATGCGCTTGGAGGCCTCGCGTAAGTTGGCCGACATCGGATTGTAGGCGACGGTGGCGATCACCCCGATCAAGAGTGCGCTGCCGAGCGCCGGCGAGATGAACTGCCATGCGGAGATGCCGGCGGCGCGCGCCACCACGAGCTCGAGCCGGCGGGAGAGGGCGAGATAGCAGGTCATGGCGCCGATCAGCATGCAGAACGGCGTCAGCTTCTCCAGCAGCTGCGGCACCCGGAACAGCGAGGTCTCGGCCACCATGATCGCGGAGGCGGAGGCGAGGCCCGAGGTCTTGCGCACCATCTCGATGTAGTCGACCAGCACCAGCAGCAGGAAGATGCTGGCGAACACGCCGAGCGCCGCCACCACGAAGCGGCCGGCGAAATAGCGCCCGAGTGTGTTGGTGAGCATGCTCATGCGGCGGCCGGGCGTCCGAACAGCCGCGCGATCCGTGCGTTCGACCTGTTGATGGCCTCCATCAGGCCGGGAGGCGGCTCGACCACGAGGCCGCCGACAATCATCCACAGCCCGACGCCGATGGCGCCCGTGACCATCGCGTATTGGACCAGCACCGCGCCCGGAGATTTCACCGCCATCACCGAGCAGGCGAAGCCGGCCATGCGCAGGCCGAACACGGCGAGGATCGAGGAGCCGATCGAGAAATTGCGGCTCTGGCGGGTGGTGCGAGGCGCGCCCAGGAAGGCGAAGGTCAGTACCGCAAAGGCGAAGGGATAGACCGGCGCCAAGATGCTGTCGTGCAGGGCCGAGCGGAACTGGCCGGGAATCTGCTTGTAGACGGGATCGTCCTCGGACGGCGAGAACAGCTCCCAGAGATACCGTTCGCGGATGCCGAGGGTGACGTCGCGGCCCTGGCCCGAGAACTTCGACATGTCGAAGCCGTAGCGGCCGAAGGCCACCAGCGCGGGATCGCGCTTGCCCGCCTCGAAGCGCTGGAGATTGCCGGTCTCCAGCACCAGGAAAGAGCCGGTGTCGTTCTTCACGACCTCGCCATGCTCGGCCACGATCGAGACGCGCTCGTTGGGATCGCGGCGGTCGTCGATGAAGATGCCGGCGAGGATGCCGCCGGGCAGGCGCTCGCGGATCCGGATCGTCAGGTTCTTGTCGAGCTGGGCGAAGCGGCCGGGCTGGAGGATGTTGGTGAGCACGTCCGCGGTGATCTCGGCGTCCCACTGCTTGATCCGCCGCATCCCGTCGGGGGCGAGATAGGCCGCGATGAAGGCAACCAGCAGCGCCACCACGCAGGTGGCATAGAAGAACGGATAGAACAGCCGGAACGGCGAGAAGCCGGCGGCATTCATCACGATGATCTCGGAATCGGTCGCGAGCTTGTTCAGCGTGTGCGAGATCGCGATCATCAGCGCGATCGGCGAGATGATCAGGACCAGGGCCGGGATGACCAGGCTGGTGATGCCGAGGAAGGTGAGGATGGTCTGACCCTGGCTCGTCATCAGGTCGATGCCGCGCAACGCCTGCGTAATCCAGATCACGCCGGTGAGGCTGACCAGGACCAGCGCAAACGACGCCAGCGTCGTGCGGAAGATATACCTATCGATCGACCCCATGCGCTACCGCACGAATCCCCATCAGCCCCGATGTCGACCAGAATTCCGGCTGTCCAACCAATCCCCGATCAGGGGATCCCCAAGGTTGGCCGTCAGCTCTTCCGGCGGTTCACTTTCTCACTACCATCCCTTTGATCCGTCAACAAAATGGCTGCCCCGTGGCACCTTCAATATATGGTTAATATTTCGCTGGTTGTGGCCGGGCGGCCACGGCGGCGCTTGGCATCGGGCGGGCCGCTGGCCCATAGTAGGGCAAGCCTCAGTGAATCGCCGTTCAGCTTCGGCTGGGACCGGCACCGCCGAACGGCGAAAAGTTACATGCATTAAAGGAGTTATCCATGTCCGATGCCATCAAGGTCGGCTTTGTCCCCTTGTCTGCCGCCCCCCGTGGCATCCTGGTGGTGTTCTGCGATGACGGCCTGAAGCTCGGTCCGGCGACGGCCAAGGCACTGGGTGGCGCTGTCGATCTTGTGAAGCGCGCGGCAGCCGCAACCGCCTTCAAGGGTAAAACCGGGGCCGCGCTGGACATTCTGGCGCCGGAGGGCGTCAAGGCGACCCGGCTCATCGTGATCGGCGCCGGCAAGGCGACCGGCCTGAAGGCGAACGATTTCCTCAAGTTCGGCGGGGTGGCAGCGAGCAAGCTGCCCTCTGGCACCAGCGCCATGACCATCATGGCGGAGCTGCCCGGCGGCGCCATGACGAGCGAGCAGGCGGTGGGGATCGCCTCGGGCCTGCGGCTGCGCACCTACAAGTTCGACCGCTACAAGACGAAGAAGAAGGAGGGCGAGGAGGGCGGCTCGCGCGCCGACGTCTCGCTTGCAGTTGGCGATGCCGGTGCTGCGAAGAAGGCGTTCGCCTCGGCCGGCCACGTCATCGACGGCGTGATCATCGCGCGTGACCTCGTCAACGAGCCGCCGAACGTGCTCTTCCCCGAGGAATTCGCGCGCCGCGCCGGTCAGCTCCGCAAGCTTGGCGTCAAGGTCGAGGTGCTCGACGTCAAGGCGATGCAGAAGCTCGGCATGGGTGCGCTGCTCGGTGTCGGTCAGGGCTCGGCGCGGCCGAGCCGCACCGTGATCATGCGCTGGGACGGGGCCAGGAAGGGCGAGGCACCGGTCGCTTTCGTCGGCAAGGGCGTCTGTTTCGACACCGGCGGCATCTCGATCAAACCGGCCGGCAGCATGGAGGACATGAAGGGCGACATGGGAGGCGCGGCCTGCGTCGTCGGCCTGATGCATGCGCTCGCTGCGCGCAAAGCCAAGGTCAACGTGGTCGGCGCGATCGGCCTCGTCGAGAATATGCCTGACGGCAACGCCCAGCGGCCGGGCGACATCGTCACCTCGATGTCCGGTCAGACCATCGAGATCATCAATACCGACGCGGAGGGACGCCTCGTGCTGGCCGACGTGCTCTGGTACGTCGCCAAGAAGGTGAAGCCGAAATTCATGGTGGACCTGGCGACGCTGACCGGCGCGATCATGGTGGCGCTCGGCACCGAGCACGCCGGCATGTTCTCCAACAATGACGAGCTCGCCGACCGGCTGCTCGTGGCCGGCGTCGAGAGTGGGGAGAAGGTCTGGCGGATGCCGCTTGGCCCCGAGTACGACAAGCTGATCGATTCCCAGTTTGCCGACATGAAGAACACCGGCGGCCGCCATGGCGGCTCGATCACTGCGGCGCAGTTCCTCCAGCGCTTCGTCGACGGCACGCCCTGGGCGCATCTCGACATCGCAGGCACCGCCATGGGCGCGCCGAAGACCGACATCAACCAGAGCTGGGGAAGCGGCTACGGCGTCCGCCTGCTCGATCGCCTGGTCTCCGACCATTACGAGCGCAAATGACCCGAGATGACTGAAGTATTGTTCTACCATCTCCAAAACATGACGGTGGAGAATGTGTTGCCGCCGCTTCTCGAGAAATCGCTCGAGCGCGGCTGGCGCGTCGTGGTGCAGTCGAGCTCGGAGGAACGCGCCGATGCGCTCGATTCGCATTTGTGGACCTATCGCGACGATTCCTTCCTGCCGCACGCGACATGGCGGGTGAACGACGTTGCCGATCAGCCGATCGTGCTGGCGATCGAGGGGGCCAATCCCAACGGGGCCAATGTCCGCTTCCTGATCGACAATGCCGTGCTGCCGGAGGACTCACAGGGCTACGAGCGCATGGTGCTGCTGTTCGACGGCGACGATCCGGATGCGCTTGCGCTCGCCCGCGCGGCCTGGACCGATTGCAAGGCACGGGGATTTGATGTCACCTATTGGCAGGCCGACGAGCGGGGCCGGTGGCAGAGGCGGAATTAGCGGCCGTCAGCAATTAATGATAATTTGCACTTTTCGAACGATCCTGGCTTCGGCCACCTTCGTGCCGCAAAGGGATGTTGGGACAATCGTTTAGGGCTGGTCCTTCAGGCGGGGAATTAGTTTATCGTGCGACATCAAAAGCTTCCCGGCTCGCTCATGATTGCGTTGGCCGCCGTAGCACCGCTGGTCGCGGGCTGCTCAGGCACTGATCTGCTGTCGAAGGACGCAGAATGGTTCCAGAAGCCGGGCCGTATCTTCATCAAGAACATCTCGATCGAATCGCCGCCGCTCACGCCTGACAAGCCGGTGGGAGCCGAGGACCTCGTCAGCGCCGATGGCGCCTGTCCGGGCATGGCGCCGCCTCCCGGGCCGGCCGACGCCAATGCGTCGACGACGGCGCCAGCTCCGATGGGCGGCACGGTCGCGCTCGGGCATACCGAATGCGATGTGGTGCGCGGCATCGGCGCGCCTTCGAACGTCAACCTGTCCGCCGACGCCATCGGCCGACGCGTCGCCGTCGTCACCTGGACCACCGGCCCGCGCGCCGGCATCTACACCTTCACCGCCGGACGTCTGTCCTCGATCGAGGGCAATCCCGAGCCGCAGCCGGCGCCGAGGGCGGTGAAGCCGAAGAAGAAGCACGCGTAAGTGGTATGCGGGTTGCTGATTTCGACGGCGTGCTGTCAGCTCCGGATTGAATGTCTGTTCAACGTCTCGGATGGATTTTCACCGAAGAGGGCGCGGTAGTAGGCCGAGAATCGGCTGAAATCGGCAAAGCCCTGCCTGAAGGCAACCTCCGCCACGGTGACATCGGTTGCAACTCCGTGTTGCAGAAGCAGCCGCGCCTCGCACAACCGCTTTTGCCGAAGGTACCTCATCGGTGGGATGCCAAGGATCTCGTCGAAGGCTCTATGCAGCGCCCGCCGGGACACCCGCAAATGGGAGAGAAGCTCCGAGATGTGCACGGGAGCATTGCCCGCACCGTCGAGGTACTCCTGAGTTCTCCTCACCAGCCGTTGCGGTGAAGAAACGAAGACGTCCGATTGTTCTGAGTTCGCAATCGCGTAGCACGCGCTTTCGATGATGGCCCGCTTCCAGTACTCCGCCTCGGACGGCCCCAACCTGCGCGCGTGTCGATCGAAGCCGGCCATGATGCGTCTGAGGACCCGGGCCGAAGCGTCGCCCGTTTCAGGGTTGGTGTGGAACGCGCTCTTTCTCAGCCATGCCGTCGGCTCGCTGAACCGGCTGTCGGGTCCGAAGAAACGCGCCATATCCCCGGTCGAGGCCGAGATGGCACCAAAGGATACGCCCGCGAAGTACCGGCTCTGGTGCTCCACGCCGGGAGACCAGATCCTAATGCTGCCAGTGCCACGCTGGCGAGCTCTTTGCCTGCCGATCTCCGTGAGGAAACCTATCGTCACGCGGTCATCGCTGTAGACGCCGCGCGAAATAACCCCGTGCGAGAACGTGCCGAAACCAAGCGAAAGTCCCGCGACGCTCGCATGCTTCAGACGACCTTGCATGCGACCGGGCTGGATCTGGATGATCTCGGAACTGCTCGTCGGCGTGGCGGCCTGAAGTTGCTCGAATCCGTTGATCGCGATCTCAGTGCAGTTGATGGTGCTGCGATCGCCGTTCCGGCCGATGATCCCGACGACGCCCGGCATGTCCCGTTCTCCGGCTCCGCGTCATATGCTTCGCCTCCATTGCGACGGAAAAGCGGCGTGGGCCATTTAAATCAAATCTCGCGCATATCATCCGATTGAAAGACCGTCCATTTCTCGGCCGAAAGCGACAAGGCGTCGCATCGGCACAAACTGCGCATCACAGGAGCTCTCAGGGGAGATACCATAGCTTTGCAACCACTGCGGGACGGCTCTCAAAGAGTGTCGCATTCAACGGGAGGACGAACGGGGACACGAGAGGCCGACATGGGCGCTCGCGCGGTTCGCGGGCCGATGAGAAATTGGAGGGCCTGACTATGCAGTCATGTCGATTGAATTTCGTTTACGTACCACCTGCCGTGAATTCCCGGATCTGGCCGACGATTTTATTCACCGCAGCTATGTGCTGCGCCGCCCCCGGAATACTTCACGCAGCGCCCTTGGCGTCTCACCCGTCAGCCTTCCGATTCCAAGACGATCTCACGCAGGTGCGTGCAACCGTGCACCGCGGACGCGCTGTGGTCGGACCGCGAGGCGGCGCCGTTGTCCGGCGCGGCAGCGCCGTCGTCGGGCCTCGCGGCAATGTCGCGGTGCGTCGAACGACGGTGGTCCGGCCCGGCTATCACGGCGGCGGCGTGCGCTGGGCACGGCCCGGCTGGTATCGCTGGCCGGCCGGCGGCGCGATCGCCGCCGGCGCAGCGATCGGTTTCGTGACAGCAGGGACTGCAGCGGCGTGGGCGGGTGCCGCACCCGCGCCCGGAATGTGCTGGTACTATACCGATCCCTCACGCACCCAGGGCTTCTGGGACTATTGCCAGTAACCGCGAAGCGGATGGGCCGCCATCATGTTGCAGGCAGGGGTCGGTCATGGTCGTCAAGGTCGCGCGTCGATCGACGACATGGTCTGGATTGCCGGCGTCCACGATATGATCGGCAACGTTGGTGCAGGGCGGGTTCTCGCCGGACCTGTCAACAATGGTGCCGGAATTCCTCGAGCAGATAAGGCAGAGCAGGTGAAGCCGGGCGATCGAGGCCCTGATCTCCGGCATGCCCGCCGTCAACTTCGACCTGACGCTGCAAGTGGCGTTGAAGGTCGGAGCCAAGGAAAACCAGGTCGTATTCTGGTCGCGAAATCCGGACTGGAAGGATCAGACGCTCACGCCAAATCCCAGCACGATCTATTCGGAGCGAAGCAATGATCTCTCGCGAAGCGCGACAATCTCCCGCTACCCAGGATACCGTCTCTAGTGGTCCTGACAGGCGCCAACTCGTGTTGGCCGGCTCTGCCCTGGCATTGCTAGGGTTGTCGCCTGGAGTCATTCCCGCCGCTGCAGCGCAATCTTCAAGCGGGACGCAACCCAAGCCTGCGACAGCTTTAACGAAAGCTGCGAACGATGCGCTGCGGCAGTACCTCAATTTCGATGACAAGGAAGACTTCGACAACGCGACGCGCGGCCTCATTGCCAGGCCCGAAACGCTGACGATCCGCGACGAGAAGGGCGGCATCGTCTGGGATCTGGAGAGCTACAAGAAATTCATCGACCTGAACAAGCCGGCGCCCGAAACGGTCAATCCGAGCCTCTGGCGCAACGCCCAGCTCAACATGCAGTACGGTCTCTTCCGCGTGCACGACCGCATCGCGCAGGTGCGGGCATACAACCTGGCCAACGTCACCTTCGTGCAGGGCGATACGGGCTGGATCGTGCTGGATGCCGGCAGCGACACCGAGAGCACGAAAGAAGCCTATGAACTCGTCAGTCAGCATCTCGGCCGCCGGCCTGTCGTCGCGGTGGTCTACAGCCACTCACACGGCGATCATTACGGCGGCGTGCGCGGTCTTGTCGACGAGGCGGACGTGCGGGCCGGAAAGGTCCAGATCCTGGCGCCGCTCAATTTCACCGAACATGCGATCAGCGAATTCGTGATTGCCGGTAACGCGATGGGACGCCGCGGCATCTACATGTACGGACCGCTGCTGCCACGTAACCCCCAGGGCGGCGTGAATGCCGGACTTGGTCAGACGGTCAGCCACGGCACGACCGGGCTGATCCTCCCCACGCGCGAAATCAAGCAGACCGGGGAGGAGGTCGTCATCGATGGCGTGCGCATGATCTTCCAGATGACTCCCGGCACCGAGGCGCCCGCCGAGATGAACACCTACCTTCCCCAATTTCGCGCGATGTGGATGGCCGAGAACACGACCAACACCATGCACAACATCCTCACCCTGCGCGGCGCCCAGGTGCGCAACGCCTTGAACTGGGCGAAGTACATCAACGAGACGATCGACCTCTACGGCGAAGGCGCCGACGTCAAGTTTCAGGCCCACCATTGGCCGATGTGGGGGAACGCAAAGATCGTCGACTACTGGAAGAAGCAGCGAGATCTCTACAAGTTTATCCACGATCGCTCGGTGCACCTGATGAACAGGGGCTACACGGGCGTCGAGATCGCCGAGATGATCAAGCTGCCGCCGGAGCTCGACAAGGCCTGGTACAATCGCGGCTACTACGGCTCGCTGAAGCACAATTCGCGCGCCGTCTACCAATTCTACATGGGCTTCTACGACGCAAATCCGACGACCCTCGACCAGTTGCCTCCGGAACAGGCGGCCAGGAAGTACGTCGACTACATGGGCGGCGCGGCGGCGGTCCTGCAGAAATCGAAGGCGGACTTCGACAAGGGGGAATATCGCTGGGTCGCCGAAGCGCTCAAGCATGTCGTCTTTGCTGATCCCAACAACAAGGAAGCCAAGGAATTGCTCGCCGACGCCTATGAACAGATGGGCTATCAGGCTGAAAGCGGCACATGGCGCTCGGTCTACCTCCAGGGCGCATCCGAGCTTCGGCACGGCGTGCCCGATGCCGGCAGCATCGAGACGGCCGGGCCAGACACGGTCAGGGCCATGCCGCCCGAGATGACATTCGATTACCTCGCAGTGCAGCTCGATGCGGAGAAGGCTGCCGGCAAGAAGCTTTCCCTCACCGTGGCCTTCGACGATCTCGACCAGGCCTACGCGCTGTTCGTGGAAAACAGCGTCCTGAACTATTCGAATAAGCCCGCGACCACCGATGCCAAGATCACGCTCTCCAGGGCGACCTTCGACCGCATGCAGTCCGGTGAGTTGAAGGCAGAACAAGCCATCGCCTCCGGAGACGTGAAGGTCGAGGGGCGCAAGGAGGCGGTTACGGAGTTCGTCGGCCTGTTCCAGAAGCCGTCCTTCTGGTTCAACATCGTGACGCCTTGACCGGAGAGGAGGATCTCCCGATGAGGAGACGACTGTTCATTGCGCTGGTGATCGCGTTTTGGACAGGCTGGGCGCAGGCGCAGGCTGTAAGTCGGGACGATCTGCTGGCCCGAAGCATGCGAGCGCGCGCGATCGAGGCCGTGATCTGGGGCATGCCCGCCGTCAACTTCGACCTGATGCTGCAAGCGGCGTTGAAGGTCGGAGCCAAGGAAAACCAGATCGTATTCTGGTCGCGAATTCCGGATTGGAAGAATCAGACGCTCACGCCCAATCCGAGCACGATCTACCTGATGCCGTTCTTCAACACGAAGAGTACAGGTCCGATGGTGCTCGAGATCCCGCCGGCAAGCGGAGGCGAGATCACCGGCACGATCATGGATGCCTGGCAAGCCGCGCTCGATGACGTGGGACCGGCGGGAGCGGACAAGGGCAAGGGCGGAAAGTACCTGATCCTTCCGCCAGGCTACGCCGAGAAGACCCCTGACGGCTACATCCCCCTCGCGTCCGACACCAACTTGGGCTACGCGCTGCTGCGCTCCAACGTCGGCAGCGGCAGCGAGGCGGACGTCGCGAAGGCGGTCGCCTACGCGAAGCAGATCAAGCTCTGCCCGCTGTCCCAGGCGGCCGCTCCGCCCTCGACGGCCTTCATAGACGTAGTCGACGTCACCTACGACAGCACGATCCCTTACGACATCCGCTTTTTCCAGGCGCTCGACCGCTTCATCCAGCGGGAGACGTGGCTCGAACGCGACAAGGCCATGATCGATCAGATCAAGGCGATCGGCATCGAGAAGGGCAAACCGTTCGATCCCGGTCCTCAAGCGCAGAAGATGCTTGAGGAGGCGGCCCGAGACGCTCGCGAGTGGCTTGATCTCCGGTATGAAAGTCTCTTCAAGCCGTCCTTTTATGAAGGTGGCCAATGGGCGCTGCCGGTTGCGCACGACGTCACCGAAGGGCTGGCCAATCTCTTCGCCAAGCCAAACGTCTACCCGGTCGACGACCGCGGCGCGTTCTACTCGTTCGCATTCTCGAGCGTGAAGCACCTGGGGACCGGCCAATTCTATCTTGTCACGATCCGAGACAAGGACGGCAAGGCGCTCGACGGGGGAAGCACCTACCGCCTGACGGTGCCGGCAAACGCGCCGGTTTCGCTCTACTGGTCCGGCACGGTCTACGATCGCGAGACGCATGGCCTCATCAGGGATACGAAGTGGTCGAGCCGGGGCTCGAACACGCCAGGGCTGCAGACCAACCCCGACGGCTCGGCCGAGATCTTCTTCGGCCCGAACGCTCCCGCCGGGAAGGAGTCGAATTGGATTCCGACCAGGGCCGGTGGAGGATGGGAAATCATCTTCCGCTTCTACGGCCCGAAAAAAGCTCTCTTCGACAAGACCTGGCGCTTACCGGATATCGAAAGGATCGCGGCGCAATGAGCGGTCTCGATCTCTTCGCCTGGGTCGTCTTGATCATCGTGCTCGCGGTGATCGTGATGGTGGTCTGGCTGATGGGATCGCTGCCGGGGCACGTGGCGAGGCGACGAGGACACCCATGGGCCGAGGCGGTGGGTATCGCCGGCTGGATCACGCTGATCTTCGGCTTTGTGCTGTGGCCGGTTGCGATGATCTGGGCATACGTAGACGTCCCGGCGAAGCGGACAATGGAGCCCCGGCCATGATGATAGCCCTCATGGCGCTCTATCTGGCGCTCCTGTTCACGCTGGTCTGGGTCGGCGCGATCCGCTTCAACGCGTTCTGGAAGGCCTCGCCTCTGATCGTGCTGCTTCTTCTGAACATCGGACTGTTCATCCCGATGGGATGGGGCGCGCCTCAGGGTAAGGCTTTGGTCTATCGGAACGCCGTCTCGATCGTTCCGGACGTCGCCGGCGAGGTCGTCGACGTGCCTGTCCGGCCGAACGCGCCTTTGAAGCAGGGCGACGTCCTCTTCCGGATCGATCCTACCCCCTACGACGCCCAGGTGAAGGCGATCGAGGCCCAACTCAAGCTGTCGAGCACGCGCCTGAGCCAGATGACCTCGCTGTACGAACGCGACGCAGGCCGTGGCTTCGATGTCGAGCAGCGGCAGTCGGAGGTCGACCAGTTGAAGGCCCAACTGCAGAACGCGCGATGGAATCTGGATAAGACCGTCGTGCGGGCACCCGCTGCCGGCTACGCGACCAACGTTGCACTTCGGAAGGGCGCGCGCGTCGGAAACCTGTCGGCTTCGCCGGCGATGGCGTTCATCGACACCTCGGAGACCGACGTCGCAATCGAGATCGATCAAATCGATGCCCGATATGTCGCCCCCGGTCAGAAGGTCGAAATCGCCTTCAAGTTTGCTCCCGGAAGGATTCTCACCGGCAAGGTCGAGAGCATCCTGCAGGCGGTCGCGACCGGGCAGACCCAGGTCTCGGGGCAGGCCGTCATGCCCAAAGCGATCGAG
Organism: Bradyrhizobium sp. CCBAU 25338; assembly: GCF_028128965.1. Taxonomy (NCBI): domain Bacteria; kingdom Pseudomonadati; phylum Pseudomonadota; class Alphaproteobacteria; order Hyphomicrobiales; family Nitrobacteraceae; genus Bradyrhizobium; species Bradyrhizobium sp. CCBAU 25338. The sequence goes on from NZ_LFKY01000040.1 coordinate 157,291, forward strand.
ACCATGCCGTTCGTCGTGCGAGTGACGCTCGATGACGGCGAGGCCGCGAAAACTTTGCCGGCCGGCGCGACTGGAACGGCTGCCATCTTCACGGATCGCGTCGTCGTCAGTCATGTCATCCGCAAAGTGCTGCTGCGGCAGATCGCGATCCTCAACTACGTCGTTCCGTTCTGAAGGGGAGGGCGCCATGAGAACCAAGGCATCACTCGCGGCTGTTGCGACACTTGGATGCGTGATGACTTCGCTTCCTTCCCAAGCCTGGGCCGACGCCGGCGGTGTCGGGTTCTGGCTGCCCGGCATTTTCGGCAGTCTTGCCGCCGCGCCGACTGTGCCCGGCTGGGCCTATGCTTCGATCTATCTGCACCTGCAGGCTGATGCGGGAGCCACCAAGAATTTCGTCACCAGCGGCGCAGGCAGCGGCTCGGTTGTCACAGGCCTGAACGCGCATGGCGATGCTCTCGCACTGGGCATCACTTACACGTCGCCTCTCCCTGTGTTGGGGGGCCAGGCTGCGGTTTCAATCCTCACGGCGCCGGGCAATGTCGGTCTCGGCATCGACGCCACGCTGACTGGCCCTGCCGGAAATGCCATTTCAGGGGTCAGAACCGACAATCGGACTACGGTTTCCGATGTATTCTATCAAGGCACGCTCAAGTGGAATCAGGGTGTCCACAATGAGATGGTCTACATCACCGGCAATATCCCCAGCGGGACCTATGATCCGAATCGTCTCGCCAACCTGAACCTTGGCTTTGTCGCTTGGGATGCAGGTGCCGGCTACACCTACTTCGACCCGAAGACCGGTCATGAATTCTCGATCGTCGGCGGGCTGACCTACAGCCTGCCCAATCCGTATCTGCAATACCAGAACGGCATCGACTTCCATGTGGACTGGGCGGCGTCACAATTCCTGAGCAAGAATTTCCAGATCGGCGTGGCCGGCTACTTCTACCAGCAGATCACCGACGATTCCGGTCCGGGCGCGAAGCTCGGAGGTTTCAGGGGACGCGCGATCGGCATCGGACCTCAGATCGGGTTCATCATTCCCATGTCCGACGGGTACCAGGGCTATCTCAATCTGAGGGGCTACAAGGATCTGGAGGTCGAAAACCGCGCGAGCACGTGGAGCACCTGGGTGACGTTCGCGGTTTCGGCGGCGCCACCCGAACATGCATCATCAAAGCCAGCGGTGCGGAAGCATTAATTGTCATCCTGCTTGCAACGCCGATGGTTCCGCTCTGGCGCCACGGCCGTGCGTCCCGGCGGCACTGACAGAGCCTGCTTTCGTAATGGCCACGCGCCCCGGAATGCGCTTTGATGGGGCCAACAACAATCCGGAGGAAACCATGCGGTTCACTGCCTTCGTGGCGGCTCTGCTTCTGCCGCTCGGCGCGGCCGTCGCCCAGGACTATCCGACGAGGCCCATCACCATACTGGTGCCGTTCGCCGCCGGCGGGCCGACCGACACCATCGCACGCCTGACCGCGGCGGGGATGGCGAAGTCCCTGGGACAGCAGGTCATCGTCGAGAACGCGACCGGCGCCGGCGGCACCATCGGCACGACCCGCGCGGCGCGCGCTCAGCCGGACGGTTACACGCTGCTGATCCATCATGTCGGCATCTCGACTGCCGCTACGCTGTACCGCAATTTGAGCTATGACACGAAGACGGCCTTTGCGCCGATCGGGCTCGTGACCAACGCGCCGATGACCATCATCGCGCGTCCGGATTTCCCGGCCAACACGCTCAAGGAACTGGTCGCCTACGCCCAGCAGCAGGGCGACAAGCTGACCTACGCCAATGCCGGCCTTGGAGCGGCATCGCATCTCTGCGGCATGCTGTTCATGACGGCGATCCAGAAGCAGCTCACCACGGTGCCCTACAAGGGCAACGGCCCGATCATGAACGATCTGCTCGGCAAGCAGATCGATCTCACCTGCGACCAGGCGACGAACACCACCGGTCCGATCACGGCCAAGCAGGTCAAGGCCTATGCGATCACCACCAAGGAGCGGCTGAAGAGCCTGCCAGATCTGCCGACGGCCGACGAGGCCGGCCTCAAAGGCTTCGAGCTCGGCGTCTGGCACGGCATCTATGCGCCAAAGGGCACGTCGCCGGCGGTCGTTCAGAAGCTGACGGCGGCGCTCCAGACCGCACTCAAGGATCCGGCGCTGATCGCCCGGTTCAACGACATCAACACCGAGCCGGTCCCGCAGGACAAGGCGACGCCCGAGGCGCTGGGCGCGATGCTGACGAGTGAGATCGACCGCTGGGCGCCGATCATCAAGGCAGCCGGGCAATACGCGGACTGAGCTATTATAGTGCGCCGGGAATGCATTCTGAGCGTATAAAGATCAACCAGATCAATGGTTAGCTTGCCGGTGTTATAATGCCGGTACTGTGCATGGGGTTGTTTTGCACGTTTTTGATGGCGCGCGGCTTCGTGGATCAAGGCGTTACCCCGCCGCCTCATCAAACTGCGTGCTCGCCTCCAGCCACTGCTCCTCCGCGCGCGCCAGCGCGTCGGCGGCATTGGCGCGGGCCTTCGACAATTGCGCAGCCTGCTTGGGGTCGCGCGCAAAAATGTCGGGCAGTGCGAGCGCCGTGTCGATCTTGGCGATGATCTCGCTGACGCGGGCGATCTCGGCCTCGGCTTCCGCGATGCGCTTCTTCAGCGAGCCGCGATTGTCCGACCTCACGCGCTGCGGCTTCTCGCTTGCGCCGTTGCGCTCGCGCGGGGCTTCCGCGTTGCGCGCCGACAGCACCAGGCGGCGGTATTCGTCGAGGTCGCCGTCGTAATTGGTGACGGTGCGGTCGGCGACGATCCAGAGCCGGTCGGCGCAGGCCTCGATCAGGTAGCGGTCGTGCGAGACCATGATGACGGCGCCGGGGAATTCGTTGATCGCTTCCGCAAGCGCGGCGCGGCTGTCGATGTCGAGATGGTTGGTCGGCTCGTCCAGGATGATCATGTTGGGGCCGAAGAAGGTCGCAAGACCCAGCAAGAGCCGCGCCTTCTCGCCGCCCGACAATTTGCCGGCCTTGGTGTCGGCGGCCTTGCCGGAGAAGCCCATCGCGCCGGCGCGGGCGCGCACTTTCGCCTCCGGCGCATCGCCCATCAGCTTGCGGACGTGATCGTAGGCGGAGGCGTCCTCGTTGAGCTCGTCGAGCTGGTGCTGCGCGAAATAGGCGATCGACAGCTTGTCCGCGCGCGTCACCTTGCCCGAGAACGGCGCGAGCCGTCCGGCGAGCAGCTTCACGAGCGTCGACTTGCCGTTGCCGTTGGCACCGAGAAGCGCGATGCGGTCGTCATTGTCGATGCGCAGGGTGACGCGGTTCAGCACCGGGCTCGCCGGATCGTAACCGACCGAGGCGTTGTCGACCGCGATGATCGGCGGCGACAGGATCTTCTCCGGCGCCGGAAAGCTGATCTCGCGCACGTCCTCGGTGACCAGCGCCGTGATCGGCTTCAGCCGCTCCAGCATCTTGACGCGCGATTGCGCCTGGCGGGCCTTGGAGGCCTTCGCCTTGAAGCGATCGACGAAGGCCTGCAGGCGCGCACGCTCGGCCTCCTGGCGCTTGACCGCCTTCGCGTCGAGCAGCTCGCGCGCGGCGCGCTGCTCCTCGAAGGAGGAATAGGTGCCCTTGTAGAGCGTGAGCTTGCCGCGCTCCAGATGCAGGATCTGGTCGACCGAGCTTTCCAGGAGGTCGCGGTCATGGCTGATCACGATCACCGTGCGCGGATAATGCGCGAGGTGGTCCTCCAGCCACAGCGTGCCTTCGAGGTCGAGATAGTTGGTGGGCTCGTCGAGCAGCAGAAGGTCGGGGGCCGCGAACAGCGTGGCGGCGAGCGCGACACGCATGCGCCAGCCGCCGGAGAATTCGGCGCAGGGGCGGAGCTGATCGGCAGCCGAGAAGCCGAGACCGGAGAGGATGGCGGCGGCACGGCTCGGCGCCGAATGCGCGTCGATATCCACGAGCCGGGTCTGGATCTCGGCGATCCGGTGCGGATCGGTCGCGCTCTCGGCTTCGGCGAGCAGCGCATCGCGTTCGAGATCGGCCTTGAGCACGACCGTGATCAGGCTTTCTGGGCCGTTCGGCGCTTCCTGCGCGAGGCTGCCGATGCGCCAGCGGGGCGGAAGGGTCACCGAGCCGTGCTCGGCCGCGAGCTCGCCGCGGATCACCTTGAACAGCGTCGACTTGCCGGTGCCGTTGCGCCCGACCAGGCCGACGCGTGATCCGGGCGTGATCTGCACGGAACTCTGGTCGATCAAAAGGCGTCCGGCGAGACGGATGGAGAGATCGGTGATGGACAGCATGCGGCCTTGTCACCGCAAGGCGCGTCGAACGCAACTCGTTTTTCCGTCAGTGCTCCCGCTCGCGCTGCCTCAATTCGTTGAGGAGCTGCTCGAGATGTGTCGGGAGGCGAGGCTCGGGGCGAAGGCTCTGCTGCAGCCGCTCGCCCACGGCATCGCAAATCGAGCGGCTGGTGCGGCGGTCGATCTGTTCGCTGTCATTGGCAAGGAGGCCAGCCATCGCGAAGTTCCGTGCTCTCAAAGTAAGGACACGGTACCAAGTCATTGCCGCCCAAATAGTTTCGCCGTCGGCGGGCCATGTCGGGCATTCTCGTAAAAATTGTATGAACTGCGCCTTTTCCGCTCAAGCCAAAGCCCCGGCGAGGGGGCGCCGGGGCTTCTCCTGGAAGGTACCTGGGGGGCTTGGTACCCTCGGGAAGGTGCTGACGGGCTCAGTAGCAGCGGTTGATCAGCCGCCAGCGGGGTCCCCAGGGGGTCGGGACCAGCCGGCGCACATAGCAGCCGCCATAACCGTAGGAGACGGGGCCGCCGGCGTAGAAGCGCGGTCCGCCCCAGCCGTGGCCGTGGTGCCAGCCGCCGCCGTGCCAGCCCCGGCCGCCGTGCCAGTGCGCGGAGGCCGAGGTCGGTGCCAGCGCGGCTCCCAGTGCGACCGCGGCGACGGCGGCAAGCGAAAGTTTCCTCCACATGGTGATCTCCTAAAGACTGCCGGCGCGGGGCTATCGCGCCGATGCAAAGGCCGCCGAAACGATCCGCCTGGTGATCAGGCTTCGGTTTCGATGGGTCCGACCTTACGCCGGTGAAGCTGAACCGATCCCTGACGGCGGTTTCAGATTGGGTTCATCTGGGTGAAATCGTTGTCATCCATGCTGGAATTGGCAGCCGCCCCGCGGCAAGCGCCAGTGCGGGCCGTTTCGGCGGGTCGCTTGCCGTCCGGCAAAGGCGCCGATATAAGCCCCGCAACTCCGAACCACCGCTTTCTTCCCAAGGACAACATTATGGCCATCGAACGCACTTTCTCGATCATCAAGCCCGACGCGACCGAGCGTAACCTGACCGGCGCGGTCAACGCCGTGATCGAGAAGGCGGGCCTGCGCATCGTCGCGCAGAAGCGCATCCGCATGACCAAGGAGCAGGCCGAGACCTTCTACGCCGTCCACAAGGCGCGCCCGTTCTTCGGCGAGCTCGTCGCGTTCATGACCTCCGGCCCGGTCGTGGTTCAGGTTCTGGAAGGCGAGGGCGCGATCGCCAAGTACCGCGAGGTGATGGGCGCGACCGATCCGGCCAAGGCCGCCGAGGGCACCGTCCGCAAGCTCTACGCAAAGTCGATCGGCGAGAACTCGGTGCACGGTTCGGATGCGCCGGAGACGGCCGCGGTCGAGATCGCGCAGTTCTTCTCGGGCAACGAGATCGTCGGCTGATCCATCGGCGGACAGGTTAGGGACGACGGGCGAAAGGACTGATTGTGGACTGGCTCTGGCAGATCTTCGATCCCGCTACGATCGGGGCATTCTTCACCCAGTTCCGCAATGAGATGGCCGAACCGACGTTCTGGCTTGCGGTCGGCAAGATCATCTGGATCAACATTCTGCTCTCCGGCGACAACGCGCTGGTGATTGCGCTCGCCTGCCGCGGTCTCTCGCCGCGCCACAGGCTCTGGGGCATGATCTTCGGTGCCGGCGCAGCGGTGATGCTGCGGATCATCTTCACCGGCATCGTCGCCACACTGATGGGGCTGCCGTACCTCAAGCTCATCGGCGGTCTCGCGCTGATCGTGATCGCGGCCAAGCTGCTGGTGCCGGAAAACGAGGACGAGGACGACGTCGAGTCCGCCTCGCATCTATGGCACGCCATCCAGATCGTCGTGGTCGCCGACATCGTCATGAGTCTGGACAACGTCATTGCGGTCGCTGCCGCGGCCAATGGCAGCGTGCCGCTCTTGATCCTTGGCCTCGCCATCAGCGTGCCGCTGATCGTCGCCGGCGCCGCGCTGATCATGGCGCTGCTCGCAAAGCTGCCGGTCCTGGTCTGGGCTGGCGCTGCGCTGCTCGGCTGGGTGGCGGGCGAGGTGATCGCGACCGACCCGGGCGTCGCGCCGAAGCTGCACATGCTGCTCGACGGCCCGCTGGGCACCTCGCTGGACAGCATGCTCGGCGCGCTCCGCATCCCGCCGCAGTTCGGCCATGGCGGGGCAGGCGGCGAATATCTCTGTGCCGTGCTCGGCGTCGTGGTCGTGCTGGTGGTCGGCTACATCTGGCGCCGACGCAGCCTGACCCAGGCAGCGCTCGAATCCTCCGAGCGCCACGCCAAGGCCTCGGCGGAGTGACTTCGACGGCCGACGGTGCCTGCGCCGAACCTGCTGCGATCGACGGATGCAGCGCTGCAGTGGTCAGCGGCGCGGTGTAGCGCTTTTCCCCATGTTTAGATCTTATCTTATTCTAAACTACTGAAAACAAATGCACTTTCGTTGACTTGGTGACGGTTCCCGCATCACGTCGCTCCGGTATTCATCTTATCGAACCGGAAGCTGCCGCGAGATGCCGTCGAGAGTCATTTGCCGTCCCATTGCTATCCTGGCGTCCACCGTCAAAGCGCTTCCGAGGTTCTCTAGCCCGACGGCATTGGCGGCCTCCATGGTCTCCATCGCCCTGTTCAGCGACGGCCTCGTGCAAGTCGCCAATGCGCAAAGCGCTGCGACGGGGACGGAGCAGGCAGCTACGTTGCCGCCGGTGACCGTCACCGCAGATGCGCCAAAGCCGCGCGCACGTCCACGATCCAATCCCGGCCGAAGGGCGGGCCGTCAGACTGCACCCGCGAACGAGCGGGCCAGGATGCAGGCGGAAGCGACCCCCACTGCTGCGAGGCCTGGAGCGCTCCCGCCGTCCTACGCGGGCGGGCAGGTGGCCCGCGGCGGACAGATCGGCTTGCTCGGCAACAAGGATTTCATGGATACGCCGTTCAACGTCACGAGCTACACGGCGAAGAAGATCGAAGATCAACAGGCCGTCACGGTCGCCGACGTCGTCAGCAACGATCCTTCGGTCCGTTTCACCGGCCAGACCGGCGGCATCCTCGACTCCTTCTTCATCCGCGGCTTTCCGATCGGCGAGGGGAATGTCGGAGAAATTGCCTTCAACGGCGTCTATGGCGTTGCGCCGAACTACCGTGTGTTCACCGACTACGTCGAGCGAATCGAAATCATCAAGGGTCCGACTGCGCTGCTTTACGGCATGGCGCCAAACAGCAGCGTCGGCGGCACCATCAACATCGTCCCGAAGCGTGCAGGGGACGTCGACCTGACGCGGGTCACGACCGACTACGCGACGAGCACCCAGCTCGGCACCCATCTCGATGTGAGCCGACGGTTCGGCGAGAACCGCGAATTCGGCATTCGCGTCAACGGCAGCTATCACAATGGCGATACGCCGCTGGACAACCAGACCCGGGAGGCGCATGTCGGCTCCGCGGCGTTCGATTATCGCGGTGAGAAATTCAGAGCCTCGCTCGACTTCATCGATCAAGAAGAAAAATTCGACGCGCCCACGAGGCCGTTTCTGGTCGCAACGGGCGTCGCCGTCCCGACGGCGCCGGTCGGGCGGCGCAATGTCACGCAGTCCTGGGAATGGGCCAAGGTTCACGACAACTCGCTGCTGGCGCGCGCCGAATACGACGTGACTGAAACCGTGACCGTGTTCGCTGATGCCGGTGGGGGCAGGACCCAGGTCGATCGTCTGTTCGGCACACCGACAATCCTGAACGCGGCCGGTGACACCACGTCGACACCAGGGCGCTTCAAGTTCGACATCGACAGGAACGTGGCCGACGCCGGACTTCGCGCCCGGTTCGACACCGCAGCGATCAGTCACGCCGTGACCTTCCAGGGCAGCTATTACATTGACGAGGTTTCGCGCGGCTCGGTGAACGGCACGCCGGTGCTATCCAACATCTATGCGCCGATCGCTCGTCCCCAGCAGCTCGTTCCGGCTCCCGCGACTGTGCCGAAGCTGTCAGACACCGAGCTGACCGGTCTTGCGCTGGCCGACACCATGTCGGTTTTCCAGGAGCGCCTTCAGCTGACCCTCGGCGTCAGGCAACAGGGCGTCAAGTCGAACAACTACAACACCACCACGGGAGCCGTGACCTCCGCCTACGACCAGACGGCGTACACGCCCATGGTCGGCGTCGTCGTCAAGCCCTGGAGCCACGTTTCGCTGTACGCCAACTACATCGAAGGGCTCAGCAAGGGCGACGTCGCTCCGACGACGGCGAGCAATCAAGGAGAGGTCCTGGCGCCCTATTTCAGCAAGCAGAAGGAAGCAGGCGTCAAGGTCGATCTCGGCATGCTCGCCACCACGATCAGCCTGTTCGAGATCACCAAACCCTCGGGACAGCTGGGCCTCGACAAGGTTTACCGGGCGGACGCCGAACAGCGCAATCGCGGCGTGGAATTGACCGTGTTCGGAGAATTGCAGCCGGGAATTCGCGTGCTCGGCGGCGTGACGTTGATCGACGCGGAGCTGACAAAGACGAGCACGGCAGCCAATCTGGGCAAGACGCCGATCGGCGTGCCCCAGGTGCAGGCCAATCTGTCCACAGAATGGGACACACCGTTCGCACCAGGACTGACGCTGGTCGCAAACGCTATCTATACCGGGCATCAATATCTGGATGGAGCAAACACGCAGGTCGTTCCGGCCTGGACCAGGCTCGATCTCGGCGCGCGCTACAGCACGCGCATCAACAATCGGCCCGTCACGCTGCGGGCCCTGGTCCAGAACGTGTTCGACACCAATTACTGGGCCGGCGTCGCAAGCTACTCGGCACTCGCGCAAGGCGCGCCGCGAACCCTGCTCTTGTCGATGTCGACGGATTTCTGAGCTGGTTTCACTCGATCGTGCCGAATTCCGTCACGGGCATCGTCCAATAGGCGAGCTTGGTTCCGGCAAACGAGACCCGCAGCCGGTCGAGCAGGCTGCTGGCATCTCTCTCCGCCAGGATCATCTGCACGGCGGTCTGATCGGCGTGGCCCTTCACGCGTTCGGCGGCCGTCTGCAATCGGACTTCGGCACCGTGACCGGCTCCGTGCGATGCCGTGAATCCCGAAACGAGGTCGGTCTGTTCGGCGAGATAGTCGAACACCTCGTCACGGAGCTGACGCGGCACGATCAGCGTGAGACAGACCGGCTGGTCGGTCATTTCGCCACCTTCGATGTTCCGCCGTAGCGGCGATACAGGATCGGCAGGAGAATCAGGGTGAGCAGGGTGGAGGACATCAGCCCTCCGATCACGACGATGGCGAGCGGTCGCTGCACTTCGGACCCTGGCCCGGACGCGAACAGCAGCGGGATCAAGCCCAGCGCCGTGATGCTCGCGGTCATCAGCACCGGCCGAAGCCTGCGCATGGCACCTTCGACGACGATGCGATCCTCGCTCAGGCCATGGGCCCGGAGTTGGTTGAAGTAGGACACCAGAACGACTCCGTTGAGGACGGCGATGCCGAGCAGCGCGATGAATCCGACCGAGGCCGGCACCGACAGATACTCACCGGTCAGGACCAGTGCGAAGACGCCCCCGATCAGGGCAAAAGGAATGTTGACCAGCACCAGCAAGGCCTGCCGGATGGCCCCGAACGTGGTGAAGAGCAGCAGGAAGATGAGACCGATCGCGACGGGGACCACGATGGACAGGCGTGCGGCGGCGCGTTGCTGGTTCTCGAACTGCCCGCCCCATGTCAGCCGGTAGCCGTTCGGGAGCGGAAGTTCGGTCGCAACCTTCTGGCGGGCTGCTTCGACGAATCCGACCATGTCGCGGCCGCGGACGTTGGCGCGAACCACGCTCATGCGCGCGCCATCTTCGCGGTCGATCTTCACCGGCCCGTCCACGCGCTGGATTCGCGCGACCTGCGACAGCGCGACATGCTGTCCGGAAGCGAGCATCAGCGGCAGGCTCGCCAGCAGCGTCGGCGCCTCCCTGGTCGTCTCGCTGCCGCGGACGAGAATGGGCGTGCGACGGCCCTCCTCGAGCGCGGTCCCGATCGTTCGGCCCTCGATCTGGGTACGGAGCGAGTTGACGATGGAATCCACCGTCAGGCCGAGGCGGCCGGCTTCCATGCGATTGACTGCAACCGTGTAGTATTGAGCGCCTTCGTTCAGAGTCGTGTAGACGTCCTCGGCACCGTCGATGCTGGACAGGATGGCCGACAGCTTGGCCGCAGTTTCGTTCAGCTTGGCGATATCGGGACCGAAGATCTTGACTGCGACGTCGCCGCGCACGCCGCTGATCATCTCCTGCACCCGCATGTCGATGGGTTGGGTGAAGCCGAGCGAGATGCCGGGAAAGCCGGCCAGAACCTCGCGGAGTTTCTGCAGCAGGGCCTCGCGATTGTCGGTCTGCCTCTCGGCAGCGGGCTTGAGCACGAGGAACGTGTCCGTCTGGTTGGGGCCCATGGGATCGAGGCCGAGCTCGTCCGACCCGGTTCGCGCAACGATGCCGGCAATGTCCGGCACGGCCAGAAGTGCCTTCTGGAGCCTCGCATTCATGGCGAGCGACTCGTCGAGGTTGACCGAGGGCAACGTCTCCACGCTGACGATGACGTCGCCTTCGTCCATCGTCGGCATGAAGGACTTGCCGAGTTTCGTATAGGCGAATCCCGCAGCGATCAGGCTGATCAGCGCCGCAGCCATCACCTTACGCTCGTTGTTCAGGGCCCAGTCCAATGCAGGCGCGTAGACCCGTTGCGCCGCACGGACCAGCATGGGATTGCGATGCGACCCAGACTTGAGCACATAGGAGGTCATGACCGGGACCACGGTGAGCGCCAGCAGCAGCGAGCCGGTGAGCGCGAAGATGATGGCCAGGGCGACTGGGATGAACAGCTTCCCCTCCAACCCCTGCAGCGTCAGCAGGGGTATGAACACGATGATGATGATGAGGACGCCCGAGGCCACCGGTTCCAGGACTTCGCAAACCGAGCGGTACACCAGGTGAATCACCGAGGCGGCTTTGCCCGGTTCGTGCTTGCCGAGATTGCCGACGATGTTCTCGACCACGACAACCAGCGCGTCGATCAACATGCCGATCGCGATTGCAAGTCCGCCGAGGCTCATCAGGTTGGCCGACATCCCGACCACGCGCATGGCGATCAATGCGATGACGATGGCCAGCGGCAGGCTGAGAGCGATCACCAGCGAGGCCCGCCAGTTGCCGAGGAAGAGCAGCAGGAGAACGATGACGATGGCGGTGGCCTCGCCGAGCGCTCGCACCACGGTGCCGACCGCGCGGTTGACGAGGTGGCTGCGGTCATAGAACACGTTGATGGAGACGCTTTTCGGCAGCGAGGGTTGCAACTCGGCGAGCCGGGCACGCACGTCGCGGACGAGCTGACCCGCGTTGGCGCCGCGCAAGCCAAGGACGAGCCCCTCGACCGTCTCGCCGTTGCCGTCCGACGTGACTGCCCCATAGCGCGTCAGCGTCCCGATCTTGACGCTCGCGACGTCGTTGACCACGATCGGCACGCCTTCGCGGGTGTCGACGACGATGGCCTTGATGTCTTCGATTGATCGGATGCTGCCTTCAATTCGGACGAGGGCGCTGTCCTCGCCCTGGTTCACCCGTCCGGCGCCGTCGTTGCGACTGTTGGCTTCGATGGCGCGGCGAAACACGTCGTACGAAATGCCGCGCGCGGCAAGTGCATCGTTGCGCGGCACGATTTCGAAGGCCCGGACATAGCCGCCAAGCGCATTGACGTCCGCAACGCCGGGGACCGTCCGCAGCGCGGGACGGATCACCCAATCCAGCAAAGTTCGGCGCTCGGCGAGCGAGAGCTCAGGGCTGTCGATCGTGAACATGAACATCTCGCCCAGTGGGCTCGTGATTGGCGCAAGACCTCCGCTCACTCCGTCGGGGAAATCACGCGCGATGTTCGATAGCCGCTCCGATACCTGGTTGCGCGCCCAGTAGATGTCGGTGCCATCCTCGAAGTCGACCGTGATGTCGGCCAGTGCATATTTCGTGGTCGAACGAAGGACCTTCTTGTGCGGCAATCCAAGCAGTTCAAGCTCGACGGGGACCGTGATGCGCTGCTCGACCTCTTCGGGCGTCAGGCCCGGCGCTTTCATGATGATCTTCACCTGAACCGGAGAGACATCGGGAAACGCGTCGATCGGCAGGCCGGGCAGGAGAACGGCACCAGCGCCCATCAGCAGCAGCACACTCAGCAGAACGAACAATCGCTGCGAAAGCGCGAACGCAACCAGGCGCCGGAGCATCTATTGCCCCAGGCCGGAGAGAATGCCGCGAAGCGCCGAGATGCCGCCGATCGCGATCTCGTCCTGCTCCGTGATGGGACCGGACACCACGACATGGTCCTGGTCGTCCGCAACAAGCTTGACCGGGACCAGCCGGAAGCCACCGGCTGTGGCAACGAACACCGCGGTCCGTTCGCCCCGCCGCACCAGCCCACTGTAGGGAATTTCCCACGCGCTTTCGCCGGCGGAGAGAAAGCCGATGCGGGCGGCGGAGGTCTGACCGGGATGCAGCTCTCCATCGTTGGGGATTTCCGCGCGAACCAAAATGGTCTGGGTGGCAGGGTCGATGGTCTCGGAGACCAGCACGACCTTGCCGGGGATGGAATAGCCCTCGATCTCGACTTTCGCGCCGGTACGGATTGCTCGAATATTGGCTGCAGGGATCGCGATCTCCGCCCATAGCGGTGAGAGCCGCGCCAGCTTGACGAGCGGAGCGGATTGTTCGAGTCGCTGCCCCGGCGACACCGTGACCTCGACCACGGATGCGGTTTGCGGCGCATTGACCGTGAGCGTGCCGCTGATCGCCGCTTCCTGGCCGAGCCGAAGAATTGCCTCGTCGGACATCCCGCTCAGATGCAGCATCTGGCGCCGCTCGGCGACCACGAGAGCGGCCTGGCGCGCTTCGGCCTGGCTGGCCTCAAGTACGCGCTGGGGCACCGCCTTGCCCTCGAACAGATCCATGTTTCGCTTGAGCTGCTGGCTGGCGAGATGCTCCTGTGCGATCGCGTGCAGGTAGTCGCGCTGTTGAGAGACGAAACTTGGACTCTCCAGCGTGACAAGCGGCTGGCCGGCCGAGGCGCGGTCACCGCGCCCGACGAGGAGAGTGGCGACCATGCCGGCCACGGGCGCGCTGACGACCCACATTTGCTGTGTGGGGATCACGATCTTGACGGGATAGGGCAGCGTCAGATCGGTCCGGATCGCGACCGGGTGGGTCACGCGAACTCCGAGATTGCGCGCCTGGGCATCGCTCAGCTTCAGCTCGTCCTGCGCCATCGCCACGGAAGGTAGCAAGCTCAATGCAACCGCAGCGAGCGTACGAGCGAGCGCGCCGCGGGAAGAGGCGAGAAGGAGAATTTCGTGACGGACTCGCATGAGGAATGTCCCACGCTCACCGGCGAGCGAAGTGCTGTTCGATTGCAGGTTTGGCTTACTCCACCACCGCGTTGGTGAGTTGATCTGCCTCAAGCGGCTCAAGCGAGATACCCAATTGCGTGCGGTGGCCCGATTGCTGCCGCCCGACGCTTTGCTCTCTATCTGACCGTGCCGGGAGCTCAATTCCTGGCTCTTCATTTCGACGATTTCCATTGTCGTAACAGGGCGGTTCATTGCAGCTCCGCAGGTTGCCTGCACCAGGTGCATGTCTTGAAAAGCGGACGTTATGGGCGTGTGCTGGCCGTCCACGCTCACGACGTTCGGCTGTCTTCTTCCCGCGATCAGGCCTTCCTTGAAGTTTTGGACGGGAGCGGCAAGGGCCGAACGCTGCGGTGGAACGGGAGCCGATTCGTCGAGAGATAGCGAGAACCTTTCGTATCGGCTCCCCGGCCTCGGTTACGATGGACGCTTCCTTCCCGTGATCATCGCCTTCATCAGGTTCTCGCTGTGCTCGAAGCTCGCCACCAGGACGCCAAGCACATGGACGACGACGAGGCCGATCGTGAGGTTGGCGAACGCCTCATGCACCTCCTCGACCCATTTTGCTCCCCAGAAGGTACCGGTCGTCATCATGTAACCGGTGGTGCAGGTGACGATCAGCGTGACGATCAGCGCCACGACCATCGTGCCGCCGGCTGGATTGTGGCCGAGATAGCGTGGCGCCCTGAGCAACGCCACGTCGCGCATGTAGGCGAGCACCGCGCGCGGCGAGCGCACGAAGTCGCTGAAGCGCGCGTTGCGCGGTCCCACGAAGCCCCACGCGATCCGTAGCGCAAGCAGTCCGGCAATCGTGTATCCGGCGGCGATATGGACGTTCTCGATCTCGTCACCCGTCGCATAAGCGAGCAGAAACAGCCCGGCCAGCGACCAATGGAACACGCGCACGAAGGGGTCCCAGACCCTGACCGATGCCGGCGGCGTCTCGCCGCCGGCCTCGATCCCGTCGTTGATGGCGCTCATGGTGGCGCCCTTTACAGCTGGCCGACGATCTGGCCACTGGTCGGATCGACGAACAGTTCGACCCGGCTGCCGGACTTGTCGATCGTATAGAGTTCGCCACAGGCATTCTTGAGCTTGGCCTTCTGAACCTTGTAGCCTTGGGCTTCGATCTTGGCCTGCAGTTGTTCGAGCGGCAGCCAACGGGTCGCGGGGGCTGCCGTGCAGGGACGCCCGAGGCTGCCGGCATGAGCGGTCGCGGCGGCCGCGAGCAGGGCGCAGGCAGCAGCAGTGAAGACAGTGATCTTGCGCACGGTTCTCTCCGGTGTGTGTGGCCCGGCCACATCATGCGGCGAGGCAATGCGCGGACATTGGCAGAAGCGCCCTGACCGCCGCCTGTTGATCCACGTCAGCGATCTGTCAGGTCGATTGCGGCATACTTCGTAGATGCAACCATCTCGCTTTTTGGAATTCCTCGCGGTGCCATTGCTGGCGGGAGTTCTGCTCGCGTCGGTGCCTGCGGCAGCAAGCGACCACGATAGAGGCCCGCCCGACGCGGTGCGCCGCGCGGTCGAGGCGGGCGAGATTAAGTCACTCGCCGACATCCTCGTATCCGTCCGTGGCAAGCTGCCGGGCGAAGTTGCCGGCGTCGAAATAGAGCGCGAGCACGGCCGCTGGATCTATGAGTTTCGCCTCGTCGACGACAAGGGCCGGCTCTACGAAGCGTACGTGGACGCGCGCAGCGGCGAGATTGAACGCATCAAGGAGAAGTGATGCGGTTGCTGCTTGTGGAGGATGACCGACGGATCGCGGCCGATGTGGAGAAGGCGCTGCGCGCGGCTGGCTATGTGGTCGAGACCGTCCGCAACGGCGAGGAAGCCTGGTTCCGCGGTGACACCGAGGATTACGGCGCCGTTGTCCTGGATCTCGGTCTGCCCGGCATGGACGGTCTGGCGGTACTCAAGCGCTGGCGCGCCAACGGAAGGTCGATGCCGGTGCTGGTCCTGACGGCGCGTGGCAGCTGGGCCGAGCGCGTCGATGGGATCGACGCGGGCGCCGACGACTATCTTCCCAAGCCGTTTCGCATGGAGGAATTGCTGGCGCGGCTGCGCTCGATTGTGCGCCGCTCGGCGGGGCATGCCTCGCCACGGATTGTCGCGGGCGACGTCGAGCTCGACGAGCGTCAGATGAAGGTGACGCTGCGCGGCGCACCCGTCGCGTTGTCGCCGTTGGAATACCGCCTGATCGCCTTTCTCCTGCACCACCGCGGCCGCGTGGTGTCGCAGCAAGAGCTCGACGAGAACGTCTATGGCCACGGCGAGGACCACGAGTCGAACGCGCTCGAGGTGCTGGTTGGCCGAGTGCGCAAGAAGCTCGGTGCCGATCTGATCGAGACCAGGCGCGGCTTCGGTTATCTGGTACCGGAGACGCCGCCATGAGCTGGGGCTCGCTGCGGCTGCGACTGGTCGCTGGCGGACTTGTAGCTATCCTGATCGCGCTGACGATTGCCGGCGCCGGGCTGACGCTGCTGTTCGAACGCCACGTCACGCGCACCATCGGCGACGACCTCGACATCTATCTGAAGCAACTCGTCGCGGGTATCGACGCGGATGTGCAGGGCAAGCTGGTGGTGGGCCGGCCGCCGGCCGATCCGCGTTTTGCCGATCCACTTTCGGGCTTGTACTGGCAGGTATCGGACGACGCCGGTCAGGTGCTGCGTTCGCGTTCGCTGTGGGACACGGCGTTGGATCTGCCGCAGGATGAGCCGTCGCCGAGCGAATTGCACCGTCACGTCATCCCCGGGCCTGCGAACGCACGGCTCCTGGTCAGTGAACGCCGAGTGCTGCTCACCGTCGGCGACCGCCGCGCGCCGGTGCGCGTCGTTGTGGCGGCAGATCTCGCCCGCGTGTCGGCCGCCGGCTCGCAATTCGCCAGGGAGCTGGCGCTGGCACTCGGCCTGCTCGGGCTGGTGCTGGCGGCGGCCACCTCGATCCAGGTCGGACTGGGCTTACGTCCGCTCGACGCACTTCGCCGCGGCGTCGCGGACGTCCGCTCCGGGCAACGGAAGCATCTCCCCGTCGACGTCCCTGCGGAGGTGAAGCCTCTGGTGGAAGAGGTGAACAGCCTGATCGACGCCCAGGAACGCGAGATCGAGCGTTCGCGCAGCCGTGCCGCTGACCTAGCGCATGGGCTGAAGACGCCGCTCGCCGCACTCGCGGCCGATGTCGCGCGTTTGCGTCAGCGAGGTGAGCGGGATGTCGCCCAGGCAATCGAAGCCGTCGGCGACACGATGAGCCGTCACGTCGACCGCGAGCTGGCACGCGCCCGGGCGCGGGGGACGGCACGACAACGCGGCGGTATTTCCACGCCCCTCAGACCGCTTGTCGAGTCCCTGGTGCTCACGCTGGCGCGCACGCCGGCTGCCCAGCGGCTCGAATTCGAGACCTTCATAACCGGCGAGCCGAGCGTGCCGCTCGATCGCACTGATCTGGCCGAGGTGCTCGGCAATCTCCTGGAAAATGCCGCCCGTCACGCCAAGAGCAGGGTGCGTATTGGCGCCGATGCCTGCGCGAATCCGGCGATCTCGGTCGAGGACGACGGTCCAGGAATCGCGTCCGCTGAACGCGCCCGCGTGCTCGAACGCGGTGTAAGGCTGGATGAGCGCGGCGAAGGTGCCGGCCTCGGCCTCGCGATCGTTCAGGACGTGCTCAGTGCCTATGGATGGCAGCTTTTTCTCACCGATTCCGAACTCGGCGGACTGAAAGCCATCGTCGCGCCGGAGGACTGCCGCCGCCTCGTTGCGTGACCAGCCTGCTCGTTGCGCGACCCGACGACCCCGGGCAGCGTTGCGCTGTTTCTGTTCGTCAGCGCCTCACGATCGAGCCGGCACGGCCGATCAGGCGGGCGAGCTGGCGGAAGCGGCTGCCGACTCGGTCGGCGACGATGTCGCCGAGCCGGTGCTCGAACACCAGCATCAATTTGCGGCCCTCGCTGCGGAAATGCGTGGCGGGCAGGACGCCCGGACGCGCCGCCGAGATCAGGTGCGCGACGCGGAATGCGGCGCCCAGCAGGCGCGCGCGTTCGAGCTGGGCCGGCGTCAGCAGCCCCTGCATGGTGGTCGGCGGCTGGTTTTCCTCGCTCAGGCCGGCATAGCGATAGAACACGGACAGGCCGACGAAGGCGCGCTCGGTGTGGGTGATCGCGCCGAAATTGCCGTTGACGACGAGGCTGAGCGTCTGCTCGCCGCGATGGTCGGGATGCACGCGCCAGCCGATGTCGGACAGCAGGCACGCGGTGCGGCGCAGGCGGCGGTCCTCTTCGGTCTCGCGCAGCTTCACGACGCGCACGAGGCGGTCGGTCCAGGCGATCAGCTCGCGGGCGTGTTTCGCCGAGCGTGACAGTAACTGGTTCAGCTCCTCGGCTGCGCAGATCAGCCCGTCCTTGTTGCGTTCGGCCTCCGGCAGCTTCTCGTGCAGGAGGCCCTCACGCACACCGAAGGTCGAGAACACGATGTTCTTCGGCTTTGCAACGCGGATGACGTGCTCGAGCACCAGCGCCGCATAGGTGAGGAGCGGGCGCCGCGCATCGGCGACGATCTCGATGTCGGCGAGCATGTCGGCGGCAGCGAGGCGCCGGAGACGGCGGGAGAAGTCGAGCGCCTCGGCGGCCGAAATCGAATAGCCGTGCATCACCTGGAGCGGATAGCCGCTCTGGATGATGTGGATGCGCGCGAGCGCGCGCCAGGTGCCGCCGACGGCGTAGAAAGTGCGACCGCGGCCCGCGGTTAGCTGCGGCAACTCGTCGAGCTCCTCGCGCACGATGCGATCGGCCCGCTTGAGCGATTTGTGCGCGAGGTCCTGGAGCGCGAGACCGCCGAGCGGCAGCGTCACGCCGCTGCGCACGCTGTTCCTGCGCACGTCGATCAGCTCGAGCGAGCCGCCGCCGAGGTCGCCGACGATGCCGTCGGGAAGGTGGATGCCGGAGATCACGCCGAGCGCCGACAGCCGAGCCTCGCGCGGACCCGACAGGATCTCGATCTTCACCGCGCAGATGCGCTCGGCCTTGGCGATGAAGTCGGGGCCGTTGGAGGCGTCGCGGCAGGCCGCGGTCGCAATCGCGAACACGCGTCCGACCTGCATCACGCGGCACAATGCGCGGAAGCGCTTGAGCGAGGTCAGCGCCTTGTCGACGGCGTCGGGCGCGAGCAGACCCGTGCTCTGCACCTCGCGCCCGAGGCCGCACAGGGTCTTCTCGTTGAAGATTGGGATGAGGCTCCGCGTCAGTCCCTCGTAGACGACGAGACGGACCGAGTTGGAGCCGATGTCGATAACCGCGACGCTCGAGCCGCGCTTTCGCGGCCGCTTCACGTCGCAGATCCCCGATCAGGATTGATGACGTTCGTTCCGGCGCGTGAGACGACGCGGCGAGGATTCCTTGAGCGACTTTCCACGGCCAGACAGACTCGGATTTGTCATGAAGTAGTTGTGGACGTTGAAAGGCTCCTCGCCCTTCGCGGTCTTCATACGCGTTGACGACCCGTCCGGCAACAACTGCCAGCTCTGCTCATTGTCCTTCAGATTGGCGACCATGATCTGTTCGAGAACCTGCTGATGCACCGTTGGATTTTGCAGCGGGCATAGCACCTCGACGCGGCGGTCGAGGTTGCGCGGCATCATGTCGGCGGACGAGATATACACAGCCGCTTTCGCGCTCGGCAGGCCCTGGCCCATGCCGAAGCAGTAGATTCGGCCGTGTTCCAGAAAGCGCCCGATGATCGACTTGACGCGGATGTTCTCCGACAGGCCGGGGATGCCGGGCCTGAGGCAACAGATGCCGCGCACCACGAGCTCGACCTGGACGCCGGCCTGGGAGGCCTCGTAGAGCGCGTCGATGATGTCGGGGTCGACCAGCGCGTTCATCTTCATCCAGACCGCGCCGGTCCGGCCGTGCCGCGCATGCGCGGTCTCGCCTTGAATGTGCTCGATGATGCGCTTGCGCAGCGTCAGCGGTGACACTGCCATCTTCTCGAGGTCGCTGGGCGCGGCATAGCCGGTGATGAAATTGAACACGCGCGCGGCATCGCGGCCGATGGTCGGATCGGAGGTGAAGTAGGAGAGGTCCGTGTAGATGCGTGCGGTGACCGGATGATAGTTGCCGGTGCCGGTATGGACGTAGGTCGTGAGGCTGCCGCCCTCGCGGCGCACCACCATCGATAGTTTTGCGTGCGTCTTCAATTCGAGGAAGCCGTAGACGACCTGCACGCCGGCGCGTTCGAGATCGCGCGCCCAGCGGATGTTGGCTTCTTCGTCGAACCGCGCCTTCAACTCGATCAGCGCCGTGACGGATTTGCCGGCTTCGGCCGCTTCCGCGAGCGCGCGCACGATCGGCGAGTTGTTGGAGGTGCGGTAGAGCGTCTGCTTGATCGCGACGACGTCAGGGTCGCGCGCGGCCTGCTGAAGGAACTGCACCACCACGTCGAAGGATTCGTAGGGGTGATGGACGACGAGGTCCTTCTGCCGGATCGCGGCGAAGATGTCGCCGCCATGCTCGCGCACGCGCTCGGGGTGGCGCGGCACGTAGGGGGTGAATTCGAGGTCAGGCCGGTCGAGCCGCGTGAGTTGCGAGAGCTCGTTCATGGCGAGGACGCCGTCGACCAGGAACACCTCGTCATCGGCCGCCGACAGCGCATGCTGCACGAAGCTGCGCAACTGCTCCGGCATCTTGGCGTCGATCTCGAGCCGGATCACGGATCCGCGCCGGCGGCGCTTCAGCGCGGTCTCGAACAGGCGGACGAGGTCCTCCGCCTCTTCCTCGATTTCAAGCTCGGAGTCGCGGATGATCCGGAAGGAGCCCTGGCCGTGCAGATTGTAGCCGGGGAAAAGGCGGTTGATGAACAGGGCGGTCGCCTGCTCCAGCGAGATCAGGCGCACCGTGCCTTCGGCGGGCAGGCGGATGAAGCGGTCGATCTTGCCGGGCATGCGGATCAGCGCGTTCATCTGCCTGCCGTCGGCGGCGCGCGTGAGCTGGAGCGCGATGGTGAAGCCGAGGCTCGGAATGAACGGGAAGGGGTGGGCCGGATCGATCGCAAGCGGCGTCAGCAGCGGGAAGACGTTGTTGAGGAAATAGTCCTCGATCCAGGTCCGTTCCGACTTGGAGACGTCCTTGCCGTCGACCAGCACGATGCCGACCTCGGCCAGCGCGCTGCGCAGGTCGCGCCAGATCGCCTGCTGGTCCGAGGCGAGCTGGGAGACGGTACGGTTGATCAGGGCGAGCTGCTCCGACGGCGTCAGGCCGTCGGGGCTGCGTTCGGCAATGCCCTCGCGCACCTGGGCCTTGATGCCGGCAACGCGGACCATGAAGAACTCGTCGAGGTTATTCGCCGAAATCGACAGGAACCGAACCCGCTCCAGCACGGGGTGGCTGGGATTGACCGATTCCTCCAGGACTCGGCGGTTGAAATGCAGCCAGGACAGCTCGCGGTTGATGAACCGTTCGGGGCTCGACGCGATCGCCGGCAGGCCCTCGGCCTCCGATGCTTTCTCTTTAATTTCAATAGCTTGCGCAGAGTCCATCAGAAGTCGGTCCATCCTGTCTCGCCTCACTTTGCGACTTATGCGCAAAACCCCGGGGAGCATGTGTTACAGCGATGACGTTTCGATGACATTGATGTTCCGCCGTTCCGCCGCGTCAAGCCGTTGCAGAAGGCGTCGGGGTACAAGGGGCCGATCAGGGGTCCCGGAGCAACTCGGCGGCCAGCGCCCGGGTCACGGGGCGGCCGAGCCGCAGGGCTTCGCTGTCGAGCAGCTCCACGGCCTGCCGGGCCGCGGCCGAGGACCGCTCCAGGCGGGTGGCGAGGTAGCCGACTACGCTCTCGTCCACGGTGAGCTGGCGGTCGGCGCAGAACTTGACGATGAGGCCGCGAAAGAGCTGGTCGTCGGGGGGCAGCAGCGCGACCACCGGAACGGCCCGCAGACGCGAGCGCAGGTCGCGAAGCTCGATCTCCAGCGAGGCCGGCACCTCGCGTCCGGTGAGGAGGACGTAGGCGCCGTCCTCGCGGGCGAGGTTCATCAGGTGAAAGAGGGCTCGCTCGTCAAAATCCTTGGCCTTGAGATCCTCGACCACCAGCGCGCCGGTGGCGAGCGCGCCCGGGACGCCTGCCGCGGTCAGCGCATTGGCCGTGGTCGAGCGGGCGCCGGCTTCCTCGGCCCAGATCGCGGCGAGATGGCTCTTGCCGCTTCCTTCCGGGCCGGCCAGCCACATGATCCGGTTCGGCCATTCCGGCCAGCTGTCGATCAGGCCGAGACCAGCCGCATTGGCGGGGCCTTCGAGGAAGTTGTCCCGGCTTAGGCTCTCCGCATGCGGAAGTGCGAACGCCAATTGTCGGGGATGGACGCGGCCTGCCACGCTTGCTTTGCTCCATGCCGGCGCGCCGGCCCGTTTGAAGAGGTTCGACTTGATCGTGCGGGACTTGATCTTGCGAGACTTGGCCTTTTGCGGGGCCGCATCCCGGCTCATTTGGCCTCGATCGTGCTCATGTGCCGCAGCCACTCGACGAGATAGAGCGACACGGAGGAGAGCGTGAAGATCGTGACGAGGCCCATCAGGATGATATCATAAGGTGCCGGCTTGAAGCCGAAGGCAAGCGCCGCCAGCACCAGCGCCGCGAACGCCACCTGTGCCACGGTGTTGAGCTTGGACACCTTTGACGGCTTCATCTCGACCGGCCGGTCGAACAGCCAGGATACGATCACGGCGGCGACGATCATGATGTCGCGCGAGACCACCAGGATCACGATCCAGCGCGGGATCGCGCCCCAGATGCCGAGGGCCATGTAGATCGAGACCAGCAGTGCCTTGTCCGCGAGCGGATCGAGCAGGGCGCCGAGCTCGCTCGTCATGTTGAAGCGCTTGGCCAAAAAGCCGTCCACGGCATCGCTGATGCCGGCGATCAGGAAGACGGCGAACGCCACCTCCATTTGGCTCGACACAATGGCCCAGACGATGATCGGGACCAGCATGATGCGGCCCAGGGTAATGATGTTCGGAATACTCACGAAAGCGCTTCCCGGCACCCGGTCTGACCTCAAATCCGGCCCCCGCGGGAGGCTGAACCGGTTGATATCTACATAGTATAGGCAGGAGCGCCATGCGAGCCATTGCGTGTCCCCGGAATTCGACGTAACCAGCCGCAAACCCACTGGAAATCGGGCATGACCGACCGCAAAAACGGCCTCACTTACGCCGATTCAGGCGTCGATATCGACGCGGGCAACCGCCTGGTCGACCTGATCAAGCCGATGGTGCGCGCCACCGCACGGCCGGGCGCCGACGCCGAGATCGGCGGCTTCGGGGGCCTGTTCGACCTCAAGGCGGCCGGCTTCAAGGACCCGGTCCTCGTGGCCGCGACCGACGGTGTCGGCACCAAGGTCAAGATCGCGATCGAGACCGGGCTGCATGGCGGCATCGGCATCGACCTCGTTGCCATGAGCGTCAACGACCTCGTGGTGCAAGGCGCCGAGCCGCTGTTTTTCCTGGACTATTTCGCCTGCGGCAAGCTCGACCCCGAGGCCACCGCCGCGATCGTCGCCGGTGTCGCGGAGGGGTGCCGCGAATCCGGCTGCGCCCTGATCGGTGGCGAGACCGCGGAGATGCCCGGCCTCTACAAGGACGGCGATTATGACCTCGGCGGCTTTGCCGTCGGCGCTGCGGAGCGCGGTACGCTGCTGCCGCGCAAGGACATCGCCGCTGGCGATGCCGTGATCGGTCTTGCCTCATCGGGCGTGCATTCCAACGGCTTCTCGCTGGTGCGCAAGATCGTGGAACAATCCGGTCTCGGCTTCGCGGCACAGGCGCCGTTCGCGCCCGTGATGACGCTCGGCGGCGCGCTGCTGACGCCGACGCGGCTCTACGTCAAATCCTGCCTGCGGGCGATCCGCGAGACCGGCGCGGTGAAGGGGCTTGCCCACATCACCGGCGGCGGCTTCACCGACAACATCCCGCGCGTGCTCCCCAAGCATCTCGGCGTCGGCATTGACCTCGCACGTCTGCCGGTCCTGCCGGTGTTCAAATGGCTGGCCGCGCAGGCCGGCATCGCCGAGCTGGAAATGCTGCGCACTTTCAATTGTGGCATCGGCATGATCGCGATCGTCGAGCCCGACAAGGTCGATGAGGTCGTCGAGGTCTTCACCGACGCCGGCGAGACCGTGGCGCAGCTCGGCACCGTGATCCCTGCCGAAGGCGAGCACCGCGTCGTCTATAACGGCCACCTCGATCTGGCGCTGTGATGAAGCGCCGCGTTGCCATCCTGATCTCCGGACGCGGCTCCAACATGGCCGCGCTGATCAGGGCCGCCGCCGCCCCGGATTTCCCGGCGGAGATCTCGCTGGTCATTTCGAACAAGGCCGATGCGCTCGGACTGGAAAAGGCGAGGGCGAGCGGGGTGAAGACCGAGGTGATCGAGAGCAAGCCGTTCGGCAAGGATCGCGCCGGCTTCGAGAAGGTGTTGCAGGCAGCGCTCGACCGGCACGGCATCGAGCTGATCTGTCTCGGCGGCTTCATGCGCCTGTTCACGGCGGAATTCACCAGGGCCTGGTACGGGCGGATGCTCAACATCCATCCCTCGCTGCTGCCGTCCTTCCCCGGCCTCGATCCGCACGGCCAGGCTCTGCGCGCCGGCGTCAAGCTGTCGGGCGCGACGGTGCACTTCGTGATCCCCGAGACCGATGCCGG
This sequence comes from Bradyrhizobium sp. CCBAU 25338, assembly GCF_028128965.1. Classification (NCBI taxonomy): domain Bacteria; kingdom Pseudomonadati; phylum Pseudomonadota; class Alphaproteobacteria; order Hyphomicrobiales; family Nitrobacteraceae; genus Bradyrhizobium; species Bradyrhizobium sp. CCBAU 25338. The sequence continues at coordinate 181,727 of NZ_LFKY01000040.1, forward strand.
CCCGATCGTGATGCAGGGCGCGGTGCCTGTCAGCGACCACGACACGGGGGATACGCTGTCGGAGCGCATCCTCGAAGTCGAGCACCGCATCTATCCCGAAGCGCTGCGGCTGCTCGCGACCGGCAAGGTCCGGATCGAAGGTGATGTCTGCAGGACCGACGGAAGCGCGGCGTCGGAGAATTTTCTGGTGTCGCCGGTGGTGCGCTGAGCCAATCCGGCTTACTCGATATAACCTGCCGCCTCGCCTTTGCAGACATATCCGTAGATGCGGAAACCCGCGGCCGTTTCCTCTCCCGCAAAACGGATGCGTTTCAGGATTGCGCGGACAAGTTCGCGTTGATGCGTTGTCTCGGTGGATAGTTCAGCCCATTCCATCCAATCCCATCCGCTGCTCGTCCAGTGATAGAACCACTCGCCATCCCACTGGCTCAGGCCTCCGGTTTCCAGGTTTTTGCAGCGAAATCGAGGTTGATCGGACGAGGCAAGATCGAGCACGGCCTCGCGCAGCTCGCGCCATTTGGTGTCATTGGCGACCGAGTAATATCCGGATTGCTCAGTCATGCGCTCGTTCCAAACAAAATCCCCCGGCAGAGCCGGGGGCAACGTCATGATCTCTCGCTTGTCAAACTCGAGAGAAATCAGGAGACCTTGAGGTTCTCCGCGGATGTCTTGCCGCGGTTCTCCACGAGGTCGAATTCAACCGCCTGGTTCTCGTTGAGGGTGGAGAGTCCAGCACGCTCGACGGCGGAGATATGGACGAACACGTCCTTGTCGCTGCCGTTCGGCTTGATGAACCCATAACCCTTGGTCGGGTTGAACCATTTGACGGTGCCCTTTTGCGGCATCGCTAGTCTCCTCCACTAGATAAAAAAAGACGCGGCCGCTTTTTCGCGTGCCACGCCACAAACGGGCTTGCGGAAGTCTGTTCGAGTCTTGAGTCTCAATGTCGCGAAACGCACAGCAGAGCGGCCAATTCCGATTGTGTCCGATATTGCAACATGAAAATCGCGCGTTAGCAAGCAGAGCGCGAATTTCAAGATCGGGGTGGGTACCATCGTCTGCTATTTGCGACCTGTGGCCGCGGAACCACAATCGAGGGCAATAGCCTCGGCGACCGCGGGCCAACCGGTTGACCCTCCGTGGCAGTTCGGCACAAATCGCCACACGGCACGAGCCGCTCGTGTTGCATTTTTGCGGGCCGCCCTTTGCTTCGGGATTTTGTCGTCATGCGCTGCACCTCGCAGCCGTCCGGGACACGGCAGACGATCGGGCTGGACCGCGTCCGCCGGATCGCGGCAGCGGTCGCCAGGACCTTTGCAGCCAGGACCTTTGCAGCCATCGCGCTTGCGCTGGTCGTGACGATGTCGGCCGCGACATCCGTCCTCGCGCAAAGTCCGACACCCACTCCGACCCCGACACCCACGCCGACGCCCACGCCGTCGCCGACCCCGATCCCGATGCCGACCGCGACCAATTACGATCAGTCGGCCGGCAACAGCATGCTCAATTTCGGCTCGGGATTTCTGGAGCGGCTGGGCAACCAGGCCGCCAATGGTTTCAGCCGATCGTTCCGGACCAATCCCGGCGGCGGCGGTGCCTCCGCGAGCACGGAGGACCCGCGCTACCGTACCTGGTTCGAAGGCTACGGCATCTCGGTCCGCACCGACGCGCAGGGCGATTTCGTCGGCGACAAGCGCAGGACGTTTGGCGGCGTCGCCGGCCTCGGCGCGCGGCTCGCGCCCGGTGTCAACATCGGCTTCTCCATCGACCAGAGCCACACCGACATCGACGTGCCGCTCGCGCTCCAGTCGGCCACGCTCGACCTGACCCAGCTTGGCTTCAATGGTTCGGTCGACAAGGGCCCATGGACCTGGGCCTTTGCCGTGGTGCACGGTTTCGGCAAGGTCCGGTCCAGCCGCGACACCGGTCTTGGCCTTGCGACTGCCGGCTATAGCGCCGCGGTCGACGGTGCGCTGACCGAGATCAGCTATTACTGGACCAAGGACCAGATGCGCATCGTGCCCAAGGGCGCGCTGGAATATGTGCGCGCCACCAGTGCCGCGTTCCAGGAATCCGGCGGTCTCGATCCGCTCAGCGTCGGCTCGACGGCGCTCTCCCGCGCACGCGCGATGATCGGCGCCGAGATCGGCCGCTACTTCATCTTCGACCAGAAGATTCTGGACCTCTCGGCCTACGGCAAGCTCGTCGACAACTTCCACCAGGATCTGGGATCCATCCAGGTCAGCCTGGGCGCCCAGAGCATCGTGGTCCCCGGCATCGGCGAGAGCCGCTACGGCGCGGATGCCGGGGCCTCGGCTTCGCTCAGCCTGACCAACGTGGCACGGCTTTACGTCAATTACGACGGCAAGTTCCGCAACGAGCTCACCTTGCACCAGGGTACCGTCGGCTTCGAATACAAATGGTGAGTTGAAGCTCGTCCGCGCTCAGGTCGGCGTTGCCGCGACATAGCCCTCCAATCCAAACCCCTCGCGCGCGGCCGTCATCATCGGTACCAGCGCATTCGGATGGATGAACTCGTCGCGGAAGCAGGGATAGGTCCTGGCGTCGAAGATCTTCTTCAGCCAGTCGACCACAACCTTGTGACGCTCGGAGGTGCGGAACTCCCTGTGATAGGTGAGCCAGAGATCGGCGTGGTGGCTGACGCCGAGATCGACGGCAACGAGCGACGCACCGAGTGCGATCGACACCGTCGGCAGGAAGCCGATGCCGGCGCCGCGTTCGACGGCATAGAGCACGCCGACCGACGAATTGGTCTTGATCCCGACGATGCCCTCGAGCGAGTTCAACCCGAGCACACGGGCATAGGCGCCGTCGTCGACCTGCGGCGCGCTCTGCTTGATGATGCGGTGGTTCTTCAATTCGGCGAGCGTTGTCGGCACGCCGTAGAGAGTCTCGTACTCCTTGGAGACGAAGGGATAGATGTGGAGACGGCCGAGCTTGGCGACGATCAGATCGGGATTGGTCGGCGGCTCGAGCTGGATCGCGATATCGGATTCGAGCCGCGCGACGTCGGCCTGCTCCATCGCGCAGCGCAGGTCGACCGTGATCTTGCGGTAGGTCTTCTGGAAGTCGATCAGTCGCGGCAGGATCCAGAAATTCCCGGGGCCTTCCGTCACTGCGACGCGCACGGTGCCCGAGGTGTCGTTCGACGATCGCGAGGCGCGGCGGAAGACGTTGAAGGCATGACGCTCCATATGCGCAACGTCGGCGATCATTGCGGTGCCTTCATCGCTGAGCGTGAGTCCGCTCTGGTCGCGCAGGAACAGCTTGCACCCGATCCTCTCTTCGAGCCGATCGACGCGGCGCATCAAGGTCGTGGAGGTGAGCCCGAGCTCTTCGGCCGCATTGCGGAAACTTTTATATTTTGCGCACGCTAAAAATAGCTTTAAATCGTCCCAGGACGCATCCAGGGCTTCTTCACGGTGCTGCATCATCGCAGCACCCCGGTGCAATAACTGCTGCATACTCCTGATCCCCAACCGCTAAGCTCATCGTCGTAGCGGGGCACGAAAGCCTCGAACGATAGAGGCGTGATATGAGTATGGAAAGGGGCCCGTTTGCCGCAAGGCATGATTTCGATGCCTTGCCGCTGAGCCCGGATATCGACGTGCGCTGTGCGCAATTCTCCGAAATCGCGGCGCTTTCGGATATGGCGCACCGGCTCGTGCCGGGCGTGCAGATCGGCGCAGCGGAGCTTGCGAGGTACTTCACGTTCGACCCTCAGAGTATCCTCGCGTTCAGCCGGAAGGGCAACCTCGTCGGCGGCATGGCCTTCCTGTTTCTCAATGATCGCGGACACGATGCACTGCTGCTCGACGAGATCTGCCTCACCGCGCCCGAGACGCGCCATCTCGCGTCGGCGGACGAAGACGTCGCAGCCATCTACATCTGGGCGATCGCGGCGACGGGCCGCGGAATCGCCGGTCTCGGCAAGGCCGCGGCTCATCTGCGGCAGATAAGGTTTCGCGGCGCGGATTGCTATGCGCAGCCGTCAACGGTGGCCGGACGCGACATCATGAAGGCGACAGGCTTTGCGCCTGTCCCGAGCTTTCAACCCGACCTTTGGTGCTACGAGCGTCCCTGGCATCGGCAGCCGGTGTGCATGCCAGGCGCGATCATCCAATCAAGGAGCTTTGCAGATGCACGGTACTAGGATTCCTCTCGCCAAGCCCTGTTCCCGCGCCATCACCATCCGTCTCGCGCGCGATCCGAACGATCTCATGCTGGTGACCGCCATCCGCTCGGCGGTCTATCTCGCCGAGCAGGATTGTCCGTTCGAGGAGGAGTTCGACGGCAACGACATGGTCGCCGCGCATTTCATCGGCTTCGTCGGCAACGAGCCTGCGGGCTGCCTGCGGGTGCGGTTCTTCGGCGATTTCGCCAAGGTGGAGCGGCTCGCGGTGCGTCACCAATATCGCCGCTCGCGCGTCTCGTTCAAGCTGGTGCAGGCCAGCGTCGATTATGTGAAGCGCAAGGGCTTTCGCAAGATCTACGGCCAGGCGCAGGACCGGCTGGTCGATTTTTGGGCCCATTTCGGCGCCAAGCCGCTCGGTCACAATCGCAAGATCACGTTCTCGGATTTCTCCTACACAGAAATGCTGCTGGAGATCGAGCCGGGCCCGGACGCCATCACGCTGGACAGCGATCCCTATGTGATCATCCGTCCCGAGGGCGATTGGGACCGGCCGGGCGTGCTTGATGCCTCGGCGGGGCGGGCGGTGACCTCACCGCTGCGAGACCTCGCATTTGCCGACCGTTGAAACTGGTGCAGCTGCGCGCAACGAAATGCTGGCTTCCATGCAGGATGATCCGCCGATACTGGTCTGTGCGGATCTTCAGGTCGAATATCTGACCCCCGGCCGTCGCCATGTCGTCCTCGACGGCGATGCGGTGACGGCGCGTTGCCTGGAACTCCTCACGCTGTGGCGCAGCAATTTGTGGCCGGTCATGCACCTGAAGCGCATCGCGCAGGCGGCCTGGTTCAATCCGGCATCCGGGCTGACCAATTGGATCGCGGAAACCAGGCCGCGGCCGGGAGAGATGACGTTCGAGCACCCGCTGCCGTCCGCCTACAGTTCGTCGCGGTTTGTAGACTACATGTCCAGTATCCGCATCACGCGCTGCATTCTGATCGGCTTTTCCCTGGACGAGACCATCCTGGCCACCGCCGTCGACGGGTTTCATCGCAGCCATCGCTACCAGGTGGTCACTGACGCCGCGGCTTGCCGGCAGCCGGGCACGGACGATGCCGCCGCCTACAGGCACGCGGTAGTGAATGTCATCGGAAATTTTGCTACAATGCAGTCCAGCGCCGAACTGATCAGAACCAGCGGCGCCGTTGCGGTGTAGGCGTCCGCAACCGGCGGATGGGGTGAGAGATTGTCACGGGGAGAGGAGCTCAAGGAGCTGGCGAGCGATCTGTCGCGTGCCGCCGAGAAGGCGCGCAGGCTTGGTCTGCCCACGACACTCTACTTGCTCTCGATGGCGCTGGTGGAGGTGAGGGAAGCCGGTGCCGCCGCCGACGATGGTGGCGACGACGGCGCGGCGTGAGAGCTGCCACCGTGCGGCTCTGTGATGTGCGGCTCTGTCATGTGCGGCTTTGTGACATGCGGCTTTGTGCATCGCTGCTGAGCGTTTGCTGCCGACGAATTGGCGTTGCATGTTTTGCGCTGTCGCAATAGCCAAGGTACTTGCCATCAAGTGATGACGCCGGCTCTGCCTGCGACGTGACGCTTTCAAGGATCTCCGCAAATGTCCATGCTGCCCAATTCGCAAGAGGCCCGGGATGTGGCCTATCAGCTCCATCCCTACACCAACGCGCGCACGCATCAGCAGGCCGGTCCCCTCGTGATCGAGCGCGGCGAGGGGCCTTATGTCTTCGACGCGACGGGCAAGCGCTATTTCGAAGCGATGGCCGGCCTGTGGAGCGTCGGGCTCGGCTTCAACGAGAAGCGGCTGGTCGAGGCGGCGCACAAGCAGATGCAGGCGCTGCCGTTCTACCACACCTTCTCCGCGAAGTCGCACGGGCCCTCGATCGACCTCGCCGAGAAGCTGGTCGCGCTCGCGCCGGTGCCGATGAGCAAGGTGTTCTTCACCAATTCCGGCTCGGAGGCGAACGACACGGTCTTGAAGCTGATCGCCTACCGCTCCAACGCGCTCGGCCAGCCCCAGCGAAAGAAGGTGATCAGCCGCCTGCGCGCCTATCACGGCGTCACCATCGCCTCCGCGAGCCTCACCGGCCTTCCGAACAACCACCGCTCGTTCGATCTGCCGCTGCCGAACATCCTGCACACGGGCTCGCCGCATTTCTACAAGGACGGCGCCCCCGGCGAGAGCGAGGAAGATTTCGCGACGCGCCGCGCCGAGGAGCTCGATGCGCTGATCCAGAAGGAGGGGCCTGACACGATCGCCGCCTTCTTCGGTGAGCCGGTGATGGGGGCGGGCGGTGTCATCGTGCCGCCGGCGACCTATTGGGACAAAATCCAGAAGGTGTTGAAGAAGTACGACATCCTGCTGGTCGCCGACGAGGTGATCTGCGGCTTCGGCCGCACCGGCAAGATGTTCGGCTGCGAGACCTATGGCATCAAGCCCGACGCGATCGTGGTCTCCAAGCAGATCACCTCGAGCTATTTCCCGCTGTCGGCGATCATCCTGAACGATCGCATGTTCGAGCCGATCGCGGACGAGAGCAACAAGATCGGCGTGCTCGGCCACGGTTTCACCGCGGGCGGCCATCCGGTCGGCTCGGCGATCGCGCTGGAGAACCTCAAGATCATCGAGGAGCGCGGCCTGGTCGCGCATGCCGCCGAGCTCGGCGCCTACATGCAGGGCAGGCTGCGTGAGCTTACCAGCCACCCGCTGGTCGGCGAGGTCCGCGGCGTTGGCATGATCGCAGCCCTCGAGCTCGTGCTCGACAAGGGGCGCAAGACCGCAGCGGCGACGCCGGGCGCAGTCGGCGGCATCGCCAGCCGCATGCTCCAGGAGCGCGGCGTGATCTCGCGCAACATGCTGGATGCCATCGCCATCTGCCCGCCGATGATCGTCAACAAGGCGCAGATCGACGATCTGGTCGCCGCGATCTCGGGCGTGTTGAACGACATGAAGGGGGAAGTGGCGAAGCTGACGCCGGCGTAGGGGCTCGCTCTCTCCGCGTCATTGCGGGGAGCGAAGCCACCAAGCAATCCCGACAGTCTCCGCGAAGGCAGACCGGATTGCTTCGCTCCGCTCGCAATGAAGATGTGGAAGCAGCGAGGCTGATCGCTAGATAGAGCGTGATGAGATGAGGCTTGATCGCTGCAACGACGGAGGTGCACTCCCGCTCGCGGGAGAGGGTCGGGGAGAGGGTATTTCCGCAATGGGACAATCCCCAAGAGGAGAAAGCCCTCACCCGGCGCTTCGCGCCGACCTCTCCCGCAAGCGGGAGAGGTGAAGGAGCCGCGGCAATCGATTCAAACTAAAGCCATTCCGCTTTAAGCCCGCTGCACCCCGATCACGCGGCCTTTCTCGATCGCCAGTGCAAGCTCGCCGCGCTTCAGTTTCAGGGCGGCGTCGCCGAACAGCTCGCGGCGCCAGCCGCGCAAGGCCGGTACATCCGCCTCGTCGTCCGCCGCGATCTCCTCGAGATCGTCGACGGTCGCGATGACCTTGCTTGCGACCGCGTGGCGCTCGGCGGTCATCCGCAGCAGCACCTTCAGCAGCTCGACGATGGCCGCGCCGTTGGAGTTGTTGCGCGGTTTCTCCAGCTTGGGCAGCTTCGAGAAATCCCGCGCCAGCCCGCGCTCGACAGCGGCGATGATGTCCGCGCCCCATTTCGATTTCTCGAATCCCTTCGGCACCGAGCGCAGATGCGCGAGCTTCTCCAGCGTGGTCGGCGCGTGGGTCGCGATGTCGGTGATCGCCTCGTCGCGCAGCACGCGGCCGCGCGGCACGTCGCGGCTCTGCGCCTCCTGCTCGCGCCAGGCCGCGACCTCCATCAGCACCGCGAGGTCCTTGGGCTTGCGCACCCGCGTCTTCAGCCGCTCCCAGGCGCGCTCGGGATGGAAGTCGTAGGTTCTGGGCGAGGTCAGGACTTCCATCTCGATGGAGACCCACTCGCTGCGGCGGCGCTTCTTCAGGTCGGCGTCGAGCGCGGCGAACACGTCGCGCAGATGGGTGACGTCGGACACCGCGTAATGCATCTGCTCCTTGGTCAGCGGCCGCCGCGACCAGTCGGTGAAGCGGTGGGTCTTGTCCGGACGGTGGCCGGTCACCTTCTCGACCAGCGCGTCGTAGGCGATGCTGTCGCCGTAGCCGAGCACCATCGCGGCAACCTGGGTGTCGAACACCGGATGCGGGATGATATTGGCCTGGTGCCAGATGATCTCGATGTCCTGGCGAGCGGCGTGAAACACCTTCAGCACGCCCTCGTTGGCCATGAGCTCGAAGAACGGCTTGAGGTCGATGCCTCCGGCCAAGGTGTCGATGACAACGGCCTCCTCCGCGCTGGCCATCTGCACCACGCACAGCAGCGGGTAATAGGTGGTCTCGCGGAGGAACTCGGTATCGACGGTGATGACGGGGTGCTTGGCCAGCCGGCTGCAGGCAGCCGCGAGGTCAGCGGTGGTGGTAATCAAATCCATGAACGGCCCATGACACTTGACACCAGCCGTTCTGCCGAAAGTGCTGTGATGTCAAGGGGCTCTGAGCGAATTCGAGCCTTGCTTTTGGGCCGGAGGCACCTTTTACCGACGATAATCCTATTCGTACCGGACCCGCTGCGAGGATTTTCGCGCGCAGGGCAGCGCCACCACGAGGACGCACATGGCGACCAGAGCCAGTCCCAGGAACTCGATAACCAACAGATCCACGGCGAAATCTCCAGAAACATTGATAGATTTGTCGGGGGTACGTTGAGGGTCTGTTAATTCTCGTGGTTACCGGCGGCGTGGGCAGCCGGATGGTGGACGGGGAGTTAATTGGCGGCAAGACCACTGTCACGTCATCAGCTTCGGCAGGACGGCGGCCAGGGTGTCCACGGCGCTGCGGACCTTTGGCGGCAGCCGGGGCGAACGGGGCCACAGCGCGTGGCAGTCGTAGAGGAATTCAGGCTGGCCGCCGAAGAGGCGGACCAGCGCACCGGTGTCGAGGCGTTCGCGAACCAGCCAGTAGGGCAGCCAGGCGAGCCCCATGCCTTGCGCGGTGGCATCGGCGATCGCCTCCAGATCGTCGAGCCTCAGCCTGCCTGCGGGCATGATCTCGCGCGGAGACTCGCCCAGCTGCGGAAACAGCCACGGCCTGACGCGCCCGGAGCGGCGATAGATGATCGCCTGATGTGCTGCGAGATCGTCGAGCGATTTTGGCTTGCCGTGCGTCCGCAAGTACGAGCGCGCGCTGCACACCACCATGCGCTGGCTTGCGATGCGCCGCGCGATCAGACCGGACTGGTCGTCGAGATCGCCGGTCCGGATCGCAAGATCGTAGCCGGCCTCGATGATGTGAGCGATCGGATCGCCGAAGGAGAGGTCGAGCTCGAGATGCGGATATTTCCGCGCCAGCTTCATCAGCAAGGGGGCGATGCAGTGCCGTCCCAGCAGGGCCGGCATGGTCACGCGCAGCCTGCCGCGCGGCTCGGATAACTCGTCGGTGACGACGGCGTCGGCGGCTTCCGCCTCGGCGAGTACCGCGCGGCAGCGCTCGTAATAGGCCTGGCCGGCCTCGGTCAGGCTCTGGCGCCGCGTGGTGCGGTTGAGGAGGCGGACACCGAGGCGCTCTTCGAGGAAGTGCACATGCTTGCCGACCATCGGCCCCGACATCTCCAGCGCGTCCGCCGCGGCCGCGAACGAGCCGAGATCGACAGCCCTGACGAAGGCGGCCATGCTGGTGAGGCGGTCCATGATTGAAAACTCCTGGTTTCGACTGTTCGCTTGGTTAAGCGATTTATCGGCTTCCGCCGGATCGGCATAGCTCCATTCAATTCAACTGTTTAGGAGTGTATCCATGGTCCGCGCCGTTCGCTTTCATCAACATGGTGGTCCCGAAGTGCTGCGCATCGAGACCGTCGATGTTCCGCCACCGGCAACCGGCGAGGTGCAGATCCGGGTCAGGGCACTCGGTCTCAACCGAGCCGAAGCCCTGTTGCGGAAGGGGACCTATATCGAGACCGCGACATTTCCGTCGAGGCTGGGTCTGGAGGCGGCAGGCGTCGTCGAAGCGGTCGGGGATGATGTGACCAGCTTCGTGCCAGGCGATGTCGTGAGCATCGTCCCGCCGCTGTCGATGGTGCGATGGCCGGCCTATGCCGAGCTTGCGACGTTTCCGGCCGAACTCGTCGTGAAGCATCCGCCGGAGCTTGGCTTCGAGGCAGCTGCTGCGGTCTGGATGCAGTATCTGACGGCCTATGGCGCGCTGGTCGACATCGCCGGACTTGGGCCAGGGGACGTCGTTGTCATCACGGCGGCATCGAGCAGCGTCGGGCTCGCGGCGATCCAGATTGCGAACCGGATCGGCGCTGTCCCAGTCGCCCTGACGCGGAGCTCGATCAAGCGGCGGCCCTTGCTCGATGCCGGCGCCGCTCACGTTGTTGCCTCGGAGGAGGAGCCTATCGGAGCGCGACTGCTGGAGATTGCCGGTTCAAAGGGCGTCCGCGTGATATTCGACGCGGTCGGTGGTCCCGCATTCGAGCCACTGACCGCGGCGATGTCGCCGGGCGGGATCCTGATCGAGTATGGCGGCTTGAGCCCCGAACCGACGCCGTTCCCGCTCTTCAACGTGCTCGGCAAGAGCCTGACACTGCGCGGCTACCTCGTGCACGAGATCATCCGCGATCCCGTGCGCCTTGCGAAGGCAAAGGCGTTCATTCTCGACGGGCTGTCGGACCGAACGTTAGTGCCGGTCGTTGCCAGGACGTTCCGGTTCGAGGAGATCGTCGAGGCGCACCGCTTTCTGGAGTCCAACGCGCAGTTCGGCAAGATCGTGGTGACGATCTGAGATCGCGTCACCCAGCGACGGATTCGGCGCTCCACACTGTGGAGCGCCGAGGTCGTATGCGCGTGCTGTCGGCGGCTTTACGGCAGCTTCAGCGAGGTCTCGGCATTGTATGGCTTGAGCGTCTCGTCGGCGGCCTTCTGGGCGGCGGCGAGGGCTTCCTTCGGCTGCTTCTTGCCGTTCAGGACCAGCATCACCTCGTCCTCGAGGTTCTTGCGGACAGGAACGGTCTTGTAGGTCGCGAACCACGGCTTGGCGACGTCGAGCTGCTCGACGGCGGTCTTGGCGTCGGGGTTCTTGTTGAGGAAGTCGACCATGTCGGGCGTCTTGTAGGCGGCCATGTTGGGCGCGAAATAGCCGGTGGCGCGGCTCCACCAGGCGCTCTTCTCGGGCGAGGTCATCCACTTGATCAGCGTCCACGCGGCCTTCTGCCTGTCGGCCTCGAGCCCTGCCGGCATGATCAGCGAGGCGCCGCCGATCGGCACGGCGTTGCGGACGTTGCGCGGGATGAAGGCGACCTTGTAGGCGAACTTGGCGTTGTCGCGCACGTAAGTCAGCGAGCCCGTCGACAGCATCATCATCGCGGCATTGCCGGAGATGAAGGAGGTGCTGACGGCAGGGCCAGGCGTCGCGCCGGGTGCGTGGACCTTGTGCTTGTAGATGAGGTCGTTCCACCAGGTGAGCGCGCCGAGCATCGAGGGCGTGTCGTAATAGACCTCGCCGCCGAACTCCTCGTTGTAGTAGCGCCCGCCATTGCTCATGGTGAGCGTTTCCATCATCCAGCCGCAATAGTCGTAGGCGCAGGGGATCGCGATGCCCCATTGGGTCACCTTGTCGCCCTCGCGCTTGGTCAGCTTCTTGGCCCAGTCGGTGAGTTCGGCCCAGGTCTGCGGCGGCTTGTTCGGATCGAGGCCGGCTTCCTTGGCCTTGTCGGCGTTGATGTAGAGCAGCGGCGTCGAATTGTGGAACGGCACGCCGTAGACCGAGCGGTTGATCACGGCGTTGCCCTGCAGCGCCGGGAAGAACTGGCCCAGGAACTTCTCCTTGGTGGTGCCGTCCGCAGCGATCAGGCTGTCGAGATTGGTGAGCTCGTTCTCGATCTGCATGTCGAGCAGGAAGTTCGCCGACATGATCACGGCAGCCGGCGGCTTGCCGGCCTTGATCGCGGCGCGCGTCTTGATCAGCGTATCGTCATAGGATCCGGTGTAGACGGCGGTCGCCTTGACGCCGGGATGGGTCTCGTTGAACTCCTTGATCAAGGTGCCCATGTCGCGGGCGAGCTTGCCGTCGACCGGAACGGGGAAGAACAGATCGATCTCGGTCGGGCCTTCGGCCATCGCCGGGAACGCGAGGGCGCCAGCCAAGGTGCCGGCCATGGCGAGGCCGAGCATGAGCCTGCGGGAGAACAGCATCGGAAAATCTCCTATTTGATGCCTGAGGTGACGAAAGAGCTGATGAAGCGTTTCTGGAAGATCAGGAAGGTGACGAGCAGCGGCGCGATCACCATCAGCGTGCCCGCGGCGATGGTGCCCCAGGCCTGCGTGCCTTCGGCGGTCTTGGTGAACACCGAGAGGCCGACCGTGAGCGGCCGCTTGTCGGGCGAATTGATCACCATCAGCGGCCACAGGAAGTCGTTCCAGTGGCTGGTCACGGAGATGATGGCGAAAGCCGAGAAGCTCGGCATCGACAGCGGCACGTAGATGTGGCGGATGCGCTGGAACAGGCTGGCGCCGTCGATCAGGGCGGCGTCTTCCAGCTCGGTCGGGATCGCCTCGAACGCCTGGCGCATCAGGAAGGTGCCGAAGGCCGAGGCGAAGAACGGCATCATCACGCCGGCGAGCGTGTCGTAGAGGCCGAGCTGCGCCACGAGCTTCAGGTTCGGCACGATCAGCAGCACCGGCACCAGCATCAGCTGCATCAGGAACAGGTAGAAGATCAGCGTCTTGCCGGCGAAGTTCAGGCGGGCGAAGGCAAAGCCTGCCAGCGTGATCGTGACGAACTGCACCAGCAGGATGCCGGTGCAGATGATCGTGGTGTTGAGGGTGTAGCGCGGGAAATCGCCGATCTCCCAGGCATCCCTGACATTGTCGAGCGTCGGCTTCAGGCTCGGCATCAGCTCGGCCATGGCGTTGATGCCGTCCGAGGCCGGGCGCAGCGTCGCCACGACCATCCACAGGAACGGGATGAGCCAGACGATCGCAAGCAGCACCGTCAGCGCGAAGCCGAGCTTCGGCGTGATCTCGCCCCGGGTGGCGAGCGGGGCGTCCCTGAACAGGCGGTCGAGCAGCTTCATGACCCGCCCTCGCGGTTCGCCATGGTCCGGAAGGAGAGCACGGTGAGGCCCATCAGCGCGGCGAGCGTCAGCAGCGTCGCCGCCGAGGCCTTGCCGATGTCGTAATGCTCCACCGCCTGCTGGTAGATGTAGAACAGCACCAGATTGGTCGAACTGGACGGCCCGCCCTGGGTCATGACGAAGACGTGGTCGACCTGCGTCACCGCGTTGAGGATTGCGATGACGGTGACGAACAGGAAGGTGGGCTTGAGCTCCGGCAGGATGATGTGGCGCAGGCGCTGATATGGGCCGGCGCCGTCGAGATGCGCGGCTTCCATCACGTCCACGGGCACGGCCTGGAGGCCGGCGAGGAAGAACAGCATGTAGTAGCCGGCGTTCTTCCAGATCGTGATGACCATGATCGCATAGAGCGCGATGTCGGGGTCGCCGAGCCAGTTCGGCAGCACCGGAAGCAGCCGGCCGATGTAGTAGTCGAGCAGGCCGACATTGGGCAGGAAGATGAACAGGAACAGCGCCGACGCCGCGACCATCGGGATCAGCACCGGTAGGAACAGCGCGGCGCGCAGCGCGCTGTTCACGGCATGGGTGCGCGCAAGCGCCAGCGCGAACAACAGCGCAAGCGCGATGCTCGGCACAGCCGTGCCCACGGCGTAGATCAGGTTGTTGACGACGGCACCGGTAAAGGCAGGATCGGCCAGCACCGCCGCGATATTGTCGAGACCGGCGAAGCGCAGCGGCGCCTTCGGTGTGGCGCGCTGATAGAGCGCATCGATGAGCACGCGGCCCATCGCGCCATATGTGAACAGCGCGAGGAAGACCAGCGAGGGCAGCAGCAGCAGATAGGCCGGCAGCGAGGCTTTGACGCGGGCGGTGAGGCGCTTCAGCACGTCGAGGCGTGGCGCCGCCGAGGTCGCGACCGGGAGAGCCGCGGGTTCGGCGAGGCTCATCTCACCGCGCCGGGAAATTGAGCGCATAGTCGCGGCCGTCCATTCCCGCGGGCGGGGCGAACGGGAAGCGCAGATTCTCGTCGAGGAAGTCATGGCTGTGCACGACGAGGCTCTCGTCGTCGATCAGCACGACGCCGTAGGCCGGCGGCTCGTGGCTGGCGAGGTGCGGCGCGCTCTGGTCGAGCTCGAACCAGACCTGATGGTTGGTGCCGCGCAGGGTCGAGAACGGGATCTTGCCCCAGCTGCCGAAGATCGGCCGGTGCACATGGCCGAAGAAGAGATGGCGGATGCGCGCGCGATAAGGCGCGATCACCTCGGCGAATTCCGCGCTCTGCTTCAGCCCGATCTCGTCCATCGCGTGCACGCCGACCGGGAAGGGCGGATGGTGCATGAACACGACGAGCGGCATGTCCGCGGGCGCAGCCGCGAGCGTGCTCGCCAGCCAGCCGAGGCGCTTGGCGCACATCTCGCCGGCATGGCTGGTCTCGTCCAGCGTATCCAGAAACACGAACAGGCCGTGCTCGGTGGTGCGCGTGCCCTGCACGAAGCCGTTGGCATCGCGCGGCGCGGCCTTCAGCGCATCGAGGCAGGTGACACGGCGGTCGTGATTGCCGACCATGGCGATGTAGGGAATCTTCAGTGCAGCCATCGCCTCGGCGAAATTGGCGTAGGATTCCGGCTCGCCCCAATGGGTGAGATCGCCTGTCACCACTGCAAAGGCGGCATCGGACTGATGCTGGTTGATGTCGGCGATGGCGGCGTCCAGCCGGGCGCGCGGGTCGAGGCCGTAGAGCTTCAGCCCGGGATTCGCGAGATGCGTGTCGGTGATGTGGATGAATTTGAAGGGCATGGCGCGCTGTCGGGACGGTTGGAGGATGGACGTCTCCGGCAAGACGACCCTGACAGGCGGTTAGAGCGCGTGTGTTTCAGTTTGATGACAGTGGTTCCGCGGGACGCGACGTGTCCACAATGCCCGCGGACAGAAATGGACCAGCGCAAGGCGCAATCCCTGCCGTGGATCAATTCAAGATGGTGGTGCGCGGTTGAAGCTTGCCTCACGTCCCGCAGAACGTCTGCAGCACCCGCTGATCCGGCAGCGGCGGATCGGCGTAGGCGGCGTAGTCCGGCTGGTCCTCGAACGGCCTCGCCAGCACCTTCACCAATTCCTCGAACGGCGCGTAATCGTCATCGTTCACCGCGGCCTGGATCACGGCCTCGACGCGGTGGTTGCGCGGGATGAACATCGGATTGACGGCGTGCATGGCCGCTTGCCGCTCCGCCGCTGTCTGCGGTTCGAGCACGAGACGCGCGCGCCAGCGTCCGGCCCACTCGTCGAACGCGCCGGGCTCCATGAACTGCGCGCGCACGTCGGCGGCGTCATCACCGGCGGCGTCACAGAGCTTGCGGAAGGTGAGCGTGAAGTCGGCCTGGTTCTTCGCCATCGCATCCAGCAGGTCCTGGATCAGCGCCTCGTCGCCGTCGCGCTCGGTGAAGAGGCCGACCTTCCCGCGCAGGCCGGCCTGATAGGCCGCGCTGAACGTGTCGGAGAAAGCGCCGAGAATGTCCTGGGCTTCGGCGACCGCCTTCTCCTGCTCGTCGGAGAACAGCGGCAGCAGGCATTCGGCGAGGCGCGTCAAATTCCACAGCGCGATGCGCGGCTGGTTGGCATAGGCGTAGCGGCCCATCTCGTCGATCGAGGAGAAGACCTGCGCGGGATTGTAGGCGTCCATGAAAGCGCAGGGGCCGTAATCGATGGTCTCGCCGGAGATGGACGTGTTGTCGGTGTTCATCACGCCGTGGATGAAGCCGACGAGGAGCCAGCGCGCGATGAGATTGGCCTGACGTTCAACGACGGCCGCGAGCAGGGCGTGGTAAGGGCGCTCGGCTTGCAGCAGGTCCGGATAGTGGCGGGTGATGACATGGTCGGCGAGCCGGCGGATCGCCTCGGTGTCGCGGCGGACGGCGAAGAACTGGAAGGTGCCGACGCGGATATGGCTGGAGGCGACGCGGGTCAGCACCGCGCCGGGCAGCGCGGTCTCGCGGATGACGTGCTCGCCCGTGACGACCGCGGCGAGCGAGCGCGTGGTCGGGATGCCCAGCGCGTGCATCGCTTCGCTGACGATGTACTCGCGCAAGACCGGACCCAGCGCGGCGCGGCCGTCGCCGCGGCGGGAGAACGGGGTGGGGCCCGAGCCCTTGAGCTGGATGTCGCGGCGGACGCCGTCCTTGTCGATGACCTCGCCGAGCAGGATGGCGCGGCCGTCGCCGAGCTGGGGGACGAACTGCCCGAACTGGTGGCCGGCATAGGCCATGGCAATGGGATCGGCGCCGGCGGGAACCGTCTTGCCGGCCAGGATCTCGGCACCCTCAGGGGTCTCCAGCAGGTCCGGATCGAGCCCGAGCTGGATTGCCAGCGGCCGGTTCAGCTTGATCAGCCGGGGGGCGGCGACCGGGGTCGGCGCGACGCGGGCGAAGAAGCTGTCCGGCAGCGCCGAATAGGAGTTCTGGAAGGGGAAATGCACCGTCATGGGCTCAAGATAGGGCTGGAACGCCCGATGGCAAAGGCTCGGCCCGTGAAAATGGGCACTTCTAGCCCAAAACAGGGCGTTCCCTTGGTTGCCGCCTTGATCCTAGCGAGGTAAACCCTGCCGCAAATTCGGACCGGCCGTGACAGGCCGTTCGATTCGCATCCTCCGACATTGATTTTGGGACGACCATGCATCGCTACCGGTCACATACATGCGGCGCTCTCCGCGACAGCAACATCGGCGAGACGGTCCGCCTGTCAGGCTGGGTCCATCGCGTTCGCGACCATGGCGGCGTGCTGTTCATCGACCTGCGCGACCACTACGGCCTGACCCAGTGCGTGGTCGATCCGGACTCGCCGGCGTTCTCGCTGGCCGAAAAGCTGCGCTCGGAATTCGTGGTCAAGATGGACGGCAAGGCGCGCCGCCGCCCCGAGGGCACCGACAATGACGATCTGCCGACCGGCAAGGTCGAGGTCTATGTCAGCGAGATCGAGGTGCTGGGCCCGGCCGGCGATCTGCCCCTGCCGGTGTTCGGCGACCAGGAATATCCCGAAGACATCCGTCTGAAATACCGCTTCCTCGATCTGCGCCGCGAAAAGCTGCACCAGAACATCATGACGCGCGTCGAAATCATCAAGTCGATGCGCAGGCGCATGGAGGGGCAGGGCTTCTTCGAGTTCAACACCCCGATCCTGACCGCGTCCTCGCCGGAAGGCGCGCGCGACTTCCTGGTGCCGTCGCGCATCCATCCCGGCAAGTTCTACGCGCTGCCGCAGGCGCCGCAGCAGTACAAGCAACTGCTGATGATGTCGGGCTTCGACCGCTATTTCCAGATCGCGCCCTGCTTCCGCGACGAGGACCCGCGCGCCGACCGCCTGCCGGGCGAGTTCTACCAGCTCGACGTCGAGATGAGCTTCGTGACGCAGGAGGACGTCTTCGCCGCGATGGAGCCCGTCATCACCGGCGTGTTCGAGGAATTTGCGAAGGGCAAGCCGGTCACCAAGGGCTGGCGCCGGATTCCGTTCGCCGAGGCGCTGCGCAAATACGGCAGCGACAAGCCGGACCTGCGCAACCCCATCGAGATGCAGGACGTCTCCGAGCACTTCCGCGGCTCCGGCTTCAAGGTGTTCGCGCGCATGCTCGAGGGTCCCAAGAACCAGGTCTGGGCGATCCCGGCACCGGGCGGCGGCAGCCGCGCGTTCTGCGACCGCATGAACTCGTGGGCGCAGGGCGAAGGCCAGCCCGGCCTCGGCTACATCATGTGGCGCGAGGGCGGCGAGGGCGCAGGCCCGCTCGCGAACAACATCGGGCCCGAGCGCACCGCCGCGATCCGCGCACAGCTCGGCCTCAAGGAAGGCGATGCCGCCTTCTTCGTCGCCGGCGATCCCGACAAGTTCTGGAAGTTTTCGGGCCTTGCCCGCAATAAGGTCGGCGAGGAGTTGAACCTCACCGACAAGGAGCGGTTCGAGCTCGCCTGGATCGTGGACTTCCCGATGTACGAGTACAACGAGGACGACAAGAAGGTCGACTTCTCGCACAACCCGTTCTCGATGCCGCAGGGCGGTCTCGACGCGCTGAAGTCGCAGGATCCGCTGACCATCAAGGCGTTCCAGTACGACATCACCTGCAACGGCTACGAGATCGCCTCCGGCGGCATCCGGAACCACGTGCCGGAAGCGATGGTGAAGGCGTTCGAGATCGCAGGTTACGGCGAGCAGGAAGTGGTCGACCGCTTCGGCGGCATGTACCGTGCCTTCCAGTACGGCGCGCCGCCGCATGGCGGCATGGCCGCGGGTGTCGACCGCATCGTGATGCTGCTGTGCGGCACCACGAATCTGCGCGAGATCTCGCTGTTCCCAATGAACCAGCAGGCCATGGACCTCCTGATGGGCGCGCCCTCGGAAGCCACCACCAAGCAGCTCCGCGAGCTGCACATCCGGGTGAACCTGCCGCAGAAGTGAGTGAGGCAACGCCTCTCCTCATGCACGGAGAGGCGCGCTCTCTCCTCCGCGTCATTGCGAGCGCAGCGAAGCAATCCAGAATCTTTCCGCGGAACGAGTCTGGATTGCTTCGTCGTAAGAGCTCCTCGCAATGACGCGGAGCAGAGAGCCGCCTGTCTCTTCCTACAGCCCCGTCGACGCCTCGATCTTGAACTGCGCCAGCGCGATGATCGGTTCGTTGTCGAGGACATCGATCAGCTGAAGCAGCGGCAGCTTGCCGAACGGAGTCAGCTTGATGGTGAGCGTTTGCCCTGAGGTCGCGACGAAGCCGGCGAGCGCATCGACCGCGACCTTGGCATCGAGATTGGAGGCGGCGATCTTCTCGCCCTGCGCCCGGATCGTCGCGACGATGGCGCTACGCGCGGTGTCACGGCTGACATTCTGCATGCGCGCGAACTGAGCCACGACCAGATCGACCACGCCGCGGTCGCGCAAGGACAGCTCGATCGCGCCGGTCTCGACCTGCGTCAACTGATCCATGGCCTCCGACCGGTCCGTCGTGGTGAAGAGGTCGCGCGGCACGTTGGCAAGCGCAAAACTGACCTGCGCTTTGGCGAGGTTGCCGAGATCGAGCGTGGCGGGCGCCAGCGCGAAGGCGCTAGAGGATTCCGTCCAGGCCGCGCCGAGATCGAGGTCGATCGCGAGCTTGTCCACGCCTGCCACGATCAGCGGCTGCAGCGCCGGATTGGCGGGATCGGTCGGTGTGACCATCTTCACGACCAGATTGGCCTTGCTCGGGATCGATCCCACCAGCTGGCCCCAGTTCAGGCTGATCGTGTCGACGGTGATGGGCTGCCGCGCGGTGTTGTGGGGCGCAACCACGCCCTTGACCTCGGCGCCTTCGAACACCCGGAACAGGCCCAGCATCTGGTCGGGCGAGGGCGGCTGCCCGGGATTGCTGAGACCGGAGGCCCAGTGCATGAAGTTCGGCATGCTGAAGGATTTGAGCGCGAAGCGCTCCATCTTGAACTGCCCCTGCGGCGAGGGTGCATCGACGCCCTCGATCGCGAATTCGTCCTGCCGGTAGCGGATCGCGTTGATCTTCCCTGTTCCCTGCGGTGTGCCAATCGAAGTCTTGCCGATCTCGGCCTTGCCGATGCGAATACCCTCGTAGAATCCGGCGACCTTCTCCATCAGCTCGCGCGTTTGCGCCTGCGTTGGCGGGGCCGACTTGTCCTGCGGCAGCATGGCAAACATCTCGAACAAATGGAGCTTCGACGGCTGCACGTCGATGTCTTCCATGGCGAAGCCGTCGACATCCATACGCAGGCCCCGCGCGGACTTGAGCACATAAGGGCCGCTCGAGATTTGCCGGTAGACTCGGCGGTAGCTGTCGTCACCGCTCGTCTGCGGATCGAGTGCGGCGAGGATCGGGGTCGAGTCGAAATCATTGACGATGATGCCGGAAATCTCGCCAGTCAGCTTGTCCGCCTTGCCCGGCTGCGTCACGTTGATCGTGAAGGTGGCGCGGTCCGTCTTCATTGCATCGACCTTGCCGCGGCCGAGGTTTTGCAGCGCGAGGCCGGAATAGACGACTTCACCGCTGCCGACGCTGCTGCCGGCGTCGAAGCTGGTGTTGATGGACGGCATCGTCACGGACGTGGCCGTCACGCTCGCGAACTGGTCGAGCACGAACCGGTACATGTCGCTCAAGGAGCTCGATGCCGGCACGCTTTGAACGCGGAGGGGACCCGCATAGTCGCGCAGCGTCACCTGCGGGATCTTGTAGGCCACTTTCAGCTTGCCGGGTCCGACTTCGTCCAACCCAATCTCGACGCCCGAGATGTCGATGCCGTCAGCAGCGAAGCGCGTCTCGCCGGTCTGGCGGACGCCGGTGCTCCTGAAGGCGCCGATCTTGACGTGCCCTTGCGACGGGTTGCCGGGCACGACGACGATGTCCTCGATCGTCAGCGTCCGGGTCGCGAGCTCGAACGTGATCTTGCCGTGGCTGGCCTTGCCGCCGCCCGAGCGCATCTGCTCGAAGGCTGCCTCGACCTCGCTGGTGGCCCGGTGCTGGACGTAGAGATTGAAGCCGAGCCATCCGCCGGCGCCGAGCACGGCTGCCACGATCAGGCCGATCAGGATTCGCTTCATTCCCAGCTCCAGTTGCTCGTTCTGCACCGCGCAACCTGCCATATTCGGCAAACGCCGCGCGGTCCAGGGAAAGCTATGGTTTTCAGACAGTTGACTGCGCGCCCTGTTGATGGGGGCGCAATCGGATGTTGCCACCGGGGCACCCGGCGTGCTTCATCCCGTTTCCATGACCCGGAAATACCGTTTCGCTTGGGCGGCAGCTCCGGATCATGCATTTTGATGCCGGTAACGTGAGGCGAGACTCCGCATGTCGTCCTATTCTGATGATCTCCACCAGGCGGCGCTGGCCTATCATCGTCTGCCGCGCCCCGGAAAGCTCGAGATCCAGGCAAGCAAGCCGCTTGCCAACCAGCGCGACCTCGCGCTGGCCTATTCGCCGGGCGTGGCCGCCGCCTGCACCGAGATCGCCAAGAACCCGGCCGAGGCGGCCACGCTCACCACCCGCGCCAACCTGGTCGCGGTGGTCTCCAACGGCACCGCGGTGCTCGGCCTCGGCAATATCGGCCCGCTGGCCTCCAAGCCGGTGATGGAGGGCAAGGCGGTCCTGTTCAAGAAATTCGCCGGCATCGACGTGTTCGACATCGAGATCGCCGCCGACACCATCGACCGTGTGGTCGAGACGGTGGCGGCGCTTGAGCCGACCTTCGGCGGCATCAATCTGGAAGACATCCGCGGACCGGAATGCTTCGAGATCGAGGCGCGCTTGAAGGAGCGCATGAAGATCCCGGTCTTCCATGACGACCAGCACGGCACCGCCATCATCGTCGCCGCGGCGATCACCAACGGCCTCAGGCTGAACGGCAAGAAGCTGTCGGAGGTCAAGATCGTGGCCTCGGGGGCAGGGGCCGCCGCGCTCGCCACGCTGAACCTGCTCGTCTCGATGGGCGCGCAGCGGAAGAACATCTGGGTCTGCGACATCGACGGTCTCGTGCATGAGGGGCGCAATACCTCGATGGACCGCTGGAAGGCGGTCTATGCGCAGAAGACCGACAAGCGCACGCTCGCCGACGTCATCGGCGGCGCCGATATCTTCATCGGGCTCTCGGCACCCGGCGTGCTCAAGCCCGAGATGGCCAAGGCGATGGGCGACAAGCCCTTGATCATGGCCCTTGCCAATCCCGTACCGGAGATCATGCCGGAAGAGGCGCGAAAGGCGCGCCCCGACGCGATGATCTGCACCGGCCGCTCCGACTACCCGAACCAGGTCAACAACGTTCTCTGCTTTCCCTTCATCTTCCGCGGCGCGCTCGACGTCGGCGCCACCGCGATCAACGAGGAGATGAAGCACGCCGCCGTCGAGGCCATCGCGCAGCTCGCGCGCGAGGCGCCGTCGGATGCCGTCGCGCAGGGCTTCGACACCGGGGAGACGCAAGGCTTCGGCCCGGGCTCGCTGATCCCGAGCCCCTTTGATCCCAGGTTGATTTTGCGCATCGCGCCGGCAGTGGCCAAGGCGGCGATGGAATCGGGTGTCGCGACGCGGCCCATCACCAATTTCGACGAATACACCGCGCTGCTCGAGCGCTTCGCCTTCCGCTCCGGCCTGGTCATGAAGCCGATGTTCGCCAAGGCCAAGACCCAGCCGGTGCGCGTGATCTATGCCGAAGGCGAGGACGAGCGCGTGCTGCGCGCGACACAAGTCGTGCTGGAGGAGAACCTGGCCCGGCCGATCCTGGTCGGCCGTCCTTCGGTCGTGGAGGCGCGCATCAAGCGCTTCGGGCTCTCGATCCGCGCCGGCAAGGACTTCGACCTCGTCAATCCCGAGGACGATCCGCGCTACCGCTCCTATGTGCAGTCCTATGTCGAGGTTGCCGGCCGCCGCGGCGTCACGCCGGATGCAGCCCGCACGGTGGTGCGCACCAACAACACCGTGATCGCCGCGCTCGCGGTGACGCGTGGGGAGGCGGATGCCATGCTTTGCGGCGTCGAGGGCCGCTACATGAGCCATCTGCGCCACGTCCGCGAGATCATCGGCTTCTCGCCGGGGATCAGCGACTACGCGGCGCTCGCGCTGCTGATCACCAGCAAGGGCGCCTTCTTCATCGCCGACACGCAGGTTCGGCCCAACCCGAGCGCGGAAGAGCTCGCGGAGATCGCATCGCTCGCCGCGGTCCACGTGCAGCGCTTCAACATCAAGCCGAAGATCGCCTTCGTCTCGCACTCGGATTTCGGCAGCTACGACACCGAGTCCTCGCGCAAGATGCGGCGGGCGACCCAGCTGTTGAAGGAGAAGCATCCGGAGATCGAGGCCGACGGCGAGATGCAGGGCGATACCGCACTCTCCGCCGCTGCGCGAAAGATGGTGCTGCCGCACTCCAAGCTGGAGGGCGAGGCCAACATCCTGATCATGCCGACCCTCGACACCGCCAACGTCGCCTATCAGATGATCAAGTCGCTGGCGGACGCGCTGCCCGTCGGCCCGATCCTGGTCGGCCCGGCACGCCCGGCACATATCCTGACGCCGTCGGTGACCGCGCGCGGCATCCTCAACATGACGGCTGTTGCAGTCGTCGAAGCGCAGGAGCGCGCCGCCCGGCAGCAGCCGACGTTGTTCACGTAGTTGCTTCGTACCCCCTCAAGATATTTAGGGAGCGCTCGCTCGGCAAACTCGTCATGCCCGGGCTTGTCCCGGGCATCCACGTTCTTCGTCCCGCGAGGCAAGCCGTGGATGGCCGGGTCAAGCCCGGCCATGACGCCGAGAGCGTTTTGGCCGATCACACTGCTCTCGGTTCGATTCCGCTAAAGCATGATCCGGAAAAGTGCGTAGCAGTTTTCCGAAAAGATCATGCTTAAACAACAACCTAAAGCGCGATGACGATTCATCCTAATCGCATCGCGCTTTAGGGAGCGCGAACCGAACGGAGCGCCGCTCCCTTTTGAATTCCTCGCAGCTCTCCATTTCCGCGTTTGAAAACCGCGAACGGACTCTTCATAATCCCCTCAAGCGTTCCGTGCTGTAGCGCTTTGCCAAGAGGCCGATCATGCCAGCGTTCGTGACTTTCGGGCGAATCCTGTTCGCCGTTCTGTTCATCTACACGGGCGCGACCAAGCTCTTTGCCATCCAGGCGACCGCGGACTTCATCGCCACCAAGCTCGTAGTGCCTGATATCATCGCGCCTTACGCCACGCAGGTCGAGACGGCGACGGCCATGACCACGCCGCAGCTGCTGGCGATCGCGGTCGGCGGACTCGAGGTCATCGCAGGGCTGATGATCGCGCTGAATCTTGGCGCGCGCTTCTTCGCGCTGCTGCTGATCATCTACGTCGCCGTCGCGACCGTCCTGTTCTACGATTTCTGGAACCAGACCCCGCCGGACAACGCCAAGATGCTGGTCGACGCGCTCAAGAACCTGTCGATCATCGGCGCGCTCTGCATGATCATCGGCTACGGCCGCACCACGCGTCCGGCCGAGGCGGCCTACGGCGACGTGTAGCGATCAATGCGTCCTTGGGGGCGCGATCTCGCGCATCCAGCGGGAAATCGTTGCGCTGCCCGTTGCATCGGTGCCGTGCTGCAGGCCGAGCAATGCGGCCTCGCGCGCTGCGCGGGGCGTAATGCCGTAGGCTGCCTTGAACGAGCGCGTGAAATGCGCGTCGGTGCCGAGCTGCCAGCGCCGCGCGACCTCGCTGATGCGCGGACCACGCGAGCCCGAATTGGCGAGATCGAAGAACGCGCGGTGCAGCCGACGGCTGCGAATGTAGTCCGCGATGCCGCCGACGGGCGCGAACAACCGGTACAGTGAGGCCCGGGACAGGCCGAAATGGGCCGCGATCGAATTGGCCGACAGATCCTCGCTGGCAAGGCCAGCCTCGATATATTGCCGAATCCGCATCAAGGACGGGCTCGCAGCGACGGTATGGTCGGCGTCAGCGTCGCCACGTTCGAGCTCGTTGCGCAGGCACGCGGCCAGCAGCGAGACCGTGCCCTCGACCACCGATTGGCATTCGTCGAGCGTCATGCGGGGAGCAAATTCGACCAGAGCGGTGAGATGTCCCGCCAGCAGTCTTGCGATCACGCTGCTGCCCGGCAGGACCAGGCCGTGCAGGTCGTCGACTCGCAAGAGATGGGTGCCGAACATCGGGCGCGGCACGACCAGCGTGATATTCTCGAAAGCCGTCGCCTTGGTCTCCAGGGTCTGGGCGAGGTCGAACAGGCAGATGTCGCCGGCACGCACACGGATCGGCCGGGTGCCCGCGACGCCGTCATAGCCACCCTTCAGATAGAGCTGGAGAATGATGTGGTCGACGCCGCTGCGCGCAATCGTTTCGGGGGTGCGGCGGAAACGCTGGCCGCTGGCACGGCTCAGCCCGATCAGCACCGGCCCCATGGCGTAGGAGCTGATGTCGGCGCGAAACGGGCCCGGTTCGTCGGCGGCGAGCTCGTCGACGTCGAACAGCGTGGCGACAGATTCTCGCCAGGCGGCGACGTTCGCATCTGCCTCCATCCGATCGGCAGTGAAGCCGAATGCCGGTAGCAGGGACGAAATCGCGGCTGCATCATCAGTCAGTCCGGAGGCGTCTGTCGGACCTGTCGTCGTGCAGTCGTCGTTCATGGTGTCCGTGGTCGCGTCTCGATCATCGTTGAGGCCGGAGCCGGCCAGCCGGGCCAGTCATCGCAAGGATATCCGGAGGCCGCGGAGGGCGTCGGCGGGAGACCCGAGCCCCGGCGTATATGGTGATCATTCCGCAGAGGGAAAGCGGCTCGTTTGTATACCAATGATGCCGTCTCGGGGCAGGCAGCACCCAATTGGCGTCTTCCGCCACGATCCAGGCCGTCCAGTCTTGCGCTTTTGTCTCAGTCTATTGATCCGGTGTTTCTCAGTCGTCAGCTCGTATTGACGCAGCACCACGGACGTCGGCTATAGCGCCATCACCGCCGTCGGGGCCGATTATCGGGTCTCGGCCAATATGCTAGCTGGCTTTGCGCTGGCCGGCGGCGGCGCCAATTTTTGCTTGATGAACCCGCGGGATACACAAAGGTGTCCTGATGCCGGTACTGTGCATGGGGTTGTTCCTCCGATTCTTGCCGGAGCCTCATCCCACCGGTGCGAGCGAAAGCCAGCCGGCCATGCCGGGAGGCTACTCCGGCCGCCACGGCGTCACGGTCACCTCATGTGCCGCGTCGAGCACGTACGGGGCGCCCGGCTTCAATCCGTGCGAAGCCAGCACCTCGTGAGGCGTCCGCGCCGGCACGCCGCCAAAACAGCCTTCGCCGCCAGGCAGCCGCACATGCGGGGCTTCCGATAGCCAGAACGCGTCGTAGCGGTCCATGAACATGTCGAATACGCCCGGACCGCCGATGATGGCGATCATGCCGGAGGCGACGTCCGCGAAGGCGCAGGCCTCATCGAAGCTTGCGTGCTGCGGATTCCACAGCGTCGCGTTCGGCATCTCCGGGTCGACGGTGAGGTCCCTGATCTTGCGGGTCAGGATCAGCCGCTTGCGCTTCGGCGAATTCGGCTGCTGCTCGTGCGAGTGCCGGCCATGCACGATCAGCGCGGCGCGATCGAGCGCCTGCTCGAAGAAGAGCTTGTCGCCTTCGAACTTCAGGCTGTCGGGCATCACGCGATCGGCGTCGGCAAGCATGCCGTCCGCCGAGACGATGACGTAGCCCTCGATACGGAAAGACAACGGCCTTCTATTCGGAAACGGTCGTCACCACGGAATTGACCGGGCGCTGGCTCACCGTCGGCAGCTTGGCGTCCTTGAGCAGCTCCTGGTCGTATTCCGGCAGTGTCGATGCCGGGAACTTGGCGCGCATCGCCACCACCTTGTAGCCGCCGGCCTTCAGCCGCTTGAGCAGCTCGGGCAGGGCTTCCGCGGTGTGCTTCTGGAAGTCGTGCATCAGGATGATGCCCTTGCCCTTGGTCTCGAGCTTCTTCATCACGGTCTCGACGACCTTCTCGGGCTTGGAGGCCTTGAAGTCGAACGAGTCGATGTCGCAGGAGAAGATCCCGACATTGCGGTTGCCGAGATAGGTGACCATCTCCGGCGGATGCTGGAGCGCCGGGAAGCGGAAGAACGGTGAGGGCGAGATGCCGCCGAGCGCCCATCTCACGGCGCTGAAGCCCTTCTCGATCTCGTCCTTGCGCTGCGCTTCTGTGAGCTTCTTGTTGTTGAGATTGGCGTGCGACCAGGTGTGGGCACCGACCGTATGGCCGGCCGCGTAGACCTGCTTCAGGATCTCCGGCTCATAGGTCGCGTGCTTGCCGATGGAGAAGAAGATGCCGGTGGTGCATTCGTCGGCGAGCGCCTTCAGCACCGCGGGCGTGTTGCGCGGCCAGGGGCCGTCGTCGAAGGTCAGCACCACCTCCTTGTCGCGCAGGAAGTCGAGCTCCTTGAAATGCTCGAAACCGAAGCCGGGACCGCCCGTGGTGTCGATCTCGACGGTGCGGGCGACGCCGAGCGCCCCCGGCGTGTTGCAGGCCGCGCGCGCCGGTTGCGGCGGCTGCTTGGGCGGAGGCGGATTGACGAACCCAGCTGGCGCGGCGCCTGTCGCGGGAGCGGCGGCCGGAGTCGTCGCGGGCGCCGACGCGACCGGCGTCGCCGCCGGTGCGGCTTGCGTCGCGGCTGCCGGCTTCGCGGCCGGTGTCTGCGACCATGCTGCGCCGGTCATCGCAACCGACATCGCGCCTGCCAAAATCAGTCCTGCCGCCACACGCATGGTGTTGTCCTCGAGATTGGCCCCGTTGTCCCGCCGCGGCTCTTCGCCTGTGGCAAAAACCGTCCTGCCCCAAACGATCCTAGCCTAGATGGTGCGGCATCGCCATTGCAACGGCTGTTTGACGCGCCCCGACACTTGTGCCCAGTCGGATGGCGCGCACCTGCGTCAGCTGTCGGCCAGCGCCCTGGCAATGGCCGTTTTGATCCGCGTGTCGGCCGGTTCGACCGCGGACGCAAAGACGTCGGCGATATAGCCGTCGCGGCCGATCAGGTATTTGTGGAAGTTCCACTTCGGAACTTCCTTCGGTCGCGCCTCGGCGGCCCATTTGTAGAATGGATGCGCTTTCGCTCCAATCACCACGGCCTTGGCCGTAACCGGGAAGGTAACACCATATTGGTGGTGCGCGGTCTCCGTGATCTCGGTTGCGCCGCCGGGCTCCTGGCCCCCGAAGTCGTTGGAGGGCACGCCGACCACGGTGAGCCCGCGGGGGCGGAATTCGTTCCAGAGCTCTTGCAGGCCGGCATATTGCGGCGTGTAGCCACAGAGCGAGGCAGTGTTCACCACCAGCAGCGGTTTGCCGGTGAACGCGGCGAGGCGGATGTCGTCGCCAGACAATGCGGGGAAGGAGAAGGCGTAGGCCGAGATCCGGCTCATGCCGCCATCGGCGAAAGCGCGTGCTGCCGGCGCGATCGCGCCTGCAACCGTTGCGACGATCATGGTCCTGCGATTCATCATGACGGCGTCCCCCGAAATGATCCGGGCCGCATGTTACCCCGGCGGCACGACCGGACTGCTCAACACCGCGTTATCGGGAGCGACGAACCCTAGTACAGGCGGACGATGAAATCGGTGCCTTCGCCGGTCTCGCCCTGGTTGATGCCTTGGTCGGAGACGATGATCGAGCCGCCGGACGT
This sequence comes from Bradyrhizobium sp. CCBAU 25338, assembly GCF_028128965.1. Classification (NCBI taxonomy): domain Bacteria; kingdom Pseudomonadati; phylum Pseudomonadota; class Alphaproteobacteria; order Hyphomicrobiales; family Nitrobacteraceae; genus Bradyrhizobium; species Bradyrhizobium sp. CCBAU 25338. The sequence continues at coordinate 210,147 of NZ_LFKY01000040.1, forward strand.
CAGCATCTCGTTGATCTTCGTCATGGTCTCGGCGGGGATCGCGATGCGGTCGAGGGCCTCGGCCGGACTGTCCGGCGTGACCACGGGCCTGGCGGCGACGGGGATCACGGCGGCGCCGCGCTGGCGGCGCACGAGGCGGCTTTCGTCCTCGCGTGCCGCGGAACGGGCGGAGACGGGCAGCGACACCACCGACCAACGCAGCGAATTGGCATCGGCCTTGTCGACTTCGGCGGTGAAGACATGCGTGCCGAGCGGCCGGTCGCTCGCGGCGATCGTGACGGGCACCTCGAACAGCGGCGCAAAATTCTGCCGCACATAGAGCTTCGAATCCTTGCGACTGATGAAGACGGCAATCTGGCCGGCCCGCCTGGGTGTTTCCGGCTTTGCGGCTGGCGCCGGGTCGGCAACGCGGGTCTCGTCCTTCTTTGCGTCGGGTGAAGCACCCATTGTCGGCGCCGTGGCCGGTGCGTTGGGCGTCTTCGCAGAGTCCACCGCCTCCGTCTTGACAGGCTCGGCTTTGACCGCCTCGGGCTTGTCGTCGTGACCTGGCTTGACTGTACCGGATGCCTCGGCCGTCTTGGCCTTGTCGGCCGGTGCGACGGCTTCCTCGCGCGCGAGCGCGCTGCCCGTGGTCACATCCGACATCACGGCATGGCCGACCGACGCGCGCAGGTCGAGCACGCTGTCGGCACTTGCAGTCTTCGCCTCCACGGGCTTGGTTTCGGCGGCACCCTTGTCGCCCTTCTCGCCGACAGTAGTCTGCCGCTCGAGGCTCGCCGTGGGCTGCGGCGGCACACGCACGGAGGCGAGCAGGGGATGGGAGAAGCTGTGCGGCGTCATCTCGCCGGGCGCGACGATGACGCGCGCGCCCATCCTGGTCCAGTTCCACATCTTCACCGCGAACGACATCGGCATGCGGATGCAGCCGTGCGAGGCCGGATAACCCGGCAACACGCCGGCGTGCATGGCGACGCCGGACCAGGTGATCCGCTGCATGTACGGCATCGGTGCACCGCTATAGATGTTGGAGCGGTGGAATTTGTGCTTCTGGATGACGCTGAACACACCCATCGGCGTCGAATGGCCCTTCATGCCGGTCGAGACCGGGGATTCCGCGAACGCGCCTTTGCTGTCGTAGACCGTCACCTTCTGCCGGTCGATCGAGACAACGATGACGAGCGGTCCTTGCGGCTTGGTGCCGGCTTCCTTCTCGGCTGTAACTTCTTTCTTGCCGACTGTGCGGCTCTTCTGCGGCTTCTGGCGCAGCGGCTCGGGACGCTGCCGGGCGTAATAGGAGCCGTCGGAATAATCCGTCCAATAGTAGAACGCTGCGTTTGCCTGGCTGGTCGTGCCGATGCCGATCGCGCCCGCCGCCGTCAAAATGGCGACCTGCCAAAGCTGCGCCGACTTGGCGGAAGAACCCGACCTGTTCACGCTGTTCATCCTCGAATCCATAATCCAAAATCAGACGTTAGTCTCACAAAGGGGATACGCGTTCACCAGCAAGGTGGTTCTGCGATCAGTTACTTTTGTCCAAGCCGTAGCAAAAAAGCCTCACGGAGCGGTAAACGGCGGCCGCGACCGGTTGCCTGTCACCTTCCTGTCGGGCTGTCGCGTTCCTACATTGCGGGGACTTGTTACCGGAGAGCTTCATGTCATCTCGTTTCCCCGGTCTTTCGGGCATCCGCTTGAAAGGCCTCGCTTTATTCCTCCTGGCTCTGACTGCGCCGATGGCGTCCGCATCTGCCGCCGACGAACCCGATCTGATCTTCCGCCGCTCGACCGTGTTCAAATGGATGAGCCCGAACGACAAGCTCGCGACTTATGGTCTCGACGATCCGGAAGTCGAGGGCGTCGCCTGTCATTTCACGGTGCCGGAGAAGGGGGGCTTCAAGGGGTGGCTGGGCCTTGCCGAGGAGGTCTCGGACATCTCGCTCGCCTGCCGCCAGGTCGCCCCGATCAGGTTCAAGCACAAGATGGAGCAGGGCGACGACATGTTCCGGCAGCGGCGCTCGCTGTTCTTCAAGAAGATGCAGATCGTGCGCGGCTGCGACGCCAAACGCAACGTGCTGGTCTACATGGTCTATTCGGACAGGCTGATCGAGGGGTCGCCGAAGAACTCGACCTCGACCGTGCCGATCATGCCGTGGGGACCGGCGGACACAAACGTCCAGAAGTGCGGCGAGTTCTTCACCCAGTGACGCCCTTGCGTTCACTCAGTGACGCGCTTGCGTTGGCTCAAAGACGATTGCCCGGTTTCGCGAGATGCGAACCGGTCAGCCGCACGAACATCTGAGGTACAGCCTCGAAGCCGCGGCTCGATTGCAGCGCCATTTCGCCAGCGTTGCCGCGAACGGGTGGTTCATCTCCGCGATCCCTCGGTGGATCCGCATCGCGCGGCGTTGCGCGATTTCCCGCCATCATGGTGGCCATCCCTCACGTGAATGCGCCCGATGAATCGGGCGTCTCGGTTTCGATGGCTTGGGTCGCGGCCGAACCGCCCCCGGTTCAATAGGACCCGGCCCTCGTTTGCCGCCCTGTTCAGCAGAAAAACGTAAAATGCGTATGAAGCGCTTGAGGCGGGAGCATGACGGCGCCGGTGCAAGGTGCGTTTCCGCGCTGGAGCCGGAACTTACCGGACCACTTTGAGCTGCAGCGAGACCTCTCTGAAATGACTGGCATTTTCCGAAAATCGTTTCGTCGTCACGGGCGGGACGAAACAATTCTCACGAAGACGAAACCATTTTCAGCTTTTCGCGCATCACGCGCGAAACCGCCCATGGTTATCAGCGTCACAACGACGACGGCGCACCGCCGGCCACCGAATTGGGATAAAAGATCATGCGCGCGCTCAGCTTCATCCTTGCTTTCGGTTTCGTGCTCGCCGGCTCCTCGTTCGCGGGGGCGCCTGACGGTAATCTCCCCGGTGTCGGCACCTTCCAGTACAGCGGCTCGCCCGTCACCATCACGCCAGCGCAGCCGATCGTGATCGCCGCGCGCCTCTGACCGCACACAAGACAACAGCCGGCAAGGCCATCATGTTGCTTCGTCTCTGCGCCGCGGCGTTCGTGTCCCTTCTGACGATCGGTTCTGTTCAGGCGCAGGTTCGCACACCCTCCCGGCTGCCCGATCCACGCAGCGAATTCGTGCGCCAGTGCGCGCCGCGCATGCTCGGGCGCTGGGAGCATCCGGAAGCGGTTTGCGGCTGCCTCCACGACCATGCCGCCGCTGCCGTTGAGGACCGCGATCTGCGCGAGGCGCTGCTGCGCGGCATCACCGAGACCGGCGTGCCGACGATCGAGACCGATTGGGTGCCGGTATCCAAGCAGGGTGAGATCGGCCCGACCTTCACCAAGATCGCCAAGCCGACCTTGCAGTGCATGTTCGATCCGGCGAAGTAGCTTCTCAGCTGATCATTTCGATTTCGGCCCGTGCCGCGGCACGCAGGAACTCGTGCGCGAGACACCCTTGTCCGTCATCTTGGCGCCGCGCACCTCCTTGACCTGACCGGCGGGGCAGGTTCCGTCATCCACGAGCACACGCTGCCCGAGCTTCAGATCGACAATGTCCTGCTCGCGTCCGACGCTGCCAGCACGCGCCGTCGAGGCAAGCGCGGTGGCGATCAGGAGCGAACAGCAGGCGGTGCGAAGAAGTGACATGACGGAAGCTCCCGGAATTGAAGCTGCAATGTAGGGGCCGGTCAGCGATTCTGATAGTGAAGCTTGGTTACGCCCGCCGGCCCGATCTGCTCTTGGCGTGCAAGGCTGAGCGCGATTCCCGCGCGAGCCGATCGGCGGACGCCACGAGTTGCGGAATTGCATGCCCCGAAAATCCCAGCACGAAGCCGGGCAGTGGACGCGCGCGCGAATAAGTGTCGGCCAATAGCCAGCCCTCGGCGCCGGCCGCTCGTTTGGCCAGCGCTGCCACCGACAGGTCGACCGAAGGATCGAACCGGGCGACAAGATGCAGTCCGTGGGATGGCACCGGCACGGATAGAGCGCCGTCGGATCTCGCCTCCAGCGTCTCGGCCAGCGCATCACGCGCCTCCCGATAGAGTTTTCGCACGCGCTTCAGGTTCGCGGCGAAGGCGCCGGAATTGAGCATGTCGGCCACCGCGCCTTCCATCAGCGTGCCGGGAAAGCGATCGAGCGCCGCGCGTGCTGCCGCCACGTCCGCGATCAGGCGTTCGGGCAGGGCGCAATAGCCGATGCGCAGGCCCGGAAACAGCGTCTTGGCAAACGTGCCCAGGTAGATCACGCGCTGGAGGCGATCGATGCCGGCGAGCGACATCAGCGGTGCGCCGTCATAGCGGAACTCGCTGTCGTAGTCGTCCTCGAGCACGAATGCGCCGGCGTGCCTTGCCCAATCCAGAAGTTCGAGCCGCCGCGGCATCGACATCTGCACGCCAAGCGGAAATTGATGCGACGGTGTGACGTAGGCTGCGCGCGCGGACGGCGCCGCGATGCGGCCGTTGGCAACACGCATCCCGTGCTCGTCGACGGGGACTGGCACCGCGCGATAGCCGCAATGCGCTATGGTTTTTCGCGCGGCGGGATAGCCGGGGTCCTCGCACCACACCTGGTCGTTGGACCTCAGGATCGCGCTCAGCACGATGCGCAGCGCGTGCAGCGTGCCCGAGGTCAGCATGATCTGATCGGGATCGCAGCGCAGGCCGCGCGCCGACAGTAGATGATCCGCAATCGCCGCGCGGAGCTCGCGGCTGCCGCGGGGATCGCCATAATGCAGGTGCTCGGCCCCGAACGCACGCATGCGGCGGCCGACGAAGGCGCGAAAACGCTGCACCGCGCGCTCGTCGATATGGGTGCAGCCGAGCGCGAACGCGCCTTGCCCGGGCGTTTCGACAACCACCTTCGGCTTGTTCCGCTCGGCGACCCGCGCAGGGATTCGTGCGGCGACGAACGTTCCGGAGCCAACGGTTGCGTCGGCAAAGCCGTCGGCGATCAGGCGCTCATAGGCGGTGACGACGGCGTTGCGCCGGAAGCCGGTCTGCTTGGCCAGCGTGCGCGATGGCGGCAGCAGCTCGCCGGGCTTGACGAGGCCGGAGACGATCGTCTCGCATAGCGCCTGATAGAGCCGGTGCGCGGCAGAGGCGCCGGCCGTGATGTGCGGCCCCGTGAGGTCGAGGGGCAGCTCGGTCTTGCCGGGCGCGGAGGAATTGGTCGGAATTTTTCGCATGGAATTGGAACTATCGCAGACCAAAAGCCCCGCTACAACTGCGCTGGAATTCTTCCAATCCGAGCGGGAGCGGCCGTGAGCCAGACTGAGACCTCAAATTCCTATCCGACGTCGGTGCGCAACCAGGTGAAGCGCCGGCACGACCGAGGCTTCTACGATTACGCCACGGTCCACCGCATCCTGGATGCCTCGATGCTGTGCCACGTCTCCTATGTGGTCGACGGCCAGCCCTATTGCACGCCGACTTTCTTCTGGCGCGAGGGCACCAGGCTCTACTGGCACGGCTCGAGCGCCAGCCGCATGCTGCGCAACCAGAGCAGGGGCGAGCGCGTCTGCCTGACGGTCGCCCATCTCGACAGCCTCGTGCTGGCGCGCTGCGGCTTCAACCATTCCGCCGACTACCGCGCGGTCATGGCCTTCGGCACGGCCTATCTCGTCACCGACCCCGAGGAGAAGGAGCGGGCCGTGATCGCCATGGTCGATCGCTTCTTCCCGGATCGCACCGCCGGCCTGCGGCAGAGCACCGCGCAGGAGATCAAGGCAACCTCCTTCATCGCGATGGAGATCGAGGAAGCCTCGGCCAAGATCCGGGCCAAGGGTGTCGCTGACGACGACGAGGACTATGCGTTGCCGATCTACGCGGAGCGCATTCCGGTCCGCACCGTGCTCGGCGCCCCGGAGCCGTGCCCGCGCCTGCTCGACGGGGTGAGCCGGCCCGCGACGCTGAATGGCTATTCCGAAGGCCGGCTGCTCGAAGATGCATTGCGGGATGCATATTTTGTGGAGTACCCGAACGGCTGAAATCGGCTAGTTTGCGCACTCCTTGAGAACCATTGAGATGCCTGGAGTTGCCCTGATGAATGCCGAAACGCAGCAGAGGATTCTTGACGCCGTCGACAGCGGCTTCGAAGCTCAGCTTGCAACCACCCGCGATTTCGTTGCGATCCCTTCGACCCGCGGGGCGGAGGGGCCGTGCCAGGACATGATCGGCGATCTCCTGCGGCAACGCGGCTACGAGGTCGACGATTGGCACATCAATGTCGACGATTTGAAGGATCTGCGCGGCTTCGGTCCGATCGAGCACGATTTTTCGAAGGCACGTTCCGTGGTGGGCACTTACCGTCCGCAGACCAATGGCGGTAAGTCGCTGATCCTGCAGGGGCACTGCGACGTGGTGCCGGCCGGCCCGCTGGAATTGTGGGATACGCCGCCATTCTCGCCGGTCATCAAGGACGGCAAGATGTTCGGCCGCGGCGCCTGCGACATGAAGTCGGGCACGATCGGTGCGCTCTATGCGCTGGACGCGATCAAGGCCGCCGGCTTCAGGCCGACGGCGCGGATCCACTTCCAGTCCGTGATCGAGGAAGAGAGCACCGGCGTCGGCGCACTTTCCACGCTGCAGCGCGGCTATCGCGCGGACGCCTGCTTCATTCCGGAGCCGACCGGCGGCAAGATGGTGCGCTCGCAGGTCGGCGTGATCTGGTTTCGCCTGCGCGTGAAGGGGCATCCGACCCACGTTGCCTTCGCAGGTTCGGGCGCGAACGCGATCATGGCGGCGTATCACCTGATCCAGGCACTGCAAAAACTCGAGATCGAATGGAACGAGCGCGCCAAGGCCGATCGTCACTTCAAGACGCTCAACCATCCCATCAACTTCAACCCGGGCATCATCAAGGGCGGCGACTGGGCCTCGAGCGTGCCGGCCTGGTGCGACGTCGACTGCCGGATTGCGGTGTTGCCGGGCTGGTCGATCGCCGATCACCAGAAGGAGATCATGGCTTGCGTTGCTGCTGCAGCGCGAAACCACCGCTTCCTGGCCAACAATCCGCCGGAGATCGAATGGTCGGGCTTCCTGTCGGAAGGCTATGAACTGACCGACGCCGCCGCGCCGGAAGCTGCGTTCGGCAAGGCCTTCAACGCCGTCTATGGCGGCGCGGTCGAGGACCTCGTCTTCACCGCGCTCACCGACACGCGCTTCTACGGTCTCAATCACGGCATTCCGAGCCTGTGTTTCGGGGCCAGCGGAGGCGAGATGCATGGCTTCAACGAGTTCGTCGACCTGGAGTCGCTGAAGAAGACGACCAAGGCGATGGCGCTGTTTATCGCCGAATGGTGCGGAGTGGAGAAGGCCTAGCGCGGTCGAGCGTCGCTCTCTCAACCGTCGCTGCGAGGCGCAAAGCGACCAAGCAATCCAGGCTGCCACGGCGGCAGGATCCTGGATTGCCTTGCTGCGCTCGCAAATGAGGGAAGCGGCCCATCAGATCCCCATTCAGGCGGAATATCTTGTCCGCTGCCCGAAACTCGGGCGTGCCCGAATCCTTTAAGCTTAAAATAAAGACTAGGAGGGCGACCTTGCCGGTGGCAGACTGACGTTCGGCTCGCTGGCCTTAAGTCCGCCGAGGAAAGCACGATGCGCGATTGGGATGACGCTTATGCCAATTCGGCCCATATCCCGGGCTCGGACAAGATGCCGGCGCTGTGGGCGGAGCGGGCGGCGACCTACCGCGCCGGGCTGAAGGAATTTCGCCCGGACATCGCCTATGGCGCCGGCGAGCGCCAGAAGCTCGACCTGGTCCTGCCCGACGGCGACAGCAAGGGCCTCGTCGTGTTCGTCCATGGCGGCTACTGGATGCGCTTCGACAAATCGACCTGGACCGATCTCGCCGAAGGCGCGCGCCATCATGGCTGGACGGTGGCGCTGCCGAGCTACACGCTGGCGCCGGCCGCGCGCATCTCCGACATCACAGCCGAGATCGCCGCCGCGATCGCCAAGGCGGCCTCGCTCGTCGCAGGTCCGATCCGGCTCGCCGGCCATTCCGCCGGCGGCCATCTCGTTACCCGCATGCTGTGCGACGACAGCCGCCTCGAGTCCGCCGTCTACAACCGCATCGCCGGCACGCTCACGATCAGTGGCCTGCACGATCTGCGTCCGTTGCTGAAGACCAAGATGAACGAGACGCTGCGCATGACGATGGAGGAGGCGACGCTGGAAAGCGCGGCGCTGCATCTGCCGCGCGGGCATTCGCCTGTGACCGCCTGGGTCGGCGGCAGCGAGCGGCCCGAATTCATCCGCCAGTCCGATCTGATGGCCAATGTCTGGACCGGCTTCGACGTGCCGACCCGCCTCGTCGTCGAGCCCGGCCTCAACCATTTTACCGTGATCGACGGGCTGAAGGATCCGTCCTCGCCGATCACCGCCCGCCTGGTCGGCCTCGACTGACGAAGCATGGAAGATCGATCGAAAGGGCCTGCCATGACGTCCAGCGACTACGATCCCACGAGCGAAGGCGCCGAGACCGATTTCACCCGGCGGATGTCGTATGGCGACTACCTTGCGCTGGATGCGATCCTGGGAGCGCAGCATCCGCTGTCGGAGGCGCATGACGAGATGCTGTTCATCATCCAGCATCAGACCACGGAGCTATGGATGCGGCTGGCCATCCACGAGCTCAGCGCCGCACGTCGGGCCATCGCGAAGGACGAGGTGCAGCCCGCCATGAAGATGCTGGCGCGGATGTCGCGCATCTTCGAGCAGCTCAACGGCGCCTGGGACGTGCTGCGTACGATGACGCCCAGCGAATATACCCGCTTCCGCTCGCAACTCGGGCAATCCTCGGGCTTCCAGTCGCGGCAATACCGGCTGATCGAATTTCTGCTCGGCAACCGCAACCACGCCATGCTGAAGCCGCACGCGCACGATGCGGAGACGACGAAGCTGCTCGAAGCCGAACTTGCGACGCCAAGCCTCTATGACGAGGTGTTGCGCCTCGCCGACCGCAACGGGCTCACGATGCCTGCGGCGGTGCTGGCGCGCGATGTCCGCGAGACCCACAGCCTCAACGAAGGCGTGCTGCAGGCCTGGCGTATCGTCTACGAGGCGCCGGAGACGCACTGGATGCTCTACGAACTGGCCGAGAAGCTGGTCGACTTCGAGGACTATTTCCGCCGCTGGCGCTTCAACCACGTGACGACGGTCGAGCGCGTCATCGGATTCAAGCGCGGCACCGGGGGCACTGGCGGCGTCAGCTATCTCAAGCGCATGCTGGAGGTCGAGCTGTTTCCCGAGCTCTGGCGCGTGCGCACGATTCTGTAGGGATGTCCATGACTCGGCTTCGCGTCTATGACGACACCAGGGCGTTGTTCCATTTGCCCGACGGCGTGATCTATCTCGACGGCAACTCGCTGGGTGCGCTGCCGCTGGGCGTTGCCGAGCGCGTCAATCGCGTCATCACGACCGAATGGGGCAACGAGCTGATCCGCGCCTGGAACACCGCCGGCTGGTACGCCCAACCGCGTCATGTCGGCGATCGCATCGCGCGGCTGATCGGCGCGGAAGCGGGCTCCGTGATGGTCGGCGACACGCTGTCGCTCAAGGTCTACCAGGCACTCGCCGCCGCGCTCGACATGAACGCCTCGCGCAAGGTGACCCTGTCGGATACCGGCAATTTCCCGACAGACCTCTACATGGCCGAGGGCCTGATCGAAACGCTTGGGCGCGGCCATCAATTGCGCCTGGTGGCGCCGGAGGAGATCGAGATCGCGTTGTCGGAGGAGGTCGCGGTGCTCTACGTCACCGAGGTCGACTACCGCACCGGCCGCCGCCACGACATGGCGAAGCTGACCGCGAAGGCGCACGCTCTCGGCATCGTCACGGTCTGGGATCTCGCGCATTCGGCCGGTGCGCTGCCGGTCGATCTCGCGGGCTGCGGCGCCGATTTCGCCGCGGGGTGCACTTACAAATATCTCAATGCCGGTCCCGGCGCGCCGGCCTTCCTCTACGTCGCACCGCGCCATGCCGACAGCGCTCGCGCCGCGCTGTCTGGGTGGATGGGCCATGCGAAGCCGTTTGCGTTCGAGCTTGCCTATGCCGCCGCCGGCGGCGTCGAACGCATGCGCGTGGGCACGCCGCCGGTGCTGGCCATGGCGGCGCTGGAGGCCTCACTCGACATCTGGGACCGCGTCGACCTCGCCGAGGTTCGCGCCCGCTCCCTGGCGCTCGGCGATCTCCTGATTGCCGAGGTCGAGCGCCGCTGCCCGTCTTTGAACCTGGTCACCCCGCGCGCTCATGAGCGCCGCGGCTCGCAGGTCTCCTTCGCATTCGAGGGCGGCTACGCCGCCATGCAGGCCCTGATCGCGCGCGGCGTCATCGGCGATTTCCGCGCGCCCGACATCATGCGGTTCGGCCTCACGCCGCTGTATATCGGCGAGAGCGAGATAGTGAGGGCGGCCGAGATCATTGAGGATGTGATCGCAGGCGAGGTGTGGCGCCGGCCGGAGTATCAGGTCGTGAACGCCGTGACGTGAGCAGGGAGGACCGGCGCCGCGGGCGGATCCTCCCCGCATTCATGCGCCGAACGTGCCGTAAGGCGCGAAATGCGCGTCGTAGGACGGGCCCTTGATGATGCTGTGGAGCTGCCGACGGCGAGCCCCCATGTTGCCGCCGTCATAGAGCGGGAAGCACATCGCATCGTTCATGAGTTCTGCCAGCGGGTGCATGTCGGTGTAGCTGTCGACCCCGACCACGCGCATGCAGTCGTAGACGACGTCCACGCAGGTCTCCGAGCAGAACACTTTCGTCATCACGGCGAGCTCGTGCTCCTTTCCGCCCGACAGATCGTATTGCTGGCAGGACTTCCAGGTCAGGTAGCGGCAGGCCTCGATCTTCATTTTGATGTCGGCCAGCATGTAGCCAACGGTCGGATAGTCGATGATGGGGTGCGGCCCGGAGCGGGCATCATTCCTGGCAAAGGCGAGGGCATGATCGAAGGCAGCGCGCATGACGCCGACGCAGGCGGCGCCGATCAGCGCGGCGGTCCAGGCGAAGTTGGTGGAGACGATCTTGATCCCGTCGCCGGGCTTGCCGATGATGTTGTCGGCGGGGACGCGGACGTTCTCGAACTTCATTCGCGGCGAGATCGTCGCCCGGTGTCCCGCCGTATCCAGAATTCCCGTCACCTGCACGCTGGGCAGGTTGCCTGGCACCATGATGACGGCTAGCGACTCCTGCGCGCCCTTGGTGGGATCGGTTCGGCACACTACTGCATACAGATGGCAGTTCTTGCCGTCCCAGCCGGTCCCATTCGTCGTGTAGTGCTTCTCGCCGTTGATCACCCATTCGTCGCCCTCGCGCCTGGCGAAAGTTTTCACGCCGTAGCGCGGATCGACGGCATCGAAGTTCGCGCCGCCCGTCACCTCGGTGAAGGCGAGCGCGCCGAGCCGGGTTCCATCCTCGATGAAGTCAGGCAGGAAGCGCTTCTTCTGCGCCTCCGTCCCGAAGAACACGATGGGTTTGACGCAGAGACCGGTCCCGAGCAGCGTGCTGGGCACGTTGACATCGACCGCGGCCAGCTCTTCGGCGGCGATGGCGAAGTCGAGTGCGGGAACGTCGGTGCCGCCAACCTCCTTGGGAAACAGTCCCTTGACGAAGCCGGCTTCGACCGCCTTCTTGTGAAACGGCCGCGTTGCATAGAAGCGCTCGTCCGGCTTGCTATACTGGCGGATCGTCGCGCGGACGTCCTTCAGCACCGTGTTGGCGAAGCTGCGCGCGCCTTCGCGAAGCGCGGCTTGCTCCGGGCTGAGCGTGAAATCAATAGGCATGGCTTCCTCCTCAAGACCTCGAGACATATCGACGCGCCGTCCCGTGGCGCGCCCTGATTGACGGGAAGAAGCCTATGTGCGTGCGCAGTAACGGTCTTGCCCGACAGCGCCCGGGCTTTGTGCTGACAGTGAACGAACTGTATTGGGCAGTCGTTCTGTCTCATCCGTTGCCGAATGTTTGTGCTGCGTGCTGGTGCTGTTCTGGCATGGAAAGTGCTTTTTCAGATACAGTGTCACTGTGTCGAGGATTTGCCATGGAGACCTGGACCACGAACGATCTGCCCGAGCGCGATCAGTTCAGCTATTGGAGAGAGGTCCTCTGCGAGGCCTATATCGCGCTCAATCCGGTGCGCGAGCCCGCGGTGGGCGGCTTTGCCGGGCATGTCACGGCCCATCCGCTTTCGACGATCAACGTCACCACCATCTCCTCCGGCCGTCAGAAGATCTATCGCGGGCGCTCCGAGATCAGCCGCATGCCGACGGAAGTCTATTTCCTCAATCTCCAGCTCCGAGGGCAATGCTGCATGCAGCAGGGCGGCCGTGCCGCGCTGCTCAATCCCGGCGAGTTCTCGATCGTGGACTCGACAGAGCCTTATCTAAACGACTACTGCAGTGACGATTGGGAGCAGTACTCGTTCCGGATTCCGCGGCATCTGCTGCGTCCGCTGCTGCGCAATCCCGACAGGGCGACGGCCACGATCGTCGCCGACAATGGCGGGATTGGTACTGTCGCCATCGATCTGCTCAAGTCGATCGTGCGCAATGTGGAGGGGCTGTCGCCGACCGGCGCAACACTGAGCAGCAGCATGGTCGAGCTCGTGGCCATATCGCTCGGTGCAACGCAGGCGACCCAGGAGATGGCGCGGGGCTCCGCGCGGCGGGCGCTATGTGCCTCCCTGGTCACTCACATCGAGACGAACGTCGCCGATCCCGAGCTGGCGCCGGCCAAGGTCGCCGACCATTTCGGCATCTCCGTGCGCTATCTGCACAAGGTCCTGGAGGAGGGCGGTCGCTCGTTCGGCCGCCTCGTCCTGGAGCAGCGCCTCGAGCGTTGCGCCAGGGATTTCGCGAAGCAGAAGGCGGATAGCGAGACGGTGACCGAGATCGCCTTGCGCTGGGGCTTCAACGACCTCTCGCATTTCAGCAGGACATTTCGCCAGCGGTTCGGAAAGACGCCGCGGGAATATCGCAGTGAGCGAGCGTGAACCGCCCCGGCGTCCTGTCAGGCAGCCCGCTCCAGCCGCCTGAATGCGCTGTCCATGTAGAGCAGGGGATCGACGTCCTGCTCGGCGATTCCGACCTGCAAGACCTCGCCCAGGAAGATGGTGTGGGTCTCGTAGGCCAGCCGCTGCACCACCTTGCAATCGAACGCGGCGAGCGCCGAAGCCAGCACGGGCGCGCCCGTGATCTGCGTCTGCCAATCGCCGGACGTGAACCGCTCTGCGCGGCGCGCTGATTTTGAAAAGACGTCGACAAGGTCGAGGTCGGCGGCGGCCAGCAAGTTGACGGCATAGACCTCGGACCGATCGATGACCTCATGCGCCGAGGCGTTCCTGTTGATGCAGACCAGCAGGGTCGGTGGCGCCGTGCTGACCGAGCTGATCGCGGTTGCAACCAGCCCGGCCCGGTGTCCGGCGGCGGCGCTCGTGATGAGTGCGACGCCGGAGGCGAATCTTCGCATACCCGACTTGAAGGCGTCGGCCCTCGACATCGCGTCGAAGGCAGGCTCGGAACGGTCCATGACAGTTTCGTTCATCATGCGCGTTCCGTCTGCCACTTGACGCCGGTGCTGCCTGCACTCTTCTCGCCGCCGCCCTTGAACGCCCCGCGATAGCGCGCGGCGGGGTGGCGGTCGTTCAGCCGGCCGCCGCTGCCGGGGAACATCTTCTCGCGCAATGTGCCCGGTGCGTATTCGCGCTGGGCAAGGCCGCGCTTCTGAAGCACCGGGATGACGTGTTCGATGAAGTCGCGATAGGAGCCCGGAAAATACTGGCAGATCATGTTGATGCCGTCGACGCCCGCATCCTGCCAGGCTTCGAGCTGGTCGGCGATGCTCTCGGGCGTGCCGACGATGCGGCTGTTGTAGGACAGCGCGTAGGCGAGGTCCTGGACGCGCGCCTTCTTGCCGGGGTTGCTGGCCTCGAACATGCTGATGAATCCGCGCAGGCCCTCGATGTTGGCCTGATCGATCGGCATGTCGCGGTCGAGCATGCCGAGGTCGATGCCCATGTCCCGGCTGATATGTGCGGCGAGCCCGTCATAGCTCACGCCCTTGTCGATCTCATCGGACTTGCGCCAGGCCTCTTCCTCGGTGCTACCCACGACGAAGGAGAAGCCCTGGATGAATTTCAGGTCCTCCGGGCGCCGCCCGTTCGCTTCCGCGACGGCGCGGGTCGCCGCGATGCCCTTGCGCGCGCCTTCGATGGTTGGATAGAGCACGAAGGTGCCTTCCGCATTGCGGGCAGCGAAGGACTGGCCCACCGGCGAGGCGCCGGCCTGGTACAGCACCGGCGTTCGCTGCGGTGAGGGGGAGCAGAGATGCGGCCCCAGCACCCTGTAGCGCTCGCCAGAATGATAGATGCGATGGATCTTGCTGGCATCGGCATAGACGCCGTTCTCCCTGTCGCCGAGCACCGCGCCTTCGTCCCACGAGCCTTCCCAGAGCTTGTAGACGACTTCCATGTACTCGTCGGCGCGGCGGTAGCGCTCGTCATGCGGGATGATCTCGTCGAAGCCGAAGTTCTGTGCGGCGTTGTGGCTGACGCTGGTGACGATGTTCCAGCCGATGCGCCCGTTGCTGAGATGATCCAGCGTCGACAGTCGGCGCGCAAAGCTGAACGGGTGCTCCGACATGATGGAGCTGGTGAAGGTAAGACCGAGATTTTCGGTGACGCCGATCAGTACCGCGGAGAGCGCAGCAGAATCGTTGCAGGGGATCTGCAAGCCTTCCCTGATGTAGGTGTCCCACGATCCCTTGTAGGCCGGATCGATGCCGACGACGTCAGCGAGGAACAGCGCATCGAAGCAGCCTTGCTCCAGGAGCTTGGTGAGCTCGATCCAGGTGCCGAGCTTGTCGAAATGCATCTGTGTGCTGTCGGGGTGGCGCCAGAGTCCGTGATAGATGTGGGAGACGACGTTCATTGAGAAGCAGTTGAGGATCAGACGATTGCGCATGGAAAGCCTCTGGGGTGCGAAGGGTTCGTCGGATCAGACGCTAGCGGAGGGCCGACGGAGCGTCTTGCTTATGTGCGCCCGGCGTTTGTGCTGGGAAGGAATAGCGGGGCAGCCGAGCATGAGGCGTTCGAGAAGAATTCTATGTGCTCGCGATGTCGAGCTTGAAGCAGCAGAACGCTTTAAACCTCTGACCGTCATCCTGAAGCGCGAGCGAGCCTCGAAGGCGACGGCGCGGCTGCATCGGGGCCGCATCCTTCGAGGCTCCCAGCACGGTGCTTCGCACCGCGCAGTTCACACCTCAGGATGACGGGGTAGACAGGCTCGAGTGCGTCCCCCACAACGCCGTCACGATTGCCTCGAGGCCGTCCGTCAGTGCCGCTGGTCCCGGCTGCAATATGATCGGCGACTTGATCTCGACGATGCGGCCGTTGCGCACGGCGGGGATGTCGCTCCAGCCATCGCGCGCACGGATACGGGCAGGGGCGACCTTCTTGCCGCACCAAGAGGCGAGGATGACGTCAGGTGCGGCCTCGCGCACCGCCTCCGTCGAAACGATGCGATCCTTTGCCGCCTGCCGATGCCGCAGTTCCGGGAAGACATCCGCGCCCCCAGCGATCTCGATCAACTCGGACACCCAGCCGATGCCAGAGATCAACGGATCGTCCCATTCCTCGAAATAGACCCTTGGTCGAGGCGAGGGGCGGGGCGTAGCTGCGATCGCCGCGACGCGCCGCCCCAAGCCTTGCGCGAGCTCTTCCGCGCGCCCGGCGGCGCCAACCAGTGCACCCAGCGTGCGGATCATCGCCAAGATTCCGGCGACGTCGCGCTGGTTGAAGACGTGCACATCGATGCCGGCGCGGACGAGGTCGGCGACGATCCCAGCCTGGAGATCGGAGAAGGCCAGTACGAGGTCCGGTTCCAATGCCAGAATCTTCGGGATGTCCGCCGACACGAAGGCCGACACCCGAGGCTTCTCGCGCCGCACCTGCGGTGGGCGGACGGCGTAGCCGGAGACGCCGACGATGCGATTCTGCTCGCCGAGCAGATAGAGCGTTTCGACCGTCTCTTCGGTCAGGCAGACGATGCGGCGGGGCGGGAAGTGGCGCATGGGAGGAGCATATGCGCAAATGCGGGCGTCGATGTCAGCATGGCCATTACCTCGGACGTCATTGCTTTGCCGCGCGAAGCAATTCACCCTGAAAGCACAACGAATTGGGAGGAGATGTGATGACGCCGCTCGAGAAACTTAAAGCGATGAAGATGCCGTTCGCCGAGCTCAAGGGCGTCGAGTTTGTCGAGGCCGAGAAGGACCGCGTGGTGGCGCGGATGACGGTCCGGCCCGATCTCTGCACGCTTCACCACACCATCCATGGCGGGGCGGTGATGGCGCTCGCCGATTCCGTCGGCGCGGCGGCGACCGTCATCAACCTGCCCGAAGACGCCAAGGGCACGACCACGCTGGAGAGCAAGACCAATTTCATCGGTGGGGCCAAGGAGGGAACCATGGTCATCGCCACCGCCACTCCGGTTCATCGTGGCCGGCGGACCCAGATCTGGACTACCCGGTTGGAAACCGAGGAGGGCAAGCTGGTCGCTGTGGTGACCCAGACGCAGCTGGTCCTGTAAGACTACGGGAGTTTGATTTCATTAACGAATTAGTCGCTCCCGCTGCCTCTAACTTGGGCAGGTGTCCGTCTTGAAAATTATGGTGCGATGCACAATATTGGGGGCCTAGGGATTCGAACGCCTCCTCGAGGGACACCAAGAGGAGTTCTGACGTGGTACTTGAAGAGACTGTCCGCACCGCTCCCGGCTATGTACGGACCTTGATCCAGCAGGAAGAACTGCCGCTCCTGCGCGATCATCTGCTGAGGCTCGATGCCGGCAGCCGACACGACCGTTTCAACGGCTTTCTCGACGACAGCTTCATCGAGCGTTACGCCGCCCGCTGCGCCGAGGACGGCACCGTGATCGTTGCCTATATCGTCGACGGCGTGGTCCGCGGCGCGGCCGAACTGCATCCGCCGGAAGATGATTGCTTGCCCGAAGTCGCCTTCAGCGTGGAAGCGTCTGCGCGCCGCCAGGGTGTCGGCACAGTGCTGTTCCGCCGCCTGATCGCGGAGGCGCGCTGGAAAGGCTACAAGCAGCTGCGCATCACCACGGGTGCCGAGAATCACGCGATGCGGGCGCTCGCCAGGAAGTTCGGGGCGCATCTGGCTTTCCGCCAGGGCGAATCGACCGGTACGATCGACCTCGCCAAGACGCCTGAGGCTGAGCTCGCCGATCTCGCGGCCTCGCCATTTACGGCCGGGCGCGCGCTTCTCAGCTTCAACAGCACTTGCTGGAAGCTTATCTCGAGCATGTACGGCAATCGCGCCGCATAGCCTGGAAGGTAACGGACAGGAATCAAAAAGCGGACCGGCACGGCCGGTCCGCTTTCGTATTCTGGGCGGTGAAATGAACGCTCAGGTGCCGGTGCGCTTGTCGTTGCCGAAACGGCGGACGACGCGGCGCTCGACCACCACGGAGCGCTGCGCGCCCTGTTCGCCGGCGATGACGCGCGTGGCAGTGATGCGGCTGTTGGTGCGGGCCTGCTTCTTTACCTCGGCCTGAACGACGTCGAGCGGCATTCCCATCAAGGCTGCGGCGATCTCGGCCTGCTGCGCCTGATCGTCGGTGATGCCGACGGCGGCGAAGATCGCCTCGTCCAGCGTGGGCGGATCGTGGCGCACGCGCCGCGTGCCATATTTGGTGTTCCAGTCTGCGCTCATAACGGCCTCGTTTGATGCCGGGATACCTAGTGCCCTGAATGTTGCATTGCAATATGAAATCGCTGTGGCAGCTCAGCTATGCACCGTTCGGGTGTCATGGCGGTGACGCAGCACCTGCGCCGACCTCCACCCGTTGCTGAGGCCAGCGCTTCAGAGCTGCGTCTCCGGCGTCGGTGAGCCGGTAAATCCCCCGCTCAGTGCGTTCGAACCAGCCATACACATTGTTAAGCAAGATCTTGCCGGCATCGGGACAGCGTTCGCGCACCTCGCGCACGCGCTTCGGGCCCTCGGCAAGCGCCGAGGCGCAGGCCAGTGCCTGCTGCCGATAGGCCGTCATGATCGGTGCACGGGTGCTGCCGCCGAGCACGGGATCGCCCTGGCGCCGCTGATGCTCGGCGACGAGGCGCGAGCGCACCTTCGGCTCCCGGCGTGGTGCCGCACTCGGCGGCTTCACCAGCACTTCGACCTGGCCGCGATCGGTCACCCCGAGCATGCCGAAGCCGAGACGGCGGCAGAGATTGCGATAACGCGCATCGCTCTCGCGTCCCTTGCCGCGCGTCGACATCTTCGCCGCGATCCAGACCTCGTCGCCGGCCGGCGCACGGTCGACCGCCTGCAGGATCAGCTCGAGATTGAAGACAAGCTTGAGCTCGCCGATGACCACGACCGGCGGATCGCTGGCGCTGAGACCGACGAGATCACAACCGCCGATCTCGCCCTTGACCGTGAAGCCGAGCTCTTCGAGGAAGCGTTTGACGGGCAGGTAAAGCGCGGTTTCCAAGGGAGTTCCGATCGCAGAATCAGTTGCGGCTAGTCTAGTGCCTTCTCGTCTCCGATTGAATCGAGCCGGTGTTCGGACGATCCGATCAAGACGCGATCACACCCGTCCACCTACCGGAATCAGCGCACCGGTGACGCCGCTCGCGGCGTCGCTGGCGAGGAACAGGATGACCTCGGCGAGCTCATGCGGCGTCACCCATCTCGAGAAATCGGCCTTGGGCATGTCGGCGCGATTGGCCGCGGTGTCGATGATCGAGGGCAGTACGGCATTCACGGTGACCTTGCCTTTCCATTCGTTGGCGAGCGCCTCGGTGAGGCGATGCACGCCGGCTTTCGAGGCCGCATAGGGCCCCATGCCGTTGCCCGCCTGGAGCGCGCCCATCGCGCCGATATTGACGATGCGGCCGGACTTGGACGCGGCGAGGTGCGGCAGCGCCGCGCGCGAGGCGTTGAGCGCGGTGAGCACGTTGAGCGCATGCATGCGCTGCCACGTCTTGATGTCGCCGTCGCCGACGGTCTCGAAGGCGAAGCCGCCGGCAATGTTGATCAGCGCATCGAGGCGGCCGAAATGCTTTGCCGCCGTCTCAACGGCCGTCGTCGCCTGCGCCGGGTCGGACAGGTCGACGCCGCCGATCTCGATGCGGTCGGCGCTTGCGGGGGTTTGCGATGGCGCGTGATCGATGCCGGCCACGCGCGCGCCGCGTGCCTGCGCCGTCTCGGCGACCACCTTGCCGAGCGCACCGAGTGCGCCCGTCACGATCAGGACCTTGTCTTGCATCATCGTTCTCCCGGCACGGGGGCCGATTGTAGATAGCGCTCCTTCAGCGCGGTCCGCTCTGCTGTGCCGAGCTTGAGCCCGTCGCGCAAATAGGTTTCGAGATCGCCATATTCGCTGCCGACCGCTTCGAAAGCTGCTGCCAGGTACGAGGTTTCGACGCTGCCGATCGCGTCGAGAACATCGGCCGGAAGGTCGGAGGCGTTTGAGGCGTCGCGCCTGTAGTGCCGGTTGGTCAAGAGGTAGTCCTCGGCAATGACGTCGTCGGGCACGCCCAGCGCATGCAGGATCAGCGCGCTGGCAAAGCCGGTGCGGTCCTTGCCGGCGGTGCAGTGGATCACGAGCGGCGCGCGGTCTTCCAGCAAATGGCCGAACAGCGCACGAAAGCAGTGCGTGTTGTGGCGAACATAGTTCCGGTAGGACTCGCGCATGAGCTCGAGCGCCACCGGCGCGGTGAGCATGCCCCGGGCGAGTTCGCCGCGCAGCGCGGCGACGACGGTCGGCTCGATCGGCAGCGAATGCACCGTGATCTCGTTCACGACGCAGATGCCGGCTGCGCGCTCCTCCAGGCCGCGGAAATCGAATGCGCTTCTGACGCCGAGCGCGCGTACGATCTCGACGTCGGCTGCGGTGAGCTGGCCGAGATGATTGGAGCGGAAGATGTGTCGCCAGCGCGTGATGCGGCCATCGGTGGTCGGATAGCCGCCGAGATCGCGAAAATTGCTGGCGCCTTGCAGGGCGAGATGGCGGGCAGGGGAGTCTGACATGAGATCAGCTTGGGTTATGTTCCATTGGACGCACGGCGGGCGTTCTCGAGCGCTACTAGAGGGGGCGATCATGGGCTGCCACAAGGCCATTCTTTTGGCGGTCACCATGCTGGCGGGCGGAATTTGCCACGCGCGGCTGGCTGATGCGCAGACGTTCCGGACCTATCGCTGTGCCGATGGTACACAGTTCATCGTTGGCTTTTATGATGGCGACAAGCGCGCCTTTTTGCAGATCGACGGCGAGCCCGTCACGCTCGCCAAGCGGCTGGCGGTCTCTGGCGCGCGCTATTCGGGGGCCGGTATCACGCTGACCATCGCGAAGGCAGGGACCACCACGGTCAAGCATCTGAAGCGGCCGGTCACGGCCTGCGCGGTGATCTGAACGGCGTGGTTCAGGCAGGAATCAAAAAGGGCCGAAACACCGTTGTTTCGACCCTTTCGAACTGCCGCCAGGCGCCTGAGAGAGCAGGCGGTTTCAAACCAACCACAGGCATCAGCGATCCCATTTCGGCTTGGCTTCGTCGACCGCATCCTGGTGATACCAGCTGTCGCTGCAGATCGAGACGTTCGAGGGCAGCGAGGCGTGATCGGCGGGAAAGCGGGTCTCGCCATAGCGGCGTCCCCCGAGGGCCGCACGGCCGCCGACGGGGAATTGGTAGATCTGCGCAGATCCGTGACTCAGACCATTGTTCATCATTACGATTTCTCCTTGGTCGAAGCGCCTTTGGCCTCCATGGTGCGCCCGACTCGTTCGATTGTGGTTACCGGAATCCCCATATCGGCCGCCCTTCCCGGATTGGAAAGTGCTGAAAAGGAAATCAGTTTCCGCCCATTTTGTGGGCAGGCAGCGTTCTGCATCCCCTAAGGCACTGTGTCGGTGACTAACGCCTAGGCCATTCCAAAGGTTGCTAGGCAGGGGTGTGCAGCTTTGCGAAAGTTGCCGGACGTTGATGCGCGTTTCATCGGCACCCTCCGGCAGCGACCCGGCTGCTCCAGAATCAGGCGTTTTTCGCGGGATTTTTGCGGTGCAGCTACACGCAAAGGTGCGCGGCTATGACGCACGCGGCTGCCGGGGATGCGCCGGCAGGCAGGAGCGGCCGGTCAACGTGGAAAACCGCCTGAACTGCGGCTTTTTGGCACGTAAAATGCTTGGGAAGGGCCGGCCGATGATGGCCGGGTACAAAACGTGCGGGGGCCTCCAGGCCCCCAACCTTTCGCATCATCTACAGAGAGGCTCAATGACCAAGTACAAGCTCGAGTACATCTGGCTCGACGGATATACGCCGACTCCGAATTTGCGCGGCAAAACTCAGATCAAGGAATTCGCGTCGTTCCCGACGCTCGAGCAGCTTCCGCTCTGGGGCTTCGATGGCTCCTCCACCATGCAGGCCGAAGGCCACAGCTCCGATTGCGTGCTGAAGCCGGTCGCGGTGTTCCCGGACGGCGCGCGCACCAACGGCGTGCTGGTGATGTGCGAAGTCATGATGCCCGACGGCAAGACCCCGCATCCGTCCAACAAGCGCGCCACCATCCTGGACGACGCCGGCGCCTGGTTCGGCTTCGAGCAGGAATACTTCTTCTACAAGGACGGCCGTCCGCTCGGCTTCCCGGAATACGGCTATCCGGCGCCGCAGGGCCCGTACTACACCGGTGTCGGTTACAAGTTCGTCGGCGACGTCGCCCGCAAGATCGTCGAAGAGCATCTCGACCTCTGCCTCGCTGCCGGCATCAACCATGAAGGCATCAACGCGGAAGTCGCAAAGGGCCAGTGGGAATTCCAGATCTTCGGCAAGGGCTCCAAGAAGGCCGCTGACGAAATGTGGATGGCCCGTTACCTGATGCTGCGCCTGACCGAGAAGTACGGCATCGACATCGAATTCCACTGCAAGCCGCTCGGCGATACCGACTGGAACGGCTCGGGCATGCATGCGAACTTCTCGACCGAGTACATGCGGACGGTCGGAGGCAAGGAGTATTTCGAGGCGCTGATGGCCGCCTTCGACAAGAACCTGATGGACCACATCGCCGTCTACGGCCCGGACAACGACAAGCGTCTGACCGGCAAGCACGAGACTGCGCCGTGGAACAAGTTCAGCTACGGCGTTGCCGACCGCGGCGCGTCGATCCGCGTTCCGCACTCCTTCGTCAACAACGGCTACAAGGGCTATCTGGAAGACCGCCGTCCGAACTCGCAAGGCGACCCCTACCAGATCGCTTCGCAGATCCTGAAGACGATCGCGTCCGTGCCGACCGACAAGAAGGCCGCGGCCTAAGATCCTCCCGGCCCGGGCTGGGGGGCTGGCCCGGGTTGGTCTCAATCCGCCGGAGCTGCAAGGCTCCGGCGGATTTTTGCATTTGAATGACGGCCGTTTCCCTGCCTGCCGACTGCGGCTCCGCGAAACTTGTCCATTGCCGCCGAAAGCGGGATAGAGTGCTCCAGGACGCGCGCAGGGCCGGGGACACGGCTGGTGTTTGAAGGCTTCTACAAGGTGAGATTTCAGCTCGGCGATGCCGTCGGCCGGAGCGTGATGCATGCCGGCAACGGCAAGATGCTCGGCGGCAATTCGGCCTTCGCGCATATCGGCACCTACGTGAAGACCAGCGAGGGTGTGGACGTCGTGATCAGCACCGTCCGCCATAACCCGGATCCGAGCTACCGCGCCATGGCGGGCACGGACGATGCGACCTTGATCGCGAAGGGCTGGGCGGACGGCGATCTCTATCGCTTCAAGGGCGAGCTGAAGGAGCTGCCCGGCGTGCCGTTCCAGTCGGTGATGACGCCGATCACGGAGGACGAAGTGCCGATCGCCGGCGGCGTCGGCGATGCCGGCATCGCCGACGGTCTCTACTCGATCCATCTGCGGATGCTTGACGGTCTCGACGGAGGCCTCACCGGCGTGATGCTGCTCAACCAGGGCCGCATCCTCGGCGGCGACGCATCGTTCCACTATCTCGGCAGCTACACCGCCGCGAAGGGCCGCTGGAAGGGCCAGATTCTCAACCAGGAGCACACGCCGGCCAAGGACGATCCGATCTTCGGCGGCCATGAGGTCGGCATCGGCTTCTCCGGCATCTACGATGCGGAGCAGGCGGTGCTCGAGGCGACAGCGCTTGCCGGCAAGCGCAGCCTGCGCCTGACCGCCGCGCTCAAGCTGATGCATCGCGCCTGATCGCGCCAGGAACCGCTCATGGAAAACGTTCGTCTGCTCTCGACGCTCGGCCTCATGGGTGCAATGCGCAGCCTGTCCTCGGCCTTCGAGACTGCAACCGGCATCCATGTCGATGCCGATTTCGCGCCGACCCTGGCGCTGCTCAAGCGGTTGCGCGAGGGCGCGGCCGCAGACCTCGTCATCCTCACCCGCGAGGGGCTCGACGAGATGATCGGCGAGGGGCGCGTGATTGCCGGCAGTGCGGCCGATCTGGCGCGGTCCTTCGTCGGCATCGCCGTGCGGGCCGGGCAGGCGCACCCCGATATCGGCAGCGAAGCGGCGCTGCGCACAACCCTGCTCGCAGCGCGGTCCGTCGCCTATTCGCGGCTGGGTGCGAGCGGCGTGTACTTCGCCGAGCTGATCGTGCGGATGGGGATCGCGGCCGAGATCAACGCCAGGGCCACCATCGTCGAGCAGGGATTTACGGCGGAGCGGCTCGTGACCGGCGAGGCCGACCTCGCCGTGCAGCAGATCAGCGAGCTGAAGCAGGTTGGCGGCATCGAGGTCGTCGGCCCGATCCCGCACGATTTGCAGACGCCGGCCGTGTTCTCCGCCGGCCGCATGACGAACGCGAAACATGACGACGCCGCCGACCGGCTGCTGCGCTATCTGGCATCGCCTGATGTCGTGCCCGTGCTGCGCCAATCAGGACTCGAGCCTTGAATTTGCCGGGACGGGGACGCAACGTGATGACCATGCGGACTTACCTCCTTGCCATGCTGTTCGCGCTCGCCGTGCCTCTGACGGCGCAGGCGCAATCGGCCGATCTCGTTCTGTGCGACCGGGTCGCCGCCGATCCCAGCGATCCCGACAAGCCGGCCGACGTGAAGGGCGTGGCGGAGATTGCGGTCTCCGACATTGCAACCGCGGTCAGGTTCTGCAAGCAGGCCGCGCCATCCTCGCGGCGCGCGATGTTCGCGCTCGGCCGCGCCTATGCGGCCAACAGGCAGACCGCGGAGGCGATCGCGGCCTGGCGCAAGGCCGCCGACAAGGGATCGAGCGCGGCCATGGTCGAGCTCGGTATTGCCTACGCCACCGGCTCGGGCGTCGCCAAGGACGAGGCGCTAGCGCGAAAGCTGTTGGAGAAGGCGTCGCAGGCGGGCAACCCCCGTGGCGTCAGCAATCTCGCCGCGCTCGGCGGCGCAGGTGGCGCCGCGCCGGCCGATCCCGCGCAGGCGCGCGCGCTGCTCGGCAAGGCTGCCGAGACCAACGCGGAAGCGCAGTACCAGCTCGGCCTGATGCTCTCCGAAGGCACTGGCGGTGCAAAGGACGACGTCGCGGCGCGTGCGTTGTTCGAGAAGGCAGCGGCACAAAACCATCCCGGCGCATTGGAGCGGATGGGCGCCTTCGCGCAGGAAGGCCGCGGCGGGCCCAAGGACAAGGACGCCGCGAAGGCCTATTACGAGCGCGCCGCGGCGCTCGGCGACGAGGACGCCAAGAAGGCGCTGGAGCGCATTCGCTGTCCCTATGCGATCAAGGACAAGCAGGGCAAGCTCGTCACCACGTTGTGCTTCTGAGCAGAGCCAGGACCTGACGGAACCTGGCTCGCGCGTACGTCGTTGACGTCCGGACAAAACGGAGCGCGATCATGATCCGCAAACTGGCATCGGGCGAATACCGCCTCTATTCCCGCAAGGTGAATCCGAAGACCGGCAAGCGTCGCAACCTCGGTACGTTCAAGAGCCGTGCAGCCGCCGAGAAGCACGAGCGCGAGGTGCAGTACTTCAAGCGCCATTGACGTGTGGAGGGCCTTTTCCGCGCGCCGGACGCAAAAAGTCCCAAAACAACCCCATGCACAGTAGCCAAGTCATTGAAATCACACGGCTGCTGATTTTTCGAAATCGATTTGACCCGTCAGGCAAAACAGGGGCATAGTGGCATGGTGGCGGGCGGGCGTCCGGTGACCGGTCCTGCGCGGAAAAGCCGGTGGCTTCAGTGCGGCGACGATGCTAGGTAGCCCGCAATTCCTTTCCGATATTGTGGGTTCAGGCGTTGCTGGACGGGCTCTATAAGGTTGAATACGGCGTGAACGATGCGTTCGGCTGCAGCATCATGTGCCTGCATGACGGCAAGATGCTGGGCGGCAATTCGGGCTTTGCGCATCTTGGCACCTACGACGAGCGCGATGGCGAGATCATCGCCGAGGTCATCACCGAGCGGCATAACCACGATCCAAACTACAAGCCGCTGCTCGGAGCCGATGTCGCCTCGATCGGGGCGCGCGGCCGGCTCTACGGCAACCAGATCCGTCTCGAGGGCGGCGCGAATACCATGCCGGGCGCCAGATTCTGGGCCAATCTCACGCGGCTCGACGATGGGGCGCTGCCGTCGCGCGGCACGATGGGGCAGGGCGGCATCGCCAACGGGCTCTATGGGATGAGCCTGCGCGCGCTCGATGGGATCGACGCCGGACTGTCCGGCGTGATGCTCCTGATCGATGGCCGCATCCTTGGCGGCGATGCGTTCTTCTACTATCTCGGCTCTTATTCCTCGGCGGACGGCCGCTGGAAGGGCGAGATGCTGAACCAGGAGCACACGCCGGCGAAAGGGGAGAACCCCGTGTTCGGCGGCTACGAGGTCGGTATCGGCTTCTCCGGGACCTGCACGGAAGACAGCGGCGAGCTCGAAGGCATCGCGCTCGCCGGCAAGCGCAGCCTGCGCCTCGCAGCCTCGCTCAAGCTGATGCGAAGAGCTTAGGACTGTTTGCCGGAATCAAGCATCCCTCACGCGTGGCCTGCGTGAATGGGCCAGTGGCTCCGGCAATTCGGAATCCACTTTTACACGCCGGGTCGTATCCCGAAGCGGCCGAGGCCAGGGAGTTTGAGCGCCGGGCGCCGGATGTCGAGGCCGAGCACGGCACCGAAGAAATTGATCTCCAAGCCTTCGACCCAGCCGATCGAGAAGCCAACGTATCCGGCAAGCGAAGCATACATGCCTGTGCCGGACGCCGTTACGCCGAACCATCTGCCGGTATACGGGAAGTCCTTGCCGATCGCGGTCGGCGGCAGGACGGCTCGGAGCTCAGGGACGGAGTCGAGTGCGGCCTGCACGAAGGTGTTCGAATTGGGACCAGGCCAGACGCTGTAATCTCCATAGGATCGAAACTTGTAGTTTTCGATCACATCTCTGATTTTCGGGATCAGCGCCTCGGCGCGCTTTCCATCTACGGCTACAATGGTTTCCGGCGCGGCGCCGAACCACCGCCCGTCCGGTGCGAAGCCGTTGGTGCGGATCGGCTCGCCCCACGCCGTGTAGTCATACCGGGTGTAGGTCGCCGCATCCTTCTCTTTTACGACGATCCAGGTGTGAATTGCGAAGATGCTGCGCCATCTCACTGTTCTCGCCCCGAATACCCGTACTACGGCTTCGCGATGATCGGCCGCGGCGGTCAGGAGTCCCGCGCTCGACCGATCGGCCGTTTGCCAATTCTGGCGGCCATCGCCCAGCCAGAAATATCTCGCCGCTGATGCGGTAAGCGGTGCGACGACGAGGAACAGAAAGATGAGCAAGGGCTTCTTCAAGGGAGCAGTACGGCAGGGGCTTCGACCAACCATATAGTTCGCATGAATACCGCCGCCATAGCTGCTCCCATTGGTTCCCAACGCGCTTGTCGCCAGAGCCGGACGGGACCTGAGATCAAGTCGTTGTTCCGCAACCGCACCAGGATTGGAGCGCGCCCATGGACATGAAGGAAGCCGCGGCAATGACAGAAGCCTCCGGGCTGACGGACGATCAGGGCGGTATAGAGCAGGCTTCGAGCCCGCGGCCGGGTTCCGGAGAGCAAAGAGGGGCTGCCAGCCCGCAGCTCCACGCGCCCGCGTCGGACTCCGCAAAGCGATGGGCCGACCAGTTGCGCGAGGTGACAGTGAAGGCGCCTTTAAGGTCCTTGCTTGTTGCTTTCCTGGCCGGAGCATGGATCGCTCGCCGCCGATAGGAGCGCGCGCCTTGCGCGTTTCATCACGAGGAACCCAGCGATTTTCGGAGCTGGCTGGCAGATGGAGGGAGAGGACAAATGAGGCTTCTGGCGGCGGCCGTGACCATTCTTCTGGGCACCGTTTCGTTCTCCATGGCGCAAAGCTCGGGAGGTTCTTCAGGCGGTTCTTCATCCAGCGGCGGCGCGGGCGCAGCTGGTTCGAGCGGCGCGGGTGGCTCGACGCTCTCGAATGGGACGACGCTCAGCGGAACTGGCGGTTCGCCAGGCCCCAACACGCTCAATGCAAAAAATCGGGGAGTGACGGGCGCGAAACTCGGTGCAACCCCTTCTGATCAGGACGGTGGTGGATCTCGACCGACTTACAACACGCCGGCCGCCAACGCTGCCATCCAGCAGCTCGGAAATACCAATACGGGCATCCTCAAGAAGTGACGATCATCAATACCGGGCGGCGGTTCGACCACCTAGAGGTAGGTCATCGGGGTCTATAATCCCCAAAGCTGCGGTTTGAACGACTGTATTGCGGCCGGGTGGTGCGCTGGTCCCGGGCTTCCCCTGGAAGCCCGTATGGCCTATGACGCTGCAACGCAAAAATCCCCCCAAAAGACCTCATGATCCGCCTCGACAACGTCAGCAAGCAAGCCGGCCACCAGATCCTGTTCATCGAAGCTTCCGCCGCCCTGAATAAGGGCGAGAAGATCGGCCTCGTCGGGCCGAACGGCGCCGGCAAGACCACATTGTTCCGGATGATCGCCGGCGAGGAGCTGCCCGACGAGGGGCAGGTCTCGACCGATCGCGGCATCACCATCGGCTATTTCAACCAGGACGTCGGCGAGATGAGCGGCCGCAGCGCGGTGGCCGAGGTGATGGATGGCGCGGGCCCCGTCAGCGAGGTTGCGGCCGAGCTGCGCGAGCTCGAGGCCGCGATGGCCGATCCCGACAAGGCCGACCAGATGGACGAGATCATCGCGCGCTACGGCGAGGTGCAGCATCGTTTCGAGGAGTTGGACGGCTATGCGCTCGATGGCCGTGCGCGCGAAGCGCTGTCCGGCCTCGGTTTCAGCCAGGAGATGATGGACGGCGACGTCGGAAAACTCTCCGGCGGCTGGAAGATGCGCGTGGCGCTGGCCCGTATTCTCCTGATGCGTCCCGACGTGATGCTGCTCGACGAGCCGAGCAACCATCTCGATCTCGAAAGCCTGATCTGGCTGGAAAAATTCCTGCACGACTACGAAGGTACGCTGCTGATGACCTCGCACGACCGCGAGTTCATCAATCGCGTCATCTCCAAGGTGATCGAGATCGATTCCGGCTCGCTCACAACCTATACCGGCGATTACGAATTCTACGAGCAGCAGCGGGCGCAGAACGAGAAGCAGCAGCAGGCCCAGTTCGAGCGCCAGCAGGCCATGCTGGCCAAGGAGATCAAGTTCATCGAGCGCTTCAAGGCGCGCGCCTCGCATGCCGCCCAGGTGCAGAGCCGGGTGAAGAAGCTCGACAAGATCGAACGGGTCGAGCCGCCGCGCCGCCGCCAGAGCGTGGCGTTCGACTTTCTGCCGGCGCCGCGCTCGGGCGAGGACGTCGTCGCGCTCAAGAACGTGCACAAGGGCTATGGCAGCAAGCGCATCTATGATGGCCTCGATTTCATGATCCGCCGCAGGGAGCGCTGGTGCGTCATGGGTGTCAACGGCGCCGGCAAGTCGACGCTGCTCAAGCTGGTCGCGGGCGCGAGCGAGCCGGACCAGGGCACGGTGGCGCTCGGGGGCAGCGTCAAGATGGGCTATTTCGCCCAGCACGCGATGGACCTGCTCGACGGCGAGCAGACGGTGTTTGAGTCACTCGAATATGCATTTCCGACCGCCGGGCAGGGCTCCTTGCGCGCGCTCGCCGGCTGCTTCGGCTTCTCCGGCGACGACGTCGAGAAGCGCTGCCGCGTGCTGTCCGGCGGCGAGAAGGCGCGCCTCGTGATGGCCAAGATGCTGTTCGATCCGCCGAACTTCCTGGTGCTGGACGAGCCGACCAACCATCTCGACCTCGCCACCAAGGAGATGCTGATCAATGCGCTGTCGGATTTCGAGGGCACCATGCTGTTCGTCTCGCATGACCGGCATTTTTTGGCGACGCTGTCGAACCGGGTGCTGGAGCTGACACCCGAGGGTATCCACCAGTATGGCGGTGGCTACACGGAATATGTCGCGCGCACGGGGCAGGAGGCGCCGGGATTGCGGAGCTAGCGCGTGCTAGCGGTCGGTCAGTCACTTCTCCCTGCGGGAGGGGTGACTTGCCGGTTGACATCGCGCGGTCAAGCTCACCGCTTCAGTTCTTGCCTGCGATCTTGGCGATTGCCTCGATCTCGTTGGTCCAGATGCCGCCGGAGTAGCCTTGGGGAAGCCGCGCGAACACTTCCGGCGTATCGATGCCGGTGGAGTACTCGCCGCCGCTGTAGGGACCGAGCGCGAACACCGCGCTGTTGACGTCGTTCATGCGTGCGAGGAAGCGATCGGGCCAGCCCCATAGCCAGGGAGCGGCGTTGATCGGCACCAGCACCATCGCGTTGCGGCAGGCCGCCGGGACGAGGCCGGTCCAGCCATAGCCGATATAGCGGGTCAGGCAGCTCCGGATAGCCCTGCGCGAGATCGTGCGGACATCGGGGGTGAGACGACGGATCTCGTCGATGGGCTCGTCACCGCCATAGACCATGACCATCCGGCGCCGCTCGGCCGGCAGTGCGTTCAGCACGCCGGCAAGTCTCTCGCCTTCGTCCGGGTCGCGGCTCTTCACGTTGATGAGGAGCTTTCTGTCGGGGAAGGCGGCGAACACTTCCGATAGTGTCGGCATCATTCCGACACCCTTGCCGCGGAAGGGGAAGGTCTTGCCGCCGTCGGCGGTGTAGCCGTAACCGATGTCGAGTGTCTTCAGCTTTGCCATGCTCTGCGCGCGGGTGACGCCGTTGCCGTCGGTCCGGCAGTCGAGCGTCCAGTCGTGGAAGACGGCAAACTCGCCGTCGGTGGTCGGGTGCACGTCGAGCTCGACGACATCCGCACCAGCCTCGAAGCTCGCGCTCATCGAGCGCAGCGTGTTCTCGAGATAGTCGTGCGCCGGCGGCAGCATCCGCGCGGCGGTGCAGGTGTCGTTCTTAAGGTCCCGCTCGTCGAAGCGTTGCGCCATGCCGCGATGGGCGAGCAGGACTGTCTTGCCGCCCTGATGCGGTGCCAGAAGGCTTGTGTTGTTGACGTAGATTCCAGCTGCGACGGCAATCGTGATTGCCGCGGTCACTCTCAGTTTCCTGCCCACCGGACATTCCTCATTCCACGATCTATATCTCCGGTGTTTGAGGTTGATTTGCGGCACTCCGCGCATGGCGGCCCCGTGCAAGCGTTGTCTTGAATGCTCCGAGTCCGGTCGCTACGCTTTCACTAAAAAGGGAGCGAACACCATGAAGCAGTTGCGGATCGGCGACATCACCATCGATGCGGTGATCGAGCGGGAGGGGCCGTGGCGGCGGCCGCAGGATTTTTTCCCGGCTTATGACGAGGCCGTGTTCGCCCGCCACCTGCCGACGATGGAGCCGGAGGTGTTCGACGCTGCGCGCGGCATGATGGTGATCACCTATCAGACCTTCGTGGTGCGCACGCCGCGCTACACGATTCTGGTGGACACCTGCACCGGCGAGGAGAAAGGACATCCGGCGCCCTTCGATTTTCCCGGCAAGGAGCGCTGGCGCAACGAGCTGTTCGCGCTCGGCATTGGCTTCGACCAGATCGACTACGTCTTCTGTACGCATCTTCACATCGACCACACCGGTTGGAATACAACGTTGCGCGACGGCCGCTGGGTGCCAACGTTTCCGAACGCGAAATACGTCTTCCACAAGGACGAGTACGCGGCCTGGGAGGCCGAGCATGCCAGGGGCAACAATCCGCCGGGCACGGTCTTCCGCGACAATTGCCTGCCGATCGTCGAGGCCGGGCAGGCGCTGCTGGTGGATGACGACTACGCGCTCGACGACACCGTGACGCTGACGCCGACGCCGGGGCATTCGCCCTCCCATTGCTGCGTCAACATCTTCTCCAAAGGCCAGCGCGCCGTGGTCGCGGGCGATCTCATGCATCACCAGATCCAGTGCCGCGAGCCGGACTGGTCGGCAAAGCCGGACTGGGATGCAAAACAATCAGCGGTGTCGCGGCGAAAATTCTTTGCGTCGGTTGCCGACACCGACACGCTGATCCTGCCGATCCATTTTCCAGCGCCGACGGTGGGGCTGATCAAGCCGCTGGACGGAGCGTTCGATTACCGCTTCAAGCGGGAGTGACTCTTTCCGTCATGGCCGGGCCTGTCCCGGCCATCCACGTACTTTGCCGCGCGGAAACAAGAACGTGGATGCCCGGGACAAGCCCGGGCATGACGCGTTCGTGGAGCAACTGCTCGCTGAAGGAGCAACGGATTCGCAGCGCGCCTTACGCGCCGGTCTCGCACTTCTTCATGAAGCTGTTCTTGGCGGCGCCGGCGAGCGGCTTGCCATCGGCGCTGACCGCCTTGGGTGCGCAGGCGTCCGCCTTGCACTTCTTCAGGAACGAGGTCTTGGCGGCGCCGGCAAGCGGCTTGCCGTCCTTGCCGACGGCTTTGCTCTCGCAGGTTTCCTGCGCGAAGGCAGAGCCCGCCGCAAAGGTGGCAACGATCGCCGCCAGGAATATCCGCTTCATCATGGGTGTCTCCCTAAACCAGAAATGGTGGCCGGATTGGAGCCGGGAATCATGGCGCAATCAAGCAGGATGAGCGGACGTCGTCCGGTCGCCATGCAGTTTTTTCCAGCGCGGTCGGAGACCGTCATCCTTGTTGCACTGCTCGCTGACCCGGCCCCGCGATCCTGCTAGCGTTGTCCGGTCGAGATGGAGAGGGAGCATCATGATGGACGCCGTGATCCCGAAAGACCAGGCTGCCGCCGATCGGCATTCTCACCTGGTTCGGCCCCAAGACATGGACTGGCAAAAGACTCGCTTTCCGGGGTGCGAGGCCAAGACGCTGCTGTTCGATCGCCGCACGGGCCTGATGACCGCCCTGATGCGCTTTGCGCCGGGATCGGCGCTGCCGGACCACGAGCATGTCGGCATCGAGCAGAGCTGGGTGATCGAAGGCGCGCTCGTCGACAAGGAGGGCCCGGCCGAGGGCATCGCATGCAAGGCCGGCGAATTCATCTGGCGCGAGGCGGGCAGCCGTCACGCCGCCTGGTGTCCGGACGGCGCCTTGATCCTGGCGATCTTCCAGGTGCCGAACAAGTTCTTCGAAGCCGACGGCCGCGTCGTCGACGCCGCCGGTCAGGACTGGGACGAAACCTGGGGGCATACCGGCGCGCAACGGGCATCTCGCGGCTAGCACCTCCTCAGGCGCCTCGCGCGAGCAACGTCTTGAAGTCGGCCCGCGCGCGCTGCGCTTCGGCGCGTGCGACGTCCGAGGTATCGCCCATGCCGAAATAGCCGTGGATCAGGCCGGGGCCCTCATGATGCTTGACGCGGACGCCGGCGGCTTCCAGTGCCCGCGCATAAGCGGCGCCCTCGTCGCGCAAGGGATCGAACCAGGCGGTGGTCACGATGGCCGGCGCGACGCCCGCAAGCGAGGCGGCACGCAACGGCGAGACGCGCCAGTCCGTGGCATGGCCGGGATCGGCGAGATAGTGGCCGCAAAACCATTCCATCGTGGCGCGCGTGAGGAAGTAGCCTTCGGCATTCTCGGCGCGCGAGGGATAGCGCGCGTTCTCGCGCGCATCGGCGTAAGCGCCGAGGACGTCGGTCACGGGATAGACCAGCATTTGCGCGGCGAGCCTGATGCCGGCATCGCGGCAGGCGATCGCGGTGGTGGCTGCGAGATTGCCGCCGGCGCTGTCGCCGGCAACGCCGAGGCGCCTTGCATCGCCGCCAAATTCCGCGACGCGGTTGAAGACGTCGCCGACTGCGGCGAAGGCGTCCTCGAAGGCGCCGGGAAAGCGCGTCTCGGGCGGACGGCGATAATCGACGGAGACGACCACCGCGTCGGTCTCGATCGCAAGGTTGCGCGCCTGCCGGTCGTGGGTCTCGAGGTCGCCCGCGACCCAGCCGCCGCCATGGAAGAACACCACGGTCGGTGCCGGCGTGGTGCCGACCCGATAGACGCGTGCATCGAGCGGCCCGGCGCCGCCTTTCACCTTGATGTCCTGCACGGTATCGACGGGCGGAGGCGGTATGGCCGCGCGCGAGGCAGCCAGTGCGCGCAAGGAATCGCGGGCGCTCTGTGGCGTCATCGTGGCGGGATCGCGCATCGGCATGAGCGGAATGATCTGGGCGATGACGGGATCGAGCGGCGCGGCCATGACGGGTCCTCCGGGATTCTTGGTCTTGCTTGCGGGCCAGCATAGATTTTGCGCGCGGCGTCGGCAACCGGCGCCGCAACGCCGGACGAACGGGCAGGGAGGTTCAAGAGTGGAATTCGAAACGCTGGTCCAGTCGCGCCGCAGCGTGCGCGGCTTCAGGAACGAGCCGGTGCCGCGCGCGGTGATCGAGGCGATCATCGAGAGCGCCAAGCGCGCGCCGTCGTCGATGAACACCCAGCCCTGGCATGTCCACGTGCTCGCCGGCAGCCCGCTGGAAGAGGTGCGCCGCCGCAACATGGAGGAGATGGTCGGTGGCGCCAAGGTCAAGCGCGACATCGTCAGCCACGGCGAGTACCAGGGTGTGCACCGCACGCGGCAGGTCGACATCGCCAAAAAGCTGTTCGGTGCGATGGGAATCGCGCGCGACGACAAGCCGATGCGGCAGGACTGGGTGTTGCGCGGCTTCCGCCAGTTCGACGCGCCGGTCTCGCTGGTCCTGACCTACGACCGTGTGCTTGATCCCGGCGCGGTCTGCCATTTCGATCTCGGCGCGCTCTGCTACGGCATCGTGCTCGCGGCATGGGACCGCGGCCTCGGCTCCGTGATCAACGGACAGGGCATCATGCGTTCCGACATCGTGCGCGAGGTCGCCAGGATTCCGGAGGACGAGGTCATCATGACCTGCGTTGCGATGGGCTATCCCGACGACAGCTTTGCCGCGAACGCCGTTCGCTCGGACCGCGAGCACAACCACGAGTTCGTGCGTTACGTGGGTTTTGCCGATTAGCACGACAGGAGGAGATTATTCTCTGGCGGAATTTTTTGGTGCGGAGACCCAAGCGGCCTCTTGCAATCTCGAAGGTGCAGGAGGAACAATGTGCGGACTGAGAGGTTTGTTGCTGGCGCGAGGGAATTGACATGCGGCGGCTGGCTAGCCTGGTTCGACGGTTCTTCGGTCCGCGACTCCGGCACAAGATCGATGACGATCCAAGTCTTCCTTTCACACCCGAAGAGTTCGGCCGGCTGATACGCAGCGGCCGGCACGAGGACATGAAGCTGCTGGCCGAGGGGCTGGCTTGCCGATCAATCCCGCGCCGCGCCAGCCATCGCGCTACTCATTAGGCCGCGTTCGAGATCGGTCTGCCGTGCTCACCGCGTGAGCGCGACCTGCTTGAATGAGTGGACCAGCGCCTTCTCCAGCTTCCCGTTCATCCCACAGAGAATGTTGTAGGCCTCCGCGCGTGGCATGGTCGGCTTGTAGTGCCGGTGCTCGATCAGCGCCGCGAAAATGTCCGAGATCGTCAGAATTCGTACGATGTCGCCGATGCTCTCGGCGCAGAGCGCGTCGGGATAACCGCTCCCGTCGAGGTATTCGTGATGATGGCGAACAGCATCGAGGATCTCCGGCGAGATCCCGTCATGCCCCTTGAGAAACTCGTAGCCGGCGGCCGGATGCGTTTCGATCAGCGCGCGTTCGGCGGCATCGAGGCGGCCGGGCTTGTCGAGGATGGCGAGCGGTATCTGCGCCTTGCCGATGTCGTGGAACATGGCAGCCGAGTAGAGACGTTCCAGGTCGGCCCTGCCGACGCCGAGGCTCAGTCCGAAGTCGATGGCCACGCCGGTCACGAGCAGGCAATGCTGATAGGTTCCTTCGTGATGGCGCCGTACCGTCATGAGCCACTCCGTCAGGCCATGCTGGATGATGCGGTCGGCAATCTGGCGACCGGCTTCCTTGGTGCCGTCGACGTCGAGCGGTTGGCCCAGGGTCACAGCCGTGAACATCGATGCGATCGCGGTCGCGGCGGTCTCGACGGCGTTGTCCGGTTGCGACGTGTCGCCTGACGAAGCGGATGGACCGTCCGCCGGATCGGCCAGCGCCGCCAGCAGCCTGGTCCGGCTGACTGTGCCGGGAAGCACCAGCGTCGCCCCGAGCGCATAGGCTTGCGAGATGCAGACGTGGGAGGCGTGCTCGAGCAGGAAGATGCGCTTCCTGGCCTTCGCCAGCTTGCCGGCCCGCTTCTTGATCGCGGCGATGTTATCGACGTCGCGCAGCTCCGCGCGGATGACGATGGCGGCCGGCGTCTGCGACAGCCTGGAATCGGCATCGAGTCGCTCGCCGGCAATGGTGAATTTCTCTTCGAGGATCGAGCAGACGCCCGAGAGCTTGTCGGACGTGTCGGCCAGCACATGCAGGAAGGGGCGATCCGTTCGCGTCTGACGGATGCCGCCCTCACCATTGACCGGGCCGGATCTGGTTGGCGCGTGCTGCACGATCTGACCTGCACTTTTCGACTGTATGGATGTCAAACACCAGGTGGAATGTTCGAATCTATTTGCTCTGAGCCGCGGTCTGCGCAGGCGCTGGTGCGCCTGCAGGTTTCTTCTTGCCGTCAGCCGTAACGAAGTGAACTCCAGCCGTGGTGCCGTCGATCCAGACCAGTTCGCAGCGCCGATAGGCGAGGCCGGTCGACGACAGCAGCATGAAGAACTCCTTGGCCTGGAGCACGTCGAGCGTGCCCTCGACCTCGATCTTGGCGCCGCTTTGCGACACGTCCAGCAATACGCAACGGCGTCGCCAGGTGCCGTCCGATCCCATGAGATTGACCGGCTGCCTGTGGTCCATTTTCACGCGAGAGGCTTTGCGACCGTCGAATTTCATCGGCTAATCCCCATCTTTGCGCCGCGATGTTCCCGACTGCTCTCCGTGGCGTTCGCGGCAATTTCCCCCCAACGCACCGTCCACTGGCTTGTTGATAGAAGCAGTGTCTCGAAAATATGCTGCGCGCGTTCGCGCTCGGCGAAGGAAAGCCTTCTGCCGCAGCGATTGCCCAAGATGGCCAACGTGGTCTGCCAGTTCAGCCGCGAGGCACGGCAGGCCATCACGAGACCCTCGCAATCGTCGTCGGTCATGACATGCTCGACGATTTCGATGGGAGCCCCCGAAAGCACCGATAGGGCCGTGACGAGGTTGGCGGTCTCGCCGCGGATGGCGAAGCGGTTGACCGTGGAATCGTTGAGCTTGCCGATGCGGTTGAGCGCGACGATCTCCGGCCGCGCGCTTGCATAGGCGGCCGCGCAGGGCAGCTTGGGGACGATTGGCGCGGCCGCTGCGGCTTGAAGCGAGACGGTCGCCTTCGGCCCTGTGCCGGATTTCGGAGCCGGTGAGGCCGACAGCAACTTCCGCATGACCGCGTCTGGCGTGTCCGGTCTGAGTGCCAGCGCCTTCGTGAGTCCATCATCCGTCAGGCACTTCCCGACCAGCGCGGCGTAGGCGGCGTCAGAGAAGCGTGCCTCGGTATTGGCGATCAGCGCAATACAAACGCCGCGGGCGCCGCCTTCGATCAGCGTCTCGATCACCGGCGGATCGATCGGCGCGCGGGCGGCGATCGCGCGTTGCTGCCGTTCGCCGCTCGAGGCCGCGATCGATTTGAGCTCGGCTGTGGACAGTGACTGCGATCTCAGCAAGACGGGGCACGCCACCTCCGGATCGTGGTGTGAGGCGAGACGCCGCACGGTCTTCGGCGGAGCCACCGCGAGCTCCGCGAGTGCCGTGCTGAGCTCAATCAACGCATTGGCCTCAACCCGCTCCGTCAGCCGCAGCAGAACGCCGTCGACCACACTCGCGAGCAATTCCTGAGGCCGGTCGCGGCTGCCGGTGAGCAGCTGCATGATGCCGGAAAGAATGCGAGCGCAGCGGTCCTGCGGACACGTTGCGACCGCGGCCTCCAACTCGACCAGAACATCAGCAGGCGAATTTGCCGTCATGGCAGGGGCCTGAAAATTGAAATAACTTTGACGATCAAACGACCGGTATTGCGCCTCAAAGTCGTTAATTTTGAATTTTAGATATCGAAGGTCGGGTATTTGAGCACCATCGGCGGTGCGGGAAACGCTATCGAAATTCGGCGAGACAGGACGGGCCCGCTTGTTCTTTCAATGAGCTCCTCGCCAATTGCTCAGGACACGTTAAGATTGATCCTTTCAGGGCAACGGAAAACCGAAGGGGGAAACGAACCGGCACCGCGGCCTGACGCACGTCCACGCGACGTTGCGTGTCCTGTTTTCATGAACAGCATTGACGATGTACCGAGATTGGCAATCAAAACATTTCGCTTCGCAGACGTCGACGAATTTCGAAGTGCGATACGCGGGCTGAATTTCGAATTCACGCCTTTCGTACGGAGGATTTCGGCTGAGCAGACAATCCTGTCGTTGCCCGGCTGCGACGTGAATCTGACGCAGACGTTTCCGCGAATGGTCGATGCGCAGCTGGTCGAGAATTGCACGGCGATCGGCTTCACGATGGACGACCTCGACGTACCCGTTCGCTTCAATGGCTCGCAGCGCGCCCGACCGGTCGTGGTCATTGGCAGCGGCGGCGCCGCCTACACCACCGTTGAGGAAGTGCAGCGACAAATCGCCTCGGTGGTTTTCAGGCCGGAGGTGCGGGACCGAGGCTGGCCGGCCACGCTCTCGAGCTTCAAGATTTTCGAAGTCTCGGCGGCTGGCTTGCACCGGCTGCGCACCGTGGTTCGTGAGGTGCTGGCCGAGGCGTCCGGCCCGGCCGAGGCACCGGAGCTTTCGTTGAAGGGCGCGGCAATGAAGGAGTCCCTGCTCGGAGCCGTCGACGAGGCCTTCGAAAGCGTCGTCTCGGCCCGCTGGACCCTCGGCCCCAACGACGAGCGGAATTTCAGGATGTTCCAGGATATCCGCGCACTGCTGACCGAGGATATGTCGCAGCCGATCTACAGCGATGAGATCGCGCGCAAGCTCGGGCTGTCCGTTCGCACCATGCACGATGTCGTCCGCCGCTATCGGGGCATGAGCCTGCACCGCTATTTGCGCCTGCGCCGGCTGTGGCTGGTGCGGCGGCAGCTTCTCGCCGGCGCTGATAGCGTCAAGGCGGTCGCGCTGGCGTTTGGCTTCTGGCATCTCAGCGATTTCTCCAGAAGCTACCGCGTCCAGTTCGGCGAGTCGCCGTCGCAAACGCTGGGCCGCGGTCGCGGACGATAGTCCGACAAATCGAGTAGGGACGGGCGCCGGTTTCGTGCTACCGTCCGGCCATGAGCAATCGCATTCTCGTTCTCTACGGTTCCTACCGTTCCGACCGCATGGGCATCCGCCTTGCGAATTTCGTCATCGATCGGCTGCGCGGCCGCGGTGAGGAGGTCGAATTCATCGACGCCAAGGCGATCGGCCTGCCGATGCTGGACCGAATGTACAAGGAATATCCCAAGGGTGCCGCGCCCGAGGCGCTGGAGAAGCTGGCCGGGCAGATCCGCGGCGCCGATGGCTTCGTCTTCGTCACCGGCGAGTACAATTGGGGCATCCAGCCCGGCCTGAAGAATCTCACCGACCACTTCCTCGAAGAGTGGTTCTGGCGTCCGGCCGCGATCGTGAGCTATTCCGCCGGCCGACTGTCCGGTGCGCGCGCGGCGACGGCCTGGCACGGCACGCTTTCGGAGATGGGCATGGTGGTGGTGTCGAGCACCATCGGCGTTGGTCCGATCGCGCAGACATTGTCGGCGGACGCAGAGCCGATCGGTGAGGGCGGCAAGGCGCTGGAGCGCTCGTTTCCCCGCTTTGCCGACGATCTCCTGTGGTGGATCGAGGCAGCGAAAGCGCAGCGGGCGCGGAAGGCACCGCCTTATTAGGCGGCCCTGACCTCGCCGAGGAAGCGGTCGAACTGTCCGGCGAGATCGCGCGACTGCGTCGAGAGCTGCTCGGCGGCGCCCAGCACCTCTTTCGCTGCAGCTCCCGCGTCGTCGGCGGCGCGCTGCACGCCGGAGATGTTGCTGTTGACCTCCTGGGTGCCGCGGGCGGCCTCCTGGACGCTGCGGGCGATCTCCTTGGTGGCCGAGCCCTGCTCCTCGATCGCGGCGGCGATCGCGGTGCCGATCTGGTCGATCTCGCCGATGACGTCGGCGACGTTGCGGATCGCAGCCACGGTCTCGTCGCTTGCGGTCTGGATCGCCGTGATCTGCTCGGAGATCTCGGTGGTGGCCTTGGCGGTCTGGCCGGCCAGCGACTTCACTTCGGAGGCGACCACGGCAAAGCCGCGGCCGGCATCGCCGGCGCGGGCGGCCTCGATGGTCGCGTTCAGCGCGAGCAGGTTGGTCTGTTCGGCGATGCTCTGGATCAGCGTGACGACGTCGCCGATCTTCTGGGCGCCCTCGGCGAGCGCGCGGGCGGTGTCGCCGGTGCGGCGGGCGTTGTCGACGGCGCGGGCGGCGATCTCGGTGCTTTGGGCGACCTGACGGCCAATCTCCGCGATCGAGGAGGTCAGCTCTTCGGTGGCGCTGGCGACGGTCTGCACGTTGCTTGAGGTCTGTTCGGAGGCGGCGGCGACCACCGCGGCCTGGCTGTTGGTCTGCGCCGCCGTCGAGGTCATCGACTGCGCGGTGCTTTCCATGGTCGCCGAGGCCTGGGACAGTCCGCCGACGAGCTCGGTGACCTTGGCCTCGAAGGCACGGGTGAGATCGTCGAGCGCCTGCGCTCGGCGCATCTTGCCGTCGTTCTCGGCCTGCTTCTCGGCGGCGAGCCGGTCGGCCCGGATCATGTTGTCCTTGAAGACCTGAACCGCCGCCGCCATGGCGCCGATCTCGTCGGTGCGCTCGGCGCCGGGGATCTCGCCGGCAACGTCGCCATCGGCAAGCTGTGTCATGCGCGTCGTCAAGCCGACGATCGGGGCGCAGACGCGGCGGCGGACCATCACGATCATGCCGGCGCTGGCGATCAGCACGGCGAGAAGGCCGGCCAGCGCGATCGTGAAGCTGGTGCGCGCCGCCGAGGAAGCGCCGGCGAGGATCTCGTGCGCGTTGTCGTAAAACGCATCGCGAACGCCGATGATGGAGCCGAGACCCTTTTGCGACGCCGCGTAATAGGTGTCGACGTCGTGCTCATACTTGCCGCTGACGGCACCGTCCTTGACCAGCTTGAGCTCGCGGCCGAATTCCTCGACGTAGCGCGAATTCAGCGTCTCCAGCGCCGCGCCGACATTGGCCGGGGTCGCCGGATTGCCGCGCAGCTCCATCAGCGCCATCACGATCTGGTCGCTGCGGCCCTGCATACGGGCGACGTCAGCCTTCTCAGCGTCGGTTGCGACCTTCTTGCCGCCGACGAGGTTCTTGTGCACGCTTGCATTGAGGCCGCCGATGTCGCGCAGCGTCATGGCGATGTTGGCGTAATTGGCCTGGCGGTAGGCATCGCCATTGAGAATCGCCATGCGGCGAACCTGCTCGTTCAGTAGCGCGGTGACGTCGGCATTGAGCACGGCATTGTCGGCGACGACCTTGCGGGCCGCGTCCTTGCGCGCGTCCGCAGGCCCCGCGATGGCCTTGTCGATCGCCTCGCGCAGACCGGTGAACTTCGAGTTGATGGCGTCGATGCTGCCGCCGATGGCGTTGCCGTCGTCGAATGGGCCGGGCAACTCCTTGCGCAGCGCGTTCATCCTGTCGCGGGCGCCGTTGGTTGCCTTGCGCAGCCTGTCCTGCTCGGCAAGCTGGGCCGGATCGACAGTGGCGGGGCCATAGAGGATGTTGGTGGAAAAGCCCCGCTCGGGATTGAGGTAACGCGGAATGTCGCTGACGGCGCGGACAATCGCCAGCCGGCCTTCGGCTTCGCTGATCCGATCCGTCGTCTGGTATTTGGTCACGGCGACGTAGACGGCAAGGCCGCCGCCCACGGTCGAGAGCGAGACGATGGCGCTGGTCAGGAGCGTACCGATTTTCATGATCTGTCCGGCAATGGCTTGCGACGAGAGTTAAATTTGCACGGACAATAAATACCCCGTGTTAATCTCGGGTTACGCTCCCTGGCGGCCAATTCAGCCGGATGCGCGGTCGAGCCGCGACAGGATCTCAAGCGTGGCGCCGTCGCGTTCACCCGCAAAATATCGGGTAATCGCCTGATCGAAGATCGGCTCGTCGGACACGGCGCCGAACAGCGTCATCGACGAGCGGAATTTGGCGTCGTCCGGCGCGCCCAGGATCGCGTTGATGGTCCGTCCCTCGACGGCGAGCACGAGCCTCGTGCATTCGATCAGGCGCGCCCCGAGGACGGGATGGGCGAGATAGGCCTTGGCCTCCGCGCGGGATCCGATGGCATAGCGCTGCGACATGGCGCTGAAGCCGAGGCCTGCGACCTGCGGGAAGATGAACCA
The DNA here is from genome assembly GCF_028128965.1 of Bradyrhizobium sp. CCBAU 25338. Taxonomy (NCBI): domain Bacteria; kingdom Pseudomonadati; phylum Pseudomonadota; class Alphaproteobacteria; order Hyphomicrobiales; family Nitrobacteraceae; genus Bradyrhizobium; species Bradyrhizobium sp. CCBAU 25338. The sequence goes on from NZ_LFKY01000040.1 coordinate 251,854, forward strand.
CATCCAGTGAGTCTGCTTTCGACCCCGGGCCAGTTCGGCCTGGACGTCGCGATAGACCGGGTCCTGGGCCCGGACAAAGCGGTTGAGATCGAAGAGATCGGTCATTGGATACCTTTGGGAGGCTTGCCGGCCGCGATTATGCCTAACTTTTGGCTCCCAATGTGGTAGCTGGTATAGAGTCTCCGGGTGGGGGTGGGCACCCCCGGGGTCGATTTGGGGATCCGATGGTTTCCGACGCAGCAAACGCCGAGAGGCTGTTGTCGCGCCGCCGTGTGGGGCGGGCCGAGACGATTTTACTGTCTGTGGCAGCGGTCGCGCTGGCGCTTGGCGTCGCCGCGTGGATTTCTGATATCGGCGATTCGACCCCGCTGGTCTCTGCCGCGTTGCCGCCGGCCAATGCTCCTTCGTTCGAGGACCGTTTCGCGTCGGCTTCCGGCAGCCCGCCGGCCCGCGAGTTCGGCCTGCGGGCGTTCGAGCGCTCCGCCGTGAATGCGGTCCAGCTCAAGCTGCGAGATGCCAAGGCGATGCTCGCCCAGAGGCTTCAGGGCGACGACTGGCGCTCGATGCTGACCGATGACGAGCAGTCCGCAGCCGAAGAGGCGAGGCCCTCGCACCGCGCCGACGCCATCCCGATGCCGCGCTCGCGTCCGGTCCAGGCAGATCTGGCCGCCCAGATCGCCTCCAGCCAAGCCTATGCTGATACCGGCTCCAGGGCCGACAACCGCAACTTCTTTGAAAGATTCACCGACAAGATCAAGCTGGCTTCGTTGACGCCGGATAGCGGGCTTCTGACAAAGGCGCCGGATCTCGCCTCCCTCGGCTACGACTCGCGAACCGCGGTCTACGACATCTCGGCCAAGGCGGTCTATCTGCCGAGCGGGGTGGCGCTGGAGGCCCATTCCGGCCTGGGCGCGCTGATGGACGACCCCGACCACGTCGACCGGCGGATGGTCGGCGCGACGCCGCCGGCAACCTACGACCTCAAGCCGCGCGAAAAGCTGTTCCACGGCGTCCGGGCCCTGCGCATGACGCCGACTGAGGGCACCAGTGCGCTTGGCCGCGTCGGTCTGCTCACGCACAACTACTTGCTCGGGCCGCGCGGCGATTCCAACGGCTGCGTCTCGATCAAGGACTATGACCGTTTCCTGAAGGCCTACGACAATGGCGAGTTCAACCGCCTGGTCGTGGTGCCGAGCCTGCGCGGGACGGCGACCGCTTCGCAGCGCGCGAGCACCAATTCCTGATCTTGCCTGCGACGGCGGGGCTGCCGTTTCCCCTTCGTTAAGCCGTCCTCGCCCAGAAGCAGCCCATGAGTGATCCATCAAGTTCCGAAACCCCGCTGCGCACGACGTTCAAGATCAAGCTGAACGGTGACACGTTGGCGATCGCGACCGTCGGTCAGGCCTATCAATTCCTCACCAACTTCAAGTCGGTCGAGTGGATGGAATTTCGCTCCCTGCACGAGGACGCAGTCGCGGCCCTGGAAGGCGCCGCCGGTAACGCTATGCTGGCGGTGCAGGCGACCAACGCCGTGCGCGCATTATTCGTCAGCGCCAAGCTGCTCTGAGAGCTCCGCAAAGCCTTCTCCTCGCAACTTGAACTCCGCTATAGGAACGGGCAAACGGTCCGCGAAGACCGTCGCAACGCCATTTGTTTGAAACTTGCTTCAAGGGAGAGACCCCATCATGAAACGCCGTACGTTCCTCAAGGGCGGCGCGGTCGCCGGCGCGACGACGCTGGTTGCTGCACCTGCGATCGCGCAAAGCGCGCCCGAGATCAAATGGCGCCTGACCTCGAGCTTCCCCAAGTCGCTCGACACCATCTACGGCACGGCGCAGACCTTCGCGAAATACGTCGCTGAGGCCACCGACAACAAATTCCAGATCCAGACCTTCTCGGCGGGCGAGCTCGTGCCCGGCCTCCAGGCGCTCGATGCCGTCAGCACCGCATCGGTGGAGATGGCGCAGACCCCGCTCTATTTCTACATCGGCAAGGAGCCGGCGCTGGCCTATGCCACCGGTGCGCCGTTCGGCATGAACCATCGCCATCAGGAGTCGTGGTGGCACTTCGGTGGCGGCGCCGACCTCACCAACGAGGCGCTCAAGCCCTTCAAGGCGCACGCCATCCTCTGCGGCAATTCCGGCACCCAGATGGGCGGCTGGTTCCGCAAGGAGATCAAGACCGTCGACGATCTCAAGGGTCTCAAATTCCGCATCGCCGGCATGGGCGGCCACGTGCTGGCAAAGCTCGGGGTCGTCCCGCAGCAGATCGCGGGCGGCGATATCTATCCGGCGCTGGAGAAGGGCACGATCGACGCGGTCGAGTTTGTCGGTCCCTATGACGACGAGAAGCTCGGCTTCTACAAGGTCGCCAAATATTACTACTTCCCCGGCTGGTGGGAAGGCGGCGCCATGCTGCACATGGTCGTCAATGACGAGAAGTGGAATTCGCTGCCCAAGCACTACCAGGCGATCGTCAACCAGGCGGGCGCGGCGGCCGGCGCCTGGATGCTCGAGAAGTACGACAGCGTCAACCCGGCCGCGCTGAAGCGGCTGATCGCGAGCGGCACTGAGCTGAAGGCGTTCCCGCAGCCGGTGCTGGAAGCCTGCTACAACGCGACCCAGGACCATCTGAACGAGCTCGCCGCCAAGAGCGACCTGTTCAAGCGGACCAAGGAGAGCCACGACGCGTATATGAAGGAGCTGCTCTTCTACACGCAGATCGCGGAGAATTTCTACGACAATTATCTGCTCAGCAAGATGCGCAACAAGAGCTGACGTGAGGGGCGCGGTGTTCACGCCGCGCACCGTCATTCCGGGGCGCGCCTCTTGGCGCGAGCCCGGAATCCATTTCACCGCGTGGTTTGCTGCCCGATGGATTCCGGGTTCGCGACTTCGTCGCGCCCCGGAATGACAGCGGACCGGCTGTTTACGCCGTCCCTAACCCCAGTTTCGCATAAATCCGCCTTGCATAGGCTCCGAACGCATCGGTCGTCTTCAGCGGAAGATCGCGCGGGAAGGGCAGGTCGATCGCGAAATAGTCGGCCATCCTCGCCGGGCCCGCCGTCAGCACGGCGCAGTGCGAAGACAGGAAGACGGCTTCCTGGATCGAATGCGTGACGAAGATGATGGTCTTGCCGCTCTCGCGCCAGATCCGCAGCATCTCCAAATTCATCTGCTCGCGCGTCAGCGCGTCCAGTGCGCCGAACGGCTCGTCCATCAGGATCAATTTCGGATCGTGGATGAAGGCGCGCGCGATCGCCGTGCGCTGCTGCATGCCGCCGGAAAGCTGTTGCGGATATTTCTGCTCATAACCGGCAAGGCCGACCAGATTGAGCAGATCGCGCGCCCGCTCGCGCGCGGCCTTCATCGGCAGGCCGACGATCTCGGCGGGCAGGAGCACGTTGTCGAGGATGGTCCGCCATTTCAGCAGAAGCGCCTGCTGGAACACCATGCCGATGTCGCGGGTCGGATCGAATGGGCTCCTGGCATTGCCTATCCTCACGGTGCCGCCGTCGGCGCCATGCAGGCCCGCCAGGATCTTCATCACCGTCGTCTTGCCGCAGCCGGACGGGCCGACCAGCGAGACGAGTTCACCTTCCTGCACGTCCATGGTGACGTCGGACACCGCCAGAAACTCGGCGCCGCCGCTGCGATAGACCTTTCGGACGCCTTGCAGGCTGATGAAGGGCTCCGAGCTCATGCCAGCCATTTGTTCAAATTCGCGGCGACGAAAGCATCGTCGCTGAGGTCGGCGTGCTCGCGGCAGACGCGGTCGATCTCCTCCTTCTGGCCGGGGCTGAGCCCCTCGTTTGGATCGAGGCACCACAGACCTTTCATCAGGCCCTGGCGCCGCAAGACCTCGTGGCAGCCGGCGATGCATCCGTGGAAATTGTTGGCGACGTCGAAGAACGCGCTGTTGCAGTCGGTGACGCGGGCATCGAGCGCGAGCAGGTCGGCGGGCACGCTGTCCCTGTGCCGCGCCGCCTTGCAGCGTGCAAACTGCTGGATGGCGCTCGCGGTCCAGACCGACCAGTGGCCGAGCAGCCCGCCCTTGAAATAGGTGCGCGTGGTGACGCCCTTGTCGCGGAGATCGAACGGCAGCATCAGGTCGAGCAGGATGTGGTCGTCATTGCCGGTGTAAAGCGCGACGCGGTCGAGCGCGCCGGCGGCTGCGACGCCGCGCAGAACATCGAGGGTACGGTAGCGGTTGAACGGTGCGATCTTGATCGCAATGACGTTGTCGATCGAGGCGAAGCGCTGCCAGAACCGGCTCGACAGGACGACGCCGCCGACGGCCGGCTGAAGATAGAAGCCAACCAGCGGAATCTCGGCGGCCACGGCGGTACAATGCGCGATGATCTCGTCCTCGGAGGCGCTCTTCATCGCGGCGAGGCTGAGCAGGCCCGCATGATAGCCGATGTCGCGTGCAGTGCGGGCCTCGGTGATCGCCTGGGAGGTCGGGCCGGCAAGGCCTGCGACCATCGCGAGCGGACGCTTGGTCCAGCTTGCGGCGGTCTCGGCGGCGAGCTCGAGTACGGGACGGTAGAGGCCGACGTCCCGGATCGCGAACTGCGTGGTGTGCACACCGACGGCAAGGCCGCCCGAGCCGGCGTCGATGTAATAGCGCGTCAGCGCACGCTGATGCGTCTTGTCGAGCTGTCGCTCGGCGGTGAGCGCGAGGGGATGCGCCGGCAGCACGGTGCCGTCGGCGATCAGCTTGCGGATTTCGCTGTTGATCTGGCTGTGGTGCATGATGTCCTATCCGAATTCGGGGCCGGCGACGGCGAATGGCATTTCCTCGGCCATGGCGGTGGCGGGGCCGAGACGCATGCGCTGGAAGGGTCGTTCGATGGTCCAGCCGGACGCTGTCAATCCGTCCAGGAATGCGGCTTGCGACGCGACGGCGTCGAGCAGGAGCGGTCCGTCCTGCGACCGCGCGATCGCACTGACCAGGATCAGCGCGGCTGTGGTGTGATCGGCGAACAACGGGCCGATATGGCACGCGGCTCGGCCGTCCCGCACCAGTGCGATGGCGCCGTTCGTGGAGACGATGCGCGAGCCGGGTCGCTGTGCGAACGCCGAGAGAAGGGCGGTGCGGTCGAGGCCGGTCGCCTGCCGGTCCCGCGCGCGAAGTGTATCGAGCGTTGCGGTTGACGGAGCTTGCCCGGACGCGGACGCAGATTTCACCAGCTTCAGCCGGCGCAATTGCGAGGTCGGAGCGAAGCCGAGCGGCCCGTAAACCTTGGCGCCGTCGGGCGTCGCATCGAGCCAGCACGTCAGCCCGTTCTTGCGCGCCGCCTCGAGGCAGGCATCGACGAGTTGCGTGGCAAGACCGCGGCGGCGGTGGCTTGCCGTCACCAGCACCATGCTGATCCACGCATTGTTGCCGGAATAGGGCAGCAGGGCCGCAGTCGCGACCAGCCGTGCGCCGTCGCGGATGCCGAATACGACGCCTTCACTCAAGAAGAAGCGCCAGTCCTCGATCGTCTGGTTCCAGTGCGCTTCGGTCGAGAGCGCAAGGCCGGCGGCGGCGTCCTCGACGCCGAGCCGGACGATGCGCGGACCGTCAGTAGCGGCCATCGCGCACCTCGTATTTGGTGGGCTTGCCGAGGCTCGGCATGGCGCGAGAGACCCAATCCGCGGTCCAGGCGATCAGTTGCTCGGTGTCAACGACGGGCAGGCCGAACAGTTCGACCGCCTTCGACGTGTCGGTCAGCCAGGCCGTCGGCTCTTCCTTGCCTGTCAGCACCGGCGCGCGGCCGAACCTTGCGCCGAACTTCGCCGCGAGATCGCGCACCGCGAGGATCTCGTGGCCGCTGACGTTGATCGGCGAGGTCGGCGTCGTGCAATGCGCGAGGCAGCGCAGCGCCTGGGAGGACGCATCGCCCTGCCAGATGAAGTTGACATGGCCGAGGCTGACGTCGATCGGTGCGCCCGTCAGCACTTTCGTCGCGATATCGTGCAGCACGCCATAGCGCATGTCGATCGCGTAGTTGAGGCGGAAAAGGCGCCCCGGCGTGCCGAATTTGTGCGAGAAATATTCGAACATGCGCTCGCGGCCGACGCAGGACTGGGCGTATTCGCCGGGCGGGTTCGGCGCCATGTCCTCGCTCGAGCCTTTGCCGTCGACCGGCACGAACGGATAGATGCAGCCGGTCGAGAACGCCACGATGCGCGAGGAGGGGAAGGCCTGCGCGACCAGCGCCGGCACATGCGCGTTCATCGCCCAGGTCAGCGACAGATCGCCCTCGGCGCCGAACTTGCGGCCGGCCATGAAGACGATGTTCGGTGCCTTGGGCAGCGCTGCAATCGCCTTCTCGTCCATCAGGTCGCAGTTGATCGTTTCGATCCCGCGCGCGTGCAGCCAGTCCTTCACGCCGGCGTCGCTGAAGCGGGCGACGCCGATGACGCGGCGATCCGGCGCGGCGGCTTTCGCAAGGCCCGCCAGCGTCGGGCCCATCTTGCCGGCGACGCCGAGGATCATGATGTCGCCCTCGACCTTCTTGAGGTCGTCGATCAGCGCCTGGCTCGGCCGGCACAGGAGATCGTCGAGTGCCGCGATGTCGGGAATGGTCTTCGGCAGCGTCTGGCGGGTGAGCAGCATGGGTACTTCGTCCTTGGTCTTCAGGTCTGCCTGGCGTCGCCGACCACGAACATGCGTTCGAGGGCGAGGACCAGGCCGTAGAGAGCGACACCAAGCAGCGTCAGCAGCACGACCGCCATCACCATCGCGGGCGTGTCGAGCGAGGACTGCACCTGGATCATGAGGTAGCCGAGGCCGCGCTCGGAGGCGATGAACTCGCCGACGATGGCGCCGGCGACCGCGAGGATTGCGCCGACCTTCATCCCGGAGAAGATGTAGGGCAGCGATCCCGGCAGCTGGATCTTGCGGAACAGTGTCCAGCGCGATCCGCGCAGCGATTTGACGAGATCGAGCAGGTCCGGCTCGACTTCGCGCAGGCCGCGCGCGGTGGTGAGCAGGATCGGGAAGAAGCAGATGCTGAAGGCGATCAGGATGTTCGGCACGATGCCGTAGGAGAACCAGACGATGAAGAGCGGGCCGAGCGCGACCTTCGGAATCATGTTCAGCGTGACGAACAGCGGCAGCAGCACGAGGCTGAGCAGCGGTGCCCAGCTGAAGATCACGGCAAGCGCGACGCCGACGAATGCGCCGAGCGCGAAGCCGCCGAGGATCTCGATCGCCGTCACCAGCGTGTTGGCGCCCCAGGCATAGCCCGTGGTCCCCAACGTCTGAATTGTCGCAAGCGGGGAGGGCAGGATGAATTTCGGGACCTGGAAGGCATCGACCGCGACCTGCCACAGCACGAGCACGGCGAGGTGCACGATCAGGATGATCGCAAAGCTGCGCGAGGTGCGTGCCCCGTCTCCTGCCACCGCATGCTCCCTGTTGCCGACAGCCACCCTGCTGCGTGTCGCGAGCCTAGCCGGACTCGAGGGAAGTTTCAACCAGTTGGTTGATTAGGGCCGGAGCGACTGGAGCACGAGGTCGGCGACGTGCCGGCGGCGGGCGCGCCGCTGGGCCCGGCTCGACAGGTCCTTGCCGAAGATCGCCGACAGCGTCGGCGTGTTGGAGAAGAAGAAATAGCTGAGGCCCGCAATGGAGATGTAGAGCTGGACGGGATCGATCCCCTTGCGGAATACGCCAGATCGCACCCCCTCGTTGAGGATGTGGGAGACGCTTTTGACGAGCGGCGAGTGCATCGCCTCCAGCCGGGTCGAGCCGCGGACATGACGGGCGCCGCCGCGGTTCTCGTCGTTCAGAAGCACGATGAAATCAGGGTTTGCCGCCAGGTGATCGAACGACGCCTCGATCAGCTTGCGGATCGCCTTCTCCGGCGGCAGGCCTTCGAGATTGAGCCTGCGCTCCTGCTCGCGGATGTCCTCATAGACCCATTCGAGCACGGCGAGGTAGAGCGCGTCCTTGTCGCCGAAATAGTGGTAGACGAGCTGCTTGTTGACGCCGGCGCGCTCGGCGATCTCGTCGACACGGGCGCCCGCAAAGCCGTGCCGGGCGAATTCCTGGCGCGCCGCGGTCAGGAGCTTCCTGCGGGTGGCGACGGGGTCGCGGCGCTGCGGCACGGTGTCGCCAGATCGTTTTGCGGGCATTTCCAACCAAACAGTTGACAAGTGGAGGGCGGGCTTGTTGCATTGGTATCCTCACAAGGGGAGAGCGACAAGCCGGGTCGCGGCAACGAGGAGAGATGCGATGAAGCGTTTGCAGGCGGCGGGCTCGGCCCTGGTGTTGGCTCTGGCGCTCGGTGCGACGGCGATGCCCGCGCATGCGGGAGAGGCCGTCAATCTGATCCTGAACTGGACGCCGACGGCCGACCACTCGCCGTATTATTACGCCAAGGCGCAGGGCTGGTACGAGAAGGCGGGCATCGACCTCACCATCGAGACCGGCAAGGGCTCCGGCGTCTCCGCGGCCAAGGTCGGCTCCGGCGGCTCGCCCTTCGGCGTCGCCGATCTCGCCACCATGCTGGTGGCCAAGAGCAAGGGCGCCGACACGGTTGCGGTGATGAGCGTCTATGCCAATACAGGCCAGACTTTCTACTGGCTGAAGAGCTATGGCGTGAATGGCGTCAAGGATTTCGCCGGGCACAAGATCGGCAATCCGCCCGGCGATGCCTCGCGCGTGATGTGGCCGGCCTTCGCCAAGGCGGCGGGGCTTGCGCCCGACTCCGTCGGCTTCGTCAATGTCGGGCCGACCGCCAAGATCGCGGCACTGAAGAGCCACACGGTCGATATCATCAGCGACTTCTACAACGAGCACGATCTGAAGGTAATCGAGTTCGGCGGCGATCTCGGCTACGTCAACTGGAAGGACATCGGGCTCAACCCTTACGGCAATTCCCTGATAGTCAACGGCGCTTACTTGCAGAAGAACCCGAAGGTCGTCGAAGACTTCGTGCGCGTCACGCAGAAAGCCTTCGCGGCATGCGTCGCCGACGTGGCTCCGTGCCTGAACGCGCTGCTCGAGCAGGTCTCGGGGCTCGACCGGGCCAACCAGGAGCGCCAGTGGGAGCGCATCAAGTTCCTGATGACGGACGAGTTCACGACCACCAAGGGTCTCGGCTGGATCGACGGCGAGCGGATGAAGAAGGACTACGACCTCGTCCACACTTATCTCGGCATGGAGAAGCCGTTTGACGTGACGACGGCGTTCACAACGAAGATGCTGGATCCGAACATCAAGATGGATGCGAGCAAGGTGAAGAAGTGAGCGGCGCTTGACTGCTAGCTGCGTCAGCCCTTCTTCATGTCGTAGACGTGTTCCGGCCCGGGAAAGGCACGCGACCGCACGTCGGCGGCATACCGTTCGACCGCCGCTTCGATGGCCGGACCGAGATCGCCGTAGCGCCGAACGAATTTAGGGGTTCGTGGCGAGAGCCCAAGCATGTCCTCGAGCACGAGCACTTGGCCGTCGCAGGCCGCGCTCGCGCCGATCCCGATGGTGGGGATCGCGATCGTTTCCGTGATCTTGCGCGCCAACGGCTCGGCCACGGCTTCAACGACGACTGAGAACGCACCGGCATCGGCGACCGCCTTCGCATCGTCCTCGATCGGCCCCCAGTCGATCTCGTTGCGCCCCTGGGCGCGAAACGAACCGAGCGTGTTGATGGATTGCGGCGTAAGGCCGATATGACCCATCACCGGGATGCCACGCCCGGACAGGAATGCAATCGTCTCCGCCATGCGCACGCCGCCTTCAAGCTTCACCGCGCCGCATTGCGTTTCCTTCATGATCCGTACCGCGGAGTTGAACGCTTGCTCTCTGGAAGCTTCATACGATCCGAACGGCATATCGACCACGACCAGCGCCCGCCTGGATCCCCGCATCACCGCAGCGCCCTGAAGGATCATCATGTCGAGCGTGACCGGCACCGTCGTCTCGAAGCCGTGCATGACGTTGCCAAGGGAATCGCCGACCAGAATGACGTCGCAATGCTGATCCACCAGCGCCGCCGTGTGCGCATGATAGGAGGTCAGCATGACGACCGGCTCGCCTTGCTTGCGGGCGCGGATGTCCGGGGCTGTCTTGCGTCTGATGGAAGACTGAATTGACATGATCGGCTCCGTCTGCGGGACGCGCATCGAAACCAGATGGCACGACCGTGTCAATCCGGGTGAGGGGTCCTGCAATCACATGGATGGCGCGACATGCGAGGGCAGCGGGCGTGCGCCGTCTCCACGGCCGCTTCCGCGTGACTGCTGCACTCATAGTTCAAGCGAGCACGCCTGACTTTCGTCTTCGTGGCCCAGCGTAGCGGTCCTGACGGTGCGCTGCGGAGCCGGGGCCCGGGCCCATGTTGGCGGTGAGCGTGACCGGCTTGGGCGCGCCATGCGCAGCAGAGTTGTGCGTCGCAGCGCGTGTCCGGACACGACAACGACGGTCCAACCAGTTCAGGTCCCCACGCAACCCCACGGAGACATTAACCGACCGTTAACCATATCCGCCGCATCGTTAACCATTCAATAACAGGGAACGAGTCGGCCGCTATGCAGGCTGCAGCAAAAGTCCAACGTCAAATGGTGCGCCTGCGCGGGCGCTCCTATGTGGCCTTCGTGTTCACGCCGACGGTTCCGATCCAGGACTGGCTGCAGGAGATCGATGCCACCATCGCGCGTTCGCCGGGCTTCTTCGCCGGCCGGCCCGTGGTGATCGACCTGTCCTCGGTCGATCTCAGCCAGTCCGGCATCGGCCATCTGCTCACCAGCCTTCAGGACCGCAACATCCGCGTGCTCGGCATCGAGGGCGTGGAGGAGGGCCGGCTGACCTCCGGGATGCCGCCGCTCTTGTCGGGCGGGCGCAGCTGCGTGGTCGAGCCGAGCGCGCCGAAGAAGGCCGACGTGAAAGTGGAGACCAAGCCGACATCGTTGCTCCTCGAAAACCCCGTGCGCTCGGGCCAGACCGTGATCTTCCCGGAAGGCGACGTCACCATTCTCGGCTCGGTCGGGTCCGGCGCCGAGGTCGTTGCCGGCGGCTCCATCCACGTCTACGGCGCGCTGCGCGGCCGCGCCATGGCGGGCGTGAACGGTCACACCAGCGCGCGCATCTATTGTCAGAAGATCGAAGCCGAACTGCTTGCAATCGATGGGTTCTACCAGACCGCCGACGACATCGACGAGGCCTTGCGCGGGCGGCCCGCCCAGGCCTTCCTGCAAGGCAACACCATGCGAATTACTGCGCTGAACTGACCAGAAGGAGATAATTGAGATGGCCAAAGTACTGGTCGTGACATCAGGCAAGGGCGGGGTCGGCAAGACCACGACGACCGCCGCGCTGGGAGCGGCGCTCGCGCAACGCGGCGACAAGGTCGTCGTCGTCGATTTCGACGTCGGCCTGCGCAACCTCGACCTCGTGATGGGCGCCGAACGCCGCGTGGTGTTCGATCTCATCAACGTGGTGCAGGGCGTCGCGAAGCTGCCGCAGGCGTTGATCCGCGACAAGCGGCTGGAGAATCTCTGGCTGCTGCCGGCCTCGCAAACCCGCGACAAGGACGCGTTGACGGAAGAGGGCGTCGGCAAGGTCATCGCCGATCTGCGCAGTCGTTTCGACTGGGTGATCTGCGACAGCCCGGCCGGCATCGAGCGCGGCGCCTCCATGGCGATGCGCTTTGCCGACGAGGCCGTGATCGTCACCAATCCGGAGGTCTCCTCGGTGCGCGACTCCGACCGCATCATCGGCATGCTCGATTCCAAGACCGTGCGGGCCGAGAAGGGCGAGCGCGTCGAGAAGCACATCCTCATCACCCGCTACGATCCCTCCCGCGCCGCGCGCGGCGAGATGCTGACCATCGACGACATCCTCGAGATCCTGGCAACGCCGTTGCTCGGCATCATCCCGGAGAGCCAGGACGTGCTGCGCGCCTCCAACGTCGGCTCGCCCGTGACGCTGTCGAATGCGGACGGCGCGCCGGCACGGGCCTATATCGACGCGGCGCGGCGGCTGTGCGGCGAGACGGTCGCCATGCAGGTGCCGGCCGAGCGCAAGGGCTTCATGGATCGCCTGCTGCGACGGAGGGCTGCATGAGCATGGGTTTGCTTCGGCTTCTCCGCGGCAACAAGGCCACTGCACCGGTCGCGCGCGAACGGTTGCAGATCCTGCTTGCCCATGAACGCGGAATGCGCGGCCAGCCCGATCTGCTCGGCGTGCTGCGTGAGGAAATTCTGGCCGTCGTGTCCAGGCATGTGACGCTGGACCCGACCAAGGTCATCGTCCGGCTCGATCGCGGCGACGAGGTTTCGACCCTGGAGGTCGATATCGAGGTGCCCAACGATTTCGAGCGCAAGAAGGTGGCGGTCGCGTAAGGTTCCGCGGCCGAGGACTCCCGGTTTTGGGTGGGTGAGAAGGCGGTCCGCCGGGCATGGCGGGCCGCCTTTGTCTTGCTTACATCGACGGGACGGAACGAGCTCGGGGCCTCGATCGTTGTGAGACACCCGCGGTGGCAGTTGCGTGCTGCACCGCAGTCCCCTCGAGCGAGAGACCGCCCATGATGTCCGAGGTCCAGGTTCATACCGTTGCCCGGCAGATGTTCGAACAGCACGGTCTTGCTGCAATCGCGAAGGCCGCCGAGCAGGCCCAGGCCTGCGAGGGCCGCGGTGAGACCGAAGAGGCCAGGGAGTGGCGTCACATCGTGGACGCCATGAAGATCATGCGCGGCCCGCATCAGAGCTGACATTCGTAAGCGCGAGCGTCTTCAACGCTCCCCGCGATCGCTGCCTTGCGGCGACGTGCGGTTCTGTGTCTGTGGCTGCCCGCGCTCGCGTGTCTCCTTGCAGGGGAGTGGCTCCCACGAGCCGTCCGGCGCCTGCTGATAGGCACTGCATGAGGACGAGGTGGATTTTTCCTCGCCTTTCTGGGCGTCGGAATTCCTCGCCTGTACGGGCGCAACCAGCACCGTGGCGGCCGCAATCGCGCCGGCGAAAACGAAATGGATACTCCGCATGAGGACCTCCTGTTCGAATTCGAAGAGGTCGCATGCTTTCGAGGATTGTGACGATTTTGGGCCGGAGCAGTGGTTCCGTCGCGGAGTGCTTAATGCGGCGAGTGCTTAATGCGGCGAAAGCCCCGGCTCGCTAGCCGCCCTTGCCGCGGATCAGGCCGGCGAGGTTGGTCTTCTGGGCTTCGCACCAGCCGGGCATGCCGAGCCGGCGCTGGTCCATGTCGGTGGCCTGGGTCGCGACCGCGACCTCGGCCATCAAATCATCGTCCTGCTTCTCGCCCAGCTTGCCGCCGGTGTGCATCCAGGCAATCGCCTTGCGCACCTTCTCGGTGGTGCCGTCGGGCAGGTGCATCTGCTGCGCCTTCTGCACCAGGTCCTGATAGACGAGGTCCGTGTTGGGGCACTCGACCTTGGCTGCGAAGGCCTGCAAGACCATGGTCACATAGATCGACCGCGGCGGCGCGTCGGCGGCCTGGGCCGGTGCAGCCAGCAGTAACAGGCCCGTCATCAGAAAACCGGTGCGCATCCCTGGAACCTCCTCCGTTTTTTGAGAGGCTAGCGTCCGTCGCGCCGCTCCGCAATGGTGCGCGGCGCAATTGTCGTCGGTCCAGGCGGTGGGCTAACCTGCCGCTCCCCAGCCTCGGAGCACGACATGAGCCTGTTCAGCACGCCGTTCGATCCAGCACGCGACACCGCGCTCGTCACCGGCGCGGGCAATGGCATCGGCCGCGCGATCGCGCAGGCCCTGGTCGGCGAGGGCGTCCGCACCATGTTCGCGGATGTGAGCGCGGAGCGGGTGCACGCCGCGATCGGCGCCAGCGAGCAGCCCGCTCTGGCCGTGCCCTGGGTCGGCGATCTCGCCAGGCTCGAGGCCTGCGACGAACTGCTGGCTGCCGCACATGCGGCGCTGGGCGAGGTCACCCATTTCGTCCACAGCGCCTCGCCGCCGCGGCGGGAGGCCGATCATGCCCTCGGGGTCGATCGCAGGACCTGGCAGGAGATGCATGCCGTCAATCTCGACGCGGGCTTTCACCTGGGGCGTGAGCTCGCAAAACGGCTGATCGCGGCGAAACGACCGGGCTCGTTCTTGTTTCTGACCTCGCTGCATGCCGGCACCCCGCGCAACCTGCCGCATTATTCGACGGCGAAGGCGGGGCTGGCGATGCTGGTGAAGGAGTTGGCCAAGACGTTTGGCCGCCACGATATCCGCGTCAACGCACTGGTGCCCGGCGCGATCGCGGCCGGTGGTTTCGTTGCGGATCCCGCGCTGGCGCGGCACATTCCGCTCGGGCGTCTCGGCGAGGCCAAGGACCTCGTGCCGATGGCGCTCACGGTGCTGTCGAACAAGCTTTCCGCTTACGTCACCGGCGCGGCCTTCGTCGTTGACGGCGGATTGTCGCTGACGAACTGGTTCGAGCCGCCGACGCTTGAAGAGTAAAGATCGTTCCGATTTCGTCGGAACCAACTTTGACGTCTTGGTTTGACGCGTTTCTCAACGCGAACCGGCATCCACTTCGCTTGAAGACGCTGTGCTTAGCGCTGCCAGGCCGGCACCGGATCGAGCGGCGTGCGATAGAGCTCGTTGTGATCGCGATCGGTGACGCGCACCGCGCAACCCTTGTGCTGCAGCTCTGGCTTCACCTGCGACAGCTCGCATGCCAGCTGATCGGCGCGATCGGAGGCAACCTCGATGTCTTCGAGGATGATTCCCCCCTGGTTCTTGAACTCTTCACCAACCACAAGATCGAAAGAGTAGTAGGGCATCTGAGTTTCCCCGTGTGACGATCTGAGCTTCAGTGCAAGTCTCAACACATCCCGGATGATACCACTGAGTCGATAGCTGCCGAATGAACAGGCCGCGCAATCTCTGAGCTTATGGCGCAGAAATGATGTGCAGCATGTGAGTGCGTTAACATTTTATTAAATATGGCTGCGCGACCATGAGGCATGGAATTGCAGCAGAACCGGGCTCCGGGAACCGGCAGCTGCACGAGAAGGCCGGCGGCATAGATCCCGACGGCCTTTTCTCTTGTACGGAAGACGAGCGAGGCATCGCTTCCCGTAGTCGCCCGGACTCAACGGATCACATCGACTCGGACAACGTGCGCGAGATCGCGACGTCGTGCTGTCGCCTGGCATTGCCTAAAGCGCGATGCGATTAGGATGAATCGTCATCGCGCTTTAGGTTGTTGTTTAAACATGATCTTTTCGGAAAACCGCTGCGCACTTTTCCGGATCATGCTTTAGAGCGCGATGAAATCAGGACCAATCGTCATCGCGCTTCAGGTTGTTGTCTTGAGCATGGTCTTTTCGGAGATCCGCTGCACGCTCTTCCGGATCATGCTCTAACGCAGCGGCATTGGCGGACGCACGATAGGTCCATCGTCATCGGCAACGGCTTGCGTCGTCGTGGCCGGCGCAGCTGGCGGCGGGACCGCGGCGGCCTGCGATGGCGGCGGCGGAGGTGCGAGCGGCGCGGGCGAAGAGGCCGGCATGGAGTTCCGTGCCACGGCCGGCTTGGGCTTGCGAACCGGAGGCGCGGCAGGCTGCGGCGGGAGCGCAGCGGCGCGTGCGCGCGGATCGACCGGTGGCTTCGCTTCGGCTGCCGGCTTCGGTGCAGGCGGCTTCGCGATCTCACGCGCCATCTGCTCCTGCCCGGCCTTCAGCTCGGCGATGCTGGCCTTGAGCTGCTCGATCTGCTGCGCCATCGCGGCGAGATCGCGCGTCATCGATTGCACCGACTGCGTTGTGTCGACGGGCAGTGTCGCGGCAGGCGCGACCGCGGCAACTTGAGCGGCGGGCGGCGGCGCAGATTGGTTGGCTGATTGATCCGCCGTGGCTTCCACTGCGGCCGGTGGGGCCTGCGCGGCGGCGACCGGCGCGGTCTGCGACGTCGCAGGTAGCATCGAGGTCGTGGGCAGCAACGAAGCCAGTGCCGGCGTCCATTCGGCCAGCATTTGCGTTGCCGTTTCGCCGTGCTTCTCCCAGGCGATGCTGGCGGCCACGCTGGCGCCGGCAAACAGGAACGCGACGGACGCACCGCGCAGCCACCTGCCGACCGAGGATCGCTTCTGCCTGGCAGGACCGTCGCTGGAGGTGACGCGGACAGCCGTGTCGACCAACGGTGCCGCGGCGGGCTTTCCGTAAACGACGTTGATGGTGGGCTCGGGCGCACGCGCCGGCTCCGGAGTGAACTTAGGCTCCGAAGTGAGCTTGGGCTCCGGAGTGAGCTTGGGCTCCGGGGTAAACTTGGGTTCCGGACGCGGCGCGATCTCCGGCGCCAGCGCAGGAGACGCGCTTGTAGACCGCGAGGCCGGCACGATCTCGGGAGAGATCTGAACCGCGTCGTGGGGGTCGTTGTCCTTGACCGTGTCCTTCACGATCTCATCGACGATTTGCTTGGCATTCAGCGTCGCGAGCATCGCAACTCCTTTGAAGCCTAGTGTTTGAAGCCTAGGTCGTCCGCATTGGCGCGGCGCCGATCGGTTGAGGTGAGCCCATCCCGAGCCCCGTGGCTCACGAGTCCAGCCGGGTTTGACCAAAGCAAGGCGAGGGGATGGAGATGATGCGACGGTCCTCCGCCGTTTGTGGTGATGGAACCCGGTTGATCGAACACGCGCACGTGTTCCTCTCCCGCCTTGTTTTCAGCACGATTTTGGCGATATGTGGCGGTGCTGGGGGTGCTGCTATCCGCTATCGGGGGGGCCGGCGGTGCCAAGATCTCTACTCGTTTTGTTCGTCGCAGCCTTGTTGCCGCTGGGCGGCTGTATGCAGACGACACTCTCGCCATCGACGGATGCGAGCATGACGCCGCGCGACCGTCAGTTGCTCGCGCATACGCCTTACGCTCAGGCGAAGGTGCCTGAGCAATATCTCCGCCATATCGTGGACTACCACCGCAAGGAACAGCCGGGCACGATCCTGGTCGATACCGATGCGCGCTATCTCTATTACGTCCTCCCCGAGGGCAAGGCGATCCGTTACGGCGTTGCGGTCGGCGAGGAAGCCATGGCGTTCTCCGGCGTCGCGCGGGTCGGCCGCCTGGCGGAATGGCCGGACTGGGTTCCGACGGCGGACATCCAGGCGCGGCTCGGCCCGTATCCGGCGCGCGTTCGAGGCGGTCCCGCCAATCCGCTCGGTGCGCGGGGCATCTATCTGTATGTCGGCAACAAGGACACGCTCTACCGCATCCACGGCACCAACCAGCCCGAATATATCGGCCAGGCGATCTCGTCCGGCTGCATCCGGATGCGCAATGAGGACGTCATCGATCTCTACGACCGGGTAAAGCTCAATTCGACGGTCGTGGTGCTGCCGCCAGGGCAGAACGCGCAGGCCGAGACGGGCACGCGCTGGCGCGGTTGAGGGCCGCGCCGTCGGCTGGCTTGATTTCCGCCAGCCGTTACTTGGCTTAGTTCTCAGGCCGCGCAACACGCCATTGCAGCGTCGTGGCAATGCCGTTGGCGTCGCCCGGCGCCTTGTCGGCGGGTGAGGTGTAGAGCGGACGGTAGCGGTACGCCCACATCTTGCTGCCGTCGTCGCGGCTGATCACGGTGAAGTCGCCGACGGCCTTGGCGTCGGCCGTCGCCGCCAGCGGAACCCAGCTCTCGGTGCACTTGCCGTTGCAGTTCGAGGTCTTTCCGGTGGTGTCGCGCTCGTAATAGTAGAGCGTCATGCCCTTGAGGTCGACGAGCTTGGCGCCCTGCTTGGTTAGGATGACCTTCGCCGGCGCGACCGCCGGCTCGACCTTCGGCGGAGGAGGGTCGCCGCCGCCATGACCGCCGGCGACCGCCTGACCGCCCGAGAGCGCGATGGCTGCAACCACGATGAGCAACCTGAACATCCGAAACACCGCCCTGCAAAGTTAATCGCGCGTTAAGCGCCCAATGCGGCCGAGGTTAGCAGGCGAAGGTTAGTTCCTGGTTTCATGCGCTGCGACAAATTCAGGCATGACTTGGGATTAGACTTGCGCGTCGCGTAGCGGGGCCCGGCTGAGCTCATTGCCGGCGGCAATGGCCTTGCGCAGCAGTCGCATCAGCTCCTCGCTCTCCTTCGCGCTGAGGCCACGCAGCATGATGCGCTGCGCGGATTCGACGGCCGGCGTGATCTTGCGCAGCGTGCGCCGGCCTTCATCGGTGATCTGGAGCTCTCGCGCGCGGCGGTCGCGGCTGGAGGGGTGGCGCTCCGCGAGGCCCTTCTGGACGAGGCGATCGATCACGCCGGTGATGGTGGTGCGGTCGTAGGCGATCAATCCGGCGAGCGTCACCTGATCGAGTCCCGGATTGGCCTTGATGGTCGCGAGCGCGGCGTATTGCACCGGCGTGAGATCGAATCCGGCGTCTCCGACCTCGGCCAGGAACACCGCCACCGCGATCTGCTGGAAGCGGCGCGCCAGATGCCCTGGCATGTCGTTATTGTCTTTCACCGACGTCTCCGTGGAGGGCAGGGAGGTTTTGAGGACCGTTGACAAGTATACTGATCGTCAGCATACTGAGCAATATCCAAACAGAAATTTGACGGGAGAGGTGCTCATGCAATTCCATCTGAATGGATTTCAGCCGGGCGACCCCGAGATTGCCGATCCCGCCGAGCGCGTTCAGGCATCGGGCGCAACGGGCGCCGTGCCTGACGAGGTCGATGTTCTCATCGTCGGCTGCGGACCTGCCGGCCTGACGCTGGCCGCCCAGCTTGCGCAGTTTCCTGACATCAAGACCTGCATCGTCGAGCAGAAGCCGGGCCGGCTGCTGGTCGGCCAGGCCGACGGCATCGCCTGCCGCTCCATGGAGATGTTCCACGCCTATGGCTTCAGCGAGCGGGTGCTGAAGGAGGCCTACTGGGTCAACGAAACGACGTTCTGGAAGCCGGATGAGCGGATGCCGGAGAAGATCGCCCGCAGCGGCCGGGTTCAGGACGTCGAGGACGGGCTGTCGGAATTCCCGCACGTCATCCTCAACCAGGCGCGCATCCATGACTGTTTCCTCGACGTCATGCGCAGATCGCCAACGAAGCTCGAGCCGTATTACAGCCGACGCGTGCTTGATCTCCATGTCGATCCTGTCGCCGATCATGCCGTGAGCGTGCGCCTCGAACGCGTCGATGCCGCGCACGAGGGCAAGGTCGAGACGATCAAGGCGCGCTACGTCGTCGGCTGCGACGGCGCACGCAGCACGGTGCGCAAATCGATCGGGCGCGAGCTGCATGGCGATTCCGCCAACCACGCCTGGGGCGTGATGGACGTGTTGGCGGTGACGGATTTCCCGGACATCCGATTCAAGTCGCTGATCCAGTCGGCCAGGGACGGCAGCCTGCTGATCATTCCGCGTGAAGGCGGCTACATGGTCCGCATCTATGTCGAGCTCGCAAAACTCGATGTCGGCGAGCGCGTTGCGAGCCGCAACATCACCGCCGACGACGTGATCGCCAAGGCGCAGCGGATCCTGAAGCCGCATACACTGGACGTGAAGGAGATCGCCTGGTGGTCGGTCTACGAGATCGGCCAGCGCCTCACCGACAAGTTCGACGACGTGCCGGAGGCCGAGACCGATACGCGCCTGCCGCGCATCTTCATCGCCGGCGATGCCTGCCATACGCACAGCCCGAAGGCGGGGCAGGGCATGAACGTCTCGATGCAGGATGCCTTCAATCTCGGCTGGAAGCTCGCCGGTGTCCTCCGGAGCCGGTGCGCCCCAAGCCTGCTGCATTCCTATTCGGCGGAGCGCCAGGCGGTCGCGAAAGAGCTGATCGATTTCGACCGCGAATGGGCGGGGATTCTCGCCTCGGCCGCCAAGGCCGGCGGCGCCGATGCCGCCAAAACGCAGGACTATTTCGTCAGGCACGGGCGCTATACCGCGGGCACGGCAACGCATTACAGGCCATCGGTGCTCACCGGCGTGGCTTCGCATCAGCACCTCGCGCAGGGCCTCGTCATCGGCAAGCGCTTCCATTCCGCGCCGGTGATCCGGCTGGCGGACGCCAAGCCGGTCCATCTCGGCCACGCCGCGCAGGCCGACGGCCGTTTCCGCATCTACGCGTTTTCGCCTGCGGAGGATCCTGTGGCTGCCGGCTCGGCCATTCGCGCGCTGTGCGGCTTCCTCACCGAAGCTCGGGAATCACCATTGCGGCGATACACGCCTGTTGGCGCCGACGTCGACAGCGTGATCGACCTGCGTGCCGTCTTCCAGCAGGATCATCGTCAGCTTGCCGTCGCGGCGATGCCGTCGCTGCTGCTCCCGCGCAAGGGCCGCTATGGTCTGATCGACTACGAAAAGATGTTCTGCCCGGACCTCAAGGGCGGCCACGACGTTTTCGCAATGCGAGGGATCGATCGAAAGAGCGGCTGCATGGTCGTGGTGCGGCCCGACCAGTATGTCGCGAATGTGCTGCCGCTCGACGATTATGCCGGGCTTGCATCGTACTTCGACCGCTTCATGCTGAAGGTGATCTGACGCCCGGTGTCGAGTTCCCTGCACGTACAATTTAAGAAAGTTCTTCGCGGGCAGATTTCATCGATCGTAACATGTGTATCCAAAGATGCAGTCATCCACTCGGGGCAGCGGGGCACGGGAGGATGAAATGAGTCAGAGTCAGGCGGAGACGCGCCGTCAGCAGAATGTCGCTAAGCGGTCGATGACCAAGGAGGCCCAGCAGTTGGCCGGGTTGATTGCCGGACTGCGCAAGTCCCTCGAAGCGATCCACAAGGAACGGACGAGCACAAAGCTCAGCGGCGCCGAAATGGGTTTGCTCGACGAGCGTCGCAACAATCTGTTGCTCACCATTGCAGCCCTCGATGACCGCCTCTCGGCGGTGCAGGGCCTGATCAATCTCGGCCGCCCCCACGTTATCCGCGTGCATTAGCGCCGATCCGGCGCAGCAGGATTGGCTCCGTTGCCGATGGCGCGGGGCGTGCCCATACCGCCTGCGGATGGCACCAAATTGCCACGCTCCCGGCGAATTGCCGCCAAAACCCGCTGTCACGAGAAGGCTGGGGGCAGGGCGACGCTAGGGGATGCGAATTGGCCTACAAAATGGTCGCAGAACGCGACAACGAGAAGTACAGCTTCGCCCGCGAGAGCCGGTTGGTCATCGTGGCGAAGGCAAAGGTGTGGGCGAGCGAGGGATGGCGGGTCGTCATCACCGACCAGGACGGCAAGGCCTACGCGCCGCCTGAATTCGATCAGCAGTCGGCGGCGTGATCGCGAGACGGGGCGAGGGGACGACAGTTTGACGTCGTTGTTTCGACCTTGGCGCGGCCTGACTGTGCCTCTGATGACTGTCGCAGCCGCCATCGTGCTGACGGTGACGGATGCTGCCGCGCAAAATCTCGACGCCGGCAAATCGCCCGCGAAGCTCTTTGCTGACGGCTGCGCGACTTGCCATCGCAGTCCGCGCGGTCTCGCCAAGGGCCGCTTCAGCCTGACGCTGTCCTGGTTCCTGAAGGACCACTACGCAACCAGCGCCGACTCGGCCAGGGCACTCGCCGCCTACCTCGTGTCGGTCGATGAATCGCCGCCCCGGGGTGCGGCCAAGCCTGACGCAAAGCCGCCTCGATCCGCGCCGCGTCAGCCCAAGCCGGTGCAGAGCCAGTAGGCGCGCCCCATCGGGCCGGCATCAACGCACCGTGGTCTCCGAAAACAGGTTGATGACCACGACCCCGGACACGATCAGCGCGATGCCGACGAAGGCTGCGGCGTCCAGGATCTGGCGGAACAGCACGAAGGAGACGGTGGCGGTCAGGATGATGCCGACTCCGCCCCAGATCGCATAGGCGATGCTCAACGGGATGACCCGGATCGCCACCGACAGCGCGTAGAACGAGGCGACGTAGAACAGCACCATCGCCAGCGTCGGCCAGGGACGGGTGAACTGCGCGGACTGCTGCAGGAACGCCGACGCGGTGACCTCGAACACGATGGCGAGGGCAAGAGCCGTATAGGCGTTGAAGACGGAGCTCATGCGGAGACTAGGCCGACGATGGCTGACATATGACGGCGCATACCACGCGGGGGTGACGTGCCTGCGACAGCCTGGAGCGCGGCGCAAAGGCTCTGTCGGTCGGCCCGGATGACCAAGCCGCCGCGCGATGAATCGCGCAGCGGCTCCGTGACACAGCGACGGTCGAACGTGGCTTCAATCGATCCGCACCGAAAGCTCGATGTCGTCGGCGAAGGCCGTGGACATATAGCCGCTTCCGGGCTTGCGCATGCGGGAGAGATAGTCCGGGCTGTCGTCGGCGTTGTCGGCGACGATGATCGCGCCCGGCTTGAGACGGTCTTCGAGCAGATCGAGGATATCCTGGTAGAGCGCCTTGGCACCGTCGAGCAGCACGAGATCGATCGTTTCGGGCAGATCGGACTTCAGCGTCGTCAACGCATCGCCTTCGCGAATGTCGACGAGATCGATCATGCCGCCGGCCGAAAGGTTGTCCCGGGCTCGCGCCGCCTATGCCGACGCCATGGCCGACATGTTCTGCGCCTATCTTGCGAGGTTGTCGCGGCGCTGAGGGATTGCTGGCATCAGCGTTCGAAGGTTGATTGTTATTCAGATTTCGGGGGATTATGGGTTAACCTCGCCGCGTTCGTCATCCATTCATCGAGCACCCGCGCCATGCACGTTCTCCGCGCCCAGTTCCGCATCGAGACGCAGCGCGCGCTGGAATTTGCCGCATCTCGCGGCTTCGGCGCGATCGTGGCGGCGGACGAGCGCGGGCCGCGGGCCTCGCACGTGCCATTCGTGCTGACCGAGCGCGGCGGGCACACTGTCGTGCAGATTCACTTCACCGCCAAAAATCCGCTTGTGGCGCTGGCCGATGGCAGCAGACGATTTCTGCTGATCGTTACCGGCGACGATGCCTATGTCTCCAACGACTGGTATGCCTCACGCGACAACGTCTCGACCTGGCTTTACGAAGCGGTGCACCTGTCGGGCGTGGCCCATCTGCGCGGGCTCGACGAGAACCGCGGACACGGCGATGCACTGCTCGCAGTCTCCGAGGCGCGCTTACCGAAAGAACCCTGGGACCTCGCGCAGATGGAGCCGGGCAAGCGCGAGAGCATGCTGGCTGCGGTCCGCGTCGTCGATCTCGTGGTGGATGAGGTCGAAGGGCAGGCCAAGCTCAACCAGCACAAGAGCGATGCTGACCATGTCGCGGTTGCCGATCGATTGGCGCGGTCGGAGGAGTCGGGTCACCGGCGGCTGGCGCGCAAGATGCAGGCGCTGCGGCAGGGGCTTGGATACGAGATGCCGTAACGCTTGCCCAACGCAACGTTTGACCTTACGGACCTTCCTCATGCTCGTCATCTCCATTCAGAGCCAGGTGGTCCATGGCCATGTCGGCAACAGCGCGGCTGCCTACGCCGTGCAGGCGGAGGGCGTGAACGTTGCGGCGGTGCCGACGACGCTGCTGTCAAACCATCCGCGCTACCCCAGCCTGCGCGGGCGGGTGCTGGAGAGCGACCTCGTCGCCGATCTCCTGAAGGGCGTCGAGGAGCGCGGCCTGGTCGACGAGGCTGCGGTGCTCGTCACCGGCTATTTGGGCTCGCCGGGCAATGCTGCCGTGATCGCCGATTTCGTCGAGCGGGCGCTCACGCGGAATGCGAAGCTCGTCTATCTCTGCGATCCCGTGATCGGCGATGACGGCCGCGTCTATGTCGCGGACGGCATTTTGGATGTGGTTCGGCACCGGCTGCTGCCGGCGGCGAACCTCACGACGCCGAATCAGTTCGAGCTCGAGCTGCTCTCCGGTCTCACCATTGCCGATGCCCAGGGCCTCCGCGCGGCGTGCTCCGCGCTGGCAGCGGCGGGCCGCGTCGACGTGGTCGCCACCGGTTGCATGCTCGCTGACACGGCGGCGGGGCAGGTGGAGACGATCCTGTGCGCCGACGGGCGATTGTCGCGCTTTGCGACGCCGCGCTTGCCGATCCGCCCCTACGGCACCGGCGACCTCCTCACCGGTCTGATCGCGGCGCATCTGGCCAAGGGCGAAGCGATGGAGTCGGCGGTACGGCTTGCGGTCGACACGATCTTTGCGGTGCTGGTGCGCACGCAGGACGCCGGCTCCGCCGAGATACGGCTCGTGCCGTTGCCGACGCGCGGGCCCGACGCCTGACGGTTCAGGTCGCGCGCTTGACGGCCGATTGCGCCGACTTCTGCTGCTTGGCCGGGCTCTTCTGCTCGCGTGCGGCGTGCGCCTTGGGCGGCTTGGCGCTGGCGACCGCCCGCGTCTTCTTCTGCCTGACGTTCGCGGCTTCCTTGCTGTCGGTCGTAACGCCGCGGCGCGAGATGTATTCCTTCCCGTCGATCGGGCCGACATGCGGCGGATCGCGGCCGAGATAGGGGCGGCCGATGCCGTACGCCTTGCCGTTGGCATCGACCCACTTCCACAGGATCTCGGTCGAGACCCAGCGCTGCGCGCGGTTGTTGCCCTGGGTGCTGACGATGTCGGCGGCCATGCCGTGGCCGTAGCCGCCCCGTGTGCTTCCGCCGTGATAGGACCGGTCGGAGGCGGCCTTGAGGCCGCTCGCGATCGACTGGCGATAGTCGTCGCGGAATGCGCTGGTGATTCCCGGCGACAGGCCGGCGGCTTCGGCTGCGAGCAGCGTGCGGAACAGCTTTTTCTTGAAACTCTTGTCCATGCCGCCGATGACGTAGTCCAACATCGACATGCCGGCGCGCTCGGCCGCCTTCGGATCCTTCCAGCCGAAGTCCTGATCGACCAGCTTCGTGAAGCTCCGCATCACCGTGACCGTCTTGCCCTTGCGCTTGACGGTGACGGCGCGCCGCTCCTGAACCTTGATCGTGTCCTCCTTGGCGGTGCGCTGATAGAGCGCCCAGAGGTAGCGGTCGATGCAGGCCTCGATGACGAAGCATTCGTCGAGCACGGCGACGGTGTCGGCCGGCGGAGATGGCTTGGCCGCAGGCGTGGCGGGGCCGCTTGCGATCGCCGCAGGTGACAGCGCGTCCGTCGTCACGATCTCGGTGGGATCGGCGGATGCGAGCTTGACGGGCTCTGGGTCTGGCGCGGGAGTAGGGTCAGCCTCGCTGACGATAGCTTCCGGTTCAGGCGCAATCTGCGGTGCGGGCGCCGCCTCCGTCGGCAGGATCAGCGCCGGGTCGGCTGAAGCGAGCTTGACGATTGAGGCATGCTCCTCCGGCGTGTCCTGCGACGTCGCCATCGAGGCAGGCGCCGCAGCGACGGCGGCGGCGATGTCGGCGGTCAAGGCGATGCCGTCCTCGATCGTTGCAGCGCGCGGCACGTCGGCGAGCTCAAGGCGACTGACATCCTTGACGCGCGAGACGGCAGCCACATTGGCGCCGCTGTTCTCGATGAGGGCAGGCGCATGGGCGGAGAAAGACAACACCAGCCAGCCGGCGAGAACGGCCGAGGGGCACGACACCGCCACCAGAAGAGACCGCCGATCGTTCATGATCCCTGCCTCCAAACGGTTCTGTCCGAACCATCTTGTCCGAACAGTCATGATGCAAACGGTTGACGAAACAGTCTTGCACGGAAAGGCACGCAGTTCGTCGATTGTTCGGGGGATGGTGTGGCGGCGCAATGGCGCAATCGGCGGCTGCGGGCTTTTCGCGGCGGGTGTTGCCGAGCTGCAACGCGAGGGTTCCACGCGGTGCCTTGCCCGAGGCCGTGCCGCAACTTTGCGGACGCTGCTGCGTTGGAGGCGCCATGACGCATCCCACGCTTCGTCCCATGGACGCCTTCGATCCCACCGAGCCCGCCATCCTGCACGATCGACTTTCGGACACGATCATCACCTGGACCGCCGATCAGGCCGATGACTACCGCCGTGCCAGCAGGCCCGGTGGAGATGGAACCGTAGTCTGGAAGACCTATCTCTTCGATGGCTGGGGCAATGTGCTTGGTGGCTGAGTACCGCCCGCGGAAACGCCATGTCGCGGCCAGCGTGATTCGCCCAAGGCCCTGTACGCATTAGGCATATCGCCATGCGTCGCGCGCGCTGTTGCGATGCAACAAAGTATATCGCAATGCAGCAATTTGCGCCTAAATATGCTCCGACCTTCACCTTCGGAGCATCACCATGAACAAGAAGACTTTGACGATCGCCGCCGCCATCCTGACGATCGTGGGCGGCAGCGCCGCCGTCGCCGCCGAGCTGCCGACCTACGAGGCCAACGGCCTGCCGGTCTCTCCGCTGCAGGTGCGCGTGATCGGGGCTGCGCATGTCGAGCAGCAGGTCGCCGCGCCCGCCACGGTCGCCTCGGTTCACCAGGCGAAGGTGCTCGGCCCCCGCAAGGTGACGACCGCGGACGTCACCACGGGCGCGGCCCGCTAAGCCTGAGTTTGCCTGAGGCAGCTGGGCCTCGCGCAGAGCGAGATTCAGCGCTTCGGGCGGCCACTGGCATCACGACGCCGCATGCGCATTGCGCCGGCGGCAGTCACGGTTCTGCGCGGCTACGCGGCATCGTCGCGATGCCTGCGTGCCAGCCCTGCAACCGCGAGGGTTGAGCGGCTCAGCGCGCCGACATATCGCTTGATCCATGGATCAGCGGGCGAGCGGCGCTGACGCTCTCACTCAGAAGAACGATGCAGCGCCGGCACTGCTCGGCGTGGTCTGCGGCCTCGCCGCGGCGCTGTTCTGGGCGCTCGGCTTTGCCGCCACGCGGCACGGCCTCAAGGTCGGCTTCACGCCGGTCGATCTCCTGGTGCATCGCTATGTCTGGTCGGGCATCGTGTTCCTGCCGCTGGTCGCGCGTGCGGGCATCTCCGATCTCTGCGGCATCGGCTGGAGCAGGGGCCTCGTGCTGATGGTGCTCGGCGGCCCGGTGATGTCGCTGATCTCCTACACCGGCTTCCTGTTCGTGCCGCTCGGCCACGGCAGCGTGATCCAGCCCTCTTGCGCGACGCTGGGCGGACTGCTGCTTGCGGCGGTCGTGCTGAAGGAACGGATCTCCGCCTCGCGGCTTGCCGGCGCGCTCGTCATCGTCGGCGGCCTCGGCGTGATCGGCGCGGAATCGATCGGCCATATCGGGGCCGACGGCGTGCAGGGCGATCTGATCTTCGTGCTCACCGGGTTCATGTTCGCCGGCTTCGGCGCTGCTCTGCGCCGCTGGCGCGTCTCGGCCGTGTCGGCTGCCCTGGTGATCAACGTGCTGTCGCTGCTGCTGTTGCCGGTCTACATCGCGACCGTCGGCTTCGCCCATGTTGCGGCAATCGGCGTGACCGAGAACGCGATCCAGGCGCTGGCGCAGGGCGTGCTCGCCGGCCCCGCCGCGCTCTATCTCTACGCCGTCTCGGTCCAGCGCCTCGGCGTTGCCCGCGCCGCGGTGTTTCCGGCCTGCGTGCCGGCGCTGACGCTGCTCACCGGCTGGCTGCTGCTCGGCGAGCCGCCGACGATGTTGCAGACGGCAGGGCTCGTGACGGTGCTGTGCGGGTTCTATCTGGCACAGCGGCAAAGCTAGCCGACCTTACGCCTTCCGCACGAACTCCGATTTCAGATTCATCGCGCCGATGCCGTCGATCTTGCAGGCGATGTTGTGGCCGTCGCTGGCGTCCTGCAGGCGGATGTTGCGCACCTTGGTGCCGCCTTTGACGACCGAGGACGAGCCCTTGATCTTGAGATCCTTGATCACGATGACGCTGTCACCGTCGGCGAGCACGTTGCCGTTGGCATCGCGCACGCCGGCATCCTGCGCCGTGTCCGCGGCCGCTTCCGCCGTGCCGCTCCATTCATGGCCGCATTCCGGGCAAACCCAGAGATCGCGGTCCTGATAGGCGTGCTCGGAGTTGCAGGCCGGGCATTTCATCGTGTCGGTCATGTCTGTCTCGTCTCAACGGTTCGTTCGCGGCGCGACCCTAGAGGCGGGAACCGGGAAAGCAAGGAAAAGCTGCGAACCGCGCGGGCAGGGCTTCGCCTGCCGGTGCAATGTCACCGAAACAGCGCAACGAAGATCACGTAGAGCCAGCCCAGGATGCCGTGGATGATCGCCCACAGGATCGAATGGTTGTTGGTGTAGGAGATCGCGATGGCGAGCGCCGAGCCGAATCCCACGCCGTATTTCGCGCCCTCGACGCGGACCCCGTAATAGCGGTTGCCGTTCATGGTGATGCCTCCTGAACCGTTGGATGAGCGCCGAGCCTATGCGGTCGCCGTGATCCTGGCGAGCGGCATGATCAATGAGCCAACGTCGCCCGCGCAGGGTTGAGCTGCGTCAACGGCATTGCGTGTGAGGGGCGTATCCTTTTGATGAAATGACCACCGGAGGCGAGCGATGGACGACACTCTCAGACAGAAAATCCAGACCTTGCTGGACCAGCACCGCACGATGCGGATCGCAACCGTTCGCCCGGATGGCTGGCCGCAGGTGACGACCGTCGGCTACGCCAACGTAGGCTTCACCATCTACTTCCTCTGCGGCATCGACAGCCAGAAGGCGCAGAACCTGTCCCGCGACGACCGCGTCTCGCTGACGATCGACGACGATCCGGCGGAAGTGATGGAGATCACCGGCCTGTCCATGGCGGCGCGGGCAGTGGCCGTGACCGATCCGGCCGAAGCCGAGAAGGCGATCGCGCTGCTGATGGCGCGCTATCCCGAGCAGAAGGCCTCCGGCCTCAGCGTGCCGAAGCCTTCCGAGGTGCGGCTGATCCGCCTCACACCGACGGTGATCTCGCTGCTCGATTACTCCAAGGGCTTCGGTCACACCGATCTTGTGACGTGCTGAGGAGGCGGGGGCAAGCTTGCGAAGACGAGCGGTCATCCGCTCCTTCCTTGACGCAGATCAACTCGGCCTTTCCATGCAAATCTAGGCTTGATCGATGATTCAATCGCGGTGAGGTCTGGCCATGTCGCACACTGTTCGAATCTCCATCGGCATCGTCATCCTGATCGTCTTGTCGCTGCTGTTTCTCTTCAGCGTCGTCCACACCGCCGCGGGGGCCTCCAGGTCCAGCTCGCGCGCGATCGCGGAGGGACATCGCCTGGCGCGGGCCTGGTGCCAGACCTGTCACGCCGTCGAGCCGCACATGATCGGAGTGTTCGACGAGGCCCCGGGCTTCCAGGCCATCGCCGACCGGCAAGGCACCACCGCGCTGTCGCTCAAGGTGTTCTTGAGGACCAGCCACCAGAACATGCCGAACCTGGTGATCTCGCCGGAGCAGGCCGACGCGCTTTCGGCGTATATCCTGAGCCTGAGGGGCGATTGAGGACCCAGGCAGACAATATCTGCGAAAACAACCCCATGCACAGTAGACATCGCCATGGAATCGCTCGGGATTTGATTTTACTTCGGCGATACCGAATTTCGTTTGCGCTGTCGGGCAAAACAGGCGCATGATGTCACGGTGGAGTCCTCTCGACGTCCCGGCGCTTGATGCGTAGCTTCCGCTGATCCGGAAACCTCGCCGACGAGCCCGCCATGACCTTCCTCCTCAACATCGACGTCCCGGACGTCGGGACAGCCACGACCTTCTACACCGAAGCCTTCGGCCTGACGGTCGGCCGCCGCTTCGGCGCCGACTTCGTCGAGCTGCTCGGCTGGCCGGCGCCGGTGTATCTGTTGACCAAGCAGGCCGGCACGGTCGGCGCCGGCGGCGACCGCCGCCGTTACGAACGACACTGGACTCCCGTGCATATCGACGTCGTCGTTGATGACGTCGACACTGCCGTGGCGCGTGCGCTCCGTGCCGGTGCGATCCTGGAGGCGCCCGCGCGCGATGCGCCCTATGGCCGGATCGCGATGCTGGCCGATCCGTTCGGGCACGGGTTCTGCCTGCTGGCCTTCAGCGAGAAGGGGTATGACGCGTTGTTGGGGAGTTCGTAGTTCGCGACCGCGCTCGTAGCCCGGATGAGCGAAGCGACATCCGGGAAATACCTCGGCAGGATGAATCCCGGGTATCGCTGCGCTCACCCGGGCTACGGTCGCCAGCGGAAAGCGACGTCGAAAGCCGGAGCGACATGCCAAAGAAACTCAAGACCTACCAGACCTCGCTCGGCTTCTACGATCAGGCGATCGCCGCCCCCTCGATGAAGGCGGCGCTGCAGGCCTGGGGCGCCAGCTCCAACCTGTTCCATCAGGGCGCCGCAAAGGAGACCGACGATCCCGATATCGTCGCGGCGACCATGGCGAAGCCGGGTGTCGTGCTGAGGCGCCCGGTCGGCTCGGACGGTCCGTTCACCGAGAGCGCGGAGCTGCCGACCGATCTCGGCGATGGCGAGGGCAAGTCCGAACGCAAGCGCAAAAGCAGGTCGAAGAGCAACTCGCGATCGAACAAGCGCACCGTCAAGCCGGCACGGAAAGCATCGCGCAAGATCGACGATCAGGCCGCGCGCAAGGCCGCGGCGGCGTTCGAGAAGGAGGAACGGCGGCGCGAAGCCGAGCGCCGCAAGGAGGAGGCCGCCCGCGCCAGAGAGCGCGCGCGCCGCGACAAGGCGATCGCGACCGCGCAGTCGGCGCTCGACAGAGCGAGGCGGGAGCACGAAGCGCGCACCGAGGAGATCGAGGCGGAGCAGGCTGCGCTGGATGCGCGCGCCGAGGCCGAGCAGGGCCGCTGGGACAAGCAGCGCATGAAGCTGGAGCAGGCGCTACGTCGCGCGCGCGAGTAGGGCTCGCGCAAGGGCTGATCCACCGTGCATCGTTTCGCTCCGGCAGCGAGATCGTGGTTCCATCCCTATATGAGCTGACGTCCCATATAGGTCTGCCATGCCGGAAAAGCCGTCGAAATCCGCAAGTCTGAAATCTGCAAGTCCGAAATCTTCAAGTCCGATGATCGCCAGAGCGCGCAGCGCGGTGCCTGTGCAGCGGTGCGAAAAAATTCCGGTCCGTGCCCCGGACGCAGCGCAGCGCCTCTTCAGCGGTGCGCTGCGGAGCCGGGGCCCACGTTGCAGCGATCCGTGCGGCTTGCTGGGTCCCGGCTCTGCGCCGCATCGCTACGCGTTGCGGCGCGTCCGGGACACGAGAGAGCGTTGCCGCCGCATACGCCGTCATTGCGCCAATGGCGGCGAAAATCGACAAAGCCGGCATCGGTCATTCCCGCAAAGTTCGCGCGCAAATTCGCTTGCCTTGCCGCGCGTCCTTTTGCACTCTGGCGGCATGGAGACCAATGCAATGAAGAAACTGACCATCGCCTATGCGCTCGGAACGGCCCTGGTGCTGAGCCTCGCCACATCGGGTGCCGACGCAAAGCCGCGGAAGCAAGTGGTTCGCGCACCGCAGGAGCGGCTGATCGTCACGGCGCCGGTGCTGCGGCCGACGCCGTGGGATTACAACATCGTTCCCCGCTATCGCTATCGCCCGGAAGACGACAAGGTCGATCCCTACGGTCCGCCGCTGGTGCCGTCTTATGTTCAGTATGAGGGATGGCGGTGGCCGTATTGGTGGTAGAGCCGGCCACTCGCGTGGTCGCGTAGCCCGGATAAGCGAAGCGATATCCGGGGGGCTTCGGCAACAGTAGTCCCGGATGTCGATTCGCTCATCCGGGCTACGCCTATCCGCCCGCATTCGCGGCAAGCCGCAGAAACTGCCGCTTCATCGCGTTGACCCTGGCGAGGTAGCCCGCGACGAGGTGATCACCGCAGCGCTCGCCCGCGATCATCTGAAACTTGCGCCGCGCATAGGCCGCTGCGGGGCCCGCGCCGCAGAGATGGATGAAGGCGGCCAGATCCTGCTTCTGCTGCGCGCTCGCCTTCACATCGCCCGCGAGGGTGAGAACCATGGCCACCTGGCGGTCCAGATACACCGAGGCCAGCTCGGCGGCGTGGCTCGGGAGCGCGCGGATGTAGAGGCTCGTGAACCCGCAGCCGGTCTGCGTGACCGCATTGCCGCGGACACAGAACCGCGCGGCCTCCGCAAAGGCCGGATCGGTCATCTGGAACAGGCCGACGGCGCTGGAGGCGGGCCGGTAGATCGCAAGCGGATTGAAGCTCCATCGCCAGCGCCAATAGGTGCGCGCCACCGGATTCCCTGAAGTCTCGACCTGCGCCAGCGCAGCCAGCAATTCCGGCGTGATCGTCGCGGTGGAGTAGGCGCGGAAGAGGGGCCCGTATCTCGCCCAGGTCTCGGCCGGCTCCTTGTCGAGGGCGTGTCCGACGACGGCAAGGAGTTCGGTCGGCTTGCGGACGACGTGATAGGCGATGTTCAGGAGCGCGAGGGCTGCAAGCAGAATCGCCGCGATGGTCGCGATCCGAACCACCCGCGGCGCTCGGGCGAATGTCTTGCGCACCCAGCGAGCGCCCCGCCGGGCGTTGCGAAGGCTGGGCAGGAGGCTCTTGCTTTTCGTTGCCATGGCGTTGTGAGCGTGGAATTGCGGAAACTGTGGACTTGGTGGCCGCTGTCTACGAACGTGAACCGAAACCGTAGATTCCGCATTTTGAGAGCGGCTCCAGGGCCATCCTTCGGCGCCCGTTTTTGGGCGGGCTCTTCAGGACGAGGCTGTTCTAGAAGAAAACCCGCCGTCGCCGGCGGGTTTTTTGTTCTCTGCGAAAGAGCTCGTTGTGGAAGGGTATCGCTTCGCTTTGCCCCCGGAGCAACCCGCTCAGATGAGGAAGTCGGTCGGGTGCAGGCTCGCGGCCTGGACGCCGTCGAGCGTGATCGAATCGTTGGCCGAGAGATGGATCACGGCATCGCCGGCGGCATTGTCGCTGATCAGGCTCGACAGCGCCGTCCAGTCCGCAAACCCGTAGTCCTGCACATTGATCAGGTCGTGCTCGGTCGCGGTGCTGCCGACCGCCTTGTTGCCCTGGTCAAAGTCGGTGATCAGGTCGTTGCCGGAGCCGGTGTTGAAGACGAAGATGTCGCTGTTCCCTCCGCCCGAAAGCTGGTCGTCGCCGCCGCCGCCGTTGAGAATATCGCGGCCGCCGGTGATCGAGCCCGGCGTTGCGGGGGCATAGACCTTCGCATCGCCATACAGGAAATCACTGGTTGCCGTCCCGGTGAGAATATCGTTGCCGCCATGGGCATTGCCGGACATGGCCGGTGCATCGCCGTAGAGTGTTGGGTGCGTAAGGTGGAGGGTGTCGGGGCCATCGGCCTTGAGCGTTAGAATGTCATCTCCTCCCTGGGCATTGTCGGTCAGTGAGGTCGCCGAATCTCCGTACGCAAACCCGCCGGTCATGACAATTTCGCTGCCGAAGGTGATGGTGATGTTGTCGTTGCCGCCATGCGCATCGCCGCCGATGGAGCCGATGGCATCGCCGCTGGCGTTCGCTGAGCCCTCCCTTGTGTTCACACTGATGTCGAGCGCGTCATTGCCGCCCTGCGCCGTGCCGCTCATGGAACCGCCGGCATCGCCGGCGTAGACATTGTCGTAGCTTCGCCAGCCCACGGCACCGGTGATGGTGTCATTGCCACCATGCGAATTGCCCGACATGTCGCCGGCGACGTCGCCGAAAGCATGCACGTTGGTGTACAGCGAATCGGCCTCGACACTGATCGTGTCGTTGCCGCCCCTGGCGTCGTCGATCATCGCCTGGGCATCGCCGACCACGAGGGCTTCGTTCCAGCCGTAATTGAAATTGACCGTGAGCGTGTCGTTGCCGCCGTGGGACAGGCCATGCAGCGTCGTGTTGTCGTCGCCGAAGACCGTGACCTCCGCTTCGGGCTGGCTGATGGTCGCCGTGACGGTGTCGTTACCGCCCCAGGCGTCCGTGGTGGTCGGGAAGTTCGGATCTCCGTTGACGGTTTCGATTTGACCAAACTGGTCGAGCAGGACGTCGATGGTGTCGTTCGGCAGATGCTGCATGGCGTAACTCCCATTTCATTGTCGGAAGCGGGCCTGACGCCTGCAGAGTTTCTTGCAAGTCGCGTTGTTGACCACGCTTCAGGGAGCAATCTACCTTTGGTAGATGGCGGAGATTTGCAGAAATTCGGGAGAGACTTTGATTGCATGCGTGGAACTGCGGCGGCGATCTGCGAGATCGCCTCCGCAAGTTTGCGCATCCCCATGAAGGTTTGATGATCCACCTGTGACGCGCAGCGTAGGTGGAGTGAAGAAAACCCATCATTCTTCCTCGATCAGGTGATGATGGGTATCGTTTCGCTCCACCCTTCCTACGGGCGGTCACAGGAATTCCTGCTTCCCCGCATCCTCAGCCCGGCTTGCGTCCGCTGATCGCGTGGGCGCGGGCGCTGCAGGTGATGCGGCCGTCCACAGCAGTGGGGAGATGCGCCTTCACGCGCTGCATGAGCGCGGCGACGTCGGCCGCCGCCATGGCCGCGATCACCGGTGCGATGGAGGGGGACTTCGTCTCCACGTTCCAGAACTCGTCGAAATCGCGGAACGTGCGCTGCACGGTGATTTCGCGGGTCTCGATCTGCTGCAGCCCGGCCGCGCGCCAAAGGTCCTGAAGCGCAGCAAGGGTGGACACCTCCATATGCGGCGGACGCGTCGGCGACAGCCCCATCGCGTGCATCTCGTCGACGATCGGATCGAGCGGAAATCCGCCGCCCAGCATGTCCCACATGTAGGTCGCAACCAGGCCGCCGGGACGGACGACCCGCGCCAGTTCCGCGACAGCTTTCGACGGGTCCGGCACGAACACGAGAACCAGTGCCATCACCGCGGCATCGAAGCTCGCGGCGTCAAAGGGCAGTGCCATGGCGTCGCCCGTTTGAAACACGGCGCCGCGCGCACCGGGGCGGGTGCGTGCAAAGGCGAGCTGCCCCTCGGAGGGATCGATGCCCTGCACGTCGCTGGGGGCGCAGCGTGCCACGATGAGCTCGGTAAAGGCGCCGCTGCCGCAGCCGACATCGATCCACCGCAGCCCTTGTGCGGGCTTCAGCCAGTCGAGAAAGACCTCGCCGACCGAACGGCTCCAGACTCCCATCATCTGCTCATAGGCGGCGCCGTCATCGAAGCGAAGCTCGGCCATGGAACGGCTCCCTCGGAGTTTTCAACAGGTACTGCGCGGGCAGCGAGGTTAACACATTGGTCATTTCTTTGCGGTCATTTTCACGACCTCAGTCAGCAAAGAGGCACCATGTCCGACATCACCATTCCCGGCGGCAAGATCCGTTCCTTCGTCGAGCGGATCGAGAACCTCGACAGCGAAATGCAGGAGTTGAGCGAACAGAAGAAGGAAGTCTTCGCGGAAGCCAAGGGCGAGGGTTTTGATGTGAAGATCCTCAAGGAGATCATCAAGCTGCGCAAGGAAGACAAGAACGAGCGCGACGAGCGCGAAAGCCTGCTCGACCTCTACATGCGCGCGATGGAGACGGCCTCGCCGGAGCAGGCGAAGGCGGCTTGAGGGGATCGGGTTGATTGGGGAGGAGAGGTAGCCGCGATCGAAGGATTGCGGCTATCGCTTCGGCGCGACGAGGCGAGAGCGGCCTGGTCGATCGCCTCGGGCGGAACGACGAAAGGGCGGCTATGGGCCGCCCTTTCTGTTTGTGCGTGAGCCGTCGGACGGCGCTTAGCCCTCGATGATATAGACGATCTCGTGGGTGTGCGGACGAAGGATGACGTACCTGCCGTTGACCAGGATGAACTCGTATCCGCGCCACTCCGGATAGATTTCGACGATACGGCTCGGCAACGCATGATAACGGACGCTTGTCGGGACGACCGTGCCGATCGATACGTTGAAGTTCACGTTGGTGACTTCCTCGACCTTCTCCTGCTTGATGGCCGAAGTGATCTGGGTACGCTTTTCCGCCGGAGGCGCGGCGACTGCCCTGGTAGCGGCATTGCCGGTCGTCTTGCCTTCGGGCGCGGCAGACTTGCTATCGGCGGTCGGCGTCTTCAGGTCCTTCGATGTGGTAGCGGAATCGGTCGCCTTTGTCTTCCCATCGGCCTTCATCTCGCCAGTCGTCTTGCTGTCGGAGGTCGACTTGGTCTCGGAAGACGAATTCTTCACGTCCTTCGACGTGGTCGACGGGGCCATTCCTTCCGCGGCCTTCGGCCTGCCATCGGCCTTTGCGTCACCGAGGTGCTTTGCATCGGGCGCGCCCTTTGCTGCGGGCGCATTCATCGGTGCCGCGCTGTCAGCTTTCGGCGAAACGGCGGTGGGGGATTCCGAACCCTTTGCTCCGCCTTGAGCCATCGCAAGACCGGTCGCTGCAAACAAGGCCGCGACGGCGACAGAAGCCATCAAAGTATGTTTCATCTGATTTTTTCCAATTCAATTTGAATATTGATGCCGACGAAGGTCAGCCATGGAGAGCAAACGGTCCCGACCAGCTGAAGTTCCATTTCTATTTCTGGTTTAATCAGGACCGGTGCGTCGCTATCGGAAACGCCAGCAAAACCGGAAAAACCGTGGCGTTCGCGGTCTCGTTTCCGGCGCGGGCTTGGACGCAATCGACATATTCAAACATAAGTTGTGCGCGGAGGAACCGTTGGCGCTTGCACCTGTTGAGCCGATGATCCGGTGCGCAGCGGGATCGAACTTTCGATCCTGAATCCCTGCAGCGATAAAAAATCCGTATTCGCCTTGCTGGGGCCGCTCAGGCACCACGCCTTTATCCTCCGTGCGTGCCAACTGGAAACTGTCCGGACGGCGCGATGCGGCAATGCGATTCAGATCGGCCGCAGACCGGCTTGCGCAGACCCGCCGTCATTCGGACCAAACGATTGAGGTAGCAAAATGCACATGTCCACCGAAAGCCTGTTGGTCATCCTCTTTGTGGGCCTCGTCGCCGGCTGGCTGGCGGGCCAGATTGTCCGCGGCACCGGCTTTGGGATCGTCGGTGATATCATCGTCGGAATCCTCGGCGCGTTTGTCGGCAGCTGGTTGTTGCCTCAGCTCGGCGTGCATCTTGGCAGCGGCATCATCAGCGCGATCGTCAACGCCACCATCGGCGCGGTGCTGCTGCTCCTCCTGGTCCGGCTGCTCCGCGGTGGCGGTGGATGGGGAAGCAGCTGGCGCGGGAGCTGGGGGCGGCGCTGGTGACCCATGTTCACAGCGCCATCGCGTGCCGGCGATACGCGGGCGCGCGGTGACCTCCGGATTGGTGCCACCATGCTAGACTTTTCAAATGCATCATTTTCGCCTGAAACGATCGACGTCATGAAAGCTGCGCTGGAGGCGGCGGTGGCGTCTCTGCCTGCCCCGGTCGGCTCCGCGCATGTTCAGGCGATCGCGGAATCGATCCTCCGCACCGCGAAGGAGGGCGAGCGAGACCCCATGGTCCTGCAGCGCATGGCGTTGATGGAGCTTCAGATCTCGACGCGTTGTGATGCCGGTTCCCGAACTTGAGTGCTGGCACCAAGGGCGAGGGTTTTGACGTCAAGATCCTCAACGAGATCATCAAGCTGCGCAAGGAAGACAAGAACGAGCGCGAAAGCCTGCTCGACCTCTACATGCGCGCGATGGAGACGGCCTCGCCGGAGCAGGCGAAGGCGGCTTGAGACGGCCAGGTTGATCGGTGAGGGAGAGATGGCCGCGATCGAAGGGATTGCGGCCGTCATGCGGTGGCAACCACGCAAGATGGAGCGCAGCGGAACTCACCGTCATTCCGGGGCGCGCGAAGCGCGAGCCCGGAATCCATTGCGCCACGCGTCGTGCCGCCCGATGGATTCCGGGCTCGCGCCCAAGCGGGCGCGCCCCGGAATGACGGCGCAAAGGGTGTCTTCGTCGGAACGGCGGCGCGTAGGATGGGTTTGGCTCCGCTCTACCCATCACCCAACCGGAGCCCGCCATCAATAGCGGCCGCCGCTGCCCTTTTGCTGCGTGATCCAGTCCGACAATGTTTTCGGTGTCGATTTCACAGTCCGGCCCGTTGATGCCTTCGGATTGTCGCGGACGCCTTTCGCCGGACGGCTGCGCGGCGCTTGCGTTGCGCCAGCGCCCTTCAAGGCAGCCGTCGATGCCTCTGCGGCTTCCCTCTCGAGGCGCAGCTGTTTCAATCGCGCCATCTTGATGCGCTCGGCCTCGACCTCGGGTCGTTCGGACAACAGCGGCTTGTGTTGAGCAAGCTCGGCCGGGACCAGGACACCGAGAATGGTTGTCTCGCCGAGCGCCTTGCAGGCTTCGAGCCGATGCAGTCCCTCGACCAGAACGAGGCGGTCTCCCTCGGGCCGAACGGATATGGGGGTCTGTTGCCCGATCTCCAGAATACTTTCCGCGATGTCCCCGACGATCTCGGGCTTGAGGGCCTTCTTCAGTTTCGTGGGAACGAAAATCTTCTCGATCGAGAAGCTTTCCGGTTTGGGCATAACTTCACTCCGCTTCTACCGGGCCCGTCGGAACCGATGCCGGTGGGGTTGGGAGTTTAGGAGGGAAGGGCTCGACCGCAAAGGCAATTCGGCGGCGGGTATTGATGAGCATCGATGCCGGAACCAATCTGGATCACGGCGACTACGTTGACAGTCCACTTAATTCACGCCGTCCGCCAAACGCGAGCCGAAGCCGCAGATCGGAGCGAGTGAATTTAGGGCACTGTCACCGTAATTCCCGATGTCCAGAATACTTTCCGCAATCGTCTCCGACGATCTCGGGCTTGATGGCCTTCTTCATTTTCGTGGGAACGAAAATCTTCTCGATCGAGAAGCTTTCCGGTGTGGGCATAATCTGACTCCGCTTCTACCGGGTCCGTCGGAACTAATGCCGGCGGTGGTCGGAGTTTAGGAGGGAAGAGGCCGACCGCAAAGGCAATTTCGGCGGAGGGTATTGATGAGCATCGAAGCCAGAACTAGCCCTACGATGACGAAGCCGCTGAGGGCAAGATGGAGCGAATGATTTAGTGCAGTCCAGCACTGTCACCGTAAATCTAGCTAAATTCCGCACGTCACGATTGATGAGTGGCAGCAAACTCGTCCAGCGCAGCAAGTATGCGCCGCAGATCGCAGTCGTTTGGCAGAGACAAGGATCGAACGATCTGAGTTGGAGTAATCGACACTCCCATGACTTCTTGCAGGTGCGTGTTTAGCGAAGATAGAAGTTGCTTGCCAGGGACGACAGTTAGCTTGCTCGAAGTTGAAGTCCATTTGGCGTCCAGATACTCAATTGCTTCATTAAATACAGTCGATGGATCGCGACGGGTCCGTCCTTCGAAGAAGCGGGTACGGTTTCCTGCGAGCTGGCTCAAAACCATTGATTTCATGCCGTTCGCGATTTGATCTAAGATCTGCGTCGTCTCTTCAGCGGTTAGATCGGGGCGCGCGCGGTTTGACTGACCTGCCAAGCGCTCGTTTATCGCGCTTGCAATGGCGTGAGGCTCGATCAGATAATTTTCGATCTCCTTTCTCTCTAGAATGAAAAAGGCGGGTATCGATGCCGGAACTGAACGGGCGATCTCCTCGACTTCCTCGGCACAGCGGTAATCGCGATCGAGCAGCGCGGCAATGGATATTTCGGCGCGGAGAACCTTTTCGAAAGTCCAGGCTGCGTCGGCGATCTTTTGCTTGTGAGAGAAGCCACCTAAAGGCACGACTGTTATGCTGGTCTCATTTTCGAAGTTGCGATACCCAAACCGGGCTGCAAACTTCTTCATGAGCTTTATGTCGTCACCCTCGAAAAAGAGTATCTTGCGACCGCGTGAAAGACGGGCCAGATGTATGTTTTGGCCAGAGCCAATTGTGAAGAGCGCCTCTTGAAGGCCATCTATATCGCCAACTCGTTTGGCAGTCCGTCGAGTGCGGTTGATGAGGAGGATTTCGTCGTGCTCGGCCTCATTCACGATTTCCGAGGAGTGCGTGGCCACAAGCAGTTGCTTGTTCATGGATTTGAGCAGCAAAAAAAGACGGCGCTGCAAGTCCGGATGTAGGTATATCTCCGGCTCATCCACGATCATTGTGGTTGCGTCCCTTGCGGCCTGGAGATGGGTAAGCAGTTGAAGCCACACCTGAAAGCCGAAGCCAGCCCAGCATACCTCGCGAGTGACTCTGTTTTCGACGCAAAACATTGTGAGACGAGCGGGGTTAAATCCGTGTCGCTCAGGCGGCGATATTGTCATGCCGGGCCAAGTTTCCTCGACCAAAGACTTGAACTGATCAAAGTTCGATCTGTTCTGGTACCAGATGTTGCGAAAAAGTCGGTTTGATCGCCGCGTGGACTGCCAACGGCGAAGGTAGTCAGGATCGACGGGGCTTTCCTCTTCTTCGAGCGGACCGAGAGTCGGGAATATGGAGATTGTGAGCGGATAGTTCCGCTTGTACGAGGAAGTATTCTGAATTTGGCGTCCCAAATTATCGGCCACAAGAACGCAGCGCGAGTTTTCAAAGAACAAGAGTTGTAGCTTGTTGCCGTTCTCGATTTGGAACGTGACGGAAGTCTCGTGCTCAGAGTGGTAGTCTGTATGAATATTCTCAAGAGAGATAGGAAGTTGGGACTGAGGAATTTCATATCCCGAGATCGTGTCGCGCCCGATCGTTAATGGTGTAGGATTTCTGCGCATTGCGAACGTTTGCGCCGCACCGAGTACACGAAATGCATCTAAGATACTTGATTTACCCGCATTGTTGGGGCCGACCAAAATATTGGTTCGCTTCAAGTGGACAGTATAATCCCGGAGCGACTTGAAGTTGCGAAACTTGACACTGGTAAACATTGCGCGCTTCTTGAACTCGCTATCTTTCGATATTCCCAATTGTTAGAAGAACAGTGTTTCAGTGCAGCTTCTGTTTTATTCGGTGGAATTGAGTTGAGCCACGGCTTGCCGGATTGAATCCAGCGGCTTCTGCTGTCGTAGCTGAAATCTTATCTGAGTTGCCTGCACGCTGACTTTGCAGCACTTGGTCAATTAATTCAACAACACCTAACCTACGCCTTACGCATGCCCGGGATCGGCCGGGCATGCGCTCACTTTTTTGGTGCTCGATCACGAACACCCCGTCGTGCTTCCGCAGGTATCGCACTTCATGCAGGTGCCATTCCGCACCAGTGTGAAGTTGCCGCACTCCGAGCACATCTCGCCCTCGTAGCCCTTGGCCTTGGCTTCGGCGCGGCGCTCGGCCTTGGTGGGGACGAGGGTTTGCGCGGTGCCGGCCTTGCTCCACTGGAGCTGCTCGAGCTTCTCCGTGGGGGAGAGGTCGTGGCTTGCTTCCTGCTTCAGGGCGACTGCCCCTTCCAGGGCGTCGCCGACGCGGGCGCTCGCGCCGTGCGAGGCCATCGCCGTGACCTTGCTGCCACCGGCGGGGGCGCTGTCGTTGCCTTGGGAGACCGCGGTCGAGCCGCCGCGCATCACGAACAGGTTGTCGGTGCGGGAGCGGGTGAGGCCGCGCGAGACCAGCTTGGTTGCGTGGTGGCCGCCGCTTTCATCCGGCTCCTTGCCTTCCTCGACGCCCTTGCCGAGCGCGTCGAAACCCGTCTCGTTGGGATCGACGTGGGCGAGGTCGAAGCGGCTGAGGTAGCTCACCGCCAGCTCGCGGAAGACGTAGTCGAGGATCGAGGTCGCGTACTTGATGCTGTCGTTGCCCTGCACGGGGCCCGCCGGCTCGAAGCGGGTGAAGGTGAAGGCGTCGACATATTCGTCCAGCGGCACGCCGTATTGCAGGCCGAGCGACACCGCGATGGCGAAGTTGTTGATGAAGGAGCGGAGCGCCGCGCCTTCCTTGTGCATGTCGATGAAGATCTCGCCGAGACGGCCGTCGTCATACTCGCCGGTGCGCAAGTAGACCTTGTGGCCGCCGACGACCGCCTTCTGGGTGTAGCCCTTGCGGCGGTCCGGCATCTTCTCGCGCTCGCGCATCACGATGATGCGCTCGACCAGCTTCTCGACGATCTTCTCCGAGACCTGGGCGGCACGCGCCGCCATCGGCTTCTCGTAGAGGGTCTCGACCGCATCGTCCTCGTCCTCATCGTCGCTGATGAGCTGCGAGTTGAGCGGCTGGGAGAGTTTTGAGCCGTCGCGATAGAGCGCGTTGGCCTTCAAGGCGAGCTTCCACGACAGCATGTAGGCGGACTTGCAGTCCTCCACCGTGGCGTCGTTCGGCATGTTGATGGTCTTGGAGATCGCGCCCGAGATGAAGGGCTGCGCCGCCGCCATCATGCGGATGTGGCTCTCGACCGACAGGTAGCGCTTGCCGATCTTGCCGCAGGGATTGGCGCAGTCGAACACCGGATAGTGCTCGGCCTTGAGGTGCGGAGCACCTTCCACCGTCATCGCGCCGCAGATGTGGACGTTGGCCGCCTCGATCTCGCGCTTGGTGAAGCCGACGGCCTGGAGCAGGTCGAAGCCGGGGGCCGCGATCGCCTCGGCGCCGATGCCGAGCTGGTCGCGGATGAAGTCCTCGCCGAAGGTCCACTTGTTGAAGGCGAACTTGATGTCGAAGGCGGTCGGCAGGGCCTTCTCGACCTTGGCGATCGCCTCATCGGTGAAGCCCTTGGACTTCAGCGTGGTGACGTTGATGCCGGGGGCATTCGCCAGCGAGCCGTGGCCGACGGCGTAGGCCTCGATCTCGGCGATCTCGCTCTCGCGATAGCCGAGCGCGCGCAGCGCGGCGGGGACCGCGCGGTTGATGATCTTGAAGTAGCCGCCGCCGGCGAGCTTCTTGAACTTCACCAGCGCGAAGTCGGGCTCGATGCCGGTGGTGTCGCAATCCATGACGAGGCCGATCGTGCCGGTCGGCGCGATCACCGTGGTCTGGGCGTTGCGATAGCCGTGCGTCTCGCCGAGCTCGAGCGCCGCATCCCAGGCCGCCTGCGCGTGGCTGACGAGGTCTCCTTGCGGGCAGGAGACCAGGTCCATCGGCACCGGGTTGACGCTGAGCGCCTCGTAGCCGTTGGACTGGCCATGGGCGGCGCGGCGGTGGTTGCGGATCACGCGCAGCATGTGCGCCGCGTTCTTCTTGTAGCCGGGGAAGGTGCCGAGCTCGGCGGCCATCTCCGCCGAGGTCTTGTAGGTGATGCCGGTCATGATCGCGGTCAGCGCGCCGGCGATTGCACGGCCTTCCTTCGAGTCATAGGGCAGGCCCATGGTCATCAGGAGGCCGCCGATGTTGGCGTAGCCGAGGCCGAGCGTGCGGAACTCGTAGGAGAGCTCGGCGATCGCCTTGGACGGAAACTGCGCCATCATCACGGAGATTTCGAGCACGATGGTCCAGAGCCGGCAGAGGTGCTCGTAGCCCTCGACGTCGAACCGCTTGGTCTCGGTGTTGTAGAACGTCAGCAGGTTCGCCGAGGCGAGGTTGCACGCCGTGTCGTCCAGGAACATGTATTCCGAGCACGGATTGGACGCGCGGATGTCGCCGGACGCCTTGCAGGTGTGCCAGTCGTTCATCGTGGTGTTGAAGTGCAGGCCCGGATCGGCCGAGGCCCAGGCGGCGTAGCCAATTTTTTCCCAGAGGTCGCGCGCCTTCAGCGTCTTCGTCACCTTCTTGGAGGTGCGGGCGGTGAGATTCCAGTCGCCATCGGTTTCGACCGCGCGCAGGAAGTCGTCCCGCAGCGAGACCGAGTTGTTGGAGTTCTGGCCGGAGACCGTGAGATAGGCTTCGCTATCCCAGTCGGTGTCGTAGGTGTCGAACTGGATGTCCTTGTAGCCCTGCTTGGCGAACTGGATGACGCGCTTGATGTAATTGTCGGGCACGAGGCTGCGGCGGGCGAGCTTGATCTCGCGGCGGAGCGCTGGGTTCTTCTCGGGGTCGAAGCAGTCGTCGCCCGAGCCTTCGCAGTTCACGCAGGCCTTCAGCACCGCCTTCAGGTGCTTCTGGTTGATCTTGGATCCCGTGACGAGGGCGGCGACCTTCTGCTCCTCCTTCACCTTCCAGTCGATATAGGTCTCGATGTCGGGGTGATCGACGTCGACGACGACCATCTTGGCCGCGCGGCGCGTGGTGCCGCCGCTCTTGATCGCGCCCGCCGCGCGGTCGCCGATCTTGAGGAAGCTCATCAGGCCGGATGAGCGGCCGCCGCCGGAGAGCTTTTCGCCTTCGCCGCGCAGGCGGGAGAAGTTCGAGCCCGTGCCGGAGCCGTATTTGAACAGGCGCGCTTCGCGCACCCAGAGGTCCATGATGCCGCCTTCGTTGACGAGGTCGTCACCGACGCCCTGGATGAAGCAGGCGTGCGGCTGCGGATGCTCGTAGGCGGACTTCGA
The DNA here is from genome assembly GCF_028128965.1 of Bradyrhizobium sp. CCBAU 25338. Lineage (NCBI taxonomy): Bacteria > Pseudomonadati > Pseudomonadota > Alphaproteobacteria > Hyphomicrobiales > Nitrobacteraceae > Bradyrhizobium > Bradyrhizobium sp. CCBAU 25338. Next base: position 295,763 of record NZ_LFKY01000040.1, read on the forward strand.
CTTGGTCAGCTTGCCGGTGAAGGGATCGACGTAATAGTGGCCCTGGCCGGGGCCGTCGATGCCGTAGGCCCAGTGCAGGCCGGTGTTGAACCATTGCGGCGAGTTCGGCGCGACCATCTGCCTGGCGAGCATGTAGCGGAGCTCGTCGTAGAAGGTCTGGGCATCCTCGTCGGAGGAGAAATACTTGCCCTTCCAGCCCCAATAGGTCCAGCAGCCGGCGAGGCGGTCGAACACCTGCTTGGCGCTGAGCTCGCTGACATAGCGCTCCTTCTCGGGGAGTTGGCTGAGGGCATCGGTGTCGGGCACGGAGCGCCACAGGAAGGAGGGGACGGATTCCTCCTCGACCTTCTTCAGGCGCGCGGCAACGCCGGCCTTGCGGAAATATTTCTGGGCGAGCACGTCGGAGGCGACCTGCGACCACTCGGCCGGCACCTCGACATTCTCCAGCTTGAACACGACCGAGCCGTCGGGATTGCGAATCTCCGACGTGGTCAGGCGGAATTCGATTCCCGCATAAGGTGACTGTCCCGAAGTGGTGTGGCGCCGCTCAATCCGCATGGTCTTGCCCCGTCCTTAATCTTTGACCGGTCCCGCCCCCCCGTTGAGGGCGTGCCGGGTCGACATTTCGTTTCGCGGCGCCTTCCGGCCGTCCGGCCTTCGCGCACCGCAGTTCAGCCGGTGGATCCGGCCCTGTTTTTTCCCGGCGCGACGTCGATGCGTGCATCGATCATCCCGCCGGCACGTCCACGCCCATCCGCCCCCAAGGGGATGTGCGCGACATGCGTTCAACGCCCCACAACGCCGCAACTTCTCTCACTTCACGCAGGTGTCACTTCGAAACCGCCGTGAAGTCTGCCTTCCGAGCCTGTTGCCGGCCCGTTCTGGCGCCCCCGGGAGTCCGCATGTCGAGGGCAGACGAGCCCTCATGCCGCTGCCTTTGGCTGGCCGGCGGAGCTGAGATTTGCGAGACCCTTTGGGGGAGTGCCGGCGGGACGCAAACTCACTCGCGCCGAACGGACCGAAAGCTAGGACTCTCCGTTGCGCCCGTCAAGAACTAGTGCGAGTTCCTGAATCAAATACTAAATATGGTGGATTGTGGGGGATAACAGGGGTCTTCGCCGCGCCTGTTGTGGAGCCAAGTATCAGTGAGTCCTCAGGGATTCCCAACCGAAAAAATTCGTATCCGGTGAGCTGCGGAGGCTTCATCCCGCTGTTCACAGGGCAGGTATATTTTTCCGGACCGGGATTGCGCCAGGGGGACTCACGTAGCCCTACGGAAGGCGAGGGCAGGCATGCCCGCCGGGACGGTGGTTTGGCCGGCGAATCCGGGCCAAGCTGACCGCAAGATTTTGCCGGATTGCCCACATGCATGATTCGACCCGCCGGGATGCGCGAGCGCGCATCGCCCCGGCCGGCCTGATGTTCCTCGCGATCACCTCGATCGGCTGGGGCTTCAACTGGCCGGTGACGAAATTCCTGCTGGCCGAGCTGCCGCCGCTGACCCTGCGCGGGGTGACCGGCGTGCTCGGGGCAGTGCTGCTGGCGCTGCTCGCGATCATGCGCCGGCAAAGCTTGCGGGTGGAGGGCGCGATCTGGCCGCGCCTCCTGACCGCGGCCGTGCTCAACGTCACCGGCTGGATGGTGCTGATGGGGCTGGCGCTGCTCTGGCTGCCGGCGAGCGAGGCGGCGCTGATCGCCTACACCATGCCGGTCTGGGCCTCGATCATCGCCTGGCCGGTGCTGGGCGAACGGCCGACGGTCTTGCGCACGCTGGGGCTGGTGATGGCCTTTGCCGGCCTTGCCACGATCATGGGCGGCAACGGCATCGCCGCGAGCGCGGAGAAAGCGCCGGGAATCATCATGGCACTCGCCGGCGCGTTCGGCTTCGCCGTCGGCACGGTGTTCTCGAAGAAGTACCCGATCCATCTGCCGCCGATCACGGCTGCGGCCTGGCAGATCGGGATCGGCTGCCTGCCGATCTCGATCGTCGGCCTGCTGGTCGAGACCACGCATCTGTCGAAGGTGACGCCGCTCGGCTGGTGGCTGCTGGTCTATTCGACCGTGGTGCAGTTCTGCATCGCCTATGTCAGCTGGTTCGCGGCGCTGTCGCGCCTGCCGGCCTCGGTCGCCGCGATCGGGACCATGGCGGTGCCCGTCATCGGCGTCGTCGCCTCGGCGATCGCGCTGGGCGAGCCGCTCGGGGCAGGGCAGATCGCGGCGCTGATCTTCACGCTCGCCGCCGTGGTGCTGGCGACGCGCTAGCCTTCTTGTTTGAGCATGATCTTGTCGGAAAACCGCTGCACACTTTTCCGGATCATGCTTCCGCCCCGCCGCCCAGCGCCTTCCGGATCATCTCGGCGAGCTGGTTGCGGCGGTAGGGCTTGGTCAGCAGCATGACGCCGTCGTCGAGCTTGCCTTGATGGATGATCGCGTTGTCGGTGTAGCCGGAGGTGTAGAGCACCTTCACGCCCGGCCGGCGCCTGGCTACTTCTTCGGCGAGCTCGCGGCCGCTCATGCCGCCGGGGATGACGACGTCGGTAAACAAGAGATCGAACTTCTGGCCGGCCCCGATCAATTCCAGCGCGGCTTTGCTGTCCGGCGCGGCCACCGTCTTGTAGCCGAGGCTCTGGAGCTGGGTGGTGACGAAGTTGCGCACCAGCGGGTCGTCCTCGACCACGAAGATGGTCTCGGCGCCGCCTTCGGCCTGCGGCGCGATGCTGGCTGCCACCTCCGCCGTGCCTTCGCCCGGCGGCAGATAGAGCTTGATCGTGGTGCCGTGGCCTTCCTCGCTGTAGATCTTGATGTGGCCGCCGGATTGCTTGACGAAGCCGTAGACCATGGAGAGGCCGAGGCCGGATCCCTTGCCGACCTCCTTGGTGGTGAAGAAGGGTTCGAACGCCTTCTGCTGAATCTCCACCGACATGCCGGTGCCGGTATCGCTGACCGCGAGCATGATATAGGGGCCGGGCGCCACGTCGGCATTGGCTTGCGCATAGGCCTCGTCCAGCACGACGCGGTGCGTTTCCAGCAGCAGCTTGCCGCCGTTCGGCATGGCGTCGCGGGCGTTGATCGCCATGTTGAGCACCGCATTGGTCAGCCTGGACGGATCGATATGCGTCGTCATCGCCCCCTGTTCCAGCACGGTCTCGATCTGGATCTGCTCGCCGAGGGTGGGGCGCAGAAGCTTTGCGATGTCCGCTATCGCGGCGTTGATCTCGACGTTGCGCGGCTCGAGCGGCTGCCGGCGCGCAAACGCCAAGAGATGCTGGATCAGCTCGGCGCAGCGCTCGGCGGCGTCGTCGATCAGCCGTGCCGTGCGCTGAAGCTCGGGCTGGTCCTTCAGGCTCTCCACCAGCGTCTCGGTGTTGCCGGAGATGACGGTCAGCATGTTGTTGAAGTCGTGCGCGACGCCGCCGGTCAGCTTGCCGATCGCATCCAGCTTCTGTGACTGGTGCAGCTGCCGCTCGGTCTCGCGCGAGGTGGTGGCATCGTGATAGACCAGCACCGCGCCCGAGACATTGCCTTGCCCGTCCCGCATCGGCCGGCCGCTGATCATGAGATGGCGGGGAGTATTGCCGCTGTGCGGGCGGACGATCATCTCCAGCTCTTCGAACTGCTCGCCGCGCAGCACGCGCGCCGATGGCAGCTCGTCGGCCTCGAGCGGCGTGACGCCGTCGCCGTGAAACACATCGGACAGCGCGCGCAGATTGCCCAAATTCATGCCGGCGCGATGCAACAGCATGCGCTCGGCGGCCGGATTGGACAGAAGGACATTGCCCTCGGCGTCGATGACCAGCACCGCCTCCGCCATGCTGCGAAACGTGCTCTGGAGCACGTTGACGGACAGGCGCAGCTCGTCATGTGCGGTGACCAGGTGCTCGGTCCGCTCCGCCACCGCTTCCTCGAGCGCCGCCTTGGCGGCCTGTGTTTGCTCGAGCGAGCTCTGGAGCTCACCCGTGGCGCGCCGGCTTTCGCGCATCACCAGCGCGACCAGGAGCAGGATCAGCACGGCGCCGGCGACGTCGATACCGAGCAGTGCGATGCCTGTGCGGCGCGAATCCCGGGATCGCTCGGCGAGCAGGCGCTCTTCCTCGGCGCTCAGATGGTCGAGATTGGCCATCACCGTGTCCATGAGGCCGCGGCCCTCGGCCTTGCTGTTGAGCGCGGCAATACCGGCCTGGTCGTTCTCGGCACGGAGGCGCATCGCTGTGGCGGCGATCTCCATCCGGCGCAGCGCCAGCGGCTCGGTGCCCTCCAGCAGCGCGACCTGATCGGGACTGTCGCGCACGTCGCGCTTGAGGTCGGCGAGGGCCGGCGCGATGCTGGCTTGCACCGCCCGGAACTCATCGCGGAAGCCCGGCGTGCGATAGAGCTCGTAGCCGCGCGCAGCGCTCTCGGCACGGCGCAGCAGCACGCGCAGATCGGAGATCTTCTTCTGGACCTGGACGGTATGGTTGACCCATGCCGCGTCGGAACGCGACTTGACGTCGAGGGCGATCGAGGCCGCGGCGATGATCAGGAGGATGGCAAGTCCAACACCGAAAATGACGCGCTGCGTTGGAATCAAGGGGCTTCTTTCTTGTCCTTCGGCTGCGCGCTCTCGCCCGCGCCGGCGAGGCATTCCCGGATCGTGGTCATCAGCGCTTCCGGCGTGAACGGCTTGCGCAGGCAGCGCGTTGCGCCAAGCTCCAGCGCCATGCGGAGAAAATCGGGAGAGGGCGAGGCGGATGAGGCGAAGGCGTAGCCCGACATCGCGATCAGCGGAGTGGTCGGCGCGCGCTCGTGAAAGATGCGGATGGATTCGAAGCCGCGCATATGCGGCATGAAGATGTCAACCAGCATCACGTCGAAGGCCTGCGATTCCAGCGCAGCCAGTCCTGTTTCGCCGCCGTCGGCCAGCGTGACGTCGAAGCCCTGACGTTGCAGGAGGACCTCGATGGTCGCGCCGACCATCGGATCGTCATCAACCACGAGAATGCGCGGCATGACACTTCCCAGGTGATCGAAGTCCCCACTGCATTTGGTGATATCCGCGAATCGTGTGTCCGGTCAATTTTGGATTGGACCCCCAGGGATATGCACGGCGCAGTGCATATAGGTCCGCTTGCCTCTGACCGTCGGTGTCCCCGGGCGGGCGAGCAGGACGGAAATCGAAGCGGGTGAGAGGATACGCCGGCCGCGAGAAAGGCGCCGCATCGCTGCGGCGCCTTCAACCTCACGCCTTGGCGGTTTGCTTACGGGCAGGGATGCCGCCGGCCGTCGTAACCGAGATAGGTTCCGGAAGCCGGGTCGTACGATTTGAAGCGCTGCGCGCAATAGGCCGCGGAATCGCCGCCGCCGTCCTGCACCACCGCAACCGACGGTTCGTCATAATAGCTGCCGTAATAGTAGGGATCATCGTAATAGCCGTAGCCGCCGCCGTAGCCGCCGTAATAGGCGTACGAGCCGAGGCCGCCGATTGCGGCGCCGGTCGCGAAGCCCGGCCAGAAGCCGCCGCGACGATGATGCCCGTGACGGCCGCTCCAGTTGCTTCCGCCGTGCCAGTTGCCCGCGGTTGCGACGCTACGGGTGCCACCGAAGGCCTGCCGGGGCGTTGCGCCGGCTACGAAGCTGCCGCCGCTCGGACGCATCGCAGTGCGGGCCGCGAAGCTGCCGCCGCTCGGACGCATCGCAGCCCCGGCTGCGAAGCCGCCTCCGCTCGGACGTACCGCGGCACCGGCGCCGAAATTGCCGCCACCGCCACGGAACGCAGCGCCGCCGCCACCGCCGCCGCCACCCATGCGCGCGCCGCCACCGAAGCCGCCGCCACCGCCGCCGACATGGGCGCCACCGCCCCCGCCCACTCCGGGACGCTGGGCAAAGCTCGGTGTCGCAAAGGGAAGAACCAGCGCCACCGCTGCGGCGGCACTCAAGATTTTCAGACTGTTCATAGTTAAACTCCTTTCCCGGAAAGCAAACCCTATGAAAGCGCGGGGGTTCCTTGGGATCACGCCGGTTTGCGCGCAAATGGAGCCTCACGCGCGGCCGCTGTACCGGGCATGAATGAATCGCGACCGCTTTGCGGCAGGGTCCTGCTCGGTACCCGGATTGCGGAGGGAGACCCGCGCACCTGCCGAACTGGACATTTCGCCGCCCGGATGGCATCAGGACCCAACGAAGCAGGGCCCTTGCCGCATGAAACAATTCTTCCTCAAGTTCTTCACCTGGTGGAATGGCCAGACTTTTGGCACCCAGCTCTGGACCAAGCGGTACGGGGAGCTGGTCGGCCAGGACGAGCAGGGCAACCGTTACTACCGCACCCGCGGCGGGGCGATCGATCCGGCCCTCGGTTTCGAGCGGCGCTGGGTCATTTATAACGGCTACGCGGAAGCGAGCCGGATCCCGCCGTCCTGGCATGGCTGGATTCATCACGTCGTCGACGCGCCGCCGACCGAGGCCAATTACCAGCCGCGCGAGTGGGAAAAGCCGCACCAGCCGAATCTCACCGGCACGGCGAAGGCGTATCGTCCCTCCGGCTCGACGCTTGCCAGCGGGCGGCGTCCGAAGGCGACCGGCGACTACCAGCCCTGGACGCCCGGTTAACCTTTTCACCGGCGAACTGCCGTCGTTCGAAGCGGATGCACATGCATCCGCTTCGCACTGCTGTGGACAACGGGAACAGCGGGGATGCCGCTTGCGCCGGCGTTGCATTGACGCGGGCGATGCGGCTCAATGATCCCATCTTACGGTGATGGGAGACCATCGCGTTCGGTTCGGGCAACAGTTCGCGACTGTCCCGAGATGCAGCGGCCGCCGACCAGGACTCGATCGGGAGATAGGCCCCCGGTCTGGAAGCTCCGAAATCGCCCGATGTGAATGTGCAGCCGCCGTAAGACAGGAAGGGCCGCTTGGGAAACCGAGCGGCCTTTTTCTTTGGCGCATTCTTCTCCTCGCGTGTCCCGGACGCGGTGTGTAACGCTGCGCCGCTGAGCCGAGAACCCAGAAGGCCACGCAACCCGCTGATTGGTGGGCCCCGGCTCTGCAGCGCACCGCCGAAGAGGCGCTGCGCTGCGTCCGGGGCACGAGAGCTGAGACCGCTCTACATCACCCTTTCAGCCGCACGCTTCACCGCTTCCAGGCGCCGCGCCTGGTTCTGTGCGCCGCGCTCCTTCAGCAACGCCTTTACCTCGGCAGAAGCGCTGTCGGGCGAGCCGGAATTGAACGGCGGGGCCGGATTGTATTCCATCTGGAGCTGGATCGCTTCCGCCGTCCTGCGGTCGACCATGATCGATACCAGCGTCAGCGCGAAATCGATGCCGGCGGTGACGCCGCCGCCGGTGATGCGGTTGCGATCGATGCAGACGCGCGTCTTTGTCGGCGTCGCGCCGAACTGGGCGAGCATGTCCATCGCGCTCCAATGGGTGGCGGCGCGGTAGCCCTTCAACAGGCCTGCGGCGCCAAGCGCCAGCGATCCCGTGCAGACCGAGGTGACGTATTTGGCGCCGTCGGCCTGTCTGCGCAGGAAGTCGAGCACCTCCTCGTCGTTGAGCAGGTCGTTGGTGCCGGCGCCGCCGGGCACGCAGATCACGTCGAGTTGAGGGCAGTCCGCAAACGTCGTGGTCGGCGTCAGCGTCATCACGGAATCGCTCGGCACCGGTTCGATCCGCTTCCAGATCAGGTGCAGTTTTACGCCGGGGACCATGGCGAACACCTGCAGGGGACCGGTGAAGTCCAGCTGGGTGACGCGCGGAAACACCAAGAGACCAATCTGGAGCGGTGACGACATCGGCAGATCCTCCAATTGCGAGCTTGACGCCGGCACGATGTCATGGTGCCCTCTCGTCCGAAATGGCTTAATTCCCTCACTTTCGGACATTTCGATAAGGAGTTGGCCCATGATCGGCATCCTGATCTTCCCGGATTTCCAGCTGCTCGATGCGGCAGGCCCGATCTCGGCGTTCGAGATCGCAGCGCGCTGTACCGGCAAGACGCCGGCTATCCGCGTGCTGGCAGTCAAGCCGGGGCTCGTGCGGAGCTCATCGGGGGTCGAGATGATGGCGCGCGACTTCAAGGCGGCGAACGCGATCACGACGCTGGTGGTGGCCGGCGGCGTGGGCGTTGCCGATGCTGCGCGCTGCGAGGTCACGCGGGCCTTCTTGCAGCGGCTGGCAAAGCGCGGCGTTCGGGTCGCGAGCGTTTGCTCGGGCGCCTATGTGCTCGCCGAAGCGGGACTTCTCGACGGCCGCCGCGCCACCACGCATTGGGGGCGGACGCGCGATTTCGTCGCGCGCTTTCCCAAGGTGAAATTCGAACCGGACCAGATCTTCACGCGGGACGACAATGTCTGGACCTCGGCAGGCATCTCCGCGGGCATCGATCTCGCGCTCGCGATGATCACCGAGGACCACGGCGAGGAGATCGCACGACAGACCGCACGCCAGCTCGTGCTCTATCACCGCCGCAGCGGCGGCCAGTCGCAATTCTCCTCGCTGCTGGAACTGAAGACGCCGAACGGGCGGTTCGGCGCACTGCTGTCCTGGGCGCGTGAAAATCTCGACGCGCCGCTGACGGTGGAAGATCTCGCCGATCGCGCCGGCATGAGCGCGCGGCATTTTGCCCGTGCCTTTGCCGCCGAGACCGGCACGACGCCATCCAAGGCGATCGAGCGCCTGCGGCTGGAAGTTGCGCGCGAGCGCGTTCAGTCCTCGCGCGAGGCGATCGAGCTCGTTGCGGAGACGACTGGATTCCGCGATCCCGAGCGAATGCGGCGCGCCTTCATCCGCGCCTTCGGCCAGCCGCCGCAGGCCCTGCGGCGCGCGGCGCGGGTGGGGTAGGCGCGCTACGGACCTCGTTCGCGACTGGCCTTGGGAGTTCGGTGGGACCGGTCAGATCGCACAAATGTTAGCTCATGCGCGACATCCCATTGCGCAATCGGCTGGCCGGGGCCTGCTGTAGTCAGATCGGGACAAATCGATTTCATCGATTAGTTAGGCCAGAACAATTTGTTGGATCAATTTATTGGATTCTCTGATCCTCGCTGCGTCAGCGTCGATACCCAGAGATACGCCAATGACCATCGTTCAGAATTCGCGCCCATACCCCGCCACGCGTGCCATGCGCGACAACATCCTGTCATATCGGGAAATCGTCCCCGGCGTCGCGCTGGCCGCGACCATTGCCGTGGTCGCCAACACGATGCGCAGTATTCCTGCCGTCGCGACGTTCAGTCCCATGATCCTGGCGATCGCGATCGGAATGGCCGTGCGCAACCTCGCCGGAACGCCAGCTCTCGCCCGCGCTGGAATCAGCTTCAGCATGCGCCGGCTGCTTCGGCTCGCGATCGTGCTCCTGGGCTTCCAGATCACGCTGACCCAGCTTGCCAGCGTCGGCCCCAAGGGGATCCTCATCGTCGCCAGCACGCTCGTTGCCACGTTCGGATTCACGCTCGCAGCCGGGCGTGCGCTGGGCGTCGAACGCAAGCTCGCTCAACTGATCGCCGCGGGCACCTCGATCTGCGGCGCGTCAGCCGTCGTCGCGACCAACAGCATCACCGAAGCCTCCGATGAGGACGTCGCATATGCGATCGCGTGCGTCACGGTCTTCGGCTCGATCGCGATGTTCGTCTATCCCATGCTGCCTCGCCTCCTGCATCTCGATGCCGACGCGTACGGCCTCTGGAGCGGCGCATCCATCCACGAGATCGCCCAGGTGGCTGCCGCCTCCCAGAACAGCCAGCGCGCGGGTGAAATGGCAACCGTTGCCAAGCTTGCCCGTGTCATGCTGCTCGCGCCGGTCGTGCTGACCCTGAGCGTCGTCACCCGGGCTTCGGCGCAGCCGGCCGGCGGCAAGTCGGCAAGGCCTCCTGTCCCCCGGTTCGCGATCGGCTTTGTCGCGATAGCCGCACTCAACAGCGTCGTGTGCATTCCGGCGGGCCTCAGGAGCGCGACGATCACGCTCTCGACGTTCCTGCTCACGATGGCGCTCGCGGCCATGGGTCTTGAGACCGACGTCTCGAAATTGTACGCGAAGGGGCTGCGTCCGGCTATGCTGGGCGGGCTCGCGTTTGTCTTCATCGCAGGCTTCAGCCTGATCCTCATCAAACTCGTTGGATGACCATGACGCTCGAACAGCTCCGGATCTTCGCCGCTGTCGCCGACAAGCAGCACGTCACCCAGGCCGCCCACGAATTGAATTTGACACAATCGGCCACGAGCGCGGCAATCGCCGCGCTCGAAGGGCGCTACGGGGTCAAGCTGTTCGATCGGGTGGGACGCGGCATCGTTCTGACGCATATGGGCCGCACGTTTCTCGGGGAAGCGCGTGCGGTGCTGGCGCGTGCGCACGCCGCCGAGCAGGTCCTGCGCGATTTTGCCGGCCTCAAGGCCGGCCGAGTGGTGATCGCGGCAAGCCAGACGGTCGGGAGCTACTGGCTTCCGATGAGATTGCTGGCGTTTCAGGCCGTCCATCCCGGCATCGAAATCAACGTCAGGATCGCCAACAGCGAGCAGGTCGCAACCGACGTTCGCGACGGCATGGCGGATGTCGGCTTCGTCGAGGGCGACATTGACGACGCCGCATTGTCCGCCCGCCGGGTCGACGGCGATGCGCTGGTCGCCGTCGTGGGTGCGCGGCACCCTCTGGCGAGCCAAAAGAAGCTGCCCGCCGACTGGATCACCAGGACACCGTGGATCCTTCGCGAGCCGGGGTCCGGAACGCGGGCCATGTTCGAGCGTGCCCTGAAGAAGCGCGGGGTGCGCCTTGCCGACCTGACGGTGCAGCTCGAGCTGGCCTCGAACGAGGCGATCCGAACTGCGGTCGAAGCTGGCAGTTGCGCTGCAGCCGTCTCCGATCTCGTGGTCGAAAAGGCGATAACGGCAAAACGGCTCGTCCGGCTCGAGGACGAATTGGCCAAGCGTTCGTTCTACGCGCTCCGTCACAAGGAGCGGCATATCAGCAAGGCGGAAGCCGCCCTGATGTCCAGCATCGCTGCCGGCGCCGCACCGTAGCCAGAGCTGCGCCCGCCCGCAGCACCTATTCCGCAACGATCGAACCCACGTCCGGCCGGCGAGGGCGCCGACGCGCGCGTGCAAGCGCCTGCGGGATTCGATCGCGGTCGACGATCAGAACGATCTGATCATCGCGTTGGATCGCCGATGCGCCGAGGTCTACCTCTTTGGACACAGGCAGGCACTTCGAGCATTGCGTGCCGGAAATACAGAGATGGAGAACGACAATGACTCATTCACGTCGCGCTTTCCTTGCGATCGCCATTTTCGTCGCCGCCGCGTCCACGCTTGGTGCGCCGTCTGCGCTTGCCGGCAGCCCGGTGCACGTGCCGGATCCCAGAGTTGCCGTTCACCCGGAACGAGGCTTTCGCCAGGTCGACAGGCATCTTCCGACCATCCGGCAGGCGCAACCTCGCCAGCCCGTCGAAGATCCGCTCGCGGACTTGCTCCTCGGATGAGCCGCGGGACTGAACCAGCACAAATCCATTCCTGAGGAGCCTTCGATGTCCCAACATTTCGACCATGCACGCTTTCCGGCATTGTCCCGCCGCGCCATGCTTCAAGCCCTCGGGGTTGCCGGCCTCACGCTCGCCGGATCATCGGTCCGCGCCGATCAATCGATCCGGCTGCCGATCGCGGGCGAGCCGCGTGATCGGCCGATCACGCATGACTTTCCGCAAAAGGGGAGCATGATCCTGCAGCGCACGCGACCGCCGCTGCTTGAGACCCCGATGGAGGTGTTCGACCGCGGCGTGTTCACCCCCAACGACCAGTTCTATGTGCGCTGGCACTGGGCGGTGATACCGACCTCGGTGGATGCGGACGCCTTCAGACTGTCCGTGCGCGGTCACGTCAACCAGACCCTCTCGTTGTCCATCGGCGACCTGCTCAAGTTGCCCCGTGTCGAGCTTGCCGCCGTCAACCAATGCTCGGGCAATTCGCGAGGGTTCTTCCTGCCTCGTGTGCCGGGCGCGCAATGGGCGCATGGCGCGATGGGCAATGCGCGGTGGACGGGAGTCCTGCTCAAGGACGTGCTGGACCGCGCCGGCGTCAAGCCGGGCGCAGTTCAGGTCCGCTTCAACGGACTGGACGAGCCGGTCGTGCCCGACGCACCGGACTTTCGCAAGTCGCTCGATATCGATCACGCCCGTGACGGCGAGGTCATGATCGCCTATGCCATGAACGGCGAGCAACTGCCGCTCCTCAACGGCTTCCCGCTGCGGCTGATCGTGCCGGGATGGTACTCGACCTATTGGGTCAAGATGCTCAGCGACATCGAGATTCTCGATCGCCGGGACGATAGTTACTGGATGGCGACTGCCTACACCGTCCCGGATACGCCGCATGCCAACATCAAGCCGGGCCAGACCGGCGTAAAGATGGTTCCGATCAGCCGCATGGTGCCACGGTCATTCTTCACGAACGTCGCGGACGGCGCATCGCTTCCGGCGGGCGTAGTCGCAACAATCCGCGGCATCGCGTTCGGTGGTGATGCCGGCGTCGCCAAGGTCGAGCTATCGATGGATGATGGCCGGACGTGGCAACCCGCGACGCTTGGCGAGGACCACGGCAAGTACAGCTTCCGCCGCTGGCAGGTCGACATTCCACAGCTGATGAAGGGCGGCCATTCGTTGATGGTCCGCTGCACGAACACCGCCGGCGACATTCAGCCGGCAGCATCGAACTGGAACACCAGTGGCTTCATGCGCAACGTCGTCGAGACGGTCCAACTCACCGCGATCTAGGAGCAACACCATGCGTCACCTCATCTTCGTCCTTGGCACCTCGTTCGCCGCTCTGCTGGCATCCGCGCCCGCGTGGCCGGCCCCCGCAATCACCTCCACGACCGTGGAGCTCCCGGCGGGCGACGCGCTTTTTCCCGGCGGACCCGAAGCGGATGCCATCAACAACAACTGCCTGGCCTGCCATTCGGCAGACATGGTGCTGAACCAGCCGGCCTTGCCCAGGTCCACCTGGGAATCCGAGGTGCACAAGATGATCAAGGTCTATGGAGCTCCCCTCGAGGACAGCGACGTGCCCGCGATCGTCGACTATCTTGCCAAGGTCAAAGGAAGCGGCCAGTGAAGCTCGGCGCCGCTGACAAGCGCTGCTGAATGGATGAGATCAGGACGTTCTTCCAAAGCGACCACCGCTGAATCTCCCGCCTGAGAAGCGGAGTTCGGCGATGCTCATCGATCGGGCTTCTCGCGCACGATCGCGCCAGTCTTGGGGTCGGCATGGAATTCCATCTTCTGTCCGTTCTTGACGCCTTCGCCCTCCCACTGGCCATCGTCGGCCTCAAGCTTGGTGACCTCCGAATAGCCCGACTCCATGACTTTGGCTTTCACTTGCTCCATCGGCATCCAGTCGGGTCCGGGTTCATCGGCTCTCGCTGCCGAGCCCACGGCGAGCGAGCCGAGAACCAGAATTGTGGCAAACTTCATCGCGAACCTCCTTTTCGATGAGAGGCTTCAACGGGGGCCATGAATTGATGTTCCTCCACTGCGTCGGTGCGACGCAAACGAGTGAACATCAGCCTTGTTTTCCCCGCTGGACGCATCTGCCCGTGCCGTCAAGCGCCGCGCGATCGGCATCAGCATGTATGGCGCAAGATGAATCGGGAACTGCGTCATCGCGAAATAGAGCCAGGTGGTCGGCGGCAGCGCACCGGCCGTCGCCGCCAGCATCAGGCCGAGATTGCGCTGTGACACCATCAGCCCGAGCGCCAGCGCGCGCTCATAGCCGATGCGACGGAACAGCAGCGTGGTGATGGCGAGCAGTGTAAAATAGATCGCGAAGGACAGCAGCGCGAGGCCGATGGTGAACACCGGCTGGCTCACCAGCTCGCTCGCGACATCTCCCATGACTGCGGACGCGAACACAAACAGGATGATGATGTTGAAGCCATCGATCGGCCGCTTCCGGCGCTGGATCGCCTTCGCGCCGAAGATCCAGCGGATGACGGTCGCGGCCAGCAGCGATGCGGCGAGAATGCCAAGCAGCTTCAGGCCGAGTGCAAGCGGCGAGATGCTGAGCATTCCGTCGAGGAACAGGCCTGCGAACATCGACGCCGTGAAGGGAACGAGCGCGGTCGAGGTCACCAGCGTGACCAGCACCAAGGTGGCATCGAGCCCCATCAGCGCGGCGAGTGCGGGCGAGGCCATCATCGGCGAGGCCATGCCCTGGAGCATCAGCGCGAGAGCAAGGCCGGGCGAGTGGCTCGTCAGTCCCGTTGCATGGGCGACCAATCCGACGATCAGCGGCACGCCGATCGTGGTCCAGGCCGTGGCCGCCGCGACCAACGCCGGCCTGCGGAGATGGCTGTAGAGCGCCGCCAGATCGACCCGCATGAAGGAGATGCAGAGCAGAAGGAAAATCGCCTCGGTGACATAGGGGCGCAGCAGCGCGCCGAGCGGCGGCACCGCGACCGCGATGAAGACGACGGCGGCGACTGCGCGGGTGCCCTGGCTGCCGAGCCATGTCAGTCCGCGCAGGGGGAGAGCGAAGATGGGTTGAAGAACGGAAGGCATGCAGGAGGGGTCAGCCCAATCCCTTCAACCAGACGCCGATCTCGCTCACCGCGACGTTCGCCTGTCGCAACAGCCTTCCCATGGTGAAGAAGCCGTGGAACTGGCCGGGGAAGTGCTTGTAGGTCACGGGCACGCCGGCCTGCCTGAGGCGCTCGGCATATTCGTCGCCCTCGTCGCGCAGGGGATCGGCGCCGGCGGTCAGCACATAGGCCGGCGGCAGGCCGGCAAGGTTTTGCGCGCGCGCCGGCGAGGCGCGCCAGTCGTGGATGTCGGCGGCGCCATTGAGGTAGTGGTCGCGGAACCAGCGGATCACCGAATGCGTCAGCAGCACGCTGGTCTCGGGCTCGCCATGGGAGCCGTGCGTCATGGCGAAATCGGTCGCCGGATAGATCAACACCTGACCCGCGAGCGCGGGGCCGCCAGCGTCACGCGCAGCGAGCGCCACGACCGCGGCGAGATTGCCGCCGGCGCTGTCGCCGCCAATGGACAGGCGCGAGGCGTCGACGCCGAGATCGCGCGCATGCGCGGCGATCCATTTGGTCGCGGCGATCGCGTCGTCGGCGGCGGCAGGAAACTTGTGCTCGGGCGCGAGGCGGTAGTCGACCGAGATCACGATCAGCGCGCCTTCGGCCGCGAGCTGGCGGCAGACGACGTCGTGGGAATCGAGATCGCCGATCACCCAGCCGCCGCCATGGAAGAACACCAGCGCCGGCGACAGGCCGTCGTGCTGGCGCGGTTCCTTGGGCAGGTAGAGGCGGGCTGGGATCGTCCCGTGCGGTGCCGGTATCGCCAGCGGCGCGACGCGCGCGAGCTCCGGCGCGTCAGGGTTGGTGGCAAACCGCGCCTGCGAATAATAGGCGCGTGCTTCGTCCGCGGTCAGGGTCTCGTAGGCGGGGCGGCCGGCCTCCTGGAAGGCCTTGTAGACGGCGACGGCGTCGGGATCGAGCACAACGGGCATGAAAGGGGACCTTGGAGTTTCCTGTGATCGTTGGATGTCATTTCGGCGCAACGCCCGCCTTTGGCCCCGGGGAGGGGCCATGACTATCCCAAAACTATTCTATGACTATCCCATCCGGGAGCTGGCCTGGCCAGAGCGCGCCGGGAAGGGCAGGGATGCCGCCCTTCCCCCGCCGTATTCCCCGTGTTAACCGGAGGCCTGCGAGCGGCGGTATCCCCTGTAAAATGTCCAACGAGCCCGATTCGCTGTTGAAGCCGCGCGAGATGTTCAAAACCTTTTCCCTGACAGGCCTTGCGGCACTGCTGGCCGCCACCGTGCTGACCGTCGCGACGCCGGCCCAGGCGCAGATCGGCACGATCTTTTCGGATCCGCCGCCGCTGCGGCCGCCCGGCAGCATTCCGCGCGGCCAGCCGCAACCGCAGGTCCCCGAGGACGACGAAGAGGTACCGGAGCTGCCGCCGCAGGGCCGCGTGCTGCCGTCTCGCCCGATGCCGCCGCCGCAGGGCCGCCAAGGTAACGTGATGCCGGGGCCGGTCGAGAGCCAGCCGCTGGCGCCACCGCCGGGCTCGACCGTCGCGCCGCCAAGCCAGCTGCCGTCCACGGCGATCGCGCCGCCCAGTCCGCAAGGTGCGCCTGGTCAGCGCCAGCCCCAGCAGAAGGGTGCGCCGGGCACGGTCCCGCAGACCCCTGCGAGCCTCCAGCCGGGCGACGAGGTCGTCACCGAGCCGCCGGCCCAGAAGATCGTGAACAAGAAGGCGACCTTCTCCGGCCTCGACAAGATCACCGGGCGCATCATCAATTTCGACGAGGAGATCGGCGAGACCGTCCAATTCGGTGCGCTGAGGGTCAAGACCGACGCCTGCTATACGCGGCCGGCGACGGAGGCCACCAACACCGACGCCTTCGTCGAGGTCGACGAGATCACCTTGCAGGGCGAGGTGAAGCGCATCTTCTCGGGCTGGATGTATGCGGCAAGCCCGGGCCTGCACGGCGTCGAGCATCCGATCTACGACATCTGGCTGACCGACTGCAAAGAGCCGCAGCAGACCATTGCGACCGCGGCACCGGATCCCGCGACCAAGCCGGCAGCTGCGCCGCCCACGCAGAAGAAGGCTGCGCCCAAGCAGGCCGTGCAGCAGCGTCCGCCGCAGCCCTTGCCGCCACCGCCGCAGCAGCAACCGGCTCCGCCACCCCCGCCGCCGGAGCAGCGGCCAGGTCTGTTCGGTATCCCCGGGTTCGGCCGCTAAAATCGAGCCCGGCTGTCGATCATTGCCGCGAGGCGATGATCTCGAGCGCGCGTGCGCCGGGGATCGCTTCGCCTTCGGAGAGCCTCAGGAAATCGCCCGGCTCGCCTGCCAGCGCCTTGTCGAGCAGCGCCGTATAGCGTCGCCGCGAAATCTCAACCGCGCCGAAGCTCTTCAGATGCTCGGTGACATATTGGGTGTCGAGCAGCTCGAAGCCGCCATAGATGAGCCGCGCGACCAGATGCACCAGCGCGACCTTCGAGGCATCGCGCGCGGTGTGGAACATGCTCTCGCCGAAGAAGGCCCGTCCGAGACTCACGCCGTACAGCCCGCCGACGAGGTCGTCGCCCTGCCAGGCCTCGACGCTGTGGCAGTGGCCGAGCTCGAAGAGGCCGCCATAGAGGTCGCGGATGCGCTTGTTGATCCAGGTGTCCTCGCGTCCGGCCTGCGGCGCGGCGCAGCCGGCGATCGTCGCCTTGAACGCGGTGTTGACGGTCACGCGAAAGGCGTCGGACCGTACGGTACGCGCAAGCCGCGAGGCGACGCGAAATCCGTCGAGCGGGATGACGCCGCGCAATTCCGGCTCGACCCAGAACAGGGTCGGATCGTCGGCGCTTTCCGCCATCGGGAAGATGCCGCAGGCATAAGCGCGCAGCAGCACGGCCGGCGTGATTTCAGACGGGGCAGAGTCGCGCGAAGTCATGGTTTGCCATCATAGCAGGATCGCAATGCGGTTGCGATGGGTGGCGCAATCGGGCGCGAGGTCAGCTCGCGGCGGCGGTGCTGGTCTTGCCGGGGGCTGCGGGCATGCGGCCGAACTTCAGCACGACCCGGGTTCCGGAGTGCGCGGGATCGCGCTCGACCGAGGCGTCGAGCTTGGAGGCCATTGCGGCGACGATGCGCTGGCCCATGCCGGTGGAGCGCGGATCGGCCTTGACGTTGTCGCCGACGCCATCGTCGGTGATCGAGAGCAGGAGATCGTCGCCCATCGAGACCAGCTCGACATGGATCGGGCCGGCGCCGTCGGGATAGGCGTATTTCACCGCGTTCATCACCAGCTCGTTGACGATGATACCGACCGCGACCGCACGGTCCGGATCGATCTCGATCGGCTCGGCCTTCAGCGTCAGGCGCGACATCCGGTTGCCTTCGGCCGAGCGGCGGAGATCCTCGAGCAGCGAGTCCAGATACTGGTTCAGGACCACGCTTTTCAGGTCCTGCGAGGTGTAGAGGCGGCGGTGCACCTGCGCGACCGCGGCGACGCGGCCCATCGCATTGGTCAGTGCCGCCTTGACCTCGTCCTGCGCGGCGGAGCTCGCCTGAAGGTGCAGCAACGAGGCGATGATCTGGAGCGAATTGCCGACACGGTGGTTGACCTCGCGCAGCAGGAGCTCGCGTTCGGCGGCGAGCGCCGCGTAGCGGTCGCGCGAGGCGTGGATCTCGGCTTCGGCTTCCTCGCGCGCCCTCTGCAAGGCGGCCTGGCGCAGCGCGCCCTCGGCGGCGACATGGAGGAGCGGGATGAAGTCGCCCTGGACGTCCTTCACCAGATAGTCGGCCGCACCCGCCTTCAGCGCGGTGACCGCGATGCTCGAATCCTGCGAGGCGGTGACGAATACGACCGGCGGCGCGTCCGGGATCGCCATGATCTGCTCGAGCGTCTCCAGCCCGTCGAGGCCCGGCATGTACTGGTCAAGTGCAACGACGTCGATGCCGCCTTCGGCGCTGGCGCGGCGGATGCGCTCGAGACCTTCCTCGCCGCTCGCGGCATGAACGACCCTGTAGCCGCGCCGCGTCAGGCCGCGGTCGACCAGGCGCGCCAGCGCGTCGTCGTCGTCGATGTAGAGCAGTGTCGGCGTGCGCTGGTTCATGTGGCGGCGGGCGGGACCTGGATGACCGAGAAGAACAGCCCGAGCTGCCGGATGGCATTGGCGAAATTCTCGTAGTTGACGGGCTTGGTGATGTAGACGTTGCAGCCGAGCTCATAGCAGCGCTTGATTTCCTGGGAATCGTCGGTGGTGGTCAGCACCACCACGGGCGAGGCCTTCAGATATTTGTTCTCCTTGATCTGCTTCAGGATGTCGATCCCGGTCATGTCGGGGAGGTTGAGGTCGAGCAGGATTAGGAGCGCGTTGCCCTTCTGCACGAGCCCGGAGCCGTCGGCGCCGAACAGGTGCTTCATCGCGTCGGTGCCGTTGGCAAACGAGACGATCTCGTTGTTGACGCCCGAGCGGCGGATGTTGCGTTCGATCAGGCGGGCGTGGCCCTCGTCGTCCTCGATCATGATGATGGTGACAGGCTGGGTCATCGATCTGTGTTCCGGTTGCTCACATTCCAGGCGATCGGCAGCGTGATCGTGAAGGTGCTGCCCGCGTTCAGTTCCGATGATACCGACATGGTGCCGCCGAGGCGACGCACAAGTGCACGGACATGCGCAAGACCGATGCCCTGGCCGGGCTTGTCCTGGGTTCCCGCGCGGCGGAACAGGTCGAATATCCGCTGGTGATCCTTCGGATCGATCCCGCGGCCGTTGTCGCTGATCTCGAAGATAGCGTAGCCGAGCTTGGTGCGCCCGCGGATTCTGATCTCGCCGGGCACGCCGGGCTTGAGATATTTGATCGCATTGTCGATCAGGTTCGAGAAGATCTGCTCGAGTGCGAGACGGTCGCTCACGAGGTCCGGCAGGGGCTCGAGGTGGATCTCGGCCTGCGCCTCGGCCGCCTGGTGCGCCAGCGTCGAGGCGATGGCCTCGATCAGCTCGCGCGTGTCGATCTTCACCGGCTGGAATTCGCGCCGGCCCTCGCGCGTGAGGTTGAGGATGGCCGAGATCAGCCGGTCCATCTTGGCGATCGACGTCTTGATGAAGACGAGCGCTTCGGAAAAATCCTCCGAGAGCTGCTTGTCGGCGCCTTCGAGCGCGATCTCGCCCGACCCGGCGGGGGCCAGCGGTGCGCCCTCAGCAGAGACATGAGCGAGGCTGCTGATGCGGCGGAAGATGTCGCCGCCGAGCTCCTCAAGTTCGCTGGTGAAGCCCATGATGTTGACGAGCGGCGAGCGCAGATCGTGGCTGACGATATAGGCAAAGCGCTGGATCTCGTCGTTGGCTTCGCGCAGGTCTGCCGTGCGTTCGTCGACGACGGCCTCCAGATTGACGTTGGCATCGCGCAGGCGCGATTCTGCTTCGTCCCGGGCGCGGGCCGACCGCCGCACCAGCCAGATCGAGAGCATCGCCAGCACGACCACGAGGCCGGAGCCGATGCCGGTCATCGACGCGGCGAGGGTCTGGCTGCGGTCGGCGTTGGCGGTGCGGAGGCGGAACAGGCGCTCCTCCTCCTGGATCATCGCGGTGGCTATCTTGGCGATTGCGGCTGTAGCGTCGGTGGACACGACTTCGCGGATGAGCGCGGCGGCCTTATCCGGCTGGCCTTGACGGATGAAGTCCATCTCCTGCACGAACTGGCCGAGTCGTGTCTCGATCGCGGCGCTCAGCTTTTCGACGTTCTCGCGTTGCCCTGGATTGTCGCCGCTCAGGCGCGTGAGCTTGTCGAGGGCGGGGATGATTGCCGCCACGGCCTTTTCGTGGTCGTCCCTGAAGTTCTCCCCCTGCGTCAGGAGAAATCCGCGAGCGCTGCTCTCGGCGCGCCGGACTTCGAGCAGCAGGGCGTTGATCTGGTTCTCCACCTCGATGGTGTGAACCACCCATTTGCTGTCTTCCCGCGCCTTGTTGACGAGGTAGACGGAGCCGGCACTGATCACGGTCAGCACCAAAAGGCCCGCCGCGAACAGCAGGATCTGCCAGAATGCGCGCCGTCGCTGGCCTTCAGCCGTCACGACGGTTCACCTGTCTGCGTTCAATGGAGTTCAAGACGCCCCCTTGGAACTAGCCCCAACCGTCCAGAACGCGATTGGGGCCAAAGGGTTCCACAAGGAGAAGATTATCTCGCTTCGGGTTCCGGCTTGCCGGCGAGGTACTGCTCCAGCCAGTGGATGTGGTAGTCGCCGTTGATGATGTCGTCTTCGCGCACCAGCGCCCGGAACAGCGGCAGCGTGGTCTCGATGCCTTCGACCACCATCTCATCCAGCGCCCGGCGCAGCCGCATCAGGCATTCGGCGCGGGTCTTGCCGTGCACGATCAGCTTGCCGACCAGCGAATCATAATAGGGCGGGATCGTGTAGCCCTGATAGACGGCGGAATCGATCCGGACGCCGAGGCCGCCGGGCGGATGATATTGCAGGATCCGGCCGGGCGAGGGGCGGAAGGTCTGCGGATTCTCGGCGTTGATGCGGCACTCGATCGCGTGGCCGATGACCTGGATTTCGTCCTGCCTGGCGGGCAGGTCGCCGCCGGCGGCGATGCGGATCTGCTCCAGCACGAGGTCGATGTCGGTGATGCTCTCGGTGACGGGATGCTCGACCTGGATGCGGGTGTTCATCTCGATGAAGTAGAACTCGCCGTCCTCGTACAGGAACTCGATGGTGCCGACGCCGAGATATTTCATCTCGCGCATCGCTTTCGCGCAGGTCTCGCCGATCTTGGCCCGCGCCGCGGCGGACAGCACGGGCGAGGGGCCTTCCTCCCAGACCTTCTGGTGCCGGCGCTGCAGCGAGCAGTCGCGCTCGCCGAGGTGGATCGCGCCGCCGCGGCCGTCGCCGAGGATCTGGATCTCGATGTGGCGCGGCTTCTGGAGGTATTTTTCCAGATAGACGGAAGCATCGCCAAAGGCGGACCTGGCCTCGTTGGCCGCGGTCGACAGCGCCAGCTGGAGGTCGGCCTCGCCGTGCGCGACCTTCATGCCGCGGCCGCCACCGCCGGCCGCCGCCTTCACCAGCACCGGGAAGCCGATCTTCCTGGCGATCGCCATCGCGTCGTCATCGGGACCGACCGCACCGTCGGAGCCGGGCACCACGGGAATGCCGAGGCGCTTCGCCGTCTTCTTGGCTTCGATCTTGTCGCCCATCAGGCGGATGTGCTCGGCCTTCGGGCCGATGAAATGCAGATTGTGCTCGGCGAGGATTTCCGCAAAGCGCGCGTTCTCGGAGAGGAAGCCGTAACCGGGATGCACGGCATCGGCGCCCGTGATCTCGCAGGCCGCGAGCAGCGCGGGCACGTTGAGATAGCTGTCCTTGGACGACGGCGGCCCGATGCACACGCTCTCGTCCGACAGCCGCACATGCATGGCATCGGCGTCGGCCGTGGAGTGCACGGCGACGGTCGCGATCCCGAGCTCCTTGCAGGCCCTGAGGATGCGAAGGGCGATCTCGCCGCGATTGGCTATGAGGATCTTGTCGAACATGGTGCCTCAGGGGCGAATGGGGAATAGCGAATGGCGAATAGGGAGGAGTGGCTGTGCGCCACTCGCTCTTCGCCACTCCCTCACTCGATGATGACGAGCGGCTCGCCGTACTCGACCGGCTGGCCATCCTCGACCAGGATCTGCGTCACCGTGCCGGCGCGCGGCGAAGGAATCTGGTTCATCGTCTTCATGGCCTCGATGATCAGCAGCGTCTGGCCGACCGAGACCTTGGTGCCGACCTCGATGAACGGCTTTGCGCCCGGCTCCGGCGCCCAATAGGCGGTGCCGACCATCGGCGAGGTCACGGCGCCGGGATGCTTCGACAGATCGGAAGCGGCAGTGGCGGTCGCGCTTGCAGCCGCCGTCATGGCGGCAGGAGCGGCCGCCATCGGCATCGGCATGGTCGCGGCCACGCTGATGTTGCGGGCGACGCGCAGGCGCAGCCCCGCCCGCTCGATCTCGATCTCGGTAAGGCTGGTCTCATCGAGCAGCAAGGCAAGCTCGCGGATGAGCGCCGAATCCTCGCTGGAAAACTTTGCGGCTGCTTTGTCGTCTGGCTGGCGCGCCATGTTGTTTGATCCGAATGTTCTGTTGGAAGGGAGCGTCAGGCGTTGGGCTTGATGCCGAGCTTGGCGGCAAGGCCCTGAATGGCGAGGCGGTAGCCCTCGATGCCGAAACCGCAGAGCGAGGCGAAGGCCGCGCGTGCGGTGTAGGAATGGTGACGAAAGCTCTCGCGGGCATGGATGTTGGTCACGTGCACCTCGACCGTCGGGATCTGCACCGCGAGCAGTGCGTCGTGCAGCGCGATGGAGGTGTGGGAATAGCCGCCGGCATTGATGACGATGCCCTTCATCTTGCGCCGGTGCGCCTCATGGATGAAGTCGATCAGCTCGCCTTCGCGGTTGGACTGCCGGCAGTCGGCCTTCAGGCCGAAGGTCGCCGCTGTCTCCCGGCACAGCGCCTCGACGTCGGCCAGCGTCGCATGACCATACTTTTCGGGCTCGCGCGTCCCCAGCATGTTGAGGTTCGGCCCGTTCAGGACGAGGATCGTGTCGGTTGCAGGTTCGGCCATTCCAATCCCGGAAGAGGTGCTTCGGCGTGGCGGGGTTATAGGTAACAAAGCGCGTGAGGGGAAGCCTCGAAGGGCCTCAGGGGCGGGTTCAGGCACCTCACCCAGTGCGCAAAAATCTGTGCGGAAACTACGGAAATTGCTTGTTAACCAGTCCGAAGCGTGGCTGCGGGCCGAATGCAAAGGGGGCGGGCATTGCTGCCCGCCCCCGAAGTTGCCGCTGTCCTGCCTTAGACGTTCAGGACCGCGACGATCTCGTAGGTGTCCGGATCGATGATCACGATCTCATCGCGGACCAGGACGTACCTGTAGGACCGCCACTCCGGATAAATGGTCACGACCCGCGACGGCAGGGCGTGCAGCGTAATGCCCTCCCGCGGGATGCGGGTGCCGACCGAGATCGAGAAGTTCACGTTCGTTACCGGAGCGACGCGCTGCTCGCGGATCACCGACGTGATCTGCGTCCGCTGCTCAGTCGAAAGCTTTGCAGCGGCACCGGCCTGGCCGACCGTGGTCGAACTCTGGCCCTGCGCGTTCTGGGTCGTGCTGGTGCCGGTGCCCGGCCGGTTCTCGGCGTTGTTGGTCGAGGTGCCGCTCTTGCTGCCCTCAGCCTTCATGTCCTTCTGGTCCTTGCTGCCGGACTTGCTGGTGTCCTGGCTCATGCTCTTGGACTTGTCCTGCTGGGACTTGTCCATTTGACCCTGCGCGCGATCATCGGTGCGCTGGCCCTTGGTGGCGCCGGCCTTGTCCTCGGCCGCGTTCTTGTTCATCGCGCCGCCCGGGCGCTCTTCCTTCATCGCACCGGACTTGTCTTCGGAGGCGCGATCGGACTTCATCGTGCTGGAGCCGCCGGCCTGGCCGACAGTACCCTTGTCATGGCTCATGGAATCGCGACCCATCGAGCCACCGCGCTCTGCGGCGCCGCCGGAAGGCTGCGATTGCTGCATCTGCTGCGAGCCACCGGCGCTGCCGCCGCTGTCGCGGCCCATGGTGCCCTGTGCGTTTGCCAGACCGGTCCCCGCGACGAGTGCGACTGCGGCAACCGAGATCATAAAGCGGTTCAACATCGAAATTCTCCTCACGTGTCTCTTGCGTCATTGCCCGCGCCGACAACGAAAGGAGATTTGAGTTGTTCCGGAACTTCGTCTGTTCCGCGTCATTTGTTTGTTGAACGCCAGATGAACGACTTCGCACGAAGACGCCAACGTTTGGCGCGCGAAAGAAAAGGCCGGCTCTTCAGCCGGCCCTTTGCATGCACGAGTTGTGCAAGGCGCGATCAGCAAGTCGCCTCTAGCAAGTCGCCTTGCCGCAGCGGGCAATGCCGATCTTTTCCCTGAGGCCTTCGACGCCGACGGCGCCGATCACGATCTGCTTGCCGATGACGTAGCTCGGCGTGCCGTTCATGCCCATCGCTTCGGCAAGCTTGAAGTTCTCCTCGATGGTGGCGCGCACCTCGGGGCTGGCGATGTCCTTCTCGATTCGAGCCGTGTCGAGGCCGGCTTCCTTCGCCGCCTGAATCGCGCGCGCCTTGTCGGCGGCGCCCCGGCCGCCGAGCAGTCTCTGGTGGAAGTCGAGATATTTCTTGCCCGAGGGATCCTGCATCCGCACCGCGACTGCGACCTGGGCCGCTTCGACCGAACCCTGGCTCAGCACCGGAAACTCCTTCAGCACGACCTTCAGCTTCGGATCGCTCTTCATGAGAGTGAGCATGTCGTCCATGGCGCGCTTGCAGTAGCCGCAATTGTAGTCGAAGAACTCGACGAAGGTGACGTCGCCGTCCTTGTTGCCGAGCACGACCTGGCGCGGCGAGTTGAAGATCGCTTCGGCATTCTGCGCAATGCTGGCTTCGTGCTTCTGCGTTTCGGCCGCGGCCTGGCGCTTGCTGAGCTCGGCCATGGCCTCCTCGAGCACCTCGGGATGGCTGACGAGGTACTTCTTGATGATGGCCTCGATGTCGGTGCGCTGGGCATCGGAGAAGCTGTCGGCCGACGCGGGCACGGCTGCGCCGAACATGGCGAGCGCGAACAATGCGGGAGCAAGCAGGCGCAACGAAGGCATAGGTAAATCCTCTTATCCAAAGCAGGTTTCGATGAACGTCCCGGCGGACTTAAGCTCGGTGTCGTGACGTCGTGGTATCGGGCGTCGTTCGAGTTGCGTCAGTTGCGCGGCGGCTTCGCCGCCACGATGTCGTCGGCCTTGACCCATCCGGGCGTGCCGATGGCGAAACGGGTTTTCGCGCGCGTTGCAAGCTCGCGGGCGGTCTTGTTGTCGCCGCGCAAGTAAGCGGCCTGGGCCGAGGCGAGATCTGCCTCGGCGTAGTCTCCCTTCCGGCCATAGGCCATTGCGAGCTGGGTATAACCGAGCGCCGCCTCGGGCTCTCGAGCCACCGCAGCGCGGAGAATCCGAACGGCGTCGTCGGTGTAGGCCTTATTATCTGCTCCAACCAGAGCCTGCCCAAGTAACATCTCGATGAGGGGGGCGTTGTTCGAGAGCTGCGCTGCCTTGCGCAGGGGAGCGATCGCTTCGGCCGGCTTGCCGCTCTCCAAAAGCGCCTGGCCGCGCACTTCGTAGAAGTACGGGTTGTTCGGCTGAACCTGGATCAGCGCATCGATCTGGGTGAGCGCGCTGCGCAAATCCCCATGCAGATAGGTGCTGATGGCGCGGGCATAGCGCGCCGGCAGGCTGTCGTTGGTCTGGGGATAGCGGCGGTACACCGTCTCCGGCCGCTCCATGAAGGCTGATATCTTGGCGCGGACCATGTCGTGCCGGAGCTGAAGCGCGGGATCGTCCTTCTTGTTCCAGTATGGGCTGGTGCCTGCGAATTCCTGGAGTGCGGCGACGCGCTCGGCCGGCATCGGATGCGACTGGAGATAGGGATCGGCGCCGCGCGACGCGAACAGGCTCTCGCTGGTGAAGCGCTTGAAGGTCTCGTACATGCCCTTCGGCGATTGCTGGGTCGCCGTCAGGAATTTCACGCCGGCGCGGTCGGCGTTCTCCTCCTGCTGGCGCTGGTAGGATAGCAGCGTACGGCGGATCATCTCCTGCGGAGCGGCGATCGCGGCTGCGCCGGCATTGGCCAGCCCGTTGTTGCCGGCGCTCGAGCTGCGGGTGCTGCCGGCGGCGATCGCGCCGGCGCCGAGCAGCATCGCGATGATCATCTGGGTCTGGGCCGTGGCGAGCTGCTCGCGCAGCTTGGACAGGTGACCGCCGGCCAGATGTCCGGTCTCGTGCGCGAGCACGCCGATGATCTGGTTCGGCGTCTCCGACTGGAGGATCGCGCCCCAATTGACGAAGATGCGGCGGCCGTCCGCGACGAACGCGTTGAACGAGCCGTCGTTGATGATCACCATCTGGATGTTCTGCTTCTCCAGACCCGCGACGCGCAGGATCGGGCGGGTGTATTCGCGCAGCAGCTGCTCGGTCTCGGTGTCGCGCAGGACCGGCGGCCCCTTGGCCTGTGCCCGCGCGGCCGAGAACGGCGTCAGCGCGATGGCCGCGGCCGTGACGAGGGCGGTGAGAGCGGAGGCCTTCTGGCGCAATGCGATCCTGAGCAACATCGAGCGGTCTGGGTCAAACGGTCTTGGTCAGCAGTTTCGTGATTGGTTTGGCGATTGGCGGCGGACCGGATCCGCGATATGCCCCTTGTGAGCCGTGCCCTTTATGAGCCGTACAATACGGCCAGTCTGGGGCGCAAGCGCCCTGTTTTCCGGACCGGACGGATCCGGTCGGCCAGCGAAATAGCAGAAATCGATGCAGGATGCGACATTGAGGAACCGGTTGGGGCAGTGGCTCGAGCCCTCCCGCCGCAGCGATGTTCCCCCGTTCATGGTGATGGACGTCATGGCGGCGGCGGCCCGAATCGAGGCCGCCGGCGGTCATGTCATCCATATGGAGGTCGGCCAGCCCGCGGCCGGCGCGCCCAGGACCGCGATCGCAGCCGCTCATGCGGCGCTGGAGGCCGGTCGGATCGACTATACCTCCGCGCTCGGCATCCCCAGCCTGCGGGAGCGCATCGCGCGCCATTATCGCGACACCTATGGCTGCGACGTCAGCCCCGAGCGGATCGTGGTGACCACAGGCTCCTCCGGCGGCTTCATCCTGGCTTTCCTGTCGATGTTCGAGCCCGGCGATCGCGTCGCCGTGACCGTGCCGGGCTATCCACCGTACCGTCACATCCTCACCGCGCTCGGCTGCGAGCCGGTGCTGATCGAGACCACGAACGAGACGCGCCACGCGCTCACCGGTGAGGCGCTCATCGCCGCCCACGGCAAGGCGCCGCTGAAGGGCGTGCTGGTCGGCAGTCCCGCCAATCCGACGGGCACGATGATGTCCCGCGAAGCGCTCGCCGGTCTCATCGCGGCCGCGGAAGACGCTGGCATCCGCTTCATCTCGGATGAGATCTATCACGGGCTCGATTACGCGTTTCCGGCCGTGACGGCGGCGGCACTGTCCGAGCACGCACTCGTGATCAACTCGTTCTCGAAGTATTTTTGCATGACGGGCTGGCGCGTCGGCTGGATGGTCGTGCCAGAGATCCTGGTGCGGCCGATCGAGCGGCTCCAGCAGAACCTCTCGATCTCGGTGCCGTCGCTGTCGCAGATCGCGGCAGAGGCTGCCTTCGACGGCGCGGCAGAGATGGAGGAGATCAAGCACGGCTATCAGGAAAACCGGCGTATCCTGATCGATGGATTGCCCAAGGCCGGACTGACGAGATTCCTGCCGGCCGATGGCGCCTTCTATCTTTACGCCGACGTCTCGGATTTCACCTCGGACAGTTTCGAGTTCGCCAAGCAGATGCTGGAGCAGGCGCGCGTGGCGGCAACGCCCGGCCTCGATTTCGATCCGATCCATGGCCGTTCATTCGTACGGTTTTCCTATGCCCGCTCGCCCGATGAGATGCGCGAGGCAGTTGACCGGATTGCTGAGTGGCTTAAATAACTGCGCCAGTTTTCTTCAGCTTTCCGGAGTTCAACTTGTCAGACCGATCCGTCCCGTCCGCCGCTGCGCCACATTCCTCTCTCGCCGCTTTGATGTGGCCGACCCGGCCGGGCGAAGCCGTCGGCGCGCTGCGTGCCGTCGTGCTGATTGCGCTCGGCACCGCGCTGATGGCGCTGTCAGCCAAGGTG
This sequence comes from Bradyrhizobium sp. CCBAU 25338, assembly GCF_028128965.1. Lineage (NCBI taxonomy): Bacteria > Pseudomonadati > Pseudomonadota > Alphaproteobacteria > Hyphomicrobiales > Nitrobacteraceae > Bradyrhizobium > Bradyrhizobium sp. CCBAU 25338. The sequence goes on from NZ_LFKY01000040.1 coordinate 323,966, forward strand.
AACCTGCCGCTGCCCTATGTGCCGATGACCCTGCAGACGCTGGTGGTGCTGATGATCGGCGCCGCCTATGGCTGGCGCCTTGGCAGCGCAACCATGATTGCCTACCTCGCCGAGGGCGCGATCGGGCTGCCGGTGTTCGCCGGTCCCGTGGGTGGGATTGCGCCGCTGGTCGGCCCGACCGCGGGCTATCTGTTCGGTTTCGTGCTGGCCGCCTTCGTGACCGGCTGGCTCGCCGAGCGCGGCTGGGATCGCAGCGTGATGCTGCTGTTTGCGGCGATGGCCGTTGGCCATATCGTCATTCTGGCCACCGGCTTCGGCTGGCTGGCTTTTGGCCTGGGTCTCGGCGCCGCCAAGGCCTGGCAGGTCGGCATCGTGCCGTTCATTGCGGCCTCGCTGGTCAAGAATGCGCTCGGCGCGGCCCTGATGCCGGCGGCACGCCGGATCGTCGAGCGCCGCGGGTAAGGCGCGCTACAACCAGCAGTTCCAATTGACAGGGCCGGCCAAGTTGATCTTGGCTGGCCAGATGTTTTGAGGGGGAGTGAAACCATGACGACGACAACGATGGCGGGAGCGCCGGTCGCGCCGCCCGTCGCCAAGCCGTGGTACAAGGTCCTCTACGTCCAGGTGCTGATCGCGATCGTGCTCGGCGCCATCGTCGGCTGGCTGTGGCCTCAGTTCGCCACCAACGAATGGATCAAGGCGCTCGGCGACGGCTTCATCAAGCTGATCAAGATGGTGATCGCCCCGATCATCTTCTGCACCGTGGTCTCCGGCATCGCCCATATCCAGGACGCCAAGAAGGTCGGCCGCATCGGCGTCAAGGCGCTGGTCTATTTCGAGGTCGTCTCGACCTTCGCACTGGTGATCGGTCTCATCGTCGGCAATCTCGTCAAGCCGGGCTCCGGCTTCGGCAATGCGGCGGCGAACGAGGCGGCCGTTGCAGGCTACGCCAAGCAGGCGGCCGGCCAGAGGTCCGTCGACTTCGTGCTGCACATCATTCCCGACACCGTGGTCGGCGCCTTCGCACAAGGCGAAATTCTGCAGGTGCTGCTGTTCGCGGTGCTGTTCGGCTTTGCTTTGATGAGCCTCGGCGAGCGCGGCCATACGATTCGCAGCTTCATCGACGATGCTGCGCACGCGGTGTTCGGCGTCATCTCGATCGTCATGCGCGCGGCGCCGATCGGTGCGTTCGGTGCGATGGCCTATACGATCGGCAAGTTCGGTACCGGCGCCATCCTTAACCTGCTCGGCCTGATCGCCACGTTCTATGTCACCGCGGCACTGTTCGTGTTCGTCGTGCTCGGCCTCATCGCGCGCATGGCCGGCTTCTCGATCTTCAAGTTCCTGGCCTACATCAAGGACGAGCTGCTGATCGTGCTCGGCACCTCGTCCTCGGAAAGCGCGCTGCCGTCCCTCATGGAGAAGCTGGAGCGGCTCGGCTGCTCCAAGTCGGTGGTCGGCCTCGTGGTGCCCACGGGCTACTCGTTCAACCTCGACGGCACCAACATCTACATGACGTTGGCGACCCTGTTCATCGCGCAGGCGCTCGGCGTCGATCTTTCCTTCGGCCAGCAACTCACGATCCTGGTCGTGGCGATGCTGACCTCGAAGGGCGCCTCCGGCATCACCGGCGCGGGCTTCATCACGCTGGCGGCGACGCTCGCCGTGGTCGATCCACGCCTCGTGCCGGGCATGGCGATCGTGCTCGGCATCGACAAGTTCATGAGCGAGTGCCGTGCGCTGACCAATCTGTGCGGCAACGGCGTCGCCTGCGTGATCGTGGCCTGGTGGGAAGGCGAGCTCGACCGCGACAAGCTCAACGCCAACCTCGCCAAGCAGATCGATCCGACCGACATGGAGACGGCGATCACGACGGACTGATCCGGCGATCGCCTGCGGCGGCGCATGCGCCGTCAGGTCCTGAAGTAACCGGGCTGGTCGATATCCTCGATCAGCCCTTTTTCTTTGGGCGCTTGCCCCGGCGATTTCGATATTGCGCCGTGCGCGCGGACTGACGGAATTTTCGACCTCGCGCGTTCAACCTGCATCTCGGATCTCGAAAGGGTGGGGGTATCGTGGGCAATGCGGCTGTGAATCCGATCATGGTGCAGGCGGCGGAGCATTTTGCGGCGGGCCGGCCGGAGCAGGCGGATGCCTTGTGCGAGGAGGTCCTGAGGGCCGAGCCGGATCACCTCCCGGCGCTGCATCTGGCCGCCGTCGCCGCCTTCGTCACGGATCGTGCCGCCGACGGCGCCGCGCTGCTCGGCCGCCTCTTCGACATCGATCCCGACCACGCGCCAGCGCTGGTCACGCTGGGCGATGCGCTGGCGGTGAAGGGCGAGCATGAGGGGGCCGTGGCCGCGTTCGAGCGGGCGCTCCGCCGGCGCCCGGACGACGCCGGCCTTCACAACAAGCTTGGCGTGGCGCTCGGCGAGCTCGCGCGTTTCGGCGAGGCCGAGGTCGCCTATCGCCGTGCGATGATGCTCGATACGCATCTGACGCGGGCGTGTTTCAACCTCGCCGTCGCGCTGGCCGAGCAGGGACGGCTGACCGAAGCGGAAGAGGCCTATCGCGCGCTGATTGCGCGCGAGCCCGCTTATCGCGGCGCCTGGCTCAATCTCGGCAACGTCCTTGCGGACCAGGACAGGCTGGACGAGGCCGCGGCCGCCTATCGTCGCGCCCTCGACGCCGATCCGGACAATCCGGGGCTGCTCTGCAATCTTGGCGCGGCGCTCTATCGGCAGGGATTGCTCGGGGACGCCATCGAGCAGTACCGCCGCGCCGTCGCGCTTGGGCCGGACAACATCGCGGCGCTGCGCCTGCTCGGCCTCGTCCTGCACGAGGATGGTCAGCTGCGCGAGGCTGCCGAGGTCTACAGACGGACATTTGCGCTCGATCCGGCGGACCATGTGATCGCAACCAATCTCGGCGCCTGCTACTCCGAGCTCGGCGCGCTCGATGAGGCGATCGCATGCTGTGAAAGCGCTCTGCTGCTCAAGCCCGATCACGCGCCGGCCTACACCAATGTCGGCATCATCTTCGAAAAGCAGGAGCGCGTCGCCGACGCGGTTGCCGCCCATCGCTGCGCGGTTGCCGCCGATCCGGGCTATGCCAAGGGCCACGCCAATCTGGCGGTGGCGCTGCGCAATGCCGGAGAGATCGACGAGGCGCTCGCGGTCTCGCGCCATGCGGTTGCGCTCGATCCCGAGCAGCCGCTCGCCCAGTACAATCACGCACACTTGCTGCTGATGAACGGTGACTTCGCCAATGGCTTCGAAGCGTATCGGTGGCGGCACAAATCCAAGGCGCTCTCGGACGGTGACCCCACATTCAGCGAGCCGGAATGGCAGGGGGAGCCGCTCGATGGCCGCACATTGCTGCTGTTTGCCGAATACGGGCTCGGCGACGCGCTGCATTTCGTGCGCTATCTGCCGATGGTGACGGCGAGGGGCGGAAATATCGTCCTCCAGGTGCAGCCCGCACTCGCCTCCCTGCTGCGAACGCTGCCCGATGTGACCGTGATCCCGCGCGGCGAACCGCTGCCGCCGTTCGACCTGCAACTGCCGCTGATGAGCCTGCCGCGCGTGTTCGGCACCACGCTCGACACCATTCCGGCCGACGTTCCGTATCTGCATGCCGATCCCGCAAGACTTTTGCGCTGGCGGGCTGCGCTCGCCGGCGTGACGGCCCTGAAGGTCGGCGTGGCCTGGGCCGGGAATATCAGGCACAAGGGCGACCGGCAGCGCTCGCTGTCGGCCGAGGCCGTGCTGCCGCGCCTGGTGATGCCGGGCGTGCAGCTCTACAGTCTGCAAAAGGAGCCGCGCCCCGACGATGGTCCGGTCCTCGCGGCTCTCAACCGCGATATCGTCGATCTTGCCCCCGCCCTCGGCGATTTCGCCGATACGGCGGCGGCCGTCGCGTCGCTTGATCTCGTCATCGCCGTCGACACGTCGGTCGCGCATCTTGCCGGCGCGCTCGGCCGTCCGGTGTGGATGCTCACGCCTTACGCGCTCGACTGGCGCTGGCTGCGCGATCGCGAGGACACTCCCTGGTATCCGACCATGCGGCTGTTCCGCCAGCGCAGGCCGCGCGAATGGGACGACCCGCTGATGCGCCTGTCGGCCGCGCTCGCAGTCCTCGCCGCGAAAGCAGGGAGTTAGAACCGCTCGGGCCGGTATGGCGTGGGATCGACCGCCGGCGTCTCGCCGCTCATGATCTCGGCGAGCAGGCGTCCGGTCGCGGGTCCCAGCGTAAAGCCCTGATGACCATGGCCGAAGTTCATCCAGAGGCCGGGGTGGCGCGGGGCGCGGCCGAGCACCGGGAGCATGTCGGGCGTGCAGGGCCGAGTGCCGAACCACGGGTCCGGCTCGACCCGCTTGCCGAGGTCGATCAGCTCGCGTGCCGAGGCTTCGGCGCTGGCGAGTTGCACCGGTGTTGCCAGCGCATCCGGCCCCGTCAGCTCCGCTCCCGTCGTGATGCGAATGCCCTTGGCCATCGGACCCATGGCATAGCCGCCGGTCTTGTCGATCAGCGGCAGGTCGAGCGAAGCGCCGCCGCTGTAATGCATGTGGTAGCCGCGCTTGCGCACCAGCGGGATGCGATAGCCGAATTTGTGGAGGAGGTCGGGCGACCACGGCCCGAGCGTCACGACGGCGTCGGGAGCATCGAGGCGTCCGCCGTCGGTACCGACCGACCAGCCGGTCGCGGTCTGTTGCAGCGACTGCGCATCACCGAGCACGATCGTGCCGCCGAGGCGCTCGAACAACTCGGCATAGGCGGTGACCAGTGCGCCGGGATCCGACACGGTCCAGGTGTCGAGCCAATGGATCGCGCCGGGGAGATCGTCGCGCAGGATCGGCTCGGCCTTGGCAAGCTCGCTGCCCGACAGCACGCGAAAGTTCACGCCGAATTCGCGCTGATCCTCTTCCGCGGCCTTGATCGAGAGATCCAATGAAGCGGGATCGCGAAACAACGCTCGATAGCCGGCACGGCGGATGAAATTATCGGCATGGGCCTCGCGGATCAGGATGTCGTGCTCGGCCGTCGCGTAGGCGATCAGCCGTGCCCATGCCTCGATCGCCTCGCGATGCCGCTTCGGCGCCGAATGCCACCAGTAGCGGAGCAGGGGCTCGATGTGGAGATGGAGGGAGGAGAGGCTGTAGCGCACGTCGTTGGTGCGGCCGGTCGCGATCTTCAAGAGCGAAGCGAAGTCGCGCGGCATGGGATAGGGGCGTACCGCTTCCGCCTGGATCATCCCGGCATTGCCGTAGCTGGTCTCGCGACCCGGCTCCCTGCGGTCGACGAGCGTGATGGACCAGCCGCGCTGCTGCAGGTGCAGCGCCGCACTCACACCGATCATGCCACCGCCGAGAACTATTGCACGTCGCATCGAAACTGACCTCGTCAACCAAAAACCGCCCGGTTTGGCCGGGCGGTTTCATCTGGATGTCCCTGTTATTCGCCGCCGCCGAAGCGGCGCGACCACCAGCCGGCGCGGCGTGGGGCCGCCGGCGTTTCGCTCGTGGGCTCCGGCGCAGGCTCGGGTGCCGGCGCAGCGACCGGCTCGTTTACCTGCGCGACCGGCGTTGCCGGCTCGGGCTGGCTGTTCACCAGGAAGCTCACCTTTTCCCGGACCGTGGAGCGGCGCCGCGCGGCCTTGTCGCCGGCGGACTCTTCTTCTGACGTTGCCGTCGTCGTGGCGGAAGCCGGCTCCGGCTGGGTCGGCGCCTCGGCGCGCGGTTCGGGCTGCTCGATTTGCGGCTCGGTGGTGTGCTCGGCCTGGATGTGCTCGGCCTGTGCGATGGAGGGCGCAGCCTCGCTGCCGAAGCCGTCGAAATCGGCAACCGCGTCGGTCGCCTCCGACGGCTGACTGGCGCCGAGCTCGTCACCGATGGAGCCGGCGAGACCTTCCTCGCCGCCACCGCGACGGCGACGTCCGCCGCGGCGACCACGCCGACGCCGGCGCTCGCCGCTGCCCTGCTGCTCGCCACGGGCTGCCTGTTCCTCGCCTTCCTCGCCGTCCTGCTCGGACTCGGTATCGTCTTCACCTTCACCGGCCATCACGGCCGCTTCGGGGAGCGTGGGGGCGGTATCCTCGCGCAACTCCCCCTCGCGCTGGCTACCGCGGCCGCGCCGGCGGCGACGGCGCTTGCGGCGCTGGCCGTCCTGCTCGGAGGCTGCCTCGCCGGCAGCCTGCTCGTCAGCAAGACCTTCGGTCTCGTCGGTCTCGACCTCGGATTCAGTCTCAAGGTCGAAGCCATCCTCGTCGTCATAGGCTTCTTCGACCTGTGGCGGCGGGCTCGCAGCCACTTGCGCAGCGAGCAGCGCCTTGGCGGCTTCGAGCGTGTGCACCTGCTCGCCGCGGTCGATCACATATGCCTGCGGTCCGCTGACGGTGGGATCGGCGATGACCGACAGCGTGACTTTGAAGCTGTTCTCGAGGTCGCGCAGATGGCCACGCTTGTGATTCAGCACATAGAGCGCGACGTCGGTGCGGGTGCGGACCACGAGATTGTGGGTCGCGCCCTTCATCAGGATCTCTTCGAGGCCGCGCAGCAGCTGCAGCGCCACCGAAGACACCGAACGGACGTGACCGGTGCCGCCGCAATGCGGGCACGGATCGGTCGAGCTCTCCAGCACGCTGGCGCGGATGCGCTGGCGCGACATCTCGAGCAGGCCGAAATGCGAGATGCGGCCGACCTGGATGCGCGCGCGATCCTGCCGGAGGCAATCGGACAGCTTGCGCTCGACCGCGCGGTTGTTGCGCTTCTCGTCCATGTCGATGAAGTCGATGACGATCAGGCCCGCGAGGTCGCGCAGCCGGAGCTGGCGGGCGACCTCTTCGGCCGCCTCCAGATTGGTCTTGAGCGCGGTGTCCTCGATATGGTGCTCCCGCGTCGATCGTCCGGAGTTGACGTCGATCGAGACCAGCGCTTCGGTCTGGTTGATCACGATGTAGCCGCCGGAGCGCAGCTGCACGGTCGGCGAGAACATCGCGTCCAGCTGGCTCTCGACGCCCATGCGCGAGAACAGCGGCTGGCCGTCGCGATACTGCTTCACCGCGCCGACATTGGCGGGCATCAGCATCTTCATGAAATCGCGGGCTTCGCGGTAGCCGGATTCGCCGGCGACCTGAATCTCGTCGATCTCCTTGTTGTAGAGGTCGCGCAGCGAGCGCTTGATCAGCGAGCCTTCCTCGTAGACGAGGGTCGGGGCCTGCGACTTCAGCGTGAGGTCGCGTACCGTTTCCCACATCCGGATCAGATATTCGAAGTCGCGCTTGATCTCGGGCTTGGTGCGGGAAGCGCCTGCCGTGCGCAGGATGATGCCCATGCCCTCGGGCACGTCGAGATCCTGCACCACTTCCTTCAGGCGCGAACGATCCTGCGCGCTGGTGATCTTGCGGCTGATGCCGCCGCCGCGCGCGGTGTTGGGCATCAGCACGGCATAGCGGCCGGCGAGCGAGAGGTAGGTCGTCAGCGCCGCGCCCTTGTTGCCGCGCTCTTCCTTGACCACCTGCACCAGCATCACCTGGCGGCGCTTGATGACTTCCTGGATCTTGTACTGACGGCGCGGACGGAAGGTGCGCTCCGGCACTTCCTCCAGCACATCGTCGCCGCCGACGGATTCGACGACTTCCTCTTCGGCTTCCTCGCCGTCCTCGTCCTCGTCTTCGTCGTCTTCGGTGGTTGCTTCCGCAGCCTCGGCGGACGTCTCGGCATTCTCGCCGTCGGCGTACATCGCATCGGCCGGCTCGGCGGCCGATGTCACGGCCTCAGCCAGAGCTTCCGCATGGGCTTCAGGAACGTGAGCTTCGAAGGTCTGGGCATCCTGCGGCTCGGCACCGGCCTCGGCCGCGACCACGGGCTCGGCGCCGACGGCCGCGACAGGCGCGGGCGTCTCGTCGGCATGATCATGGTCGTGATGATCATGGTGGTGATCGTGGTCGTGATGATCGCGCTGGTGATCGTGACCGGGGTCGCGCTCCCCGGCGTGCTCGTCATCATGGGCATGATGATCGTCGTGATCATGCTCGCCATGAGCATGTTCGCCCTGATCGTGGTCGTGGTGATCGTGGCTTTCGTGCTCGCCGCGGTGCTCCGCATCGGCGTGCAGATGCTCGCCCTCGTACGGCGCGCCTTCCGTGTGCGGGGCCTCGCCCTCCGAGGGCTGGGCTGCGGGATCGGCGCCGACCTCGAGGCCTTCGACGATGTCGCTGCGCACGCGCTCGCCATGACCGCGGCGGCGGGCGTTGCGGTGGCGCGAACGGCGGCGGCCGTGCGAGCGGTTCTCGCTCTCTTCCTCGGCCTCGCGATGGGCCTGCTCCTCGGCCTCGATCAGCGCCTGCCGGTCGGCGACCGGGATCTGATAATAGTCGGGATGGATTTCGCTGAAGGCGAGGAAGCCGTGGCGATTGCCGCCATATTCGACGAAGGCGGCCTGGAGCGAGGGTTCGACCCTTGTGACCTTGGCGAGGTAGATGTTCCCGCGCAGTTGCTTGCGTTGCGCGGTTTCGAAATCAAACTCTTCGACGCGATTGCCGCGGACCACGACGACCCGGGTCTCTTCCGGGTGGGTGGCATCGATCAACATCTTGTTGGGCATGTCTTAACTCTTGGCGGCGGCGGACGCGATAAACCGTGGGCGCGTATCGCGCCGCCGGGTGACGCGACGGTCCACCTGATTCGGGGGTGAGGGGAAGGCCGAAACGCCGTCTCTCGCGCCTTGCCGAACCGGAAGCTTCAGGACCGTTGCGACGCGCGGGATTGTCACTCCGCAGCGTCGCGAATGGTCCTTCAGATTTCGTCGGCACAGTCTGGCGCATCAAGCGTCGGCCCGTATGAAACATTGGGCGACGAGGCCGCCCTTTCAGTTGCTGCTGGCCAGGCACGGCGCAAGCGCGCTCGCCTTGGGGATCACGAACCGCCCCCTTGGGATCAAGGGACCGGGTAATGGGTTACGCCGCCGTCAGAACCGTCCCGGTAACATGAGTGGTAACCCGAGACCGTCCGCCGCCGGTGCCTGACCCGCTCCACCTCGCTGCCGCGCACCGCGCTGGTCTTAGAGGGAAGCGGAAAACGCTGGAATCCCCAAAACTTGGGAGTTCCGGCGCAGCGCCGGGAGGCTGAATGCGACACAACCTGAAATATCGGCCGTCAGCATTCCGTACATACGAGGAATGAGCCATCCGTGCAAGGGAAGCGTCGCACGGCGGTCACAGTCGCCGAGTTTCGCGCTTCTGTCATTAAAGAGCGATTAACCCTGTGGTTCTATTGCGTTAAGAGGGCTGCTCGGAGGCACGGAATCGGTGGCGAGCCGCACAAATCGACGGGTTTTGCTGGGAGGCGTGTTGCTGTGCATCGCAGCGCTGCCGTGTGCTGATTCCTCGCGCCTCATTGCTGCGGAAAGCCAGCCGCAGCCCGTTGTTGCCGCAGCGAATTTTCCGGTGGCCTCGGCCGCCCGGCTGGCCGGAGATGGCAAGCAGACCCGCTTCGTCCTCGACCTCGACCGGACCGTTACCTTCCGCACCGCCACGCTGGCCGACCCCTTCCGCGTGGTGGTGGACGTGCCGCAAGTCAATTTCCAGCTGCCTGCCGGCACCGGGAGCGGGGGGCGGGGGCTGATCAAGGCTTTCCGCTACGGTCTGGTCATGCCCGGCGGCTCGCGAATCGTGTTCGACCTGACGGGGCCGGCAAAGATCGCCAATTCCTACGTGGTCGAAGCCGCCAACGGCCAGCCGGCCCGGCTCGTGCTCGAGCTGGAGGAGATCGAGCGCGCCGCCTTCGTGGCATCGCTCAGCCCTGAAAACCGTCCCGAGCTGCGGCCCGCGATCGCCGAGGCGCCGCCGGCCACGGTTCCCGCCAAGGCAACCGCGGATGCCGCGCAGCACAAGGCCGACGACCGGCCGGTGGTCGTGATCGATCCCGGCCATGGCGGCATCGACAACGGCACGCAGTCGGGAGGCGAGAGCGAGAAGAACCTGGTGCTCGCTTTTGGCCTGGCGCTCCGGGACAAGCTGGAAAAGGGCGGCAAATACCGCGTGGTGATGACGCGGGACGACGACACCTTCATCCCCCTCAATGACCGGACCAAGATCGCCCGCAACCACAAGGCGGCTTTGTTCGTCTCGATTCATGCCGATGCGCTGCCTCGTGCCGAGGGCGATGCGCAGGGCGCGACCATCTATACGCTCTCAGATAAGGCGTCCGACGCCGAGGCCCAGCGGCTGGCGGACGCCGAGAACCGGGCCGATGCGATCGCCGGCTTCAACCTCGCCGAGGAGCCCAACGACGTCGCCGATATCCTGATCGACCTCACGCAGAGGGAAACCCGCACATTTTCAAACCGTTTCGCCCGCCTCTTGATGGGTGAAATGAAGGCGACGGTGCGGATGCACAAGCATCCCCTGAAGTCCGCCGGCTTCCGGGTGCTGAAGGCGCCCGACGTGCCCTCGGTGCTGGTCGAGATCGGTTATGTCTCCAACAAGGGGGATCTCGAGCACCTGGTCTCCGAGGGGTGGCGGTCGCGTGCCGTGGGCTCGATGGCACAGGCAATCGACGGATTTTTGACCAAGCGGATGGCCACGGCCGGGACTCCGAACTGAATGGGTTGATCCCTCCCGATCCAAAGGCCCTAGTTTGGCCACAGCGGACGCTCTATAAAAACCCCGCAGGGGGGTCGGAATCGGCGAGAATCCTGCTCGGCAAGCGTCGGAAGTCCGGCACTGATGTGATTGCGTAGGCCGGCGAATTCGCGACGTGAGGTTGGCGGCCATTTGGGGTCGCTATGGGCTGATACTGGGCTGATCCAGAGTTTGAACGGATAAACTGATAATGCGCTTGCTGGTGCGGTTCATGGGCTTCCTGTTCGCCGCGGGAACGGTGGTGTTCCTTGTCGGTGTCGGGGCCGTGGCAGGCCTGATCTGGCATTTCTCCAAGGACTTGCCGGACTATTCTCAGCTTCAGGATTACGAGCCGCCGGTGATGACCCGCGTGCACGCGGTCGACGGTTCGCTGCTCGGCGAATACGCCAAGGAGCGGCGGCTGTATCTGCCGATCCAGGCCGTGCCCAAGCTCGTGATCAACGCGTTCCTGGCCGCCGAGGACAAGAATTTCTACGAGCACGGCGGCATCGACTACACCGGCATGGCGCGCGCAGGATTGCTTTATCTGCAGAACTACGGCTCCAACCGCCGCCCGCAGGGTGCGTCCACCATCACCCAACAGGTCGCCAAGAACTTCCTGCTGACCAACGAGGTCTCCTTCGCCCGCAAGATCAAGGAAGCCTTGCTGGCGATGCGCATCGAGAAAACCTACTCGAAGGACAAGATCCTCGAGCTGTACCTGAACGAAATCTATCTGGGCCTCGGCGCCTACGGCATCGCCGCCGCCTCGCTGGTCTATTTCGACAAGTCGGTGAACGAGCTGACGGTGGCGGAAGCGTCCTATCTGGCGGCGCTGCCGAAGATGCCGGCGACGCTGCATCCGGTCCGCAACCGCGACCGCGCCATCGAGCGCCGCAATTATGTGATCGACCGTCTGCTCGAGAACGGCTGGATCAAGCAGGCCGACGCCGACAAGGCGCGCAAGGAGCCGCTGGCCGTCACCAGCCGGTCCAATGGCGCCCACACCTTCGCCGGCGAATATTTCGCCGAGGAAGTCCGCCGCGACATCTTCGAACGCTACGGCGAGAAGAAGCTGTATGAAGGCGGCCTGTCGGTTCGCACCACGCTCGATCCGAAGATCCAGGTCATGGCGCGCAAGGCCATGGTCGCCGGCCTTGTGAACTACGACGAGCAGCAGGGCTATCGCGGCGCCATGAGCAAGCTCGATGTTTCGGGCGACTGGGGCGTGAAGCTCGCCGAGATCAAATCGCTCTCCGACATCTCGCCATGGCGCATGGCGGTGGTGCTGGAGACCAGCGACCAGTCGGCGCGCATCGGCTTCCAGCCGAGCCGCGAGCTCGGCGGCGCGGTGAGCAAGCAGCGCGAGACCGGAATCGTCACTGTCGACGGCGTGCGCTGGGCGCGGGCCTTGCAGGGCGGCACGAAGGGCAAGACACCGACGGCCGTGTCTCAGGTGCTTCAGCCCGGCGACGTCATTTATGCCGATCCGCTCTACAAGGACGGCCAGCCCGTCGAGGGCCAGTACCGGCTCCGCCAGATCCCGGAGGTCTCCGGCGCCATGGTTGTGATGGATCCCTGGACGGGCCGCGTGCTCGCGATGGTCGGCGGCTTCTCGTTCGACCAGAGCCAGTTCAATCGCGCCACCCAAGCCTATCGGCAGCCGGGTTCGTCGTTCAAGCCGATCGTCTACTCGGCCGCGCTCGACAACGGCTATACGCCCTCGACCGTCGTGCTCGATGCGCCGATCGAAATCGATCAGGGCCAGGGCGCCGGCGTGTGGCGGCCTGAAAACTTCTCCTCGGGCAAGTTCCAGGGACCGGTGACGCTGCGCAACGCGCTGCGCCAGTCGCTGAACACCGTGACGGTGCGCCTCGCGCAGGACATCGGCATGCCCCTGATTGGCGAATACGCCCGCCGTTTCGGCGTCTATGACGAGCTGCCGAACTATCTCTCCTATGCGCTGGGCGCCGGCGAGACCACGGCGATGCGCATGGTCACGGCTTACTCGATGCTCGCCAATGGCGGCCGCCGCGTGAAGCCGACGCTGATCGACCGCATCCAGGACCGTTACGGCCACACCATCTTCAAGCACGACCAGCGCGAATGCCGCGGCTGCGACGCGCCGGGCGGCTGGAAGAACCAGCCCGAGCCGCAGCTGATCGACCGCCGCGAGCAGGTGCTGGACTCCATGACCGCCTATCAGATCACCGAGCTGATGGAAGGCGTTGTGCAGGCCGGTACGGCCACGGTCATCAAGGACGTCGGCAAACCCGTCGCCGGCAAGACCGGCACCACCAACGAGGCCAAGGACGCCTGGTTCGTCGGCTTCTCGCCCGATATCGCCGTCGCCATCTATATGGGCTACGACAAGCCGCGTCCGCTGGGTAAGGGCAATGCCGCGACCGGCGGCCATCTGGCAGCTCCGATCGCGCGCGATTTCCTCAAGCTCGCGCTCGCCGACAAGCCCGCTGTGCCGTTCAAGGTGCCGGCCGGCATCAAGCTCGTGCGTGTCGTCGCCAAGACCGGCATGCGCGCCGGCCCCGGCGAGACCGGCGGAACCATCCTCGAAGCCTTCAAGCCGGGCACGGCCCCGCCGGACAATTATTCGGTCATCGGCGTTGCCGACGCCGACGGGCGCATGCCGGCCTCGCAGCAGCAGCAGCCGGATTCCGGCTTCTTCATGCGGCCGGGCACCGGCGGGCTGTACTAAAGCTTGATCCGGAAAAGTGCGCAGCGGTTTTCCGAAAAGATCATGCTTAAACAACAACCTAAAGCGCGATGACGATTGATCCTGATCGCATCGCGCTTTAAGGCTCAGGACAAGACAGACGATCGCGGTCCCGGCGGTTGCGCTTTGCAGCCGCCGCCGCTACATCCCAACCTCAATTGCTTGCGGGACCAGTTCCGCGAAACCAGAGAACGACATGCGCGCCGAAATCGAACGGTTGGTAGAAGAGATCAAGCAGTCAGTCGGGCTGCTGAGGAGGCATCTTTGACGTCGAGAAATCGACGGCGCGCCTCGCTGAGCTGAACAAGCTCGCAGAAGATCCCAACCTCTGGAACGATCCCCAGAAAGCCCAGAAGCTGATGCAGGAGCGCACCTCGCTCGAGGATGCGCTCTCAGGTATCGGCAAGGTCGAGCAGGAGCTCGAAGACGACATCGGCATGATCGAGCTCGGCGAGGCCGAGGGCGATGACGGCGTCGTTGCGGAAGCCGAAGCTGCGCTGAAGAACCTCAAGAAGGAAGTGGCGCGGCGCGAGCTCGAGGCGCTGCTGTCGGGCGAGGCCGACCGCTTCGATTCCTATCTCGAGGTTCATGCCGGCGCCGGCGGCACCGAGAGCCAGGACTGGGCGCAGATGCTGCTGCGCATGTACACGCGCTGGGCCGAAAACCACGGCTTCAAGGTCGAGTTTCTGGAAGAATCCGAGGGCGAAGAGGCCGGGATCAAGTCCGCGACCATCCAGGTCTCCGGGCATAACGCCTATGGCTGGCTGAAGACGGAAGCCGGCGTGCATCGCCTGGTGCGCATCTCGCCGTTCGATTCCAACGCGAGACGGCACACCTCGTTCTCGAGCGTGCAGGTCTTCCCCGTCATCGACGACAGCATCAAGATCGACATCAAGGAATCCGATGTCCGCGTGGACACCATGCGTTCAGGCGGCGCCGGCGGCCAGCACGTCAACAAGACCGAATCGGCAGTGCGCCTGACGCACATTCCGACCGGCGTCGCCGTGGTCTGCCAGGCCGGACGCTCCCAGCACAAGAACCGGGCGCAGGCCTGGGACATGCTGCGCGCGCGGCTCTACGAGATGGAGCTGAAGAAGCGCGAGGAGAAGGCCGCCGCCGATCAGGCGGCCAAGACCGACATCGGCTGGGGCCACCAGATCCGTTCCTACGTGCTGCAGCCCTACCAGATGGTGAAGGATCTGCGCACGGGCGTGCAGACCTCCGACACCGCGGGCGTGCTCGATGGCGAGCTCGACGAGTTCATGGCCGCGACGCTGGCGCAGCGCGCATTCGGCACCACGACCGGCGAGATCGAGGACGTGGACTAGCCATGCCCCGTGTCGCCTTCATCGGATTGGGGCGGATGGGTCACGGCATGGCCGGCCGCTATCTCGATGCCGGCTTCACGGTCAGCTTGTGGAATCGGAGCAAGGCCAAGGCGGAAGACCTGATCGCGCGCGGCGCGCATTGGGCGACCTCGCCGGAGGACGCGGCGATCGATGCCGACGCGGTCGTGACCATGGTCGCCGACGACGAGGCCTCGCGCGCGGTCTGGCTCGGACCCAAGGGTGCGGCCAAGACGGCGAAGGCCGGCACCATCGCGATTGAATGCTCCACAGTCTCCTATGACCACGCGCGCGAGATGGGCCGCGAGCTCAACGCGCGCGGGCTCATCTACATCGATTGCCCCGTCACCGGATTGCCGGACGCGGCGGCGGCCGGGAGGTTGACGCTGCTCGCCGGCGCCGATCCGGCCGATCTCGAGCGTGCGCGGCCTTATCTGACGCCAATCGGCTCGACCATCCGCCATTTCGGGCCGGTCGGCTCCGGCACGGTCTACAAGCTCATCAACAATCTGATGGGCGCGATCCAGATCGCCGGTTTCGCCGAGGGACTCGCGATTGCCGAGCAGGCTGGTCTCGACATGAACCTGGTGCTGGAATCGATCCAGGCGGGCGTGGCGGCAAGCCCGCAGGTGCAGCGTCACTCCAAGCGCATGGTCGCCCGCGATTTCAGCGGTGCGACGTTCACGACGGCGCTGCGGCACAAGGATGCCGCTTATGCGGTGAGGCTCGCCGAGAGCCTGCTGGCCGACAAGCCGCTGGTCGCGCGCGCCGCGGTCGAGGCCTACGCGCAGGCGAAAGATGCGATGCCCGACGATGACGAAGGCCGGATGATCGAGCTGGTATCGCGGCCGAAGCAGCCGTAGCTGGTCGACCCGGGCATCTCGATCGTCGCGTTCATTTTCGCGCATCGGTTTTACAAACCTCTGTTTCATCGGAATTCGGGTGGCGCCCTCGATCGCGCCGGTCTACGCGGGCAGACTTGGCCGCCAAGGTGAGACTCATGCCCCCGAACGACAGGCGGATCGACGCTCGAGACTGGTCGCTGCTCTGCGTGCTCTCCATCCTCTGGGGCGGTTCGTTCTTCTTCAACGGCGCGGCCTTGCGGGAATTGCCGCCGCTGACGCTGGTGTTCCTGCGCGTCGCGCTGGGCGCGGCCATTCTGCTGCCGTTGCTGCGCGTGCAGGGCATCGGCTTTCCCATCGGAGCGACTGGCTGGAAACCGTTCGTCGCGATCGGGCTGCTCAACAACGCCATCCCGTTCTCGCTGATCGTGCTGGGCCAGACTTTCATCCCGAGCGGACTGGCGTCGATCCTGAACGCGACCACGCCGCTGTTCACGGTCATCGTCATGGCGATGGCGGGCGAGGAGACGTTGCAGATGCGGCGCGTGGCCGGCGTGGCGCTTGGCGTCGTCGGCGTAGTCGTCTTGCGCGGATGGGGTGCCGAGACAATGTCGGGGCATGGGCTCGGCATCCTGCTCTGCCTTGGCGGGGCCTTGAGTTATGGCTGTGCGGCACTGGCCGCGCGGCGGCTGCTGAAGGATTCTCCTCCTCTTGGAACGGCGACGTTTCAATTGATGGCATCCACCGTGATGATGGCGATCATCGCCGGTGCGGTAGAGCAGCCCTGGCGTCTTCCTATGCCGAGCATCACGACATGGCTTGCGGTGCTCGGCCTCGCCGGCCTGTCGACGGCGCTCGCCTACATCGTCTTCTTCCAGATCCTGCGGCGCTCTGGCGCGACCAATGTGATGCTGGTGACGCTGCTCATTCCCGTCACCGCCATCCTTCTGGGCTGGCTGGTGCTGGGTGAGCCGATCTCGATGCGCGAGATCGCGGGCGCGATCGTCATCGGCAGCGCGCTGCTGGTGATCGACGGACGAGCGCAGCCAGTGATCACGCGCTGCCTGTCGCTTCTCCGGCTTGGGCCTTCAGCGCCATGCCGCCGGCGACGCCGACGCCAAGCACATACATCCAGCCCTCGTGAAAATCGAACAGGTGTGAGTTGAGCAGCGAGCTCGCGATGTTCTGCACGACGACCACGAGGCCGATCCAGGCGGCGAAGCCTTCACCCGCGAACATGCGAAGATGCGCGATCCACATGGCGTAGAGCAGGACGACACCCAGAAGGCCCCACTGCACCGCGACGTTGAGGGTCTGGTTGTGCGGATTGCTCACGACCTCGGCATCGAGTCTGCTCTCGCTCGTGGCGGCGCGCTCGAACTGGCGCTTGATCGAACCGGTGCCGTGGCCGATCAGAGGCGCCTCGGCAAAGGCATGGAGCGACTTGCGCCAATAGGTCAGCCGCTGCGCGGTCGAGGCGCGGCTGATGTCCTCGTGGCCGTGGCGGTATTCGACGGCGATGTCGTTGATGCGCTGGCGCAGATAGGGCGATGTGGTCCAGGCCAACAGGCTCGCGGCGATCGTGCCTGCGAGCAGGACCAGCGCCGCCCGCCGGCTCAAATGCTTCAAGGCGAACAGGGCCAGCAGCACCGCGATGCAGAGCAGAGCGGTGCGGGCCGAGGCGACGAACACCATGTTGGTGACGAACAGCAGGATCAGGGCCAGGCAGACGATTGTTGCGACCGCGCGTCTGCCGCGCCAGAGGGGCAGCGCGAGCGCAAAGGCGCACAGCGTGAACTCCTGGCTCTGGTCGATGTAGTTCTTGACGGGAACGCCTGACGACGCCGTTGCGGTGATCTTCCAGGCGGGATCGAGCAGCACGATCCAGGAGAACACGGCAAGCAGCGCGCAGGAAGCGAGAAAGGCGATGCAGACATGGAAGCCGCGCTCGGACCGGCTGAAATGGTGGAGCAGCGGCGGAATCAGCATGAGCTTTGCAACCGGCTTGACCGCATGCAGCCGGTCCGCCCACGCCCCCTCTGACCACAGCGTGCCAAGAAGCGCGAGCAGCAGGAGTGCCAAGGGCAAGGCAAACGCCGGCCGCGCGAGCTGGCGCGCATAGTCGCGCCAGGCGATGGTCGGCGTCACCGCAAGCAGCCAGAACCCGACCAGGATCGAAGTCGCGGTGGTCGACCAGGGCAGCGATGCCGCAATCAGGATGACGAGCAGGTCGGCAGCGCGAAACAGCCGGGCGGAATGGCTCAGGGCCTGCGATCGGTCGCGCAAGGTTGGCGGGCTGGCCGGACTGGGCGATACGGCTTGCTCAGCGGTCATGTGGCTGACGCTTACTGTGCTGCGACCAGGCTTTCTCTGGGCTTCTCATGGCCGAGGAAATCCCGGGCCTGGGTCTCGTAGCCGAAGCGTTCGGCGAGCTCGTGGCGCCGCGCCCGGATCCTGCCGCGGCACTCCTCCTGCCGCGTCAGCACGCGGGTGACGGAGGCGGCGATCGCCTCCGTCGAGAACGGGTCGAAATAGTCGGCGAGCTCGCCCGCGACCTCGCGGAAGACGGCGATGTCGGAGCACAGCACCGGCGTGTTCGCAGCCAGCGCCTCGATGATCGGCACGCCGAAACCTTCGGCGAGGCTCGGCATGATCAGGCCGTGGGCTTCCGCGATCAGGGCCGCCTTCTCGTGCTCGTCGACATAGCCGGCGAAGCGGACGTTGGGCGGGAGGTCGCGCATCCGGCTGATCTCGCCGGTATAACCGATCACGACGAGATCGGCGTGGGGAACGTTGCGGAAGGCGCGGACGACGGCGGCGACGTTCTTGCGTGGCTCGTTCGAGACGATGACGACGAAGCTCGGCCGCCCCGGACGCCCCGACGGGGCTGGAAGGTGCAGGACATCCGGGGCGTCGAACCGGGTGCGGGGATACACGACCCGCGCCGGCAGGTGCGCAAATTGCGGCAGCAATTCCCTGAACCGCATCATGCTGTAGTTTGAAACGAAGGCGAGTTCGTCGGCCTGGCGCAGGCTGGTGCGGATTCGCGCCAGGAACTGCCGCGTGGCGATGTCGCTGAGCTTGAGGTCGGTGAGCGGCAACAGGTCGTGGACGATGCAGATCACCTTGGCGCAGGGTTTGCGCCTGATCACCACCCGTGTCGGGGTGTCCACGACGATCACGTCGTAATCGCGCGCGTCGATCCGCGGCGGTGGCAGCAGGAAGAAGGCCGAGGCGTCCTGATAGTTGAAGAATCCCGGCTCGAGCTGAAAGTCGCCGAACAGCTCGAGGTGCCTCAGATCCGGCGGAATGTATTCGAGCGCGGCGGGCCGGTTTTCGATCAGGAGCGTGGGCAGGCCGATCAGGCCGAGCGCGCGCAGGAGGCAGACGATGTTGTCCCGCGACAGCAACAGGCCGGCCCTGCGGCGGAGCCAGTCGAGTTTGCGGAGCGTACCGCTGAGCGTCACCGGCCCGCTCACGTTGATTTCGTCGAGGTAGCGATAAAGCGCAAGCAGCTCGATGTTGCGCGATTGCGCCGCGAACAGCCTCGTACGCCGCTCGCGCCGGCAGAGCTTGCGGTAGCGCTTCGTGGTCTCCACCACCAGCGTGAGCTCGTGACCTTCCGAGGCGAGCGAACGTACCAGTTCCCGGGTGAAGTGGAAGATGCCGCGCTTGTGATTGGGTTGTCCGAGCGACTCGGAGACCACGAGGATGTTCTGCTTCATGCGCGTTTCTCGCGGAGCTCGAAGGCGTTGGGGACCGGCGGGGTGACCGTGACGGTCGAGGCGATGCGGCCGTGATCGAGATTGATGATGCTGGTGCAGGTGCGGCGCAGCAGCAGCTGGTCGTGCGAGGCGATGATCACGATCGCCGCCTGTGACATGAGCTTGAGGAGCCGCTCCTGCGCTTTCTCGGCAAAGTGCTCGTCGACCACGTTGAGCCATTCGTCGAGCAGGAGGATGTCGGCCGGAAAGGCCGTGGCGGTCGCAAACAGCACCCGCATCAGCATGCCCGAGGAGAACATCCGCAGCGGCAGCCGCTGCATGCGCGCCTCCAGCTCGGTGAAGGCCCAGATCTCGTCGATCACGCCGCGGGTCGGCTTGCGGCCGCTGATCCGCAGCAGCAGTGCGATGTTGTCCTCGGCCACGAAATCCAGGTTGACGCCGGCATTGAGGCCGAGCAGGGGCACGACTTTACCCTGAATCGCGACGCTGCCGCTGCTTGGTGGATAGACGCTGGCGATCAGCCGCAGCAGCGTCGACTTGCCGGAGCCGTTGGCTCCGGCAAGTCCGATACGGGCACCGGCTTCAGCCTGGATGGTGACGTCGTCGAGGGCGCGGATGATCCGCATCTCGCCAGGCTCGCGGATGAGACGGCCGAGCAGCCGCCGTTTCAGCGAATGGTCGTAAGCGCCATAGAGTGGATAGTCGAGGCAGACGTTGCGCAGGCTGATCGAGACCATGCATCAGATCCAGAACGCGGCTTTTCGCAGGTGGAGCAGCGTCAGCACGCTCGCAACGATCAGAAGCGCCAGCGCGACGAGGACATAGACGATGCTGACGGGGTCGACATGGCCGCCGGCCAGTGGCTCGCGCCACACCGCGAACAGATGCGTCAGCGGATTGATCCGCATCACCGTCGAGCGGTGGTTGATCATCTCCGACGACCAGATGATGGGCGAGGCGAGGAAGGCGAGCATCAACGTGGACTCGATGATTGGCTTGAGGTCGCGATAGCGTGTTGCCATCGCACCGAGAACGAGGCTCAAGGCGAAGGTGCAGACCACGAACGCCAGGAGGCCCGGCAGCGCCGCCGGCGCGTGGGAGAGCTCGTGGCGGGACAGGATGAGCCATAGGACGAGTGGGACGCAGGCGTTATGAAGCGCGAACAGCGCCTGGCGGAACGTGCATTGCAGCAGGAAGATGACCGGCGGCAGCGCTCGGTCGCGGATCAGGCTCGCGGAGTTCTGGAGCGCCGTGGTGGCGTCGAGCACCACGCCGTTGAGGAAAGTCCAGGCCGTCATCGACAGCGCCAGCATGGGCAGGCGCGACAGCATGTCGTCGTTCGACATCTGGCCGATCACCGAGCCCAGCACCGCCACCACGATCGCCATCTGGAGCGACATCCAGAACGGGCCGAGCAACGAACGCACGTAGCGGTGGCGCATGTCCGACCAGGCCAGTGCCGCCGCGATCCGAACGCAGTCCAGCCAGGCGGTCGTTTGAAGCGGCTTCGCGGTTGCTGGTCGCTCCTTGCCTGGTGCGGCAACGGCATCGCGGTAGACGGTCTCCATGCCTTGCCTGAAGGCCGTGGTCGAGTAGCGGGTGAGGGCGCGCGTGCGCGCTGCTAGCCCCATGCGACGGCGTCGCTCGGGATCTCGGATCAGGATATCGATGGCCTCACCCAGCTTCGCGACGTCGCCGGGCGGCACGGTGATCGCCTCCATGCCGTGGCGGGCGACACGCGGCACCGCAGTGTCGAGCGCCGTATTCACGACCGGGCGGCCGGCGGCCATGGCCTCGAGCTGGACGAGCCCGAAGGTCTCGGCATTGGTCACCGACGGCATCACGAAGACGTCGGCGAGACACATCAGCTTGATGCGTTCGCAATCGTTGACCGAGCCGAGCAGGCGGACGCGGTCATGAAGGCCGAGTTCCTGGATCAACTGCTCGAGCCGCGGCCGCTCGATGCCCTCGCCGATGATCCAGACCTCGAAATCGTGCGCGGCTGCGGCGCGGACCAGCACGTCGAAACCCTTGTAGGGCACGAGCCGGCCGCAGGCCAGCACGAGCCGGCCGCGGTCTTTGACATGGTGCGGCTCGATCTTCGGCCAGTCATAGCCGGTGGTGTCGATGCCGAACGGCACGACGCGGCATTTGTCCTCGAATTCGCGCAGCAGCGGCGTGTTGTCGACCAGCGCGTGGTCCGAGACGATGATCGCCTTGGCGCGGCGCAGCGTTCGCCGCATCAGAGGTTCGACGAGCCAGCGCAGGCCGGCATGAGTGACGATGTCGGCGTGCCAGTGCACAACCAGTGGACGCCTCGCGCCGAATCCGAAGGCGAAGACGAGGTCGGCGAGAGGGAAGGGGGCATGGAGCGCGAGCAGATCGTGCTCGGCGATCCTGCGCCACAGTCGCCAGGGATAGGTCGGGGCGGCAGGCAGCGACATGATGTTGCCGAACGAGCGCACGCGCTCGACCCGGACGTCGTTGACGACGATCTCGCGCCGTTCGGCCGATTGCGAGCAGACCAGCACGGCGGAGGCGAAGGCATCCTTTAGGCTCGCGCAGATGTCGCGGATCACCGTGAGCGTCCCGCCGAACAGGTCGGGATAGTAGACCTTGAAGATGTGCAGCACCGACGGGCGGGGCGGGGCGTCGCTGGTGTGATGCATGATGGCGGTCAGCCTGCGAGAAGCGCTGCGAGGAACGGTGCGGCCAGCACCGAGATGAAGATGACGCCGCGCAGCAGCGCCGGCAGCATCGGCTCGATCGCGCCATGTCTCCAGTCGGGAGCCGGCACAGCACGCGGTGAACTGGAAATGCGGACCAGGCGGTCAGCCATGGGTGAAGTCTCTCTATGTCGCGCCCCTCAGTGGCGTCTCGTATATGTGGGAAAATTTACCACGTCAATTGCAACACGGAAAAGTGTGGGATTGTGTCCCACGTGTTGCATTGGTACAATTCAGACATGAATGCCAAGTCCGGGTCCAAAGCAGCGGCACCGCAGCCGAATGCCGCCGCGAAGCTGCACGCGCCGCTGGCGCGGCTGCTGCGCCCGCTCGTGCGGCTCTGCATCCGAAGCGGCATGACCTTTCCGGCGTTGGCGCAGCTGCTTCGCGAGCTGTTCGTCAACGTCGCCGAGCACGATTTCGCGCTGGAAGGAAAGGAGCAGACCGACAGCCGGGTCAGCCTGCTCACCGGCATCCATCGCAAGGAAGTGGCGCGGCTGCGCGGCGCCGGCGCGCCTGTGCACGAGGCGCCGGCGGCGGTGTCGCTGACCAGCGCGGTGATCGCGCGCTGGCTCGCCGCGCCCGAGTTCACCGATGCCAGGGGCGAGCCGCTCGCTTTGCCGCGCACGGCCGAGGGTGATGCGCCCTCGTTCGAGCAGCTCGTCGCCTCGGTCACCAAGGACGTGCGCCCACGCGCGGTGCTCGACGAGTGGATCGACCGCAAGCTCGTCACCATCAACGAGGCCGACGAGATCGAGCTGGTCGAGGCCGCGTTCGTGCCGAGCGGCGAGGACGACGGCAAATGGCACTATCTCGGCCGCAATCTGCACGACCACATCGCGGCCGCCGCGGAAAATGTCTCCGGGCCCGCGCCACGCTTCCTCGAGCGCGCGGTGCACTACAACAACATCTCGCCGAAGCTGGCGCGGCGGCTCGAAGCGCGCTCGCGAGAGCTCGCCATGGACGCGCTGAAGACCGCCAACCGCGAGGCCAACCGCGCGCTGGCCAAGGACAAGGGCGGCAATGCCCGCTGGAATTTCGGCATCTACATCTACAGCGAGGGTGCCGACGAGGAGGGTGAAGCGAAGGTGCGTGGCAAAGAAGGCGGTCCTTCATGAGCCGGCCGCCGGTCATCTCCCGTCGCCTGCTGCTGGCTGGATTCTGGCTCGCCGGCACGGCCATCGCCCGTGCACAGGTCAAGCGTGGCACCGATCAGGGCATCGGTGGCACCGGGATCACGCGCGGTGATGATCACGGCATCGGCGGCACCGGCATCGTCGGCGTGATCCAGCGTTTCGGCAGCATCTACGTCAATGGCGAGCGCATCACTTACGCGAGCGACGTGCCGGTCCGGATCGACGGGGAGGCGGCCAGCCCCAGGGCGCTGCGCATCGGCCAGCTCGTGCGCGTGGTTGCGATCCGTCAGGCCGACGGCACGCTCGTCACGCGCAACATCACGGTCGCGAGCGAGGTCTCCGGTCCGATTGAGCAGGTGAAGGGCAACGAGCTGACCGTGCTCGGCCAGAAGATCTTCGCCGGTGACAAGGCGAGCAAGCTCCGGACGGGTACGCAAGTCGCCGTCTACGGCTTGCGCCGGACTGACGGGGTCATCGTCGCAAGCCTGGTGGAGCCGAGGCGCAACGCGGCCGCGCGCGTGACGGGCTTGGTCGAGCGCGGGCCGGACGGCTTACGAATCGGCGGATTGAAGCTGCGCGGCGTCGATCCCCTGCTGGTCGGCCAGCGCGTCCAGATCGAGGGCCGCGCGAGCCAGGGGGCGATGCAGGCGGCGCGCACGCGGATCGACGATTTTTCGGATCTCGTCGGCGCCAGCCGCCTGTCGATCGAGGCCTATGTGCAGCGGGCGGGTTCGAACCTCCAGCTCGGCTCCGGGCTCATTGCCCGTGACGGCTCGCGCTTCGGCCCAGCCGCCGGTGAAGCGCGCATGGTGGTCAATGGCGTGTTCGACCGGTCGCGCGGGCTTCAGCTCGATTCGGCGCAGGCTGTTGGGCAATTCCCGGGGTCGCCGGGGCAGGCACCCGGCGGAGCGGGGCATCCCGGGCGCTCGCCGGGCGGCTCGATCCTGCATCCAGATCGCGGCACCACCCCTGGCGGCGGCCAGCCCGGCGCACCAGGCGCGCCTGCGCCAGGCGCGGGGCCTGGCGGGCCATCCGGCTCTGCGCCGACAGGACCGAGCGGCCCGTCAGGTCCCGGCGGTCTGGGCGCGCCCGGCGGGCCGATGGGACCCGGTGGTGGAATGGGTGGTGGCGGCTTCGGCGGTCCCGGAGGCGGAATGGGTGGCCGGCGCTGAGGGCCGCTTACGGGACAGAGAGAAGCGCGGGACTAAGGCATGATCCGGAAAAGTGCGCAGCAGTTTTCCGAAAGGATCATGCTTAAGCAACAACCTGAAGCGCGATGACGATTCATCCCAATCGCATCGCGCTTTAGCCCGCGCTGAGACGCACGCCGGCGCGCAGGAATTTCTGCGGATCGACTGCTTCGCCCTCAATGCGGGTCTCATAATGCAGATGCGGACCGGTGGAGCGGCCGGTCGAGCCGACGAGCCCGACGACCTGGCCGATCTTCACGATCTCACCGACCCTGACATTGATCTCGGAGAGATGGCCGTAGCGGGTCGACAGCCCGTTGCCGTGGTCGACCTCGACCATGCGGCCGTAGCCGCCGGACCAGCCCGCCGAGACCACCTTGCCGTTGGCGGTGACGCGAACGGGATCGCCGGTGGCGGCGCGGAAGTCGAGCCCGGTGTGCATCGCGGGCCGCCCGAGGAAGGGATCGCTGCGCACGCCGAAGCCGGAGGTGAACTCGACCTCGCCGATGACGGGCTTGCGGTAGGGCACCAGCGCGAGCGTGCGGTTGAGACGGTCCATCTCGGCGCGCGTGGTGTTGATGCGATTGAGCTGCTTCTCGAACGGTCCGGCGTTGGGGGTCAGCCTGACGGGTACGAAAGGCCCGCCCATCGCGGAGCGCGGCACGGCGGCTTCGAGACTGGCGAGGTTCAGGCCGAGATCGCTGACCACGCCGCGCATCCGGCGCATGCGTGAATCCATGCTTTCCTCGACGGCGTTGAGCGTCGCCATCTGGCGCCGCTCGACCTGATCGAGCGAGTTCGTGAGCCGGGCCAGCACGTTGTCGAAACCGTGGTTCTTGGCGAATTGGCTGGTCGGCGGCGCCGCGACGGTCGGAGCGCGCGATTCGAGGCGCGCTTCGCGGTCCGGCGGCGCCACGAAGATGACGGTGTCGCTGATCGGCGACGGCTTCGGTGTGGCCTGGCTAGCATCGCCGCGCTGCGGGGCGGAGCGGGGAATCGAGCCGGTCACGTCGGGCATGGCTCCGAGCGCCGTGGCCCGGGACTCCAGCGCCGTTTGGCGCTTCATGATCTGGTCGAGCTTCTGGTCGAACTGTTCCTGGTCGAGCAATTGGCGGCTGGTGGCGCGGTCGACCTTGGCGCGCAGCTCGGCGATGCGGTCCTCATAGGCATATTGCATCTCGGCCTGACGGGCGATCAGCCGGGTCAGGACGTCGTCGCGGAACGCAAAGTAGGTGGCCGTCGCGGCCGACCACAGCCCGAGCAGCACCACGGTGCCGACCACGATCCAGAACACCACAGGGCCAAAGCGGACCTGCTTGCCGGCATGGACGATGGTGTAGGCATCGTCGGCGGCGGGCAGGGGAATCGCGGCGACCGCCGCCGGGGCGGCCGGACGGCGATGGAGGACGCGTCCGTGGTCATGAGGATGATGTTGGGGGTAGTGCGAGTATTGGGCAGAACTTTTCGACATCGGCACTCCCGCGCCGGTCGGATGGGCTCCTTGCGGCTCAATTGCCGCAGCAATCTGGGCTGGTCATGGTTAATTTTCCGGAAACGGGAACGGGCGAATTCAACGGACTGGTTAAAGGCTTGTTGCCGCTTCCAGCACCTCGTCGGCATGGCCGTCGACCCGGACATTGCGCCAGATCCGGGCGACCCTGCCGTCGGTCCCGATCAGTATCGTGGTGCGAAGAATTCCCAGGAAGCTTTTGCCATACATGGATTTTTGGCCCCAGGCGCCATAGGCCTCCAGCATCTCATGTTTCTCATCCGAGATGAGGGGCACGCCCAGCTTGTGCTTGTCGCGGAACTTCTCCTGGGCCTTTAACGGATCGGCGGAGATGCCGAGCACGGCCGTGCTGGCGGCAGTGAAGGCGCCGGCCAGGCGGGTGAAGTCGATCGCCTCCCGGGTGCAGCCGGGCGTATCGGCTCGGGGATAGAAGAACAGGACGAGCTTTCGCCCAGCATAGTCAGCCAGCGTGACCACGTCGCCGCCGTCGCGGGGCAGGCGGAAGGCGGGGGCCTTCTGGCCCTCAACCAAGCCGGACTTCGCCTGAGCGGGCGGGGAGGTCGTTTTGGGTGATTTTAACTGTTCCGATGCGGCCTTATGTGATCCTGCTTTTGCTGTGGTCCCGGTTGATTTGCCTGCCGGTGTCCGCTGTGTTTGCGCGGACCTTGCTTGAGTCGATGCCCGCGCTTTTGCGGTCTTCTTTTTGGCGGTCGAACTGCCGGAGGACGTTTTGGACGATTTCTTTCGGGATTTCTGGGACATACGCCTTCCTTTCGACGCTTTCGGCGGGTCAATCGAAGCGGTATTGCAGCCCTCGTCCGGCGTGCCGGAATCGCGCCCTCGGCTGGGCAAGTCTGACGACGCCGGAGTATGGTTACAAGGAATTCCACCGACCACCCCACTGCTCGTTGAACGCGCTCCCGGGGCGAAATGACGAACAGCAGGAATATACGAGGTATGGCGGCAGTGCCGGCGCAGGGAGCACCACTTCCCGTGGCCGGCTGCGGTCCCGGCGGCGCTCAATCCTATGACGGGCGCCTGTATCGAGAAGCAATGGCAAGGAATACGTCGCCCCAGGACTACAACCGGGATTTCGATCGGCGCGGCGGCCAACATGAGCCGCAGGAATGGGACGACGCCGAGTGGGATCCGGATCAGGAAGCGGCGGCGGGCCATCGCGCGCGGCGGCTGCTGGCGCGTTCCGGTTCGGGCTTCCATCGCTTCGGTGGCGGATTCGGCGGCTTGCGCCGCCGGCTGGGTGGTGGTCGCTGGCTGAAGCGCATCGCGGTGGTTCTCGGCACCCTGCTCATCATCTTCGTCGGCTGTTTCGGCGCGCTGTGGTGGCGGCTCGGCGCCGGTCCCATCAATCTGGACATCGCAACGCCATGGCTGGCGGCCGCGATCGAGGACAATATCGGTCACGGCAACACGGTTGAGATCGGCGGCACCCAGATCGAGCGCGCCGGCCGGGTCCGCATCGCCGTCCGCATCCGAGACATCATCGTTCGCGACCGCGATCACGCCATCGTCGCCAGCGCGCCGAAGGCCGAGGTGAAGCTGTCGGGCGCGGGTCTCCTGATGGGGCACCTGCGCGCCGAAAGCCTCAATCTCGTCGATGCCGAGCTCGCGATCCGCATCGCGCCCGATGGCACCGTCACCGTGTCGGCCGGCGATACCGCGAAGCCGCTGGCGACCGGCGTCGCCTCCAAGAAGGACGCGGGCCTGCCGCCGACTTTCCCGCGCAACGGCGTCCCACCGCCGCCATTCGCGACCGGACCCGCGAGCCCGGAGGTGTCGCAAGCCGCACCGCAGGCGACAGCGCAGAGTGGCATTCTCCAGGGCCTCGACTGGCTCGACAGCCTGAGCATGACCGGCCTCGACGGCCAGAACCTCAACGAGATCGGCCTCAAGAACGGCAACCTGATCGTCGACGATCAGCAGCGCGGCAGCAAATGGTCGTTTGAGAACATCACGCTCAGCCTGCGCCGGCCGAGCCGTGGCGGCGTCGCGCTCAGCCTCGGCGAGGAGGGCGCGCGCCCGTGGATGCTGCGCGCCACGATCGGTCCCGCCGAGAACGGCGTGCGCTCCGTCGACATCAAGGCCGACAAGGTCTCGACCTCCAACATCCTCCTGGCGCTGCGGGTGAAGGACTTCACCTATACCGCCGACCTGCCGCTGACCGGCGAACTCAAGGGCGAGCTCGGCCGCGACGGCGTGCCGACCTTCTTCCGCGGCAAGATCGCGGTCGGAGCCGGCAACATCATCGACACCGACACGCCCGACTATCCGATGGCAATCGACTCGGCCGAGATCAATGTCGAGTGGGACGCCAACCGGCGCGTGCTGGTCGCTCCGTTCAAGATTCTCTCCGGCGCGAACCGCCTGACGCTGCTGGCTCATCTCGAGCCGCCCAACGGCAGCACCAACGACTGGCAGCTCGGCTTCAGCGGCGGTTCGATTCTGCTCGGCGGCATCGACAACGAGCCGCCGCTCGTCTTCAACCGCATTGCGATCGGAGTCCGATTCGATACGGATCACAAGCGCCTCTTGCTGACGCAGGCGGACATCAGCAATGGCGAGATCGGCGTCGCCGGCACTGGTGCCATCGACTATTCCGGCGAGCCGCGGCTGACGCTGGGCTTTGCGGGAACGCCGATGTCGGCCTCGGCCTTGAAGCGGATGTGGCCGACGCTGATCGTCCCCGAATTGCGCGAATGGGTGATCGAACGGATCGAGCGCGGTACGCTCCAGCGCATCGAGATCGGCATCAACTCGCCGACGAAGAACCTCCCGCGCAGGGGCCCGCCGATTCCGGACGACGGCCTGTCGGTCAACATCGTGGCGAGCGGCGTCTCGGTCCGCCCCGTGGACGGCATGCCGGTGGTGCGCGATGCCGATTTGAAGGCGCGTGTGACCGGGCGCACTGCGACCGTGAACATCGGACAGGGCGTTGCGGATACGCCTTCGGGGCGCAAGGTCAC
Source organism: Bradyrhizobium sp. CCBAU 25338 (assembly GCF_028128965.1). NCBI lineage: Bacteria > Pseudomonadati > Pseudomonadota > Alphaproteobacteria > Hyphomicrobiales > Nitrobacteraceae > Bradyrhizobium > Bradyrhizobium sp. CCBAU 25338. The sequence continues at coordinate 352,774 of NZ_LFKY01000040.1, forward strand.
GATCTCCGACTTCGTCTTCGAGGTGCCCGATATGGCGCCCAAGCCGTCGCCGTCGCGGAGCAGGTTCCGGGTCGATGGCCCGGTGCCCGCGGCCGCTGAAATGCTCGCCAATGATCGGCTGAGCGATCTGTCGTCGACAGTCGTCGATCCCAACACCAGCAAGGGGACGTTCTCGGCGAACATCCAGCTCGGCATGCCGGTCAAGGGCGAACTGACCAAGGCTGACACCACGTATGCCGTCACTGCCGACCTCAACGGCTTTGCCGCCGAGAAGCTGGTGATGAACCAGAAGCTGGAGGCCAACAACCTCAAGATCGTCGCCAATAACCAGGGCTACCAGGTCAAGGGCGACGTCAAGATCAACGGCCAGGCGGCCTCGCTCGATTATCGCAAGCCGGCCGAGGGCGATGCGGACGTCCGATTGCAGGCGACGCTGGACGATGCCAGCCGCGCGCGCCTGGGATTCGATCTGAGCCCCGCCGTCAGCGGATCGTTGCCAATCAAGCTCTCGGGCAAGATCGCAAGTGGCACGGATCAGACGACCAAGCTCGGCGTCGAGGCCGACCTGACCTCGGTCAAGCTCGACAACATCCTTCCCGGCTGGGTCAAGCTGCCGGGCAAATCCGCCAAGGCGAGCTTCAAGGTGGTGCCGACGGCGCAATCGACGCGTTTCGAGGACATCGTCATCGACGGTGGCGGAGCCTCGATCAAGGGCTCGCTCGAGATCGACGCGAACGGCGATCTCATGAACGCCAACTTCCCGACCTACGCGCCGTCCGACGGCGACAAGGCGTCGCTCAAAGTAGAGCGCAGCCAGGACGGCGTGGTGCGCGGCACCATGCGCGGCGACGTGTTCGACGGCCGCGGTTTCCTGAAGTCGGCGATCTCAGGCAATTCCAGGGACGACGGCAAGAGCAAGCTGAAGAACGTCGATTTCGACATCGACGTGAAGCTCGGTGCCGTCGCCGGATTCAACGGCGAGGCCATGCGCAGCGTCGATGCCAAGATGTCGAAACGCAACGGCGCCGTCAAAGCCTTCACGCTGAGCGGCAAGATCGGCCGCGACACACCGGTGGCAGCCGATCTGCGCGGCGGCCGCGCGCAGGGCAGCCGCGAGGTGATCTATCTGCAGACCAACGATGCCGGCGCGCTGCTGCGCTTCACCGACACCTACACCAAGGCGGTCGGCGGCCAGATGGTGGTGGCGATGGAGCCGCCGACGTCCGAGCCGAACGCCTCGCGCGAGGGCCTGATCAATGTGCGCGACTTCATGGTGAAGGGCGAGGCGCAGCTCGAACGCGTTGCCGCCGGCGCGCCCAACGGCACCGGGAATGGCGTCTCCTTCAGCGCGCTTCGCGCCGAGTTCACGCGGCAGAACGGTGCGCTCACGGTCCGCGACGGCGTGGTCAAGGGGCCGATGATCGGTGCCACCATCGAGGGCTCGATCGACTATCCCGGCAACCAGGTGTGCATGAGCGGCACCTTCGTGCCGATGTACGGCGTCAACAACATCTTCGGCCAGATCCCGTTGTTCGGCATCTTCCTCGGCGGCGGCAACAACGAGGGACTGATCGGCGTGACCTACGAGGTCGTCGGCACCCCGGCGGCCCCGGTGATGCGCGTCAATCCGATCTCGGCGATGGCCCCCGGCCTGTTCCGGAAGATCTTCGAGTTCAACACCGGGAAGCAGAACTCGCCGTTCGACGAATTCCCGTCGCAGTCCAACGACGGCTCGACGGGATCGACGCGCCAGCTGTCGAGCGGTTGCAGCCTCGCGCGGCGATAAACGCCCACATTCCCAAGTGCTCGTCATGCCCGGGCTTGTCCCGGGCATCCACGTTCTTCGTGCGGCGCGGCCAAAAACGTGGATGGCCGGGACAAGCCCGGCCATGACGAATGTGGCGACGCTTTCGCGCTAAACGTCTCGAGTCGGGGGTGGCGCGTTAGGCGGCGCGCACGCCGGCCAGGAACGTCCCGACCTCGCCGGAGAGCTGCTCGGCCTGCTTGGAGAGGTTCGAGGCCGCAGCGAGCACCATGCCGGCGGCGTTGCCGGTCTCGTTGGCGGCAGTGGAGACGACGCCGATATTGGTGGTGACCTCCTTGGTCGCCTCCGCCGTCTGCGAGACGCTGCGGGCGATCTCGGCCGTGGCGGCGCCTTGCTCCTCGATGGCGGCGCCGATCGAGGTCGCGATGCGGCTGACCTCCTCGATGGTGGCGGTAATGCCGCCGATCGCATCCACCGCTTCCTTGGTCGCGCCCTGGATCTGGGCGATCTTGTCGCCGATCTCGCGGGTGGCTTCCGCAGTCTGGCTCGCCAGCGACTTCACCTCGGAGGCGACGACCGCAAAGCCGCGGCCGGCTTCACCGGCGCGGGCCGCCTCGATGGTGGCGTTGAGCGCGAGCAGATTGGTCTGTGCCGCGATGCTGGAGATCAGCTCGGCGACGTGCTCGATCTGCTGGGCGCCGTCGGACAATGCGCGCACGATGGTGTCGGTGCGGCGGGCGCTGTCCACGGCGCGGCCGGTGACCTCGGCGGATTGCGCGACCTGACGGCTGATCTCGGTGATGGAGGAGGAGAGCTCTTCCGCGGCGGCCGCGACGGTCTGGACGCGCTGGCTGGCTTCGGTGGCGGCCGAGCCGACCACGGCGGCGCGGCTGTTGGTGCCTTCGGCGGTCGAGGACATCGACTTGGCGGTGGCCTCGAGCTCACCGGAGCCGGAGGCCATCAGGCCGACGAGCTGGCCGACGGAGGCATCGAAGCGGTCGGCAAGCGCGATCAGGGCCTCGCGCTTCTCCTGTTCGGTGCGCGTCTTGGTGGCGGCCTGTTCGGCCTCCAGCGCGCGCGCTGTCAGAGCCGTCTGGCGCAGGATTTCGAGGGTCTCGGCCATGCGGCCGATCTCGTCGCCGCGATCGGTCTCCTCGACCGGCTTGTCGATGGCGCCTTCGGAAATCTCCTGCATACGATTCTTCTGGCGGTCGAGCGCGCCGAGCACGTCGCGGGCGATCAGCCAGGACAGCGTCGCCATCAGCAGCATCAGGCCGATGCCGATTGCGCCGAGCTCTAGCGTCAGCGCGCGCACGTCGGCGTCGATGTCGTCGACATAGAGGCCGTAGCTGATGGTCACGTTCCAGGGCGCGAATTTACGTGCGAACACCATCTTGCGGACCGGCTCGGTCTGGCCGGGACGGGGATAGAGATAGGAGGTCACGCCGCCCTGCGCGGTCTCGCTGCCGGCCTTGATGATGGCGTCGGCGATCAGCACGCCGTTGGAATCCTTGGCGCCGGTGATCTTGCCTTCGAGCTGCTGGTTGGCGCCGTTCACGACCAGGGAGGTGTCCTGATTGTAGACCACCGGATAGCCCTGACCGCCGTTGAAGCTCATGCGGCGGCCACGCTGGTGGAACAGGGCCTTGGCGTCGGCTGGCGTCAGCTTGCCGGCGGTCACTTCGTCCTGGAGCGATTGAGCGTAGTTGAAGAGGAGCTCCACTGCGGTCCGCATCTGCTGGACGCGGTCCTCCATCATGCGGCTCTTGCTGAGCACGGCCGATACGCCGATGATGGCCGTGACTGTGAGAGCCGCAAGGCAGACCATGCTGGCGAGCTTGGTGCGGATCTTCAGATTGCTCAGCAACTTCATCACAGCCCCTACGGAATGGTTGTTATTGCTCGCATGGGTAGCATGAAGTTCTTACCAATCATGAACATAAGCGCGCAGAAGCGCGCCGCGCGAAAGCAGCGGTGCAGCCTTATGCGCAAGCCTGCAACCAAATCGACGACAGGTGTCGATGCAGGCCAATGCAGATGCCGGAGAGAATTGGTCTTTCGCTTTGGCGGTCAGCCAGCCTGGCAGGAGCGCTCATGAATCGATTCGTTCACCGAATCATCATGTCCGTGCTGCTCGTGGCGGTCCTCGTTCTCATCTGGAACGTGCTGGGGACGCGGTGACCGGCACCGGCAGATCCGCCGGTGCCGTCTTACTTTCAGGTTAACCGGCGAAGCGCATCAGCGCCGCGCATAGGCGCCGCCGCCTGCGTCGCTCTCCTTGCCCATCGCGGCATCGACGCTCACCGAGCCGCCGCCGGCCGCCGAGAGATAGAGACAGGCGAAGCAGAACAGGATCGCGGCGGTGCCGCCGTTCAGCAGCGGCAGGAACACCGGCGTCTCGCCCTTGAACATGTGGCCCATGAAGTAGGCGAAGGCCATTTCACCCGCGAGGATGAACGCGGTGAGCCGCGTGAACAGGCCGAGCATCAGGAGCGCGCCGAGCACGAGCTCGATCGCGCCGGCCGTCCAGATCAGCGGCGGAATGTTGGCGAAGTAGGGAAGCACCGGAAACTTGAACAGCTTGGCGACGCCGTACTGGAACAGCAAGAGGCCGGTGACGAAGCGAAACAGGCTCAGCAGAACCGGTTGAAAGCGAGAGAGATAAGGAAAGTCCATTGGTTTGCCCTCCATCCAATGCTGCGACTTGGACCGTATTCAGTTTCGTCTCGCAAGCCACCTACGATCAATTCCGCGCTGACATTTTTGTCATGTCGGACAAAACACCGCAGGCCCGGCTTTTCAGCCGCGCGCGATCCGCCTTTTTTGCGAGTTCGCCTCAGGCTCGTAGGTAATATCCCGGTGACGCCAAGGGATGCAGGTTACGTCGGGGAGACCTACTCCCGCAAGGCGGGGACGATCAGGAATGGAATCATTCCGAGGATCACGCTCGCAAGCGCGAAGACCAGCAGGAGATTGTAGCCGTGCGTTGCATCGTGAATCAGACCGCCGCTCCATGAGCCGAAGGCCGAGCCCAAGCCGCTGCCGATCGAGATCGTGCCGAAGATGGTGCCGACGCGCTTGCCGCGAAAGATCTTCATCGCGGTGGCGGTGATCAGCGGCCCGCGGGAGCCCATCATGCTGCCGAAGCAGACGACGAAACCGGTGAGCAGGATGACGTTCGGATAGTACTGCAGCAGCCAGAGCAGAACGATGCCAAGGATCGAGATCGCGTAGCTGAGCAGCACCGACGGCCGGCGTCCGATCAGTCCGTCGAGCGCGGAGACGCCGAGCATGCCGAACACCAGCACGACGCCGGAGAAGCCCCAGGCGGTCGCAGCCTGGAGCGGCGGAAAGCCGGCGTCGATCAAATAGGCCACGATCTGCGCGGCGATGGAATACATGCCGACCGCGGTGAAGAAGAAGGTCGAGAACAGGGCCCAGAAGGCATGGTGACGCATCGCGCTCACAAGCGTCCAGCCGCTGTCGACGAAATCCGGATCGCTCTTCTTGGTGACGTGCGGTGAGCCGGCCGCGAACACGCGCCAGGGCAGGAGCAGCAGCGGCACCAGCAGCCCGAGCGCGGCGAGGCCATAGACCTGATAAGTTTCGCGCCAGCCGAGATGATCGATCAGAAGCTGCGAGGCCGGAAGCAATGCCAGCACGCCGCCGCCCATCGCCGAATAGACCACGGCCATGGCGGTCGGCAGCTTTGGGCCGAACCAGCGGCCGAGCAGGATCGAGTTGGGCACATTGCCGATGAAGGCGACGCCGATGCCGAGGCAGATGCCGATCGAGAGCTGGAATTGCCAGAGGGCTTGCGAATGGCTCGCGATCAGAAAGGCCGAACCGAGCAGGACCAACCCGAGCGCATAGACGATGCGCGGTCCGGAATGATCGAACAGGCGCCCGACCAGCGGTGCGGTCAGCCCGCTGACGAGCCAGGTCAGTGAATAGATCGAGACGGCCTGGGCACGGTCCCAGCCAAGATCTTCGGAGATCGGCTTGAGGAAGACGGTGAAGCTCTCGCTCAGCCCGCGGCCAAGAACCGCCAGCGTAAAGCACAGGCCGAGCACGACGAGAGCGGTGCGCACCGCGTTCGGCCTGGTGCTTCCGGCTCGTTCCTTGCTCGCTTCCGCTGTCGTTTCCTTGGGCGTGTTCTGGTCCATTGCCGGTCAGGAGGCGCGCTTCGACGCCGCCTGACAAGCAGTGAAAAGCTCATACGCCTATGCAGGCTTGATGAGCACGTGCTTCTTCTTGCCGAAGGACAGCTTGATCACGCCTTCCGGCGTCAGATTGCCCGCCGACAGCGCCATCTTCTCGTCGGTAATTGGCGCGTCGTTGACGCGCAGGCCGCCGCCCTTGATCTGCCGCCGGGCTTCGCCGTTGGAGGCAACCAAGCCTGCCTTGACGAAGGCGTTGAGCACGCCGAGGCCGGCGTCGAGCTCGCCACGCGGAATTTCCACCGTCGGCAGGCTTTCGGCGAGCGCGCCTTCCTCGAAGGTGCGGCGCGCGGTCTCCGCCGCTTCGTTCGCAGCGTCCCGGCCGTGCAGCAGCGCGGTTGCCTCGGTCGCGAGCACCTTCTTGGCCTCGTTGATCTCCGAGCCGCCCAGCGCCTCGAGCTTCCTGATCTCGGCGATCGGCAGCGTCGTGAACAGCTTCAGGAACTTGCCGACGTCGGCATCCTCAGTGTTGCGCCAGTACTGCCAGAAGTCATAAGGGCTGAACTGGTCGGCGTTGAGCCAGACGGCGCCTTGCGCGGTCTTGCCCATCTTGGCGCCGGACGCGGTCGTCAGCAGCGGCGTCGTCAGCGCGAACAGCTGGTGCGTGCCCATGCGGCGGCCGAGATCGACGCCCATGATGATGTTGCCCCACTGGTCCGAGCCGCCCATCTGGAGGCGGCAACCGGTGCGCTTGGCCAGCTCGACGAAGTCGTAGGCCTGGCAGACCATGTAGTTGAACTCGATGAAGCTCATCTCCTGCTCGCGCTCGAGGCGCAGGCGCACGGAGTCCATGGTCAGCATGCGGTTGACCGAGAAGTGCCGGCCGACGTCGCGCAGCATCTCGATCCAGTTCAGCCTGGTCAGCCACTCCGCATTGTCGAGCATGATGGCGTCGCTCTTGCCCTCGCCATAACGCAGTACCTTTGCGAACACGCCGCGGATCGATTCCTTGTTGGCCTCGATCTCGGCGACGGTGCGCATCGCGCGTGTCTCGTCCTTGCCGGAGGGGTCGCCCACCATGGTGGTGCCGCCGCCCATCAGCGTGATCGGCTTGTTGCCGGACTGCTGGAGCCAGTGCAGCATCATCATGGTCAGGTAATTACCGATGTGCAGCGAGCGGGCGGTGCAATCGTAGCCGACATAGGCGATGGCTTCGCCCTTGGCGGCAAGCGCATCCAGCCCCTCGAAATCGGAGCACTGGTGGATGAATCCTCGTTCCTGCAGGATATTGAGGAAATCCGATTTAAATGCAGTCATCTGTCGGCGTGCCTGACAATTCTTGGTTTACTGTTTTGGGGGCAATTTAAGGGTCTTCCGCGGGAACCCGATGACCGCCCGCCACTTGGCGCGTTGGCATTATAAGATGTGTCCCTCTGGCACAAGATCGGCAGGCCAGGGCGGGTCTCTTGAGGACGCTGATCCATGATGTTGACGGCACTCGGTCTGATGAGCGGCACCTCGCTGGATGGGGTGGATGTCGCGCTGATCGAAACCGATGGAAAACAGGTCAAGGCGTTCGGGCCGTCCGGCTACCGGGCCTACAGCCCGGCCGAGCGCAACCTGCTGCGCCAGGCGCTGAGCGAGGCCGTGCAGCTGCAGCAACGCGACGCCCGCCCGGGCATTCTGGCCGATGCCGAGCGTGCGGTGACGCGGGCCCATGCCGAGGCGGTCACTGCCTTCCTCGCCCAGAACCGCATGAGGCCGGAGGACATCGACATCGTCGGCTTCCACGGCCAGACCGTGCTGCACCGGCCCGAAAAACGGCTGACGGTCCAGATCGGCGATGGGCCGGCACTGGCCAAGGCGATCCATATTCCCGTCATGTATGATTTCCGCGCGGCCGACGTCGAGGCCGGCGGGCAGGGTGCGCCTTTCGTGCCGGTCTACCACCGGGCGCTCGTCCAATCGCTGCAGCGCGAGGGGCCGATCGTCGTGGTCAATATCGGCGGCGTCTCCAACATAACCTATATCGACGGCAACGACGCGTTGATTGCCTGCGACACGGGCCCCGGCAATGCGCTGCTGGACGATTTCATGTACCGCACCATGAACCAGGCGTTCGATGCCGAGGGCAAATTCGCAGCGCTCGGCAAGGTGGATGAAGCCTGGATCGCGCGGGCGCTGGAGCTGCCGTTCTTCGCGCTGCCGCCGCCGAAATCGCTCGACCGCAACGACTTTGCCGCCCTGAAGCTCGGCGACGTCGCGCCGGCCGACGGTGCCGCGACGCTGACTGCCTTCACCGCGGCGGCGATCGCCCGGGTCATTCCGCTGTTGCCGCGGCGGCCGCGCAGCTGGATCGTCTGCGGCGGCGGCGCCCGCAACCTGTCCATGCTGCGCATGCTGCGGGAGCGGGTGGGCTCGGCAACCGTCGAGGCCGCCGAAACGCTCGGCTGGGCCTCCGACGCCATCGAGGCGCAGGCCTTCGGCTTTCTCGCCGCCCGCGGCTTGAAGGGCCTGCCGCTGTCCTATCCTTCCACTACGGGCGTGCCGATGCCGATGACGGGCGGGGTCATGGCGCGGCCCTGAGATCGCGGCCGATTAATGCAGATGCATTGATCTTGACGAGTGCATGCAAATGCATCTATGTTGGATGCAGTTGCATCAACCTGTCGGGATCGCTGCCATGACCGCCTCGCTCAAACTGATCAGCCACAAGCTTTGTCCCTACGTGCAGCGCGCCGTGATCGCGCTCGAGGAGAAAGGCGTGCCGTTCGAGCGGATCGACATCGATCTCGCCAGCAAGCCCGACTGGTTCTTAAAGCTGTCGCCACTCGGCAAGGTGCCGGTGCTTGTGGTGACGACGGAGAAGGGCGAGGTCGCGCTGTTCGAGAGCAACGTCATCTGCGAGTACATCGAGGAGACGCAGGGCGGTGCGAAGCTGCATCCGGCGGATGCTTTGAAACGCGCCGAGCACCGCGCCTGGATGGAGTTCGGCTCGGCGATCCTCGGTGATCTCTGGGGCCTGGAAACCACGACCGATCCGGCGACGTTCGAGAACAAGCGTCAGGCGCTCAAGGCGAAATTTGCGCGCGTCGAGGCCGCGCTCGGCGCAGGTCCATTCTTTTCCGGCGACGCGTTCAGTCTCGTCGACGCCGTGTTCGCGCCGATCTTCCGCTATTTCGATCTGTTCGACGAGCTGACCGAGCACGGCATCTTCCGCGATGTCCCGAAGGTCCGTGCGTGGCGCGCCGAGCTCGCGAAACGTCTGAGCGTGCGCAGCGCCGTCGGCGCGGACTATCCGCAATTGCTGCGCGCCTTCCTCGTGCGGCACGACGCGCATCTGCTCAAGCTTGCGGCCTGAGCGCGCGCCATGTCTCCGTCGTTGGCTTGGGCCATGCTCGTGCTCGCGGGCCTGCTCGACGTCGGCTGGGCGATCGCGATGAAAAATGCGGAAGGCTATACGCGGCCCGGCTGGAGCGTCGCGTCGCTCGTGCTGCTCGCTGCCTTCGTCTTCCTGCTGGGACGCGCCTTGAAGGTGCTCGAGGTCGGCGTCGCCTATTCGGTCTGGACCGGCATTGGCGCCGCCGGCACCTTCCTGATGGGCGTGGTGCTGTTCGGCGAGTCCTTGAGCGCGATGAAGCTTGCGGGCATCGCGCTCGTCTTGATGGGGATCGTCGCGCTCAAGCTGGCTTAGCGCACGTTGGCCAGACGCATGTCCAGATACGCCGTGATGGTTTCCATCAGCGGCTCGAGCTTGGCGTCGAAGAAATGGTTGGCGCCGGGGATGATCTGCTGGTCGATCACGATGCCCTTCTGCGTCTTCAGCTTCTCGACCAGCGTGTTGACGTCCTTGGGCGGCACAACCGCGTCCTTCTCGCCATGCACGATCAGGCCCGACGACGGGCAGGGTGCGAGGAACGAGAAGTCATAGAGGTTCGCGGGCGGCGCGATCGAGATGAAGCCTTCGACCTCGGGGCGGCGCATCAGCAGCTGCATGCCGATCCAGGCGCCGAACGAGAAGCCGGCGACCCAGCAGGCGCGCGCTTCGGGATTGATGGTCTGCGCCCAGTCGAGCGCGGCGGCTGCATCCGACAATTCGCCGGTGCCGTGGTCGAACGAGCCCTGGCTGCGGCCGACGCCGCGGAAATTGAAGCGCAGCACCGAGAAGCCGCGATGCGCGAAGGCGTAGTAGCACTGGTACACGATCTGATGGTTCATCGTGCCGTGGAACTGCGGATGCGGATGCAGGATCATCGCGATCGGCGCGTTCTTCTGCTTGGCCGGGTGATAGCGGCCTTCGAGACGGCCCGCAGGGCCGGTAAAAATGACTTCAGGCATGGATGTCTCTGATTGAGTCCCTTGGAGGTGATCCCTGCGCAATCAACCGACTGTGGCTCCATCAGCGTTGCGGCCGACGGGAGCACGAATGAGGGTGGAGAGGCGCGCCCTCGGATGATGCGCGAGTGGCGCGCAGGTGAACTGACGCGCGCGTTCTAACACGAGGCAAGGGTCAAAAAGCAAGCATCTTCGACATCTCTCAATGGGCTCAAGAGCTTAGTCAGTCACGGCAGCGTCATCTTCGGCCTGCCGCCCCTGATCGGGACCTGCCCGAGGTCAACCGCAGAACGGCAGGAGCCGGCCGCCGCAGGACAGCCCTCAACCAATTGGAATCACGACTGTTTCGCCGGTCGATCGGCAATGTTGATTCCGGGGTCGGTTCGGCTTCCGAGCGCGACGACCGCCGGCCGGTAACGTCGGCTGCCCCCGAGCGACTGCCCGTTGTCGAAGGCGAGCTCGAAATCTCCTGAAGGCTTGAGGTCCACGCCGCGCACCCGGTCGAGATTGGCAAGCCTGGTCCGATGAACGCGGACGATGGAAAATCGCGCCAGCTCGCTTTCCGCGGCCGCCAGCGTGCCCCGGATCAGGTGCTGGCTGCCGTCGGCGAGGCTGTATTCGATGTAGTTGCCGGCGGACGCGACCCAGAGGATGTCGTGCGGCACCACGCGAAGGCGGCGCGTACCGTCGCGCAGCCAGATCACATCCGGCGATGAAGCCTGTTGGGGGCCCTGTGGTGCCGGCGGAGCGGCCGCGGCGCTCTTCAGCTCGCGGCGGCTTTCGAGCAGCCAGATCGTGCCGGCGATCAGGACGACCGCCACGGCATCCTTGCGGAATTCGTAAAGGACCGTCGCAAGCGAGAAACGGAAATCGTAGGCGCCTCCGGCGAGCCAGAGCGCAAGCTTCCGCACCCAGACCATGCCGCTGATGTGGAGCGCCGAAAAGCCGAGCAGGGTGATCGCACCGATTGCTGCGCGGGCGGCAAGGCCGGGTGTCCGGCGCATGCGGCGGACCGCCAGCACCAGGATCGGCAGCAGCAGCAGGATGACGGCAATGCTCGACATCTCCCAGAACAGCCGCCGGCCGATGTCGTAGCGGTCGCCGCGCCAGGCGGCGTCCTGAGCGCCCGAAAACGCGTTGACGATTCCGATCGCGAGCGCAACCGCCGCAATCGCGGCAAACATCGTCCGGTCGCCGCCGCTGGTCCCAAAGGGCCCGCGACTCGTCCCGGCCGCGGGCGGCTCGTCCCCCCGCGTCCGATTCTGATCCCAAACCGGCTCGACGCGCGCCGCCGGCGGAGCATTTTCGGTGTCAGCAGCCATGGCCCGGAAACCGCGTTCGTCGTTCCGTCAAGGAGCAGAATACCATGACAACACCACAGCAGTTCCAAAGCTCGGACAGGCGCATCGATCTGGACTGGGTGCGGATTTTAGCCTTCGGGCTGCTGATCTTCTACCACGTCGGCATGCTCTACGTGTCCTGGGGATTTCACATCAAGAGCGTGCACCGGCTCACCTGGCTGGAACCGGTAATGCTGTTCCTCAACCCCTGGCGGCTGTCGCTTCTGTTTCTGGTGTCCGGGGTTGCCACACGCTTCATGCTGGACAAGTCGAGTCTCGCCTCGCTGGCCGGTGCGCGGTCGGCGCGGCTCTTGATCCCGCTGATCTTCGGCATGCTCATCATCGTGCCGCCGCAGTCCTACCTCCAGATCGTCGAGAGCCTCGGCTATTCCGCGGGCTTTTTCGATTTCTACACCCGGCACTATTTTGTCTTCGGGGCGCAGTTCTGTCCGAACCCTTGCATCGTGTTGCCGACCTGGAACCATCTCTGGTTCGTGGTCTATCTGTGGGTCTACACGATGGCCTTGCTGGGCGTGCTCGCGCTTTGGCCGGCCGGCGCTGACTGGCTCAGCCGCAAGCTGGCCGTCTTGCTCGCCGGGCCATGGCTCCTGATCGTGCCGTGCCTGCTGTTTGTGGCTTGGCGTCTGGTGCTGTTCCCGGCCTTCCCGTCGACGCATGCGTTGTTCGGTGACTGGTACAACCACGGGGACCACGCCACGGCCTTCCTGATCGGCTTTCTGCTGGCGAAGCAGGAAGGGATCTGGCGCAACGTCGAGGCCCGGCGCTGGGTGGCATTGGTCGCTGCGGCCATCTGCTTCTCGGCCTTCATCCTGGTTCGCTTCGGTCTGTTTGCGCCATCGCCGGCGCTGAAGTGGGGCGCCGCCTCGGCCTATGGTGGCTACCAATGGCTCGCGATTGCAGCCGTGCTGGGCTTTGCGCGGCGCTACTTCACGGCCGACGGCGCCGTGCGTCGCTATCTGACCGACGCGATCTTCCCGTACTACATCGTGCATCAGACCGCGATCATCGTGATCGCCCATCAATTGCATGACACCGGTATGCCGGCCGGGATCGAGGCGTCCATCGTCATCGTTGGGACCGCACTCACATGCGTGATGACCTATGAAATCGTCCGGCGCATCGCCTGCCTGCGGCCGCTGTTCGGATTGCGGGCGGTGCCGCGGACGGTTCTCAGGACGGAGCAGCACCAGCCGGTCTGATACGCTCCGTCCCGTTGGTCCGCTGGCAAAAGGTGCTAAGAGGGCGAGATGCTGACACGTGTCTATCTCGACTGGAACGCGACCACGCCGCTGCGCCCCGAGGCGCGGGCGGCGATGGTCGCGGCCTATGACCTCGTCGGCAATCCGTCATCGGTCCATGCCGAGGGCCGGGAGGCGCGACGGCTGGTCGAGGAGGCCCGCGCCGCGCTGGCGGCCGCGGTCGGCGCGCTGCCACGAAACGTTATCTTCACCTCAGCTGGAACCGAGGCCAATGCGCTGGCGCTCTCGCCGGGTCTGCGGGGGCCGTCGGGAGGCCCCGTCGAGCGGCTGCTGGTCTCGGCGGTTGAGCATGCTTCGGTGCTGGCGGGCGGCCGGTTCCCGTCGGATAGGATCGGTCTGATCCGGGTCACGCGCTCCGGCGTGGTCGACCTCGAGGATCTGAAGGTGCAGCTCAAGGACGGCCCGCCAGCCCTGGTCTCGATCATGGCCGCCAATAACGAGACCGGCGCGCTCCAGCCCATCGCTGAGGCCGCAAGCGTCGTCCATGAGGCCGGCGGTCTCCTGCACGTCGATGCGATCCAGGCACTCGGGAAAATCCATTTCGATATCAATAAGGTAGGTGCAGATCTTGGCGCCTTTTCTGCGCACAAGATCGGCGGCCCCAAGGGGGTCGGCGCACTGGTGATGGCCGACGGGATGGTCGGCCTGGAGCCGGTGCTGCGTGGTGGTGGGCAGGAGCTCAACCGTCGGGCCGGAACCGAGAATGTCGCGGGGATCGCCGGCTTCGGGGCGGCGGTGAAAGCCGCGCTTCAGGCTCTGCCGGAGGATTTGAAGCGAATGGCAACTCTCAGAGATCGTTTGGAAAATGGCCTTCGCGACGTTGCCGGAGCGACGGTCTTTGCGGATGACGTGGAGCGGATACCGAATACCGTGCTTTTCACCGCGCCAGGCCTGAAGGCCGAAACTGCCGTGATCGGCTTCGACCTGGAGGGGATCGCCGTCTCCTCCGGTTCCGCCTGCTCCTCCGGCAAGGTCCAGCCGTCCCACGTCCTGTCTGCCATGGGCTACGACCCCGCGGTCGCCCAGGGAGCGGTGCGCCTCAGTCTGGGCTGGTCCACGGAGCCAGATGACATCAATAGGGCGTTAGAGGCTTGGCGAAAGCTTGGTAATACCCTACTTAAGGGCTAAGCGACGAAACACGGCTCGAACGGTTCTAAGCCCGTGCTTTCCGCAGAGAAATATCGTAATACTCGACCGAGTTTGATCCACCGCGGTCCTTGAAACCGCGAGCGGAGGATGAAATGCCAGCCGTACAAGAGACGGTCGAGCGCGTGAAGCGCATCGACGTCGACCAGTATCGTTATGGGTTTGAGACCCTGATCGAGTCCGACAAGGCCCCCAAGGGGCTGTCGGAAGACACCGTCAAGTTCATCTCCGAGAAGAAGAACGAGCCCGCCTGGATGCTCCAGTGGCGGCTGGAAGCCTATCGGCGCTGGCTGACTATGACGGAGCCGACCTGGGCCCGCGTCGACTATCCCAAGATCGACTTCCAGGATCTCTATTACTATTCGGCGCCGAAGCCGAAGAAGACGATCACCTCGCTCGACGAGATCGATCCGGAGATCCTGAAGACCTACGAGAAGCTCGGCATCCCCTTGCGGGAAGTCGCCATGCTCGAAGGCGTCGAGCCCAAGGTGGGCGAGGAAGATCCGGCCCGCCGCAAGATCGCGGTCGATGCGGTGTTCGACTCGGTCTCTGTGGCCACCACGTTCAAGGCCGAGCTGAAGAAGGCCGGCGTGATCTTCATGCCGATCTCGGAGGCGATCCGCGAGCATCCTGAGTTGGTGCAGAAGTATCTCGGCTCGGTGGTTCCGACCTCGGACAATTTCTACGCGACGCTGAACTCGGCGGTGTTCTCCGACGGCTCGTTCGTCTACGTGCCGCCGGGCGTGCGCTGCCCGATGGAGCTGTCGACCTATTTCCGCATCAACGAGCGCAACACCGGCCAGTTCGAGCGCACGCTGATCATCGCCGACAAGGGCTCCTACGTCTCCTATCTCGAAGGCTGTACGGCGCCGCAGCGCGACGAGAACCAGCTCCACGCCGCCGTGGTCGAACTCGTCGCGCATGACGATGCCGAGATCAAATATTCGACGGTGCAGAACTGGTACCCCGGCAATTCGGAAGGCAAGGGCGGCATCTACAATTTCGTCACCAAGCGTGGCGACTGCCGCGGCAACAATTCCAAGATCTCCTGGACCCAGGTCGAGACCGGGTCCGCGATCACCTGGAAATATCCGAGCTGCATCCTGCGCGGCGACAATTCGCGCGGCGAGTTCTATTCGATCGCGATCTCGAACGGCTATCAGCAGGTCGACAGCGGCACCAAGATGATCCATCTCGGCAAGAACACCACGAGCCGGATCATCTCCAAGGGCATCGCCGCCGGCAAGTCGCAGAACACCTATCGCGGCCTCGTCACGGCGCACCGGAAAGCGACCGGCGCACGCAACTTCACCGCCTGCGATTCGCTGCTGATCGGCGACAAATGCGGCGCGCACACCGTGCCGTACATCGAGGCGAAGAACTCGTCGGCGACGTTCGAGCACGAGGCGACCACCTCGAAGATCTCCGAGGACGTGCTGTTCTACTGCATCCAGCGCGGGCTCAGCCAGGAAGAGGCGGTCGGTCTCGTCGTCAACGGCTTCGTCAAGGACGTGCTGCAGCAGCTGCCCATGGAATTCGCCGTGGAAGCGCAGAAGCTGATCTCGATCTCGCTCGAAGGGTCGGTCGGCTAGCTCCGACCTCATCCTGAGGAGGCCGCGCAAGCGGCCGTCTCGAAGGATGGATTTCGGAAAGATTGGTGGCCTCAGTCCTTCGAGACGCGCCTGCGGCGCTCCTCAGGATGAGGAGATAGATGGAAACATGACAATGGCTTTGCTTGAAGTGAAAGACCTCAAGGTTCGTGTCGAGGAGCGTGAGATCCTCCATGGGTTGACGCTGACCGTGAACGAAGGCGAGGTGCACGCGATCATGGGGCCGAACGGCTCCGGCAAGTCGACGCTCTCGCACGTCATCGCCGGCAAGCCCGGCTATGAGGTCACCGACGGTCAGATCCTGTTCAAAGGCGAGGACCTCCTGGAGATGGCGCCGGAGGAGCGCGCCGCGAAGGGCGTGTTCCTGGCATTTCAGTATCCGGTCGAGATTCCCGGCGTTGCCACCATGACCTTCCTGCGCACCGCGCTCAACGCGCAGCGCAAGGCGCGCGGCGAGAGCGAATATTCGACGCCTGATTTCCTGAAGAAGGTCCGTGAAGTCTCGAAGTCGCTGAACATCCCGCAGGACATGCTCAAGCGCGGCGTCAATGTCGGCTTCTCCGGCGGCGAGAAGAAGCGCAACGAGGTGCTGCAGATGGCGCTGTTCGAGCCGAGCCTGTGCATCCTCGACGAGATGGATTCCGGCCTCGACATCGACGCGCTGCGCATCGCGGCCGACGGCGTCAACGCGCTGCGCTCGCCCAAGCGCGCGATGGTCGTCATCACCCACTATCAGCGGCTGCTGAACTACATCGTGCCCGACGTCGTGCACGTGATGTCGAGGGGCCGCGTCGTGAAGAGCGGCGGCAAGGAGCTGGCGCTGGAGCTGGAAGCGTCCGGTTACGCCCAGTTCGAGGCCGCGTAAGGATTGGTTGCAATGAACGTTGCTGTGGCAAAGACCGGAAGTGGCCGCGCGGTGAGCGATCTCTTCGCCAGCGCCGAAGGCCGCTTGCCGGGATCGCCTGATGTGATCGCGGCGCGCCGCGAGGCGTTCGAGAGCTATGAGCGTCTCGGCCTGCCGCATCGCCGGATCGAGGAATGGAAATACACCGATCTGCGTGCGCTGGTCGGTGAGGTGCTGCCGCTAGCGGCCGCACCCGATGCGGCCGCGCTGAAGCGCGCTGCGGAGGCCGTGAACGCGCATGGGATCGCAGGCGCCTGCAAGCTGGTGCTGGTCGACGGCGTTTTCGCGGCCGAGCTCTCCGACGTGAAGGCGCTCGCATCCGAAGTGAGCCTCACGACGCTGCGGGAGGCGCTGGAGAAGGATGCCGGCCTCCTGAAGACCGTATCCACCGATGCCGTGATCGCGCTGAACGCGGCGCTGGCGACCGACGGCGTGGTGCTGTCGATTGCGGATGGTGCGCAGCTGTCTGCGCCGGTCCAGATCATCCATGTGGCGACTGCCGCTGCGGCCTCGGCCTTCACTCGCTCGCAAGTGAAAGTCGGGAAGGGCGCCCGCGCCACCATCATCGAAAGTTTCGTCGCGGCCGGTGCAAGGACCTACCAGGTCAATGACGCCGTGCTTGTGACGGTCGGCGACGACGCCGACGTCGCCCATATCCGTCTGATGGACGATGCGCCCGATGCGGTGAACATCACCTCGCAGTTCGTCACCGTCGGTGCCAACACCAAGCTCAATTTCTTCAACATGACCATCGGCGCAGCTGTCAGCCGGCTGCAAGGTTTCATCACGCTGGCGGGCGAGGGCAGCGAGCTCTCGATCAACGGCGTGAACCTGTTGCAGAAGACCGAGCATGGCGACACCACGCTGGTCGTCGACCATGCCGTGCCGAACTGCGTTAGCCGCGAGATCTTCCGCGCGGTGGTCGACGATCGCGCCCATTCGGTGTTCCAGGGCCGCATCATCGTCCGTCCCGACGCGCAGAAGACCGACGGCAAGATGATGACGCGCGCGCTGCTGCTCTCGGACGAGGCCGAGGCCGACAACAAGCCCGAGCTCGAGATCTTCGCCGACGACGTCTCCTGCGGCCACGGCGCCACCGCCGGCGCGCTGGACGACACCTTGTTGTTCTATCTGAAGGCCCGCGGCCTGCCGGAGAAGCAGGCCCAGGCGCTGCTGATCCAGGCCTTCGTGGGCGAGGCGATCGAGCAGATCGCCGACGATGGTTTGCGCGAGCATGTGATCGGCATGGCCGAGCGCTGGCTGGAGCGGCGGTCATGAGCACGCATCCGGCGGTCAAGAACGGCGCTTATGACGTCGCGCGCGTGCGCCAGGATTTCCCGGCGCTCGCTTTGCAGGTCTACGGCAAGAAGCTGGTCTATCTCGACAACGCGGCATCCGCGCAGAAGCCGCAGTCGGTGCTCGACCGCATGACGCAGGCCTACACGAGCGAATACGCCAACGTGCATCGCGGCCTGCACTATCTCGCCAATGCCGCGACCGAAGCGTACGAGGGCGGCCGCACCAAGGTCGCGCAGTTCATCAACGCGCCGCGTACGGAAGAAGTGATCTTCACCCGCAACGCGACGGAGGCGATCAACCTGGTCGCCTCGTCTTGGGGCAGGCCGAACATCGGGGAAGGCGACGAGGTCGTCATCTCGATCATGGAGCACCACTCCAACATTGTTCCCTGGCATTTCCTCAGGGAACGCCAGGGTGCCGTGATCAAGTGGGCGCCGGTCGACGACGAGGGCAATTTCCTCATCGACGAGTTCGAGAAGCTGCTGACGCCGAAGACCAAGCTGGTCGCGATTACGCAGATGTCGAACGCGCTCGGCACCATCGTGCCGGTCAAGGACGTCGTCAAGATCGCCCATGCCCGCGGCGTTCCGGTGCTGGTCGACGGCAGCCAGGGCGCGGTGCATCTGCCGGTCGACGTCCAGGACATCGGCTGCGATTTCTACGTCTTCACCGGTCACAAAGTGTATGGCCCGACCGGCATCGGCGTGCTCTGGGCCAAGTACGACCATCTCGTCGCGATGCGCCCCTACAATGGCGGCGGCGAGATGATCCGCGAGGTCTCGCGCGACATCGTCACCTACGGCGACCCGCCCCACAAGTTCGAAGCCGGCACCCCGCCAATCGTCGAGGCCGTCGGCCTTGGCGCCGCCATCGACTATGTCAATTCGATCGGCAAGGAGCGCATCGCCGCGCACGAGCACGATCTCACCACCTATGCCCAGGAACGCCTGCGCGAGATCAACTCGCTGCGGCTGATCGGCACGGCGCGGGGCAAGGGCCCGGTGATCTCCTTCGAGCTCAAGGGCGCGCATGCCCATGACGTCGCCACCGTGATCGACCGCCAGGGCATCGCGGTGCGCGCCGGCACCCATTGCGTGATGCCGCTTTTAGAGCGGTTCAACGTGACCGCGACGTGCCGGGCCTCGTTCGGCATGTATAATACTCGGGAAGAAGTCGATCATCTGGCACAGGCGCTGCTGAAAGCGCGGGATTTGTTCGCATGAGTGACACGGCCGAAATCAAAGCCAATCCGATGGAGACCCATTCGGCGCTGCCGCCGGAGGAGACCGAGCGTCTGACCACCGAGATCATCGCCGGGCTCAAGACCGTCTTCGATCCGGAGATTCCGGCCGACATCTACGAGCTCGGCCTGATCTACAAGGTCGAGATCAAGGACGACCGCTCGGTCGACGTGCTGATGACGCTGACGACGCCGAACTGCCCGGCCGCCGGCGAACTGCCGACCATGGTCGAGAACGCGGTCGCCAGCGTCCCTGGCGTCGGCGTGGTCGACGTCAAGGTCGTCTGGGAGCCGCCGTGGTCGCCGGAACGCATGAGCGACGAGGCGCGGCTCGTGCTCAACATGTGGTGACGCCACCACGGGCATTGAATTCGCGCCGCAACGGACCACATCACTGATATGACCCAAATTTCGTCAGGCTCGACACCAGCATCCACTCCGAAGCCACGGCGGCCGCGCCCGCAGGTAATGCGGCTGACGGACGCCGCCGCCCAGCGCATCAGCGAGCTGACCCAGCGTGCCGATTCCGAGATCGTAGGTCTCCGCGTCGGCGTGAAGAATGGCGGCTGTGCCGGTCAGTCCTACTCGGTCGAATACGCCCACGAGATCCGGCCGACCGACGAGGTCGTCGAGGACAAGGGCGTCAAGATCCTCGTCGATCCCAAGGCCGTGCTGTTCCTGCTCGGCACCGAGATGGACTACAAGGCCGACAAGATGCAGGCCCAGTTCGTCTTCAACAATCCCAACCAGGTCTCCGCCTGCGGCTGCGGCGAATCGGTCGAGCTGCGTCCGGCCAAGATCGACGGATAGCGCCTTCTCAACACTCTCGTGTCCCGGACGCGCAGCAGCGCCCTCGCGCTGCTGCGCAGAACCGGGACCCACGCTATAGTAATGGATGCAGAAGACTGGGCCCCGGCTCAGCAGCGCATCGTTACACGCTGCGCTGCGTCCGGGGCACGAGGGTGCGTATGGACCGCGAATTCCTGATCGACCTGTTCGCTGATTTCGGCCCTGTCACCATCCGCAAGATGTTCTCGGGCTACGGCATCTCCGCCGACGGCGTCAATTTCGCGCTGTCCTTGCGCGCCGGCCTGTTCTTCCGTGCCGACGACGTGACCATTCCGGACTTCGAGGCCGAAGGCTCAAAGCCGTTCCAGTACTCGACCCGCGCCAAGACCGTGGTGGTCAACTCCTACTGGGAGTTGCCAGCACGCCTGTTCGATGATTCTGCAGAGCTTGCACAATGGGCGAGGGCGGCCCTCGCCGCGGCCCAACGCGCCAAGGTGAAGAAGCGGCCGAAGGCGAAGAAGCCGGCGGCGAAGAAAGTGGAGCCGAAGAAGCCCGTTGCGAAGAAGCGGCCCGCCAAGAAGACCGCCAAAAAGGCCGTTCGCAACGTGGGCAAAGCAAAGCGTGCCCACCGTCCAGGATAGAGATGCTGGGCATGGCTTGCGCGCCTATGCCGACTCTACGAGCATCAATCCACGGCCTTGGTCAGGCCGACTCTCATGTCCTTGGCGGTGAACACGCAAACGCCATCGGCAAGCACTTGGCCATCGGCAATTCCGAGTACCAGCTTGCCGCGGCGGACCATGCGCATGGCGACCTCGTAACGCACGCGTTTTGCGTCCGGTGTGACCGTGCCCGTGCACTCAACCTCGCCGACGCCGATGGCGCGGCCTTTACCCGGCGAGCCTGACCAGCCAAGCCAGTAGCCGATCATCTGCCACATGGCGTCGAGGCCCAAGGAGGCCGGCATCATCGGGTCGCCGTGGAAATGGCAATCGAAGAACCAGTGGCCCGGCGCGATGTCGAACTCGCCGACGATATGGCCCTTGCCGTATGCGCCACCGTCCATGCTGATCTCGGTGATGCGGTCCATCATCAGCATCGGCGGCGCCGGCAATTGCGCATTGCCTGGGCCGAAATAGCCGCCTTCGCTCGATCTCAGCAGTTCGTCCTTGGTGTAGGACGGTTGCGGCGTATGGAAATCGTGAGGATTGGACAAGACGACATGTCCTTTGCGGGCCCGGGTACAGGAGGCCGATGATGCAGCTTCAGATGTCGTTCGTCACGGAAGAGTTTCAAGCGGCTGCCGCGTAGGACGGGCAAAGCGACTCGTCGGCCGTAGCTCCCAGAGCGAAGGCGGGTGCGGGCCCGACAACCGACATAGCCCGATCGGGAGCATTGCGAAAACCTACGCCACGCGGCTGGGTGTCTCGGCCGCGTATTCCGGATCGGCTTCGCAGATCACGCGGTTGCGGCCATTGCGCTTGGCGGCGTAGAGGCAGGCATCCGCACGCTCGATCAGCGCGTCGGTGTCGTCGCCCTCCTTGAGCATGGAGACGCCGACGGAGATGGTGACGCGGCCGAGGATCTCGCCCGTCGACTTCTTCTTCAATTCCTTCGCCATCACGGCGCGACGGATGTGGTCGGCCACCGTGAGAGCCTGGCGCAGCGCGGTGTTGGGCAGCACGACCGCGAATTCCTCGCCGCCATAGCGTGCGGTGATATCCTGGCCCTTGATGGTCTGCTTCATCGAAAGGCCGACGAGCCGCAGCACCTGGTCGCCGGTGAGATGGCCGTAGGAATCGTTGAACGACTTGAAGTGGTCGATGTCGAACAGCAGCAGCGACAGCGGCTCGCCCGAGGCGAGCGCGTTCTGCACGGCCATGCCGATCATGCGGTCGAAATACTTGCGGTTGCCGAGGCCGGTGAGGGGGTCGGTCAGGCTCTCGGCGCGGATCGCTTCCAGGCTCTGCTGGAGATTGCTGATCTCGTTCTTCGACAGCGTGAGCCGGTCTTCCAGCGCCTTGTTGGTCTCGCGCATCTCGCTGGTCGAGCGCAGCAGGGCCTCGACGATCGTCTTGAGCTGGTCGCGGCTCTTGGCCGACGACAGTTTCTCGGTCGCGCCCGACAGGCTGGCGTCGTAGGCGCTGGTCATGCCGAGCGCGTCGCCCAGGACCTTCATCACGTCGTCGATCTCGCCGATGACGCGCGCGCCGACCTTGTCGATGCGGTCGGTGGTCTTGATGTGGGAGAGATAGGTCTCGTAGATCTGCTCGAGATCGGCTTCGGTCAGCTTGCCGCTGCGCGCCAGCGTCTCGTTGATGATCTTGTTGAGCGGCGCGTTGTAGCCGGTGGCGTAGACGTACCAGATCTCGTAATTGCGGGGAATTGCCGTCTGCCGAAGCGATCGGATCTGACCGAGCGCCACCTCGGCGAACGCCATCGTGCGTTCGTGTTCATCGAGCACCTTGATCACAGAACATACCCCACAGCGGCCGGCGCGCCCCCGACCGCAGCAATGCTTAAATTATGTTCGTAGGCTAACGGACGATCGTGAACGCCCCGTAAATATACGTTCACGAAGGCGTCTAATAAGGTGTGCCGCGGGTTTGCTCAACCGAAATCTGAAGCGTTGCGCTTCAGGCGCCGGCGGGCGAGCGTACCGGCCGCAGCAGAAACGCCGGCAGATGCGAGTGATCGCCCGGCTCGGTGTCGACTTCGCGCTGGCGGCGCGGTTCGGGACGGCCGATCGAGGGGACATGCGAGATGTTGGCCTGCTGGCGCGCCTCGCGACGCGGCTCAGCCCGGCGCTTGTCGTCGGACCGATGCCGTGATTCGGCGGGCTGTCGCGCCTCCGAAGAAGGCCTCGATTCAGAGGCATGTCTTGCCTCGCCTCGCGCCTCGCGCGGCTCGACGCTGCGCTCACGGTCGCGGCCGCGCTGCGGCTTGCCGCGACCGCCGCGTGAACGTTCACGGCCGCGCTGCTCGCGCGGACGCTCGCTCGCATCGGATGCCTCGGCCGGGACTTCGTAATCACCTTCGACGCGCGGAATGCTCTGGCCGATCAGCTTTTCGATCGCGACCATCGACTTCTGGTCGAGTGGTGTCACGATCGAGATCGCGGTGCCGGTGCGGCCGGCGCGACCGGTGCGGCCGATACGATGAACGTAGTCGTCGGCGTGATGGGGAACGTCGAAATTGAAGACGTGGCTGACCTCGGGAATATC
Organism: Bradyrhizobium sp. CCBAU 25338; assembly: GCF_028128965.1. Lineage (NCBI taxonomy): Bacteria > Pseudomonadati > Pseudomonadota > Alphaproteobacteria > Hyphomicrobiales > Nitrobacteraceae > Bradyrhizobium > Bradyrhizobium sp. CCBAU 25338. Next base: position 375,866 of record NZ_LFKY01000040.1, read on the forward strand.
GAGGCCGCGGGCGGCGACGTCGGAGGCGACGAGCAGCGGCAGCTCACCCTTTCGGAACTGTTCGAGTGCCGCCGTGCGGGCCGACTGGTCCATGTCGCCGTGCAGCGCGCCGACGCTGAAGCCGTGCTTCTGAAGCGACTTGTGAACGATGGCGACCTCGCGCTTGCGATTGCAGAAGATGATCGCGTTCTTGAGGTCCTTGGCCTCCCGCAGCAGGCGGCGAAGCAGCTCGCGCTTCTCGTGCGCCTCGCGTCCGGCAGGCACCTGGGCTTGCGTGACGGTGACGGCGGTGGTGGCGGGCCGGGAGACCTCGATCTTCTGCGGATTGTGCAGGAAGGCTTCGGTGATGCGCCGGATTTCCGGCGGCATGGTCGCGGTGAAGAACAGGGTCTGCCGCGTGAACGGGACGAGCTTGCAGATGCGCTCGATGTCGGGAATGAAGCCCATATCCAGCATGCGATCGGCTTCGTCGATGACGAGCAGCTCGACCCCGGTGAGGAGCAGGCCGCCGCGCTCAGTGTGATCGAGCAGGCGGCCGGGGGTTGCGATCAGCACGTCGACGCCGCGCATCAGCTTGGCATCCTGATCGCCGAAGGAGACGCCGCCGATCAGGAGGGCGACGTTGAGTTTCTGGCCAGCGCCGTAGCGGTCGAAGTTTTCCTTCACCTGCGCCGCAAGCTCGCGGGTCGGCTCGAGGATCAGGGTGCGCGGCATGCGCGCCCGGGCTCTGCCCTTCTCGAGGATGGTGAGCATCGGCAGCACGAAGGCCGCGGTCTTGCCGGTGCCGGTCTGGGCGATGCCGAGCACGTCCTTGCGTGCGAGGACGTGAGGGATCGCCTGTTCCTGGATGGGGGTGGGAGTGGTGTAACCGGTAGCCGCCACTGCGGCGAGGACTTTTTCGGACAGTCCGAGATTTGAAAAGGACATTGAGCCTCTGGTCGAAACCGCCGTTCGGAATCGAGGGTAATTAAGGCTGTCGCGTTCCACCCCGAAACGGCGCGCTCTCGAAGAAGCTGGGGGTGCTGACTCACGCGAACAAAGCGCAAGGCTCAGGAATCGCTCGTCGATCTGAGCCGCGTCGCACTGGAACATAGGGGGGAATTGGCCAAAGTCAATGGAGCAGGCGCGGGAAGGCCCTAAAAAACCTGAGGTTTTTGCCCAAATCGCGGGCGCGGCTGGGATTTTCTGCTCTGCCCGTCGGTCCGGCGGCAATCGCTAGACGACGGCTAAAGGCCATCCGAACCCCTGGCCCGGAAGTCGCCGGGCGCCATGCCATGGGCGGCGTTGAAGACCCGGTAGTAGGTCGCCAGGCTCTCGAAACCGCAGGACGTCGCGATGTCGGCGATCAGCCGCTCCGGCGCCTCGCGCATCAGGCGGCGGCTCCGCTTCAGGCGCTCGTCGGTCACGGTCTGCGAGAAGCTCTTCTCGGCTGTCTCGAACAGCATGTGCAGGTGACGCACGGACACGCCGAGCAGGTCGGCCACCATGGTCGGCGCCAGGTTTGGGTTTTGCAGGTGGCGGGCGATCAAGCGGCGGGCCTGCGACAGGCGCGCGGTTCGCAGCGCGGCCTGGCCGCGCCGGCTGCCGGGCCGCACGATACCGCGCTCGATCAGCGCCAGATGGGCCAAAGCTTGAACCAGGGAGGTCTGGACGAGAGGGGGCGCATCGGCAGCGGCGGCGGCATCATCCGCGGCGGCCTCGCCGAGATCGGCAAAGCAGGCAGCGAGCAGGGGCGCCAGGGTCGGATCGTTGAACGTCCGGGGCGCAAGCTCCCGCATGCGCTTGTCCTGCGTCGGGATGCTGCTCACGGGAATCTTCAGGATCCGCAGGTGAAAGCCCCCGGAGCCCTGTGGCGCGGTGCGGTAAGGCAGGTCGGTATGGCTGGTGGCGAAGCTGCCGTTGGCGATGGAAAAGTCGCTTGCGCGCATGCCGCCGAACCAGCCACCGCTGCCGAGCTGCTGGTAGACGCAGATTGCGTCACCCGGGGCGTTGGCGATGTCGGACGTGCTGCGCTCGACCGCGTAGGGCGAGGCCTTCAGCTCGACGAGGCCGGCCCCGCCAAGCTGGCGCAGCGAGAATTCGCCGAAGAAGTTCGTTCGCCGTTCGCGCTCGAGCTCGGCGGTAACGCCGAACAATCCCTTGGCGCGCACCTCGCGCCAATACTCGAAGCGGTCGTGTGGCTCCACCTCGTCCGTACACCAGCGAAACACGGCTGCCCCTCACTTCCGGCGAAATCGTCCAAGAAGAACCAGATTCCAACGCAATCTGCCAGAGCCAGATCGAGGAATCGGCGCCCAGGGCCCTTGAACCGTCGTTGCCTCTGGGCCGACTATCACACAGCGGCAGGGGATCCCGTGAACTGCTGTTCGAAGGAACCGGCGCAGGGCCGTTCTGCAGGGAAATTTTGCGATGACGCGTCGGCTTTTCGGAATTCTGGCGGCCCTTGGCCTCGCGGCGAGCCTGAGCGGCTTCGCAGCGCCTGCCTATGCCGAGAAGCGCGTCGCGCTCGTCGTCGGCAACAACGACTACAGGAACGTCCCGAAGCTGCTCAAGGCCGTCAACGACGCCCGCACCATGGGCGACACGCTGAAGCAGCTCGGTTTCTCGGTAATGGTCGCGGAGAACCAGAGCCGGCAGCAATTCTCGGAGACGCTGCTCGCCTTCGACAAGGCAATCGAGCCCGGCGACACGGCGTTCTTTTTCTACGCCGGGCACGGCTTCGAGATCGCCGGCCAGAACTATCTGCTGCCGACCGACGTGCCGGCGGCGACCGAAGGTCAGGAAGAGCTGGTGCGTGACGCCTCGATCCTGGCCGACCGCATCGTCGAGCGCCTTCAGAACAAGAAGGTGCGGACCTCGATCCTGGTGTTCGACGCCTGCCGCAACAACCCGTTCGAGCGCAAGGGCACCCGCGCGGTCGCCGGCGGCGGCGGGCTCGCGCCGATGACGCAACTGCCCGAAGGCGTGTTCTCGGTGTTCTTGGCAGGACCTCGCCAGACCGCGCTCGATCGTCTGTCCAACGACGATACCAATCCGAATTCGGTGTTCACGCGCACTTTCGCCAAGGAGTTGCTCCAGCCCGGCGAGAACCTCGTCCAGGTGGCGCAACGCACGCGCCGTGCCGTCAGCGAAATGGCCGACACGGTCAAGCACAGGCAGGTGCCGGTCTATTTCGACCAGATGGTCGACGACGTCTTTCTCAGCGGCATGGCGAAGGATGTGGCCGCGCGTCCGGCCGATCCGCCGCCGCAGAAGCTTGCGGCACTGCCGCCGGTGTCGGTGCCACAGATGCCGAAGGAGGAGACCATCAACGCGCCGATCGCGAGCTTCTCGCGGCACAATGGCGGCTGGAGCGTTACGTTCTCCTTTGCCGACCCGACGCTCGGCATTTCCTGGCGTATGGCCGGCAAGGGCGATTTCCGCGAGACCGGATTCATCGACACGCTCGATCCGCGCACGCGCAAGCGGATGCCGAACCCGTCGATCGAGCTGCCGCCTGATGCGCAGGCCGGCACCATCGAGGTCCGCTATGTCGATCAGTCCGGCGAGATGCAGGGACCGTTCCCGATCAGGTTCGATCCCGAGGCCGCGTTGATCCGCGACCAGCGCAAGATCCTGGACATGACCGCGACGAGTTGGCTGTCGTTCCGCGAGTTCAACGGTCTGCTGGTCTATTACACCCACCTCGTGTCTTACCGCTGCGCCATCCGCGAGGTGCGCATCGGCATCGACACCGCCGTGCCCAACCAGGTGCTGAAGATGCCGCCTTGCGACATGCGCGATCCCAGCGCGGTCACCGCCGGCATGCCGCTCTACATGAAGCTCGCGCCAAGCACGCAGTCCGTCTCGGTGGAACTGACCTACCGGGACGGCAGCGTCTCGGAGATCAAGAGTTTTCGTAGCGCGAACCGCAGTAATTATTGATGCGCTGTTCAGCCTGACGGGATCAGCCTACGGAGTGGACGAACTTAAATCGGACAGGCCAAGGTGGAAGTGCTAGAGCCAGGGATGACAAAATTCATCATCGTCGCGCTCGTTACGACGCTTCCGGTGCTGGCCCAAACGAATCCAGCCCCCACAGCGCCGCCACTCACCGACCGTGAACGCGTCCAGGCGGACCGCGCGAAGGCCGCCGAGGATGAGAAGCTGGCTCCGATCACGCGACCCTGGGATCGCGACGCCGACGGCAAGCGCCCATGGGAACGGAAGTCGTCGAAGCCCTGAGGCAAGCGAACGTCGATCTCCCGCGGAAGGAACAACTCATTGGTCACCTGGATTGTCTGTCAAACCAGGGAGACGATTCATGATCTGCAAATCCATCTTCGTAACCATCGCTTGTGCCGCGCTGTCGACGGCCGCCTTTGCGCAAGGGGGAGGTGGAGCCGGCGGCGGTGGTGCGGGCGGCGGTGCCGGCGCGGGTACCGGTGGCGCCAGCGCGGGATCTGCGGCCAGCTCAGGCGCCGGAATGGGCACGTCATCCAGCAGCGCCAACTCGGGGCCGTCGGCTCCCTCGGGAATGGGGACGCATGGCACCACGACCGGAGCGAACGTCAATACTAACAACAGCCTGAACAATCCGAACGTTCAGCCCCCGACCACGACCGGGAAGACGCCCGCGGCGGCGCAAGCCGAGCGAAACTCGGGTGTCGGTCATGCGCCCAATGGGTTGCCGATCGGCAGTCCGGGCACCGGGACCAGCAACGAGGACCAGAAATAGTCATCCTGGTTTCAGGCAAAGGCTCGCGCTCTGCGGGCGTTGGTGCTGCTGCGAACCGGCCGCGGCGGGCTATTGCTGCAAATTGAGACTGCCTTCGGACTGAATCGCGCTAGTATCGTCAGGCATATCTTGATCGATACTTGAATCGCGGCGGCAATGACATCCGACCGACAACCAAACCGCACCATGAAGGTCCGCTGCTGCGTCGTCGGCGGCGGGCCGGCGGGCATGATGCTCGGCTATCTCCTGGGGCGGGCCGGGATCGACGTGGTGGTGCTGGAGAAGCATGCGGATTTCTTCCGCGACTTCCGCGGCGACACCGTGCATCCCTCGACGCTTCAGGTGATGGACGAGCTCGGCCTGATCGACGGCTTCCTGAAGCTGCCGCATCAGCGCTTGCAGAAGATGGACGGCTTGTTCGGCGGCACGCCGGTGCGCATCGCCGATCTCAGCCGGCTCCATACCAAATACCCCTTCATCGCCTTCATGCCGCAATGGGACTTCCTGAACTTCCTGCGCGAGGCCGGCCGGCGCTTTGCCTCGCTCGATGTGATGATGAGCACGGAGGCGATCGATCTGATCCGCCGCGGCGAGACCGTCGCCGGCGTACGGGCGAAAGCACGTGACGGCATTATCGACATCGAGGCCGATCTCACCATTGCCTGCGACGGCCGGCATTCGACCGTGCGCGAGCGTGCTGGCCTTGAGGTCGAGGAGATCGGTGCGCCGATGGACGTGCTCTGGTTCCGCGCCGGCCGCAGACCCGACGAGACCGAGAACGTGTTCGCGCGGGTCGAGCCGGGCAAGATGATGATCACTTTCGATCGCGGCGACTATTGGCAATGCGCCTATGTCATCGCCAAGGGACGGTACGATGCGGTGAAGGCGAGGGGATTGCAGGCGTTGCTCGATGACGTCGTGCGCATGGCGCCGATCCTTCGATCCGGCATTGCCGAGGTGAAGAGCTTCGACGATATCAAGCTGCTCACGGTCGCGATCAACCGTCTCAAGCGCTGGACTCAGCCGGGCCTGCTGTGCATCGGCGACGCCGCACATGCGATGTCGCCGGTCGGCGGCGTCGGCGTCAATCTCGCCGTGCAGGACGCGGTCGCGACCGCCAATCTGCTGGCGGACAAGCTTCAGCGCGGCTGCCCGACCGAGGACGAGCTCGATGCTATCAGGCGCCGACGCGAATTTCCGGTGAAGATGACGCAAGCAATGCAGGTGATCGTGCAGAACAACATCATCAGCGGCGCCTTGCAGGGCAGCGATCGGCCGCTCAAAGTGCCGCTGGTCGTGCGCCTCGTCACCGCGCTGCCGTGGCTTCAGGGCATTCCGGCGCGCCTGCTTGCGCTCGGCGTGCGGTCCGAGCACGTGCATTCGAGGGCCGCACCGGGATACTAGCGTGGACCTGGTAGGGATAACGCCGTGCTAAATCGCGCGTGGCGCGTTGCGCGTCTGCAACAGCGCCGACGCATTCTCGGGCCGATGCGTGCTCATCCGCCACGTTAACCGTGTTGATTTCATTTTTAGTAAGAGCCGTCTGTGACCGTGCGCCCATCAAAGGACACGGGGTGTACCATGCGTAGTAAATTGATTGCCGCCTTCGCCTGCACGACAGCTCTGGTTTCGACCGGCGCGGCTTCCGCCGCCGATCTCGGTGCGCGCTACACGAAGGCGCCCGCCTATGTCGAGCCGCTGTTCAACTGGACCGGCTTCTATGTCGGCGGCCATATCGGTGGCGCCTGGACCAACGAGCAGTTCACCAACAACGGGACCGGCGCGCCGTTCGGCGATCTTTCGCCGGGTGATAGCTTCCGTCAGCGCAACTCGGGCATCATGGGTGGCGCCCAGATCGGCTACAACTGGCAGGCCAACAACTACGTGTTCGGCGTGGAAGGGACGATCTCCGGCCTCGACAACAAGGGCACGGTCGTCAACAACGTGTTTGGCGCCGCGGACGACGTGTTCTCCTGGCGCGCCAACGTGCTCGCGACCGTCGTCGGTCGCGCCGGCTTCGCCGTGCAGAACAACCTGTTCTACGTCAAGGGCGGCTATGCCGGCGTGAACAACCGTCTCTCGGTCTCCGACACCGTCGGTGTGGCGACGGGTTCGGGGGAGCAGACTCACTGGGCCAACGGCTGGACCGTCGGCGCCGGCTGGGAATACGGCGTCACCCGCAACTGGATCGTCGGCCTCGAATACAACTATGCGGCCTTCGGCAGCCAGACCTATCAGCTCGGCGGCACCTCGGGTAACTACACCTTCGATGCCAAGCCGCGCGATATCCAGTGGGCCGTCGTGCGCGCGAGCTACAAGTTCGACGCACCGACCATCGGCCGCTACTGAGCACGTCGACGCAACGCGACCAACGATCAAGAAACGCACTGCAAATTTCAAAAGCCCCGGCCTGGTCCGGGGCTTCTTTTTTGTGTCGTTTGATTGCGGCAGGCCCGGCCTCAGGCCATCACCGAGAAGCCTCCGTCGACGGGGATCGCTGTGCCCGTGACGAAGTTCGACGCGGGCGAAGCGAGGAACACGGCGATGCCGGCGAAGTCGTCGATGTCGCCCCAACGCCCCGCAGGCGTGCGCGCCAGCACGCGCTCGTGCAGCCCCGACACCTGCTGCCGCGCGCCGCGGGTGAGGTCGGTGTCGATCCAGCCCGGCAGGATGGCGTTGACCTGGATGTTGTCGGGCGCCCAGGCGTTGGCGCAGGCGCGGGTGTACTGCACGATGCCGCCCTTGCTCGCGGCATAGGCCGTCGCGAAGCTCGCGCCGAAGATCGACATCATCGAACCGATATTGATCACCTTGCCGTTGCCGGACGCCTTCAGCGCCGGATAGGCCAGCTTCGAGCATACGAAGGCGCTGGTGAGGTTGGTGTCGATCACCTTGTTCCACTCGTCGAGCTCGAGCTCGTGCGGCGGCTTGCGGATGCTCATGCCGGCGTTGTTGATGAGGACGTCGATGCGGCCGAGCTCCCCGACGACGCGCTCGATCATCGCCGCGACCGCCGCTTTGTCGGTCACGTCGGTGGCGACGGCGATCGCCTTCACGCCGCGCTGTCTGAGATCGGCGACAGCCGCGGCGGACTTGGTCTCGTTGCGTCCGACCACGGCGATATCGGCGCCGGCATCGGCAAGGCCACGCGCCATGCCGAGGCCGATGCCGCCATTGCCTCCCGTGACGATGGCGACCTTGCCGCGAAGATCGAACCGGCTGGATGTCATGCTTTCATTCCCTGGTTTATCTTATTGGTTACTCAGCCAAATCAACACCAGCCCGAAGCCGGTCATGGCAGCGCCGTAGCCGGCCCAGTGCAGCTGGTTGACCATGAAGCTCGATCGCGGCCACGGAACGGTGCCCGTGCCCTGTCCGATCCAGAGCAGCCCGATGGCAGTCGCAAGCAGGCCTGCGACCAGCAGAAATCTGCGCATGCATTCCTCCCACCGGTCCGCTTCTGTCAGCGGCGCGACGATGAAGGATCGCCGCCGCCCCGAAAGCTTGAGCGCACACTAACCGTAGCTTCGGTGTGGATACAATGGCGGCACCGGCGCAAGCTGCCGGCGGGGGAGGAAGCGTGTCCCTGGAAAGGCAATTCGCGGCTGGGCGATCGGCAGTGCCGATAGTCGGCGGGCGGAGCGCGGCTCGCCGTACACGTCATTGCAGGCGAGCCTCGGCCGCTCGGCCCAAAACGAAAAAGCCCCGGCGATGCCGGGGCTTTGACGTTTGATCGTGAGATCGGATCAGTACTTCGCGACGACCGGACCGGTCCAGTTGAAGCGGTAGACCAGCGAGGTCGAGATCGTCTGGTTCCAGCTGTTGGCACGGATGCTGTTGCCCACCGGAAGGTTGGTGCCGTCGAACAGTTCGTCCTGAGTCTTGGCATTGTAGAAGGCCGAACGATACTCGGTCTTCATGAACCAGCCGGGCGAGGTGATGCCGAAGATGTTCAGGCTGTTCTCGACGCCGCCGCCCACGAACCAGCCATGCCGATCGTAGCTGCTGAGGTGGACGCCCACGGGAGTGCCGCCCAGCGTGGTGAAGTTGGTCTGGCCGAAGTGAGCGCCCGAGTAACCGCCGTTGACGTAGGAGAGAACGTTCGGGGCGACCAGCCAACCGAGGCGAACACCCGCCGCCCAGGAGGTCTCCAGCTTCTGGTTGCCAGTGATGCCGAGGGTCGGATCCTGGATGGTGGCGCGGATGCTGCCGAACTGACCGTCGGCGAACACACCAGCGACCCAGGTGCCGCTGAACTGCCAGTCGTAGCCGGCGCCAACGGTGCCGAACCAGCCCGAGCCGCCCTGGCGCTGGGTGATCGTCAGCGGGGTGCCCGTGGCGGTGTCGACAACGCTCTGGTCGGCATTCGAGAGGCCGCCACCGCCACCGCCGAACACGTAGAAACCGGTCCAGTTGGCAACGGGCGCAGGCATCGGGGCCTTCGCATAGGGACGGGCGCCAAGGTCAGCCGCCGAGGCCGAACCGGTCATCGCCGCAACCGCGGTCAGAGCGAGCAAAGTCTTCTTCATGTCAAATCCCCAACCTTGATCTGTCGTAGCAGGCGCGAGCGCGCTGAAGTTCGTGTCATCTGATGACCAGACTATAGATGGTTCTCGCCGAAATGCTGTTGCCGGGCAGGCACAGTCGCCGGAAAACGCCGGTGCTTGGGTATTTCGAATGCTGCCGCTCGAATCCATAATATGTCATATGTTTCAATGTATTATTTGAGGTCTCAAGACTTCGATTTCGGGTAACCTGTCGTTAGCAAATCCGGCTTTGTTCGAAATGGAGGCAATCCTGGCTCGGCGTTTGAGCTCCTGAGTCGTTGGCCGAGTCGCCCGGTCCAGCGCGAATCGAGTCGTCCACGCCGTGGCCGACTTGGAGGAGCCAAAAAGCAAAAAGCCCCGGCCGAGGCCGGGGCTGGTTTTCGAAGAAGCGGCGGCGCAGTACTTCGCCACCACCGGACGACCGAGCTTGTAGCTGGCGCGCCCGGCACGGACCAATCCCTCAGACGTCCAGCAGCTCTTCGCTGGCAAATTCGGCCTTGTCGGAGATGAAGGCGAAGCGCGCCTCGGCCTTGGTGCCCATCAGCCGCTCCACGGAATCCGCGGTGGTGTCGCGGTCGTCCGCGAGCAGGACCACCTTGAGCAGCGTCCGCTTGCTCGGATCCATGGTGGTTTCCTTGAGCTGCGCCGGCATCATTTCGCCGAGACCTTTGAAGCGGTTCACCTCGACCTTGGCGTTGGCGTTGAACGCGGTCTTGATCAGCTCGTCCTTGTGCTTGTCGTCGCGGGCGTAGACCGATTTGGTGCCGTGCGTGAGCTTGTAGAGCGGCGGCACGGCGAGGAAGAGGTGGCCCTCGTCGATCAGCCGCGGCATCTGCCGATAGAAGAAGGTGATCAGGAGCGAGGCGATGTGCGCGCCGTCGACGTCGGCATCGGTCATGATGATGATGCGCTGGTAGCGCAGATCCTCCTCGCGGTACTGCGCCAGCGTTCCGCAGCCGATCGCCTGCACGAGGTCGGCGAGCTGGGCGTTCGCCGTCAGCTTGTCCTTGCCGGCAGAAGCGACGTTGAGGATCTTGCCGCGCAGGGGCAGCACGGCCTGGGTCTTACGGTCGCGCGCCTGCTTGGCGCTGCCGCCGGCCGAGTCACCCTCGACGATGAACAGCTCCGAACCATCGGTGCCGGCGTCGGTGCAGTCGGCGAGCTTGCCGGGCAGGCGCAGCTTCTTGCCGGCGGTTTTTCGCGCGGTCTCTTTCTCCTGCCGCCGCCGCAGCCGTTCTTCGGCGCGGTCGATCACGAAGTCGAGCAGCCGGTTGGCCATGTTCGGATTGCCCGACAGCCAATGGTCGAACGGATCCTTCATCGCCTGCTCGACGATGCGCTGCGCCTCTGCAGTGGCGAGGCGATCCTTGGTCTGGCCCTGGAATTCCGGCTCGCGCACGAACACCGACAGCATCACGGCGGCGCCGACCATCACGTCTTCCGAGGTGACGGAGGCGGCGCGCTTGCCCTGACCGACGCGCTCGGCGTGATCCTTCAGGCCGCGCAAAAGCGCGCTGCGCAGGCCGGATTCGTGCGTGCCGCCATCCGGGGTCGGCACGGTGTTGGTGTAGGAGGAGAGGAATCCGTCGGCATCCGCGGTCCAGGCCACGGCCCATTCGCAGGCGCCATGCGCGCCGTTGCGGCCCGACTTGCCCGAGAAGATGTCGGGATGCACCAGCGTGTCGGCGTGGATCGCCGCGGCGAGATAATCCTTGAGGCCGCCGGGGAAGTGGAACGTCGCCTCTGCCGGCACGTCCTCGATGCCCTTGAGCAGCTCGGGCGCGCAATTCCAGCGGATCTCGACGCCACCGAACAGATACGCTTTCGAGCGCGTCATCTTGAACAGGCGCTGCGGCTTGAACGCGGCCTTGGCGCCGAAAATATCGGTGTCGGGCTTGAAGCGCACGCGCGTGCCGCGGCGGTTGTTGATCTTGCCGAGGTCCTCGAGCTTCCCCTTCGGGTGGCCGCGCTCGAACGCCATGCGGTAGAGTTTCTGGCTGCGCGCGACCTCGACCTCAAGACGCGAGGAGAGGGCGTTCACCACGGAGATGCCGACGCCGTGCAGGCCGCCCGAGGTCTCGTAGACCTTGCTGTCGAACTTGCCGCCCGAATGCAGGGTGCACATGATGACTTCGAGTGCCGACTTCTTCGGGAATTTCGGGTGAGGATCGATCGGGATGCCGCGGCCGTTGTCGGTCACGGTCAGGAACCCGTCCGCGCCGAGATCGACTTCAATGAAGGTCGCGTGGCCGGCGAGCGCCTCGTCCATCGAGTTGTCGATGACTTCGGCGAACAGATGATGCAGCGCCTTCTCGTCGGTGCCGCCGATATACATGCCAGGCCGGCGACGCACCGGTTCCAGGCCTTCGAGCACCTCGATGTCGGCTGCCGTGTAATCGGCTTCCCCGCCGCTTCCGCGCGGCGCCGCCTTGGCGGCACGAGGTTTCGGCTCGTCGCCGCCGAAAAAGTCGTCTTTTGCTTTTGGCTTCAACTGCTTGGACATATATCTTGATGCGTTTTGAGGGCCGCATGGGCGGCGAATCGGTTAGGCCGACTATGCCACTTCTGCCTTGGAAAGGTTACCGCCGGCGGGCTGGCGATGTGGGTTGGGAGCCAATCCCGGCGATTTTACGCCGCAGGGCCCACAAGTTCCCGGCAATTTGACGGTTCGTTGGGCGTCATGTCGGGTTTTGTGACTTGATGTCACACAAGTGCTTGGCTTACCAGTCCTTTTCATCGAGCAGCACCTTGAGACGGGGCGGGAAGGCTATTTTTGATGGAGCAATTTGCGCACGCCCTGGCTGATTTCGTGCGCGTTCACCAGGCTTGGGCGGCACCGATCGTGTTTCTGCTCGCCTTCGGGGAGTCGCTTGCGTTCATCTCGTTGCTGGTTCCGGCCTGGGGCGCGCTGGTGGCCATCGGTGCGCTGATCGGGGCCAGCGGCATCAGTTTCTTTCCGGTGTGGATTGCCGGCGGCCTCGGCGCGGCGCTGGGCGACTGGGTCTCCTACTGGTTCGGCTACCGCTACAAGGAGAGGGTTGCCCAGATGTGGCCGCTCTCGCGTTATCCGGACCTGCTGCCCAGAGGCGAGGCTTTCGTGCGCAGCTGGGGCATACCCAGCATCTTCATCGGGCGCTTCTTCGGCCCCTTGCGCGCCTCCGTGCCGCTTGCGGCCGGCATCTTCGAGATGCCTTATTGGAGCTTCCAGGCCGCCAATTTCGTCTCGGCCCTGATCTGGTCCGCCGTGCTCCTGCTGTTCGGCGACGTGCTCGCCAAGCTCATGGAATGGATCTGGCGCGTCATCTGACGCCGGCACCTTGACCGGAACCCGATCTGGCCTTATAGCCGCGCGCCATGATCAACGCCGCGACCATCCTGTTCGCCCGTCGCCGCCGCCGCTCTTCAGCGGTTTGGGCGGTCGATCGCGTTTGAGATCATCGTCTTTGCCGCTGGATCCGATCCGCGGCATTCTCTCTCCTGTCAGCGCGATCTGATCCGGCGGCCCCCAAGGAGGCCCAGCAGGAGACCACGATGTACACGCCACCCTTTTTCAAGCAGGACCGCGCCGCGAGCCTGAAATTCGCCGAGGAGCGCGGCTTCGGGACCATGTGCGCCTTCGATGGCCACAAGCCCATCGCCTCGCCATTGCCGTTCTACCTGACCTATGCCGCTGACGGCACGCCGCAGGCCGCCTTTCATCTGGCCCGTCACAATCCGCTGCTAAAGCTGGCGGATGGTGCTGCGTCCTGGCTGCTCGCAGTCAACGGCCCAGATGCCTATGTATCGCCGGACTGGTACGTCTCGCCGGATCAGGTGCCGACCTGGCTCTACCAGTCGGTGCATCTGAGCGGGCCGGTGCGGCTGTTGTCGGATGACGAGCTGTCGGTGCAGGTCGACACGCTCAGCGAAAAGTTCGAGAGCTGGCTGTTGCCGAAGAAGCCATGGACGTCGGGCAAGATGACCGCCGGGCGGTTCGAGGCGATGAAGAAGGCGATCGTGGGCCTGGTCATGACGGTTGAAGAGGTCGAGGGCAGCTTCAAGCTCAACCAGCACAAATCGGACGCCGATTTCGCGGCGATCGCCAACGCGCTTGGCGCCGGTGACGGCGACGCAAGAGAGATTTCACGGTTGATGCGGCACACCCGGCCGCAGATCTTCGCAGACGATACGAACATGCTCGAAAGGAGCGCGCCATGAGCCTCGCTGAGACCACGAAAGCCTCGACCACGGGCGCGGCCAGGAAGCCCGCGACCGTCTTCGTCGACGGCGGCTCCGGCACCACAGGGCTCGGCATCAACGAGCGGCTGAAGCTCCAGAGCGATGTCGCGGTGAAGACCATTGCCGACGACAAGCGCAAGGACCCCGCGGCCAAGAAGGCGCTGATGGAGGAGGTGGACCTCGTCATCCTCTGCCTGCCCGACGATGCCGCCAGGGAAACCGTTGCGCTGGTCGACAGCATGGGCACGTCTGCGCCGAAGGTGCTGGACGCCTCGACTGCGTACCGGGTCGCGCCGGACTGGGCCTACGGCTTTCCCGAGCTGACGCCGGACCAGGCCGGCAAGATCAGCGCGGCGAAGAAGGTCTCCAATCCCGGCTGCTATCCGACCGGCGCAATCGCACTGCTGCGGCCGATCGTCGATGCCGGCCTGCTGCCATCAGATTATCCCGTCACCGTCAATGCCGTGAGCGGCTATTCCGGGGGCGGCAAGTCGATGATCGCGAGCTTCGAAGATGGCAGTGCGCCGTCCTTCGAGCTCTATGGCCTCGGCTTCGAGCACAAGCATCTGCCGGAGATGCAGCTCTACTCCAACCTGACGCGGCGCCCGATCTTCATTCCCTCGGTCGGCAACTACCGGCAAGGCATGCTGGTCTCGGTGCCGCTGCAGCTCGACATGCTGCCGGGCAAGATTGGCGGCGCCGACCTGCAAGCGGCGATGGCAAAGCGTTACGCCGGTTCGAAATACGTCAAGGTGATGCCGCTCCAGAACGAGGCGACCTTGGCCGGCCGGCTCGAGCCGGAGGCGCTCAACGAGACCAACATGCTCGAACTCTACGTCTTCGCCAGCGACAAGTACCATCAGGCACTGCTGGTTGCCCGGCTCGACAATCTCGGCAAGGGCGCCTCCGGCGCAGCCGTGCAGAACATGCGGCTGATGCTGGGCCTTGCCGACAAGTAGCTGATCGAGCGTTGCTCGCGAGGCCAGCCCGGGGAAGGAAGCGACGCTGCAACTTTCTACCCCGGCAAGACGATCCAATGACGCCTGAAAGGGACGCGTGATGAGCTCGAAGAAGATCGGCATTCTCGGCGCCTCCGGTTACACCGGGGCCGATGCGGTGCGCCTGTTGGCGCGGCATCCGGATGCCGAGATCGTCACGCTCACCGCCAACACCCACGCCGGCAAGTCGATGGGCGACGTGTTTCCGCATTTCTTCATGCTGAACCTGCCGAAACTGGTGGAATGGGAAAAGGTCGACTGGAGCAAGCTCGATGCGGTGTTCTGCGGGCTGCCGCACGGCACCACGCAGGAAATCATCGCCGCGGTCCTCAAGGCAAATCCCAAAATCAAGGTCCTCGACATGTCCGCCGATTTCAGGCTGCGGGACAAGAACACCTATGCGCAATGGTACGGCCACGAGCACCGGGCGCTCGAATTGCAGGCCGAAGCGGTCTATGGCCTGACCGAATTTTATCGCGAGAAGATCACATCGGCGCGGCTGGTCGCCTGTCCCGGCTGCTATCCCACGGCGGCGCTGCTCGCGCTGGTGCCGCTCGCGAAAGCCAAACTGATCGACATCGACGACATCGTCATCGACGCGAAATCGGGCGTCACCGGCGCCGGCCGCGGGCTGAAACAGAACACGTTGTTCAGCGAGGCGGGCGAGGGGCTGTCGCCCTATTCGGTCGGCACCCACCGACACGCGCCCGAGATCGAGCAGGAGATCGGCGTCGCCGCCGGTTCCGCGGTGACGATCAACTTCACGCCGCATCTTATTCCGATGGCGCGCGGCGAACTCTGCACGTCCTACGTCAAGCTCAACGGCGCGACGCCGGACGATCTGCGAACCGTGCTGGAGCAGGCTTATGCCAACGAGCCCTTCGTGCATGTCGCCAGGAAGGGCGTGCTGCCGCAGACCCAGAATGTGCGCGGCTCTAACTATGTGCAGATCGGCGTCGTCGCCGACCGGATTAAGAACCGGGCGATCGTGATTTCCACGCTCGACAATCTGGTGAAGGGGTCGGCCGGGCAGGCGATCCAGAACATGAACCTGATGTTCGGGCTGCCCGAGACGACGGGGCTGGAGCAGATCGCGCTGTTCCCATGACACGAGGTACTGCGGTGGACGAAGCGACCTTGCAATTCTACCGCGGCCATGCCGCGTCCTATGCTGGCTGGGCGAAGGCACCGTCGACGCGGCTGCTTGACTTCCTGGCCCTGCTGCCATCCGGCGGCGCGATCCTCGAGCTGGGCTGCGGCGCCGGCAATCATGCGGCGGTGATGCTGGCCGAAGGATTTTCGGTGCGCGCGACCGACGGTTCGCCTGAAATGGCCGAGATTGCCTCGCAGCGGCTCGGTCATCCCGTCGAGACGATGCGGTTCGACCAGCTGGACGCGCAGGAGGCCTATGACGGCGTCTGGGCCAGTGCCTGTCTCCTGCACGTCCCGCGCGATGAGCTTGCCGGCATCCTCGGGCGCATTCATCGTGCGCTCAAGCCTTCAGGCGTGTTCTACGCCAGCTACAAGATGGGCGAGGGTGACGGTCGCGACAGCCTCGATCGCTACTACAACTATCCGCCGCGCGAATGGCTCGAGGCGACTTACGCTGGCGCAGGTCCGTGGATCACGCTGTCAGCCGAAACCAACGTGATCCAGAGTTTCGACAAGACGCCGGCCAACATGCTGCATCTCGTCGTTCGCAAGGTCGCGGCCTGATCTCTAGAAGATATTGAAGATCGCCAGCGCCAGCACGGCCTGCGCGAGGAAGCCGACGGTGAAGGCCAGGGTGCGGAACACCGGGATTCCCATCGTGTAGACGATGATATGTGCGACACGCGACCAGAAATAGACGGCGCAGGCGAGCACGGTCCATTTCGTGGAATAGTCGATCGCATTCAGGATCAGAACCAGCGGGGCGAAGACGATGAGGTTCTCGACCGCGTTGTCATGCGCGAACATCAGCCGGTTCGCCCACTCCGCCTGCGGCTTGTCGCCGCGCGACGGGTTGGCCATGGCGCCGCTAAGCCCGCGAACCTGGCAGCGATTGATGGTGTAGGGAATCCAGAGGATCCCGGTCAGGATCACCGTCAGTGTCAGCCAGAACAATTCGCGCGTCATAGTCCGGTTCCCTCAGTCGTCGCGGTGCTGCAAGCAAGCTTATACAAGCGCGGGAGATTCCGCTATGCGCGAACCCTGACATAGCTGCCGGGTGCGTCCTCGATCGGTGGGAATGCTTCGCTGCCGACCGCGCGCGCCGGGACTTCCTCGGGATCGAGTTCGCCCAGCCATTGGCGCCAGTCCGGCCACCACGAGCCCTTGTGCTCCACGGCGCCCTTCATCCACTGCGCGATACTGACGTCCTTGATGTTGTCGTTGGTCCAGTACTGGTACTTGTTCAAGGCGGGCGGATTGACCACGCCGGCGATGTGGCCCGAGCCGGACAGGACATACTTCACCGGACCGCCGAAGAACTGCGAGCCGTACAGTACCGATTCGGCGGGCGCGATGTGGTCCTCGCGGGTGGCGAGATTGTAGATGGGCACCTTCACCTTGGAGAGGTCGAGCAGGGTGTTGTCGAGCACCATCGTGCCGGTGGAGAGCCGGTTCTCCAGATAGCAATTGCGCAAGTAATAGGAATGGTTGGCTGCGGTCATCCGTGTCGCGTCCGAGTTCCAGTGCAACAGGTCGAACGCGCTCGGCTGCTGGCCCTTCAGATAGTTGCTGACGACATAAGACCAGATCAGGTCGTTGGAGCGCAGCATGTTGAAGGCCATCGCCATCTTCGAGCCTTCGAGCACGCCGGCGGCCTTCATGTCCTGCTCGAGCGCCGAGATCTGCTCCTCGTCGACGAACACGAGGAGATCGCCGGCATGGGTGAAGTCGATCTGGGCGGCGAAGAACGTCGCGGACGACACGCGCTGGCGGCGCTTCTCGGCGAGCCAGGCGAGCGTGGTCGCGAGCATGGTGCCGCCGACGCAATAGCCGGCGGTGTGCACCTTCATCTCGCCGGTGACCTTCTCGATCACGTCCATCGCCGTGAGCGGGCCCTCCTTCATGTAGGCTTCCCAGCTCTTGTTGCCGAGCCGCTTGTCGGGATTGACCCATGAGATCACGAACACGGTGACGCCCTGATCGACGCACCACTTGATGTAGGATTTCTCCGGCTTCAGATCGAGGATGTAGAATTTGTTGATCCAGGGCGGCACGATCAGGAGCGGCGTACGCAGCACCTTCTCCGTGGTCGGAGCGTACTGGATCAGCTGCATGATCTCGTTCTGGTAGATCACCTTGCCCGGCGTCGTTGCCATGTTGACGCCGACGACGAGATTGTCCGGATCGGACTGGCGGATCTTCAGCATGCCCTTGCCGGCCGCGATGTCCTCGGCCAGCATCTTCAAGCCGCGCGCGAGGTTCTCGCCGCTGCTCGCCACCGTCTCGCGCAGCACCTCCGGATTGGTCAGCACGAAGTTGGACGGCGACAATGCGTTGATGACCTGCTGGACGTAAAACTCCGCCTTGCGGCGGGTCTGCGGATCGAGCCCTTCGGCATCGCGCACCAGCTCCTGCGCCCATTTGGTCGTGAGCAGATAGAGCTGCATGACGAAGTCGAAGAACTGGTTCGACTTCCATTCCGGATCGGCAAAGCGCTTGTCGCGCGGCGAGGGCGCGATCGCGGGCTGGGCGTCCTGACCGGCCATGCGGCGCACCGCCGAGCCCCAGAGGTCGAGATAGTCCTTCGCGAGCTTGGTCTGCAGATCGGAGGAGCGGGAGGTGTCCGACAGCCAGTATTCGGCGACCGACGTGAAGGTCCTGACGACCTCGGCAAGCTCGGCCGGCGGGCGGTCCTGCACCTCGCCGCTCTCGCGCGGCTTGAGATAGGCGGCGAGCGCCTTACCGCCGCTCTCCATCGCCCGCGCGACATTCATCGCGAAGGCTTCCGCGTCGAACTTCGTCCCGGATTTCGGCGTGTCGGTTGTGGCCATGCTCATGAGCAGAACAGTAACGATTCATTCCGTATTCGTCACCGCGAAGCTCGCATGTTTGACGTTAAACACTCTCGAAGATGTGTTGCACTGCGACAAATCTTCTTGGTTCCGTCACAATCGAGCCGCACCGCTCGTCTTGTTGGGCAAGGGCTGTTTTCGCTCGCACCATGTGGGCAGCAATGGTTTGAGCTTGGGCGCGGTCTTGGGTAAGGTTGCCCGGGGCCGTGCTTTGGGACGAGTAGGGGATTTCCCAAGTGTTGGCGTTATGGGACCTGCAAAAGACACGGCCGATCTGCGGCGCGCTGCTGATCGCGGCGCTCGCTCTCGGCGGATGCTCGAGCCAGCTCGCGGATCTGACGCCGGGGGATGCGCAGCCGCATGTCAGGGAGCCCGGCACTTACCTGCCGGTGCATGACCTGCCGCCGGACCGCGATGAGGCGATCATCCCGCCGGAGCGCCGCGCCAAGATCGAGGCCGAGCTCGCCGCGGCACGCGATCGCCAGGCGGTGGCGGCCAAGGACGCCAAATGAGGCGCTGCAAGGTAATCGCTGGCGCCTCCGCCTTGCCGTGCTAAAAGATCCCGGTTCAGCCAAGAGTCAGGGCGAACGACTTCAGTCCTCGTCGTCGATGATTGCTCTAAGTATTTGATTTTGAGTAATTTTCGCGATGAGCATGAGCGCCTTTTGAAATGGCCCTCGTGGCCTGTCGATTCTGTCCTGACCGGTTGCCCGGAGCCCTGGAGAGCCATGGAAGAATTTTACCGCATCCGTCGCCTGCCGCCTTACGTGTTCGAACAGGTCAACCGGGCCAAGGCAGCCGCGCGGAATGCCGGCGCCGACATCATCGACCTCGGCATGGGCAATCCGGATCTGCCGGCGCCGGCGCATGTGCTGGAGAAGCTGAAGGAGACGCTGGGCAAGCCGCGCACCGACCGCTACTCGGCCTCCCGCGGCATTCCCGGACTGCGCAGGGCCCAGGCCGGCTACTACGCCCGCCGTTTCGGCGTGAAGCTCAATCCTGAAACCCAGGTGGTGGCGACGCTGGGTTCGAAGGAAGGCTTTGCCAATGTGGCGCAGGCGATCACCGCGCCCGGCGACGTCATCCTCTGTCCGAATCCGAGCTATCCGATTCATGCCTTCGGCTTCTTGATGGCGGGCGGTGTGATCCGCTCGGTGCCGTCCGAGCCGACGCCGCAATTCTTCGAGGCGGCGGAGCGGGCGATCGTGCATTCGATTCCGAAGCCGCTGGCGCTGGTCGTCTGCTATCCCTCGAACCCGACCGCCTATGTCGCGAGCCTCGATTTCTACAAGGACCTCGTCGCCTTCGCGAAGAAGCACGAGATCCTGATCCTGTCCGATCTCGCTTATGCCGAGGTCTATTTCGACGAGAACAACCCGCCGCCGTCGGTGCTCCAGGTGCCCGGCGCGATGGACGTCACCGTCGAATTCACCTCGATGTCGAAGACGTATTCGATGGCCGGCTGGCGCATGGGCTTTGCGGTCGGCAATGAGCGCGTGATCGCGGCGCTCGCCCGCGTCAAATCATACCTCGACTACGGCGCGTTCACGCCGGTCCAGGTCGCCGCGACCGCCGCGCTGAACGGTCCGGACGATTGCATCAAGGAGATGCGCGACACCTACCGCAAGCGCCGCGACGCGCTGGTGGAATCGTTCGGGCGCGCCGGCTGGGAAATCCCGGCGCCGGAGGCCTCGATGTTCGCCTGGGTGCCGCTGCCGGAAGCCTTCCGCAGCGTCGGCAGCATGCAGTTCGCGACCCTGTTGGTGGAGAAATCCGGCGTTGCGGTCTCGCCCGGCGTCGGCTTCGGCGAGCATGGTGAAGGATATGTCCGCATCGCCATGGTGGAAAACGAGCAACGGATCAGGCAGGCCGCGCGCGGCGTGCGCCGCTTCCTTGAAAGCGGCATCGAAACGTTGCACAACGTCGTTCCGCTCGCCAATCGGCGTTGAGCTCTCTTCGGCAGGTTTTCTAAGACATCATGGTTGCACCCCTGAAAGTGGGCATAGCGGGGCTCGGCACCGTGGGCGCCGAAGTTGTCCGTTTGATCGAAACGCAGGCGCGCGTGCTCGCGGGCCGCAGCGGCCGCGGCATCCGTGTCGTCGCCGTCACGGCGCGCTCGAAGGCGAAGAAGCGCGGCATCGACCTGCGCGGCGTCGAATGGGCCAGGGATCCGATGGCGCTGGCCACCCATCCCGAGGTCGACTGCTTCGTCGAACTG
Source organism: Bradyrhizobium sp. CCBAU 25338 (assembly GCF_028128965.1). Lineage (NCBI taxonomy): Bacteria > Pseudomonadati > Pseudomonadota > Alphaproteobacteria > Hyphomicrobiales > Nitrobacteraceae > Bradyrhizobium > Bradyrhizobium sp. CCBAU 25338. The sequence continues at coordinate 396,568 of NZ_LFKY01000040.1, forward strand.
ATGGGCGGCGCCGGCGATCCGGCGCTGTCGGCGGTGGAAGCCGCGCTGAACGCCGGCAAATCGGTCGTCACCGCCAACAAGGCGCTGCTGGCCAGGCACGGCCTCAAGCTCGCCAAGGCGGCTGAAAAGCACGGCGGCGCGCTGAATTTCGAGGCAGCGGTCGGCGCGGCGATCCCCGTCATCAAGACGTTGCGCGAAGGCCTCGCCGGAACCGGCATCAACCGCGTTTACGGCATCCTCAACGGCACCTGCAACTACATCCTGACCCGGATGGAGCAGGAGGGGCTTTCCTTCGCCGAATGCCTCAAGGACGCGCAGCGGCTCGGCTATGCCGAGGCCGATCCGTCCTTCGACGTCGACGGCCATGACACCGCGCAGAAGCTCGCCATTCTCGCCAGCCTCGCCTTCGGCACGAAAGTTGCTCAAAGTGCCGTGTATGTCGAAGGCATCTCATCCATCGCGCCGGAAGATCTTCGGGCGGCGGCCGATCTCGGCTACCGCGTCAAGCTGCTCGGCGTTGCGGTCCGCACCGCCAAGGGCATCGAGCAACGCGTGCATCCGACCATGGTGCCGAAATCATCCTCGATCGCACAGGTGATGGGCGTCACCAATGCGGTCACGATCGACGGCGAGGGCATTTCTCCGATCACGCTGGTCGGTCCCGGCGCCGGGGGGGCTGCGACCGCATCCGCCGTCGTCGCCGACATCGCCGACGTTGCGCGCGGCATCCGCGCCAATCCGTTCGGCCGGCCGATCTCGCAGCTTCGCGACACCAAGAAGGCGCCGATGGAGCGGCACGAGGGCGGCTATTACATCCGTCTGCTGGCGCGCGACTTCCCCGGCACTGCGGCCGCAATCGCGACGCGACTGGCCGAGCAGAAGATTTCGATCGAGTCGATCGTGCAGCGTCATCCCAATGGCGGCGCTGCGCCCGCTGACGGCAAGGCGGTCCCGGTGCCCGTCATCCTGATCACCTATGCCACACACGAGGATGCCGTACGCCGTGCGCTCGCCGCCGTGCAGAAGGACAAGGTGATCAGCGGGCGGCCGCAGGTCATCAGGATTGAGAAGAACTGACACGGTTCGAACGAACTGTGGGTGTTACGAGTTGATGCGGACGGAGATTTCCGGCCCAAACGTTTCGAAGGAGTGAGCCGATGTCGACCCATATTGAAGTCCCCCCGCACGCCTTGCTCGAGCGCATTCTGACGCTGGAGATCGTGCGGGTGACGGAGAGGGCGGCGGTGTCCTCGGCGCGGCTGCGCGGGCACGGCAACGAGAAAGCGGCCGACCAGGCCGCCGTCGACGCCATGCGGCGCGAGCTCAACAAGCTGCCGATCCAGGGCACCATCGTGATCGGCGAGGGCGAGCGCGACGAGGCGCCGATGCTCTATATCGGCGAGGAGGTTGGCCTCAAGACCGGACCCGAGGTCGACATCGCGGTCGACCCGCTCGAAGGCACCACGCTGTGCGCCAAGAACATGCCGGGCTCGATCGCCACCATGGCGATGGCTGACGGCGGCACGCTGCTGCACGCCCCCGACGTCTACATGCAGAAGCTCGCGATCGGTCCCGGTTACGACAAGGGCGTCGTCGATCTCGATGCCAGCCCTGCCGACAATGTCCGCCGCCTCGCCAAGGCCAAGGGGGTCAAGCCGGAAGGCATCACGGTGCTCGTGCTCGATCGTCCGCGCCATGCCGACATCATCGCGGGCGTGCGCTCGACCGGCGCCGCCGTGCGCCTGATCACCGACGGCGACGTCGCCGGCGTGATCCACTGCGCCGACCCTGATAACACCGGCGTCGACATGTATCTCGGCACAGGCGGCGCGCCGGAAGGCGTGCTGGCCGCCGTGGCGCTGCGCTGCATCGGCGGCCAGATGCAGTGCCGCCTCATCCTCGACTCCGAGGAGAAGCGCGAGCGCGCCGCCAAGATGGGCGTCAACGACCCCAAGATGATCTACGGCATCGAGGACATGGCGCGCGGCGACTGCCTGTTCGCCGCCACCGGCGTCACCACGGGCTCGCTGCTGTCGGGCGTGAAGTTCCGCAAGGACGGCGTGATCGAGACCGAGACGGTGGTGATGCGTTCCGTCACCGGCACCGTGCGCTACATCAAGGCCGAGCACCGCGAACTGGCGAAGTTCCATCTGGATTGATGTCGCGACCGTCCGCGCGATCGTTCGGCTGCTCCGGTCGGACGTCCGCCGCGGACTTGATCCATTGTCTGTCAGCTACAGGCTGCGGAGCGGCGCGGGCATGAACAGAAACGCGTCGCACAAGGTGAGGCCAAGCTTGGCGGTCAGCTGAAGCTCGCCGACTTCCTCGGCCCAGGGCTGGAGAATGGACCTCGCGGACGCTATGTCTCCGTTCGCGAGCGCACGGCGCGCGTTCGTGTCGGCCTCGGCATAGATGTCGGTTGACATCATGCCGGACAGCGCCCGTGAGAGGCCTTGATCGAAGGCCTCGAGGCGGACCTCTGTTTGGTAGTGATCCGGCCTGAGCCTGATTTGGTTCTCTGCCTTTGCAGGATCGAAAAGCCCGACCTTGCCCAGCATGACGAGCAGTGGATGATTCCGGGCGATAGCGGGGGGGATAATAGGGTAGGTCCTAATTCTCCCCGATCGATCATCAAGGGATGAGAATGAGATGACCGGCCCGATGTTGAAGCGCGAGTTGCGATGGAGCACCGCGACGCGATGATCGATTTCGGAGTCGGCCTCGAACACCGCGCCGCTCTTGGGTCCGTCGTCTGGGCCGTTTCCGATCAGGTATGCCGACAGCTGGGCGACACGGACGGTGACGGTGTGTTGATCGAGCCCATCGACCTCGAACTCAATCTCTCGTCCAGTGAACGCGGACAGTCCGACCGTATAGGCTCCTATGGTCTTGCCCGAACGGTAGGGGACGATCTCCATCCACAATGCGAACGGTTGATCTGGATAAGGGGCAAACGCGCTGCGTGACTGCTCCAGCCACATCTCGGGCGAACGGCCGACGTTTCCCAGCCAGACGACGGCGACGACACCAGGCAGTGCCGCGACCACGGCCCCCACAAAGGCCGTCGCGAGGCGCGCATTCTCGGCAAACCCCAGCGCCTTCACTCCAGCGTTGCTTTCGGCAGGGCCCATCGGCGAGACGATGAGGTGCGCACGATGGCGGCCGGCGGCGTGGAACGCTTCCGGCCACAGCCAGGAGGCCCGTTGCCACAGTTGCTGATCGAAAGGTATGGGCGCCGGCATCATCCGGATCGTCATGAGATGATCGCCGACACGGATGAACATCGGACCGTCGGCGCCGTCGCTTGGTGCGACCGTGCTGCGGCTCCACCGCAAGTCGGGATGACGAGCGCGCAATGTCCGGATCAACGTCTCCTCGTCCGGGAGGCGGGCATCCTCGAGCAAAATGTATGCGAGAGGGATGGTTGTCATGGCAGATGCATACGGACCCCAACCGGTTGAGGCATGACATTGCTCGTCGCGGACGAACTCGATGGCGGACAACCGCTATTGTTGCATGGAAAGGATCATGCTTTAAAGCCCTCGATCTCGACTGGAGCCAACCGGGCGCAGGAAATCCGCGGAGCGAAACATGACGCCGACATCCGATCTCTCCGTCGTCAAAGCCCTTGTCTTCGACGTGTTCGGCACCGTGGTGGACTGGCGCACCAGCCTGATCACCGACTTCATGTGGTGGAGCAAGCAGCGCGGCATCACCGCTGATTGGACCGCGCTCGTCGACGGCTGGCGCGGCATGTACATGGCCTCGATGGACGACGTGCGCCAGCATCCCGAGCGCGGCTATGTCATGCTGGATGATCTGCATCGCCGCTCGCTGGAGAAGCTGGTCGAGAAGTTCGCGATTCCGGGCCTCACGGACGCCGATCTCGATTACCTCACCAAGGGCTGGCATCGCCTGCATCCCTGGCCGGACAGCGTCGCCGGCCTCACGCGGCTGAAGTCGAAATTCGTCATCGCGCCGCTGTCGAACGGCAATGTCGCGCTGCTCACCAACATGGCGAAGTTTGCAGGGCTGCCGTGGGACCTCATCCTGTCGGCCGAGCTGTTCGAGCACTACAAGCCCGATCCGGAAACCTATCTCGGTGCCGCGCGCCTGCTTTGCCTCGAGCCGGAGGAGGTGATGATGGTCGCCGCCCACAATGGCGATCTCGCCGCCGCGCAGAAGAACGGATTGAAGACGGCGTTCGTGGCGCGGCCGACCGAGTACGGGCCGTTGCAGAAGGTCGACTTCGAGGCGACAGGCAACTGGGACATCGTCGCAAAGGATTTTGGCGGGATCGCCGATAGGCTCGGCTGCTGATCGTCGCTCAACCCGGGCGAGGCAGTTCGTCGGCCTTGTCGTCGGGCGCGCAGAAGGTTGCGATCGCAAGGTCGATCCGTCGGTCCACGACGCGGCGGTTGAGCCTGAATCCGGTGTCGGTCAGCAGCCTGAAATGATCATGGCCGAACACCATGCCGAACAGCATCTCGGCGATGAGGCGGAGCGGCACGGCCTCGAAACGAGGCTGCAGACGAACCGACTTGAGCAGGTCGACGACGTGTTCCGTGCCGGCGTCGATGATGATCTCCGCGAACATGCGACCGAGTGCAGGCGAGGCCTGGCGTTCGCCAATGATCAGGCGTTGCAGCGCGATCTCGCCGGGCGTCAGCGCCACGTCCGCGGCCTCTCTCAGGGTATTCCGAAGCCGGCTCGTCGGTGATCCCTCCCAAGGAGCGTCTGCGAAATCGGTATCGGGCAGGCTGCCCAGCAGCATGGCGCGGAACAGCTCGGTCTTGCTCTCGAAAAGTTTGTAGAGCGTTTTCTTCGACATCCCGGCGGCGCCGGCGATGTCGTCCATCGTCGTCGCGGCAAACCCCTTGCGGGTGAAAGTGTCCTTTGCCGCCGCCAGCAATTGCGTCATGCGCGCGTCCGGGGCGGGGCGGTCGCGATCCCGCTTGCTTCGCGCTGGGGGCGGGCTGCCCTCGATGGGCCTGTGGCCGCCGGATCCTCTCGCCATGTCAAACCTGCCGCCGAATGTGAGCCGCTTCACGACTGCTTGAACGCAAATCTGCGGGCAGTCTAGCACTTGACTTCGGGTTTGGAAACTACCAAGTGTCCAGATGGAAACTGAAAGGTTTCCGATTGTTTCCGTCCGCGACCTCGTCGAGGCGGCGTAACTTCACCGATGGATCGTTCATGCGTGCCCAGATCGTCCAAATCGTTCCCTTGATCGCTCTGCTGTCGCTCACGGCCTGCGGAGAGCAGGGACAGATGCCTGCCGCGCGACAGATGGCGCCGGAGGTCGGCGTGATGACGCTGAAGCCGCAGGAGGCGGAGATATCGACCGTCCTGCCGGGGCGCGTCGTCGCCTACCAGGTTTCGGAGGTCCGGCCGCAGGTCACGGGCATTCTGCTCAAGCGCGACTTCGTGGAAGGCGCCGAGGTGAAGGAGGGCGATCTTCTCTATGAGATCGATCCGGTGCAGTACAAGGCCGCGCTGGCGAGCGCCGAGGCTTCGGTGCAGCGGGCGGAGGCGACGCTCGTCAGCGTGCGCTTGAAGGCCGCGCGCAAGACCCAGCTGCTGCAGACCAATGCGGCCAGCCAGCAGGACGTCGACGACGCCGTCGCCGCCTACAAGCAGGGCGAGGCCGATCTGCATGCGGCGCAGGCCAACCGCGACACCGCGGCGATCTCGCTCGACCGCACCAGGGTCACCGCGTCGATCTCGGGCCGGATCGGCAAGTCGACCATCACGCCCGGCGCGCTCGTCACCGCGAGCCAATCCACCGCGATGACGACGATCCAGCAGCTGGATCCGGTCTATGTCGATCTCGACCAGTCGACCTCCGAGATGGAGCGCCTGCGGAGCGAGATCGCCAGCGGCCAGCTCAGACGTCCGGCCGGGGGCGTGCAGGTCGAACTCCTGATGGAGAGCGGCAAGGTCTACGGCCACAAGGGCAAGTATGGCTTCACCGATACGAGCGTCAACGAGAGCACCGGCTCGGTGTCATCGCGCGCGATCTTCGCCAATCCCGACCGGCTGCTGCTTCCCGGCATGTATGTACGCGCACGCATCGTCGCCGGCGTCGACGCGGCCGCGATCCTGGTGCCGCAGCGGGCGGTCTCGCGCAATCCGCTGGGGCAGGCGGTGGCGATGTTCGTCGACAGGGACGGCAAGATCGAGCAGCGGACGCTGGACCTCGGAGAGGCGGTCGAGGGCAACTGGCTCGTTCGCGCCGGCGCCAAGGCCGGCGATCGCCTGGTCGTCGAGGGAACGCAGAAGGCGCTTCCCGGCGCGCCGGTCAAGACCGTCGAAGTCACGGTGGACCGGGCGACCGGCCTCACGGTGAGCCCGATCCGGCAGGCCGAGGCGCAGCCGGCAGCCGCGACAACGGAGCGGTAATCGTCATGTCGCATTTCTTCATCAAGCGGCCGATCTTCGCCTGGGTCATCGCCATCCTGGTCATGCTGGGCGGCGTGCTCGCGATCATGCGCCTGCCGATCGCGCAATACCCGCAGATCGCGCCGACCGTCGTCACGATCAGCGCGACCTATCCCGGCGCCAACGCCCAGACGGCCGAGAACTCGGTGACCAAGGTCATCGAGCAGAACATGACCGGCCTCGACAATCTCCAGTACATGTCGTCGTCAAGCACCTCGACCGGCGCCGTGTCGATTTCGCTGACCTTCACCAACGATGCCAACGCGGACATCGCCCAGGTGCAGGTGCAGAACAAGCTCCAACTCGCCACACCCTTGCTGCCGCAGGTGGTGCAGCAGCAGGGCATCAAGGTCGTGAAGTCGTCGTCGAGCTTCCTGATGGTGCTCGGCTTCGTCTCCGATGACGGCCGGCTCAGTGCCAGCGACATCGCCGATTACGTTGCGTCCTCGATCAACGACCCGATCAGCCGCGTCGCCGGTGTCGGCCAGGTGCAGCTGTTCGGCGCCGAATACGCGATGCGGATCTGGCTCGATCCCGACAAGCTCGCCAAATACAATCTGATGCCGGGCGACGTCACGGCGGCGATCCAGACCCAGAACACCCAGGTGACGTCCGGGCAGCTTGGCGGTCTTCCGGCCGTCGGTGGCCAGCAGCTCAATGCCACCATCACCTCGCAGAGCCGCCTGCAGACGGTCGAGCAGTTCAAGGACATCATCCTGCGCACCGCCACGACGGGCCAGACCGTCCGTATCGGCGACGTTGCGCGCATCGAGCTCGGCTCGAAATCCTACGATTCCAGCGCGCGCTACAACGGCAAGCCGGCCGCCGGCATGGGCATCAGCCTTGCAACCGGTGCCAATGCGGTCTCAACCTCGGAAGCGGTGAAGGCGCGCATCGCCCAGCTCACGGCCGCCATGCCGGAGGGGCTGCGCGTCATCTATCCCTACGACACCACGCCGTTCGTGAAACTGTCGATCGAGAAGGTGATCCATACGCTGTTCGAGGCGATCGCGCTCGTCTTCGTCGTGATGTTCGTGTTCCTGCAGAGCTGGCGCGCCACCATCATTCCGACCATCGCCGTGCCGGTGGTGCTGCTCGGGACGTTCGGCGTGCTCGCGCTGGCTGGCTATTCCATCAACACGCTGACGATGTTCGCGATGGTGCTCGCGATCGGCCTGCTGGTCGACGACGCCATCGTCGTGGTCGAGAACGTCGAGCGCGTGATGGCGGAGGAGCATCTTTCCCCGCGCGAGGCAACCGAGAAGTCCATGCGCGAGATCACCGGCGCGCTGGTCGGGATCGGCGTCGTGCTGTCGGCCGTGTTCATCCCGATGGCGTTCTTCAACGGCTCGGTCGGGATCATCTATCGGCAATTCGCGCTGACCATCGTCACGGCGATGCTGCTCTCCGTTCTGGTGGCGCTGGTGCTGACGCCGGCGCTGTGCGCCACCATCCTGAGGCCGCCGAAGGAACACGGCGCCCGGCGCGGCTTCTTCGGCGTGTTCAACCGCGGCTTCGACCGCATGGCCGATGGCTACCAGCGCGGAGCGGCCGGCGCGATCAAGCGTGTCGCCGGCGTCCTGATCGCGTTCGCGGCGATCGTCGCCGCCATGGTCGTCCTGTTCCAGCGGCTGCCGAGCTCGTTCCTGCCCGAGGAGGACCAGGGCTCGATCATGACCCTGATCCAGCTTCCGGTCGGCGCCACCGCGACGCGCACGCTGGACGTCATCAAGCAGGTCGAGCACCAGTACCTCGACAACGAAAAAGACGCCGTGCAAGGCGTGTTCGCGATCAGTGGATACAGCTTCGCCGGCCAGGGGCAGAACGTTGGTCTTGCCTTCGTCAGCCTGAAACCGTTCGACGAGCGCAAGCATGCGGGGGCCTCGGCGCAGGCCGTGGTGGGCCGCGCCATGGGTGCGTTTGCCGGGATTCGCGATGCGATGGTGTTCGCCGTGCTGCCACCGCCAATCCCCGGCTTCGGCAATGCCGGTGGCTTCGACGTCTATCTCCAGGACACCGGCGGGAACGGTCATGAGGCGCTGATCGAGGCGCGCAACCAGCTTCTCGGCGGGCTCGCGGCGGACAAGCGCGTGGCGCAGGCGCGGCCGAACGGACAGGACGACACGCCGCAATTCAATCTCGACGTCGACCAGGCCAAGGCGACGGCGCTCGGCGTGAGCCTGAGCGATCTCAACACCACGTTGTCGGCGGCGTGGGGCGGCGCCTATGTCAACGACTTCATCGACCGCGGCCGCGTCAAGCAGGTCTATGTCCAGAGCGATGCGCCGTTCCGCATGGACACCAGCGACATCGGCCGCTGGTACGTGCGCAACGCCGCGGGCTCGATGGTGCCATTCTCGGCGCTCGCCACCAATCGCTGGAGCTTTGGTTCGCCGCGCCTCGAGCGCTACAACGGCGTCGCCGCCGTCGAGCTCATGGGACAGGCGGGGCAGGGCATCAGCTCGGGCGTCGCCATGCAGGCGGTCGAGGAGCAGATGGCGAAGCTTCCCAAGGGTTTCGCCCACGAATGGACCGGTTTGTCGTTCCAGGAGCGGCTGACCGGCAGCCAGACGCTGTATCTGTATTCGATCTCGCTGCTGATCGTCTTCCTCAGCCTCGCCGCGCTCTACGAGAGCTGGTCGGTTCCGTTCGCGGTGATGCTGACGGTGCCGATCGGCGTGCTCGGCGCGCTGCTCGGGGCGACGCTCTTCGGCCAGGCCAACGACGTCTATTTCCAGGTCGGCCTGCTCACCACGATCGGTCTCGCCTCGAAGAACGCGATTCTGATCGTCGAGTTCGCCCTGGAGCAGATCGCGGCCGGCCGCAGCCTCGTCGAGGCCACGCTGCACGCCGCGCGCCAGCGGCTGCGCCCGATCCTCATGACCTCGCTCGCCTTCATCCTCGGCGTGCTGCCGCTGGCGGTCGCGACCGGCGCCGGCTCCGCCAGCCAGAACGCGGTCGGCATCGGGGTAGCCGGAGGCATGATCGCGGCAACCGCGCTCGGAATCTTCTTCGTCCCCGCGCTGTTCGTGCTCGTTCGGCGGATGTTTCCGGGCGTGCGGCCGGACGCAGCCGGCTCGAACGCACTCGCCCGCGTGGAACCCGCGGAATGAGCTGAATCGCGGTCCCGGGCGGCTCGCGCCGCCCGGAGCTGATTTGCCGGCCTACAGCGTCATCTTCATCGGTTCCGGATAGTAGTGGAATCCGTCGCCTGCTTTGGCGACGTGGCCGTAGCCGGGCCAGGCGAAGTGATAGGACATCACCGGGGTCTTGTTGGCCGCAAGCATCGTCAGCAGCTTGACGCGCGTGTCCGCCGCCTGCTTCGGATCGGTGTCGTAGGAGAACTCCATCCGCGGCCGCTCCAGCAGCAGCACCGAATGGTGCGAGAGGTCGCCGAGGAAGGCGAAGGATTTTCCCGCCGAAGAGACCATGAAGATGGTGTGGCCGACGGTGTGGCCGGGTGCCGCGATCGCCTGCACGCCGGGCAGGAATTCCTGGCCGTCCTTGAAGAACACGATGCGGTCGCGCACCGGCAGCAGGTTCTTGCGGGCGTGAACGACGAAGTCCTTGGCTGCGCTGCCGAGCTTGCCCTCGTCGGTCCAGAAGTCGAAATCGGTCTGTGAGATGTAGACCTGCGCGTTCGGGAACAGCGGCTTGCCGCCTTCGTCGACGATGCCGCCGATATGATCGATATGCGCATGCGAGCAGACGATGGCGTCGATGTCGCCCGGCTTGATGCCGGCCTCGGTCATGCTCTTCTGTTGTCGCCCGGTGCTGGCGCCGAACATTTTCGAGCTGCCCATGCCGGTATCGAACAGGATCAGCTTGTCGCCGGTGTTCACGATCGGCGAGTTCTGTTCGAGCACGACATTGTCCGGCGACAGGAAATTGTCGGCGAGCATCTTCTTGACCTCTTCCTTGGGAACGCCGGTGAAGGTCCCTGAGGGATCGCCGAGCGGCAGCGGCCCGTCGGATACGACGGTCACCTCGGCGTCGCCGAGAATGAAGCGGTGCCAGTAGGGCGTCTGCGTGCCGAGCTTGGGAGCCCGCGCCAGCGCGCTGCTGCCGAGCATGGCGCTGGCGCCAAGGCCCGCCCCGAGTGCGAGCAGGGACCGACGAGAGACATCGATTGTCATGCGTTTCCTCCGCTTTAGTCTTTTGTCTTGCGTATCTTGCGCCATTGTTCGCGCGGTTGCGACCGGCCTGATCAGCCATGTGGCCGGAGGTCGGCAGAAGCCATGCTGCGCCGGTTACGACAAGCTAGCAAGTAGAATTGGTCGGCGGATGCATGCGACCGCGGAATTGCGCGTTACGCAATTCTCAGCGTGAGGTCATTGCCTTCCGTCTCGGCAAAGCCCGCCTGCAGAACCTCTTCGCGCTTGTGACGAAGATGCGCCCGCAGGATGTGGGCGAGGCCGACGCCGTCGCGCCGCTGGAGTGCGTTGAGGATCGCCTCGTGCTCCTTCACGGCGAGCGCCCAGCGTTGCGGCGTCATCGGCGTGACATAGCGCGCGCGGCGGATGCGCGCGGTCACCGAGGTGTAGAGCCCCGCCAGCACAGGGTTTCCGGCCGCGGCGACGATGGCTTCGTGAATGGCGCGGTTGCCACGGTAGTACTGGATCAGGTTACGCTCGCGATAGTGCTGCACCATCTCCGCATGCGCGGCGGCGATCCCGTCGATCTCGGCGTCCGTGATGCGCTCGCAGGCGAGCTCGCCGGCGAGCGCCTCCAAACCCTGGCAGACCTCGAACAGGTCGCGCATGTCCTTGTCCGTCAGCTTCGCCGCGCGTGAGCCGCGATGGGGCAGCAGCTGCACCAGGCCCTCGGCGGCGAGCACCTTGAGCGCCTCGCGCAGCGGCGTGCGTGAGATCTCCAGCCGCTCGCACAACTCGCGTTCGGGAATCCGCGCACCCGGCGGGATTTCACCGTCAAGCAGGATGGCGCGGATGCGGCCGACGACTTCTTCGTGAAGCATGGGTCTGAGCTCAAATTGAATGCAAAACTTAAGTTACAGGCACATACTGTCAAGTTCCAGCTTGAAAATTCCAAATTTTGCATTCAAAAATGTAAAAAACAGAAAGGTATGAGGAAATGGACCGGCAGGTGGAGGCAGAAGACCTCGTCTTCGAGCGCGACGACGGCATCGGGCGGATCACCTTCAACCGTCCGCAGGCCCGCAATGCCTTCACCTTCGCCATGTACGAGCGGCTTGCCGCGATCTGCGAGGAGGCCGAACGCGACCATGCGATCAAGGTGCTGGTGTTGCGCGGGGCCGGCGACAAGGCCTTTGCGTCTGGCACCGATATCAACCAGTTCCGCGAATTCAGGACGCCCCAGGACGCCATCGACTACGAGAACCGCATCGATCGCGTGCTGACTACGCTGGAGCAGTGCCGGGTGCCGACGATCGCGGCGATCAACGGGTTCTGTACTGGCGGGGGGGCGGGCATTGCCGCGGCCTGCGATCTCCGCATCGGCACGCGAAGCGCGAAAATCGGGTTTCCCATCGCAAGGACGCTCGGCAATTGCCTGTCGATGTCCAATGTCGGCCGTCTCACCGCGCTCATCGGCGCCGCGCGCGTCAAGGACATCATCTTCACCGCGCGCCTCGTCGACGCCACGGAGGCCGCGAGTGTCGGGCTGCTCGGCGAAATCGTCGACGATCTCCCGGCACTTGATCGGCGCGCCGACGAGGTGGCCCGCCTCGTCGCCAGCCATGCGCCGCTGACGCTGAATGCGACCAAGCAGGCCGTGGCGCGCCTGCAAAAACGGCTGACGCGGGACGAGGGCGAAGACCTCATCCTGATGTGCTACACGAGCCAGGATTTTCGCGAAGGGCTCGATGCTTTCCTCAACAAGCGCGCGCCGCAATGGCGCGGCCGATAGGACGCCCCCGATGCAGAGCGATCGATCGCAATCCACCTCTCGCCGCTCGGGACCGCTGGCCGGCCTCAAGGTCGTCGATCTCACCCATGTCATGGCGGGACCGACCTGCACCCTGATGCTGGCCGACATGGGCGCCGACGTCATCAAGATCGAGAAATGGCCGAACGGCGACGACACCCGTCATTCGGTGCCGCCGAAGATCGGGGACGAGGCGGCCTCCTTCCTGATGATGAATCGCAACAAGCGCGGCATTGTGCTGGACCTGAAGACCGACGGCGGCAAGCAGGTGCTGCGGCGGCTGATCGCGAGTGCCGACGTGCTGGTCGAGAATTTTGCACCGGGCGCGATGGAGCGCCTCGGCTTCGGTTACGAGGCATTGCACTCGGAATTCCCGGCGCTGATCTATTGCTCCCTGTCGGGCTTCGGCCGCACCGGCCCCTACAAGCATCGCCGCGGTTTTGACCTGGTCGCGCAAGCGATGAGCGGCATCATGAGCTTTACCGGTGAACGTCCGGATGGCCCGCCCGTCAAATGCGGGCCCCCGCTGTCCGACATCACCGCTGGCCTGCTCGCGAGCATGGGCATTCTCGCCGCCTACACGCATCGCCTCAGGACGGGTGAAGGGCAGTGGGTCGAGACCTCGCTCTACGAGGCCGCGCTGGTGCAGACCTATTGGCAGTCGACGATCGCGCTTGCCGCGGGCACTGCGCCGCGCGCCATGGGCTCGGCGCACCCGCTCAACGCGCCGTATCAGGCGTTCGAAGCCTCGGACGGCTGGCTCGTCGTCGGCGGCGCCAACAAGAAGCATTGGCTCTTGATGCTGGAAGCGCTCGGCGCGAGCGAGCTTGCCTCCGACCCGCGCTTCGTCAACGGAGCCGACCGCATGGCGAATCTGAAGGAGCTCGAAGCCGTCCTGAGCGAGCGCTTCCGCACGAAGTCCCGGGCGCACTGGCTCGCCGCGCTGGACGAGAAGGGCGTGCCGTGCGGACCCGTGCACGACATGCTGGAGGCGCTGAGCGATCCGCAGACGCTGGCGCGCGAGATGGTCGTCGAGGTCGAGCACTCAACGCTCGGCCCCGTCAAGACGATTGGGCTTCCGATCAAGTTTTCGGAGACCCCAGGCAAAGTGCGATCAGGCGCACCCGTTTATGGTGAGCACACGAGCGAGGTGCTGGCCGAGCACGGGTTCGACCAGAAGCAGATCGAAGCGCTCGAAAAAGAAGGCGCGATCGTGCTGGCATCGGGAAGACGCGAGGAACGCGTCGCCTGAGCGGACGTCGAGACGACAAGAACAAAAGACAAGATCAGCTGGAGGAAATCATGGGTCGGACGTCAATATTTCTGCTCTCCGCGGCCGTGCTCGCCGGCACGATGCCGGCGAGTGCCGCCTGGCAACCGCAGAAGCCGATCGAGTTCGTGGCCACCGCCGGGCCCGGCGGCGGGACCGACAATCTCGCGCGCGCGGTGCAGAACATCATCACCAAGCACAAGCTGACGGAGCAGCCGATCGTCGTCGTCAACAAGGGCGGCGGCAGCGGTGCGGAAGGCTACGTCTACGCCAAGGCTTCCGCCGGCGATCCCTACAAGGTGATCTTCGGCACCTCGAACGCCTGGCAGCAGCCGCTCGTCTCCAAGGTCGCCTTCAACTACACCGATCTCACCCCGGTCGCGGCGATGGCGCAGGACGAGTTCTTGCTCTGGGTCAAGCAGGACTCACCCTACAAGACGGCGGGCGATTATCTGAAGGCGGCCGCATCGGGCGAATTCAAGATGGGCGGCGCGCAGTCGAAGGACACCGACGAGGTGCTGACGCGCATGATCGAGAAGGCCGGCAAGGTCAAGCTGACCTATATCCCCTTCAAGAGCGGCGCCGAGACTGCCGTGCAGCTCGCCGGCGGACATCTCGACTCCCACGTCAACAACCCCAGCGAAAGTCTTGGCCAATGGCGCGGCAGCACGCAGCGGCCACTTTGTGTGTTCAGCCCGAAGCGGTTACCGCAGGGCCCCAAGGTCACCGCGAGCGAGGGCTGGAGCGATGTTCCGACCTGCATCGAGCAGGGCCTCGACATCAAGCAGTATGAGCAGCCGCGCACCGTCTGGCTGCCCGGCAAGGTCACGCCGGAGCAGGCCGCGTTCTATGTCGACCTCATGAAGAAGGTGCAGGCGACGCCCGAGTGGAAGGACTACATCGAGAAGACCTCCCAGGTCGACACCTTCCTGACCGGTGCCGAGTTCGACAAATTCATCAAGGAGGACCTCGAGCACGTCAAGCAGGTCGCTGGCGAGCAGGGCTGGCTGGTGAAGTGAGGCGGGGCACACCTCAAACTCCTCCGTCGTCCCGGCGAACGCCGGGACGACACCGAGCGCTGGGAAAATGCGTGCGTCATAGCCATTGTACGTGGCCCGACTGGAGCCCTCGATGATTTCCCGCCGCGCGCTTGAACTTGCGACCGCCGTCCTCACCGGAAGCTTCGGCGTGGCCGTCGTTGTCTCCAGCCTCGACAACGGCATCGGCTGGTCGCGCGCGGGCGTCGATGCGGGCACATTTCCCTTCCTGACCGGGATCATCATCGTGGTCGGGAGCCTCGTCAATCTGGTCCGAGGTGTGCGGCCGGCCGTGACGCTCGCAAACGTTCCCATCGCCATCACGTCCATCGAGCTGCGGCGCCTCGCCGGCCTGTTCGTGCCGGCTGCGATCTTCGTTGCCGCGATCCCGCTCGCCGGGATCTACGTCGCCTCGGCCCTGTATGTCTTCGCGGTGCTGGCGATCCCGAGGCACCAATCCGTGCCGCGTGCGCTCGCCATGGCCGGAGCAACGGCGCTCGCGCTCTATGTCGTGTTCGAGCGCATGTTCCAGGTGAGCCTGCCGCACGGCGCGCTCGCCGCCGCGTTCGGGTTCTGACGGAGAGGCCGATGGATAATCTCGCAGACCTCCTGCACGGCTTTTCCATCGCGGTCACCATGCCGCATCTGGCCCTGATGGCAGTCGGTGTGCTGCTCGGCATTCTCGTCGGCGTGCTGCCGGGGCTCGGCGCGCCGAACGGTGTGTCGCTGCTCTTGCCGCTGACCTTCGGCATGCAGCCGGTGTCGGCGATCATCCTGCTCTCCAGCATGTATTGGGGCGCGTTGTTCGGCGGCTCCGTGACCTCGATCCTGTTCAACATTCCCGGTGAGCCGTCGTCGGTTGCGACCACCTTCGACGGCTATCCGATGGCACGCGACGGCCGGCCGACCACGGCACTTGCCACCGCCTTCGGCTCGGCGGCGTTCGGTGCGCTGATCGGCGTCATCCTGATCACCTTCCTCGCGTCCTGGGTTGCCCAGGCCGCGCTCGCCTTCGGCCCGCCGGAATATTTCGCGGTCTATTTCCTCGCCTTTGCGAGCTTCGTCGGCATGGGTGGGGCGGCGCCGATCAAGACGGTCGTGGCGTTGGCGATCGGCTTTGCCA
This sequence comes from Bradyrhizobium sp. CCBAU 25338, assembly GCF_028128965.1. NCBI lineage: Bacteria > Pseudomonadati > Pseudomonadota > Alphaproteobacteria > Hyphomicrobiales > Nitrobacteraceae > Bradyrhizobium > Bradyrhizobium sp. CCBAU 25338. The sequence continues at coordinate 412,343 of NZ_LFKY01000040.1, forward strand.
TCGCCGCCATCGGTATCGACACGGTCTCCGGCAGCGTGCGCCTCACCATGGGCGTGGATGAACTGGTCAAGGGCGTGAGCTTCGTCGTTGCGGTGATGGGCCTGTTCGGCATCGGCGAGCTGCTGGTCGCCGTCGAGGAGGAATTTCACGCCCGCGCGGTGTCCTCGAAGATCGAGTGGCGTGAGGTGTTCCGCGCCGTCGGCCGCTTGCCGTGGCATGGCGTTGCCCTGCTGCGCAGCGCCGCCATCGGGTGCTGGATGGGGATCACGCCGGGCGGACCGACCGCGGCCTCCTTCATGAGCTATGGCATCGCCCGCCGCTTCTCGCGCCGTGGCCGCCATTTCGGCACCGGCGAGATCGAAGGCATCATCTCGCCGGAGACGGCCGATCATGCCGCCGGGACCAGCGCGCTGCTGCCGATGCTCTCGCTCGGCATTCCCGGCTCGGCAACCGCAGCCGTCATGATGGGCGGGCTGATGATCTGGGGCCTCAATCCAGGCCCGATGCTGTTCGTCGACCAGAAGGATTTCGTCTGGGGCCTGATCGCCTCGATGTATGTCGGCAACATCGTCGCCGTCGCGCTGGTGTTGCTGACCGTTCCGGTCTTCGCAGCCCTGATGCGGATTCCCTTCGTGGTGATCGCGCCGCTGATCGTGATCATCTGCGTCGTCGGCGCCTATTCGGTGTCGAACTCCTATCTCGACGTGGTGATGATGCTCGGCTTCGGTGTCGTCGGCTATCTCTTCAAGAAGCTGTTCTATCCGCTGGCCCCGCTTGTGCTCGCGATCGTCATCGGCGACAAGGCCGAGGATGCGTTCCGGCAGTCGATGCTGCTCTCCAAGGGATCGCTGGGCATCTTCTTCGCGAACAAGCTGGTGACGTGCCTGATCGTGGGCGGGATCGCGCTGCTCTTGCTGCCGCTGGTGTTGCAGCTTGCGCGTCTCTGGCGAAAGCCAGCATCCCCCACGACCGACACGATCGCCCAGGAGAAGGTGATCATATGACCGCAAAGCCGCTGATTGCATTGGCAATGGGAGATCCCGCCGGCATCAGCCCGGAGCTGACGGCGAATCTCGTGGCGCAGGACGACATCCGCGCCCGCTGCCGGCTCGTCGTCATCGGCGACCGCCGCATCTTCGACCAGGGCGCGCGCATTGTCGGGGTCGAGCCGGAACTGGAGGCGGTGGAGCAGGGTGCCGACCTTCGCGCGGCAAAAGGCGATGCGTTGCTTGTCGATCTCCGCCACCTCGATCCCAGGGAGGTCGAGCCGAAGACTGCGACTCTTGCCGGCGGAAAATTCGCGCTGGCCAACTACAGGCACGCGCTCGAACTCGGCCGCGACGGCCATGTAAATGCCGTCTGTTTCACCCCCTTCAACAAGCAGGCGATGCGCCTTGCCCGTGCCGAGTACGACGACGAGATCGCGTTCTCGGCCGAGGTCGTCGGTCTGAAGACGCCGGCAAGCGAATTCAACGTGCTTGACCGGCTCTGGAACGCACGGGTCACCTCTCATATTCCGCTCAAGGATGTTGCTGCAAAGCTGTCCAGCGAGCGCATTCACCGTGCGCTCAGGCTGACCGATTCCTGCATGCGCAATGCCGGCTTCGCGCGACCGCGGATCGCAGTCGCAGGCCTCAATCCCCATGCCGGCGACGGCGGCAATTTCGGCCGCGAGGAGATCGACCTGATTGCTCCGGTGGTCGCGGCCGGCCAGCGCGAGGGCATTGCCGCCGAGGGACCGTTTCCCGCCGATACCGTGTTTTTGCGCGCCAAGGCGGGCGCCTTCGACGCGGTGCTGACGATGTATCACGACCAGGGCCAGATCGCGATGAAGCTGATGGGCTTCGATCGCGGCGTGACTTTGCTCGGCGGCTTTCCGTTCCCGATCTGCACACCCGCCCACGGCACCGCCTACGACATCGCAGGTCAAGGCATCGCATCGGTTGGTGCTAGCCGCGCTGCTCTGCTGCTCGCAGCGGAGATGACGGCGCGTCGCGGCCTCTGACGGCACGAACCGGTTCGGCGTTACTTCGCGATCGGCGTCGTCAGCTCCTTGTCGGTCGTATCCACCACGAACACGGCCAGTAGCTTCGCGGGCTCGCTGTTGCTGGCATTGGCGCTGACGGCGTGGCGGTCACCGGGCCTTTCAGAGAAGTTCTCTCCCTTGTGAAAGACTTTGGCCGGGCCATCATTGACCTGACTGCGGATCGCGCCTTCGAGGACCGTGGCATAGATGAAGGCGGACGGCGCGTGAATGTGGGCCGGCGAGGAGCCTCCGGGGCCGTACTCGACCAGCACGCCCTTCATGCTCTTGCCGGGGACATTTGGCAGCGCCTGGTCAAAGACGATCGTGACCTTGGCCAAGGGGGCGGCCAAGGGTGCGGCGGTCTCGGCTGCATGGGCCGCCAGGAAAGATGCGGCATAAACCGCGGTGGCGATCAGCAGTCTGCGCATGGGATTCCCCTTCTTTGCCGTTTCCATCGTGATTGAGTCTGGCGGAGCTTCAGAGGCTCGCGAGCCATGTTGCGAGCGGCGTCTTCCCCAGCCGCGCCTCGCTGAGCGGGATTAGCGATCTATCGTCAATGAGGGCGCCGTAATATGGGGCCTTCGGATCTCCCACCACTGGGCGGACATCGCCGGATGCCTTCAGGCGCCGTGCGATGAATTCATTGAAGGGGGCCTTCTCGGGTCCTGCGATATCGATCGTGCCGTTGAGCGGCCGGCCCGTCGCGACCTCCGCGAGACGATCGACGACGTCGTCGGCCGCGATCGGCTGAAACTGGGCCGTGGGAACGACGATCTTCCCGTCGATCACGCCTGTTTCGGCGATGGCCCCGAGGAATTCGAAGAACTGGGTGGCGCGCACGATCGAGTAGGGGACCGACGCGGACTTGATGATGGTCTCCTGCGCCAGCTTGGCACGGAAATAGGCATTGTCGGGCGCGCGGTCGGTACCGACGATCGAGAGCGCCACGTGATGTTTCACGTCTGCTGCGGCCTCTGCCGCGCCGAGATTCTTGCTCGAACGCTGGAAGAACTCGAGCACGGCAGCCGCCTCCCAGGACGGCGCGTTGGCGACATCGACGACGACATCCGCGCTCGTCAGCGCCGCAGCAAGGCCGTCGCCGGTCACGGCGTTCACGCCTGATTTCGGCGAGGCTGCCACCGTCTCGTGGCCCTGCTGCTTGAGCTTCGCGACGAGCCTCGATCCGATCAAGCCGGTTCCGCCGATCACGACGATCTTCATGGCATGTCTCCTCGGTATGTCGGAGCGCGAGACGAACCAAGGGAGCTCGCGCTGTCACGTCGATCGACGTGATGCGAAGCGACTCTATGCGAGCGATGGCGCAGGCTCTTGCCTGTAATGGGCGAGCCTTGCCGGAAAATGCTTCAGAAGCTGGGCTGCGATGTCACAAGATCGCATCGGAAGGGATCAGTCCCTCATGCCGTGAACACAACCTGCGATGATCATAGATTGCCAGTGTTTTGCCCGACGTGTCAAAGCGCGTTTTGACGGACGCAAGACAGCAGGGAAGCCCTCGAGAAACACCAATGAAAACAACCCTCGGGCTACTGTGCATGGGGTTGTTTTCGCGGATTCTGATCGGGCAGGCGAGAACGATCCGGTTTCGCGAGGCGGCCGCTTCTCGCCTCACGCCCCGCAGACGATCACGCCGTACCAGCCGAGGCCCCGATAGGTCTCGTAGCCGGGCGTCGCATGGAAGGCGACCATCGTGCCGGAGCGGTCCTGATAGAAGCCGGACCGTTGGCCGTCCAGCGACAGCGAGACGCGCTCGCTGAGGATGCCCTGGCCGTCGGAGGCTGCGATCACGCGAAAATTCGAGTCGACCAGCAGCACGCGGGCCTTGTCGCTGTCGCCGACGCGGACTCCTTGCACGATGGCGCGGGCCTGCGGCTCCCAGTCGAAATGGATGGCGAGCACGCCGATCGGCGCGCCATTGGCCTGGCCGCCGTCGCGGACGCTGGCGCAATAGGTCGCAACCTGCGCGTTGCCGAGAAGCGGCTGGTTCTCGACGTCGCCGGCGACATAGTCGTCACCGGAGCGCAAGGACCGCGCCTCGCGAAACCATTTGGTGTGGGCGACGTTCTGGCCGACGACGCGAAAGCGGTCGGCGCGGCCGTTGGCGATGACGTTGCCGTCGAGATCGCAGAGCCAGAGGTCGAGATAGACCGTGTAAGCCCCCAGGATCACGCCGAGGCGTTGCGAGGCATGGGAAACGGCCGCGGCGCCAGGCGAGGCCGCGCAATCGACCACGGCGGAATCGGTCGCCCACCAGCGCACGTCGCAGGTGCGCTCATAGAGATTGCGGTCGATCAGCTCGATGGCGTTGAGCGACAGGTCGACCATGCGCTCGCCGCGCGAACGCTGGCTCATGCGCTCGATCGAGGCGACGAGATCGCCCGTGCGCTTCGTCAACTGGGTTTCGAGCTCGCGGGCGATGGTTTCGACCTGCTGGCCGACGCCGCGCACCTCCTGCGCCACCACCGCAAAGCCCGCGCCTTGCGCGCCTGCGCGCGAACTCTCGATCAGCGCGTTCAGCGCCAGCATCTTCATCTGATTGGTGATCTGCTGGATCGACTTGGTCTTGTCGATCGCGATCTGGTTGACCTCGGCAGTGAGGCGGTTGATCAGCGCGGAGATGTCGGAATCATCGTCCGTAGCTTCGGGGGCAATCGGCTTGGCTTTCAGACCCAGCGCAGCAGACATCGGGGAGCTTCCCTTGGCAATGAGGCCTGATCTGCAATGAACGGGGAACAACGACTTACAGATCGAATACGATTCTTTTTCGAAGATTCCGCCTAACGCCTGCTTAATTTGCTGTTCGGCGGAATGCCTAAATGCTAGTCACCCCGGCCGGCCGAGCAGCCATCCACCGCTTTGTGCTGTCGGGCCGTTGCAAATCCCGGCCGATTGCCGGCCAATCCTCGGAAAGCCAGTAACCGTGCGTCCGCGTGATCGCCTGGACCCCGAGCTCCCACCAAGTTGCCTCCGCCATGACGCCGCCCGCCACCGCCTTGCCCGTCGAAGCGCCCCAGGCATTCCTGGGCGTGGCGCGCTCGCTGACCGACAAGCTCTGGCGCGACCGGCTGGACGCCCGCGGGGCGGCGCAGGCGCTCGCCATCGTGCAGCGGCACCAACTGCCGGAACTGCTGGCGCGGGTGCTGGCCGGCCGCGGGATCGATATCGACGCGGTGCCCGACTTCCTCGATCCGACCATCCGAAAGCTGCTGCCGGACCCTTTCACCGTGACGGAGATGGAAACCGCCGCGAAGCGGATCGCCGATGCCGCGGCGAGGGGCGAGAAGGTCGCGATCTTCGGCGACTACGACGTCGACGGCGCCACGTCGGCGGCGCTGCTCGCCTGGCACCTGCGCCATTGTGGAATAGATCCGCTGATCCATATCCCCGACCGGATATTCGAAGGCTACGGCCCCAATACCGAGGCGGTGCGGGCGCTCGCCGCGAAGGGCGCGACGCTGCTCGTCACCGTGGATTGCGGCACCACCAGCATCGAGCCGCTCGCTGAAGCAAAACGTCTCGGCATGTCCGTGGTCGTGATCGACCACCACCAATGCGGGCTCGATCTTCCCGAAGTCGATGCGCTGGTCAACCCGAACCGCCCCGACGATCTCTCCGGCCTCGGTCATCTCGCCGCCGTCGGCCTCGTGCTGGTGACGCTGGTCGCCGTCAACCGCGAGCTGCGCCAGCGCGGTTTCTGGACCTCCGAGATGCCGGAGCCGGATCTGCTCGGCATGCTGCATCACGTCGCGCTCGGCACGGTCGCCGACGTGGCGCCGCTGATCGGTCTCAACCGCGCCTTCGTGGCCAAGGGCCTGATCGCGATGCGACGGCGCGACCATGTCGGGCATACCGCACTGATGGACGTGGCGCGGCTCAACGGCCCGCCGGAGGCCTGGCATCTCGGCTTTATGCTCGGGCCGCGCGTCAATGCGGGCGGCCGCATCGGCCGCGCCGATCTCGGGGTGCGGCTGCTGCTGGAAGGCGACAGCGTCGAGGCTGCGCGGATCGCGGCGGAGCTCGATCGTCTCAACAGCGAGCGCCGCGTCATCGAGCAGGCGGCCGAAGCTCAGGCCGAATCCGAGGCACTGGCCTCGATCGGGCTGGAGGACAAGCTGGCCGTGATCGTCACCGCCTCGGAAGGCTGGCATCCCGGCGTGGTCGGCCTCGTCGCCTCCCGCCTGAAGGAGAAGTTCTCTCGGCCTGCCTTTGCCATTGCGCTGGAGCCAGGCGGCATCGGCACCGGCTCGGGCCGCTCGATCGCCGGCGTCGATCTCGGCAAGGCAGTGCGGCAAGCCGTTGCCGACGGCATCCTGCTCAAGGGCGGCGGGCATGCGATGGCTGCCGGCGTGACGCTGCGGAAAGAAAAACTCGCCGAATTCCGCGCCTATCTCGAAAACGCGCTGGCACGCGATGTCGCGGAGGCGCGCCACGTCAACGAGCTCTATATCGACGGCGCGGTCTCCGCACGTGCGGTGACGCCGGAGCTTGCGGCGACACTCAACCGTGCCGGTCCCTTCGGCAGCGGCAATCCGGAGCCCGTGCTGGCACTGCCGGCGCACCAGCTCGTGTTCGCCGACGAGGTCGGCCAGGCGCATCTGCGCCTGCGTTTCAAGTCGGGCGACGGCGCCATGGTCAACGGCATCGCGTTCCGTTCGGTCGGCCAGAAGCTCGGCAACGCGCTGCTCGCCAATCGGGGCCAGCAGCTGCATGTTGCGGGCTCGCTCTCGGTCGATCGCTACCAGGGCGCCGAGCGCGTGCAATTTCGAGTCGTCGATGTCGCGCTACCGGACCAGGGGCCATCCGTGATTAGATAGCGCATGACCCGACGAGATCATGCGCAGAAACGTAGGTCCGCAAACAACAAAAAAGGGAGTGAACATGACAGGGCAGGTTGAGGGCAAGGTCGCACTGGTGACCGGTGGCGCTTCCGGCATTGGCGAGGCCATCGTCGAGCTGTTCGCGCGCGAAGGCGCCGCGGTCGTCATCACCGATATCGACGAGCTGCGCGGCCCGGAGCTCGCCAAGCGTGTTACAAACGCCGGCGGCAGGGCAATCTTCCTGGAGCAGGACGTCACCAGCGAGGAGCGGTGGGTTGAGGTCGTCGCCGCCATCGCGAAGCGCTACGGCCGGCTCGACATCATGGTCTCCAACGCCGGCATCGGCATCGCCGTGCCCTCGATCGTCGACATGACGCTCGCTGACTGGCGCAAGCAGAATGCGATCAATCTCGATGGCGTGTTCCTCTCGGTCAAGCATTGCCTGCCTTTGATGCGCAAAACCGGCGGCGGCTCGATCGTCATGATGTCGTCGCTGGCGGGCTTGCGCGGCTCGCCCGGGTTGTCGGCCTATTCGGCGACCAAGGGCGGCGTGCGGCTGTTCGCCAAATCGATCGCGATGGAGTGCGCGGCGGCGGGCGACGGCATCCGCGTCAACTCGGTTCACCCCGGCATCATCGATACCCCGATCTGGGGCAAGATCCCGACGGGGGCGACCGGCGCCGGCCAGAACGCGCCGATCGATCCGGAGGAGCGCGCGCGCGTCATCACGCCTCTCGGCCGTGCCGGCCATGCCGCGGAGATCGCCTCCGGCGTGCTGTATCTGGCGTCCGATGCTTCGCGCTACGTCACAGGCAGCGAGCTCGTCATCGACGGCGGCATGAACGCGGGCGGCGTGCCGCGGCGGACCTGAGCCGCGCAGGGCAGGGTGGCGGTTGCAGGGGCTGACGCGCAGGCCCAGTCCCTGTACAAGGCTGGCAGCTCCCGACCGACAGAGGTGTCCTTCGCCATGGCGCACAGCCTTCACGCTTCCTCACCCGCGCCCGCGCCATTCCGCTCCAATCGGCCGGACCTCGCGACCGACGCGATCCGCACCGCGCGCGAGGATCTGGCTGCCTGTTTCCGTATGGCGGCGCGCAACGGCTTCGAGGAAGGCATCTGCAACCACTTCTCGGCCGTCGTGCCCGGCCATGATGATCTGTTCCTCGTCAATCCCTATGGCTACGCCTTCCGCGAGCTGACTGCGTCGAAGCTCCTGATCTGCGACTTCCACGGCAACGTACTCGATGGCGAGGGAGTGCCGGAGGCGACCGCCTTCTACATCCATGCCGAGATGCACAAGCGCCTGCCGCGTGCCAAGGTCGCCTTCCATACCCACATGCCCTATGCCACTGCGCTGTCGATGACCGAGGGCGATCCCCTGATCTGGGCCGGCCAGACCGCGCTGAAATTCTACGGCCGCACCGCGGTTGATCGCGACTACAACGGCCTCGCGCTCGACAACCGCGAAGGCGCGCGCATAGCCTCCGCCGTCGGCGATGCTGACATCGTCTTCATGAAGCATCACGGCGTGATGGTGCTGGCGCCGACCATCGCAGAGGCTTGGGACGATCTCTACTACCTCGAACGCGCCGCCGAGGTGCAGGTGCTGGCGATGTCGACGGGACGAAAGGTGTTGCCGGTCGATCCCGCGATTGCGGCCGCGACCTACAAGCAGATGCGCGAGGGCGATACCGAATCCGCGCGGCTGCATCTCGCCGCCATCCGCCGTCAACTCGACGCGGAGGAGCCGCAATACAGGCACTGAGCGCCACATCGTCATTCCGGGGCGGGGCGCAGCCTCGAACCCGGAATCCAGAGGTCGTGGTGCGAGATTTCGGGTTCTCGCCACGCGGGTCCTGGAACGACGAAGTGAGAGAGCGCCTACGAGCCCTGCCGCAGCTTGGCCAGCACCTTCAGCCCGCCATAGCCATCCGCCGGCGTGATGCCGGCACGCTGCTGAAAATCCTTGACCGCCTTCATCGTGTCGTTGCCGACGCGGCCGTCGGTGCCGCCGGTATCGAAGCCGGCCTTGGTCAGGCGCGTCTGCATCTCCTGCACCTCGGCCAGCGTCAGCGCACGCTCGGAGCCGGGGAAGGGTTGGATGAAGGGTGGCGCTCCCAGGCAGCGGTCGCCGAGATGGCAGATCGCCAGCGCATAGTTCATGGAAGGGTTATAGCTCTTCACCGAATAGAAATTCGGTCCGAGCAGGAAGGTCGGCCCGCCCGCAACCGGTGTCCACATCTGCGCGGATGCGTTCGGCTGCGGAAACGGCTGGCCGTCGGCGCGGGTCACGCCGGCCGCCTGCCACGCCGCGTAGGTGCGGCTTCCGCTCACGCTGCCGGGCGCGCGCACCTCGTAGCCCCAATGCTCGCCACGATGCCACTTGCCGCGGTTGACGAGATACTTTGCCGTCGAGCCCAGCGCGTCATCGGGCTTGCCGAATGGCGACACCTTGCCGTCGCCGTCATAGTCGATGCCGACATTGAGCCAGACCTCCGGCATCCATTGCGAATGCCCCATCGCGCCGGCCCAGGATCCTCGCATTTCGTCCGGCGTGCTCCAGCCCTTGTCGACGATCCGCAGCGCGTTGATCAATTCGGTCTCCCAATAGGCCTTGCGGCGCGGCTCGTTCCAGGCGAGCGCGGCCAGCGAGGGAAACACCGGCCTCATGTGGTTCTGCTGCACCAGGGGATCGCCATAGGCGGACTCGACGCCCCACAGCGCCAGCAGCGTGCCGCGCTCGACGCCGAAATCGCGCTCGACGCGCGCAAGCAGCGCCTCGTTGTTCTTCAGCGCGATCTTGCCGTTGATGATACGCCAGTCCGAGACGCGGCGGTTGATGTATTGCCAGAGCTGTTCGTTGAATTCCGGCTGGTTGCGCATCTGCTTGAACACGCTCATGTCCGGCTCGATCCGCCCCATCGCGCGCTGCCATGTCGTGGCTGAAATACCTTTCGCCATCGCGCGGGCGCGAAAGCTCTCGCGCCATTCGTCGAATCCCGGAGGCGCGGCGAGAGCGCGTGTCGGGACGGCGAGCAAGGCGGCTGCACCGAACGCCGATTGGAGCAGGGCGCGGCGAGTTGAACGAGGCGAGGAATCAGCGTGCGTCATGGGCGCATTCTAGCCGGAAACATGGCGCGTGTGAGTCGGTTCCTGGAACGGCGGCGATGTGAGAATTCTGCCTGATTGCGTCGGCGGTTCCCACCGGAACAAGTGTCGCACTCCCGCATTCCCTCCACACACCGGGAAGGAGGAGAAGATGAGGAAATATCTGCTTGTCGCAGCCATGGTCACCGCCGTCGCAGCGCCCGTGTTCGCCGATGAGGTCGGCATTCACGTCGGCCCGGTCGGCGCGGGCGTAACGGTCGGACGGTCCCACGAATATCGTGAGCGCGACCGCGACCACGACCGCACCACCGTGATCAGGGAACGCGAGCCCGCCGACCGCACCACGGTGATCAAGAAGGAAGATGAATTCGGCAATCGCAGCAAAACCGTCATTCACGACAACGACTGACGGAGCAGGGTCCCGGCTTGATGCCGGGGCCTTTCTTCGCACGATCGGCAAATCGAATCGGGGTCGGATGAAGATACGTACGCATGCGGAAAGCCATGTCGTCGAACTCGACGACGGATCGCAGTGGCAGATTTTCCCCGGCGACCTCGCGACCACGCTGAGCTGGAAGCCCGAAACCGATTTGCGTATCGAGCAGAGCGGTGACCGGATGAGTTCGCACGTGCTGGTGAATACCGCCGATCAAAGCCGCGTGCGGGTGATCGCGGCGGACGAGACCTGGCCCGACGGCGAGGTCAAGAACGCGTTGAAAGGCGGGTAGCTGCGCTGCTGCTGCGGCGGAGGCGGCAATCAACGACCGCGAATGTCGGTGGCCTAGTCCCCCTGCAGATCCTTCGCGATTCCGGCAAGCCAACGCCGGATCGTGGTTTCCGCCTTTGAATCCAAATTCCGAGCCAGGCGCTTCTCCAATTCGAGCACACGCTGCCGGCACGCGTTCAGCAGCGTCGCCCCGCGCGGGGTCAGCGTCCATTGCAGGATGCGGCCGTGGACGGGATGAGGCGTCATCACAATCGCGCCGTCGCGTTCGAGGTTGCGGACAATGACGCCGACGGTCTGGGGCGTCAGGAAAGTGAGGCGGGCGACATCGGCCCCCGACAAGCCCGGATAGGCGTTGAGCATCGTCAATACCGCGAATTGCGGCGACGTCACGCCGAGATCGGCGAGAGTCCGTTCCATCGTCAGGCGAACCGCGGCATGGGCCTGACGCAGGAGATAGCCGAGATAGCCTTGCTCGCCGCGCTTGCCTTCGCCGGGAGCGGGGACACGCACGGCGCCGGCAGGCGCGGGTGCCTTGCGCACGGTTTTCGGTCCTGTGACGGCAACGGTCTTGCGTGTCATATCAGAGCTCTTATAAGATATAAGCACACTTATAACAATCCAAGGTGAACGGCAATGTCACACGCCCGCAGCGAATACGAGGATTTCAAGAGGATCGCGCCGGACGCGTATGATCTGGTGCTTGCGCTGGGCCAGCTGGCGGGCAAGGCCGGCCTCGACAAGCAGCTGCTCGAGCTCGTCAAGCTGCGCGCCTCGCAGATCAACGGCTGCGCCTTCTGTGTGCAGCACCACGTCCTGCTGTCGGAACGGATCGGCGTTCCTGTCGACAAGCTTCATCTGGTCGCGGTCTGGCGCGAGGCGCCGATCTTTTCGCCGCGCGAGCGCGCGGCCCTGGCCTGGGCCGAGGCGCTGACCTGTCTGCCCGATGGCGTCAGCGAGGCGGTCTATGCGGAAGCGTCTGACGAATTCTCCGAGACGGAACTGACGTACCTGACGTCAGCGGTCGCCTCGATCAACGTCTGGAACCGTTTCGGCGCGGCGTTTCGCTGGACGCCAGCAAAGCGGCCGGTCGCAGCCGCCGCAGCTGCGTCCTGAGGGGGACAAGGGGAGATCACGATGATAGCCATGTGCTTTTCTGCCGCGCCACGCCCGATGTCGTCGCGGTCAACGGCGCTCGCCGTCGTCGCAGGCCTCGCCTGCGCGCTTGCGATCGGCAAGGTGCTGCCGGTGACGATCGACAGTGTATCCGGTGTGCTGGCGCCGCTCTGCGCCACGGCGGCGGAGAGCTCGCCGCTCGACAAGGTCGAGCCGATCGGCTCCTACGCGCTGCCGAACGTCCCGGGCAAGCGTGTCACCATCGTGCGCGTGTCATATGGTCCCGGCGGATTTTCACGGCCGCACCGACACTCGGGATCCGTCACCGCCTACATCACCAAGGGGCAGATCCGCTCGCAGCTCGGCGGTGGCCCGGTCGAGACGTTCGCCGTGGGCCAATCCTTCTTCGAGCCGCCGGGCTCGACGCATCTGGTCTCGGCCAATGCCAGTATGACGGAGCCGGCGGAGTTGATCGCTGTGTTCGTCGCAGACGAGGGCGCACAACTGACGACGTTCATCGAGTAGCTGCACGCGCAATGCGCCACCGCATGTTCAGGCCGATCGCGATCGCCTCAACCGTTTCCATGCCGGTGCGAGACCGTATTCGACCGCCGGAATCGCAAGTGCGCCGACAAGCAGTCCAAGCACGCCCGAGATGGCTGCCTCGACCGACCATTCGATGACGCCCGCAACGGAGGGAAGGAGGTGTGCGGCAGCTCCGGTGGCGGCATGGACCATGTGGCCGACCACGGGTGGGCCGTATTTTTCGATGCCGTGCAGGATGATGCCGCCGCCGACCCATATCATGGCGGCGGTGCCGATGGTGCTCAGCACCGCCAGGAAGATGGGCATGCCGCGGACGAGCGCGCGTCCAAGCAAGCGGATTCCGCTGCCGATGATCGAGGTGCCGTCATAGCGCGCAAGGGCCATGCCGACATCGTCCGCCTTCACGATCAGGGCTACCACGCCGTAGACCCCGACGGTGATAAAGAGGCCGACCAGCGCCAGCACCAGCGCCTGCGTCCAGATGCTGCCCGCCGGGAGGGCCGCCAGCGTGATCGCCATGATCTCTGCCGACAGGATGAAGTCCGTCTTGATGGCGCTTGAGACCTTCTCGTCCTCGACCGACCGGGCATTCAACGCAATCGGCTGCAACTGAGCTTCGTGGTGGTGCGCATGATGCGGCAGCACGGCTTCGAGCACCTTCTCGGCGCCCTCATAGCAGAGAAAGGCTCCGCCCAGCATGAGCAGCGGCGTGACCGCGGCGGGAAGGAAGTAACCAAGCAGCAGAGCAATGGGAAGCAGAATCAGCAATTTGTTGCGCAGCGATCCGACCGCAATCTTGCCGACGATCGGCAGTTCGCGTTTCGAGGCAAAGCCGATGACGTAGTTCGGCGTGACGGCGGCGTCGTCGATGACCACGCCTGCTGCCTTCGTGCCCGCTTTGGCGGCCTGGCTCGCCACATCGTCGAGCGAGGCTGCTGCCACCTTTGCAATCGCCGCGACATCGTCGAGAAGACCGATCAGTCCGACACTCATGAAACGTGTCCCTTCTTCATTGAGCCGGCGGGTTTGCGCGACGATACGCTCTTGCGCCGCCCGGAATCGGGAGCGAGCAAGCCGTCAATTGTCCTCGCCGCTCGATCCCTCGCGCAGGTCCGGTTTGATCACGTCCTCCGGGAGCGCATGGGCGACCGGCTGCGCCGTGCCTGCGATCTCCGGGCCGACTTCGCGGCCGCGGGCGCGGATCAGGCGCTCATAGGCAGACACCAGCGTGACGTAGGGGCTGACCCAGATCCAGCCGTCGCGTGTGAACACCTGCACATCGAAATGCAGGTGCATCGATGTGCCGGCGGGATGGTCGAGATAGTTCGAGATCACACCGATCTTCTCGCCTTCAGTGACGATGCGGCCATTGAGCACGCCATCGGCGTTCAACGTGTGCGGGTTCATATGCATGTAGCGGAAACGGATGTGCTCGGTGCGGCTGTTGACTTGAAGTGTCGCGGCCTGGTCCTTGGCTCCGCGGATGACGATCGCGTCACGCACGGCGACGACGGCGCGCTGCTTCGGATCGCAGGGCTCGCGGCCTTCACCGGGCGGCGGGCAGTCGGCGGCGCGGATGTCCTCGCCCTGGTGGCCGTAGCCTCCGCCACACTGCCACACCTCGAAACTGCGCGACTCGCAGAAATTGTCGCGCCAGGGATAGGCGGTCGGACCTTCGCTCTTGTCGCGCCTGCCGAAGGATTGCGAGCGTACGAAGGCGGGCGCCTTGTCGAGGGGAAAGCGGATCTGGGCATAGGCCATCATATCGGGATGGCCGCCTTGCTTGCGGTAGCCGGTGTTCGGGATGATGTCGCCGCTCGGCCGGTAGCTGAAGTCCGGCGAACGCCCCGCGGGACGATCGAGGACGTTGGAAGCAATGTCCATCAACGGCCGCATGCGCTGGCCACCCGCGATACGCAGAGCCTTCAAGAAGCGCTCGGCGACTGGATAGGCTTCCTTGCAGGCGAGCCGCCGCGGCTTGGCGACGCTGTCGAGACACTGGATCGACACCACATAGGCGACGCCGAAGCGGGTGAAAGCGTAGCGCACATAGCCTTCCCGGATGAACTTGCGCAGGTCCGGATAGGTTGCCGCGAGTGGCTTGACTGGCTCGCCCTTGCCACCGGCTGGATCGGCGATGTCGTAGACGAGTGCCGAGCCCGTGATCTGCACCTCGACTGGCCTTGCGAATACCCGGCTCGGCATACCCTCGCCGGCGCCGGGCTCGAACGAGAAGGTCGCGCTGTAGCCGGCCGGACCGGCATCGAACATGTCGACGGGATTGAAGTCGGCCTGGTAGCGCGACAGCGTGAGCGACGCCGGCGCGCCGCTGCGCTGCGCCTCGAGGTACGCGGCAGCGTCGAACGGCAGCAGCACGGGTACGGGACTTCGGGTAATGCCGGTGAAGAAACGCGAGGAGATCGCGTTGAGCTGCACCAGCGCAGGCATCGCGCGCGGATCGTAGCGCGGCACTGAACGGCGGGGTGCGAAGATGAAGTCGCCCGCGATCTGGGGGCGACTGTTGATCTCGACACGGAGCTGGTCGAGCCCTGCGCGCCAGTCGACGCGCAGGGCCGTGAGCGAGGGGCCGCGGAATTCATCCGCAGCGACCGGCGCGGCAGCGAGGAGCGACAGCGACGCCAGGAGAAGCGGGACGAAGCGGAAACTGTTCCTGCCCACTGACTCGCCCCCCGGCGGTACCTGTTCCGATCCTCGATTGTTCGCTTAGTCCTTGGCGCGCTCGGCGTAGGAGCCGTCTTCGGTCATCACCACCACGCGCGTTCCGACCGAGATGTGCGGCGGCACGGTGGTGCGCACGCCGTTGGAGAGAACCGCGGGCTTGTAGGAGGAGGAGGCGGTCTGACCCTTGGTCACGGGCTCGGTCTCAACCACTTCCAGCGTCACGCGCTGCGGCAGCGCGATCGACACCGGGTTGGTGTCGTGCATGGACAGCTTGACCGTCATGCTCTCCTGGAGATACGCGGCGGCGTCGCCGACGACGTCCTTCGAGACCTGGACCTGGTCATAGGTCTCAGGGTTCATGAAGTGGTAGCCGTCGCCATCCTCATAGAGATAGGTGTAGTTGCGCTCTTCGATCGTGGCCTTTTCGACCTGGTCGGTGGTCTTGTAGCGTTCGGAGATCTTTACCCCGTCCGAGATTCGGCGCATTTCGATCTGGCTGACCGGGGTGCCCTTGCCGGGATGGATGTTCTCGGCGCTCACGACGACATAAAGCTTGCCGTCTTGCTCGATCACGTTGCCCTTGCGAATAGAACTGGCGATGACTCTCAAAGCTGTATTTCCTGCTTGCTTGGCCCGGCGGGGGCCAGGACGTGGTCAAATTGATGGGGGACTTGGGGCCTCAAATCGGACCTCGGCGCCCGTTTCGGGCCGCAACATACTGATTTTGCCGTTGGATGCCAGCACTTTGCTGCTGGCTGGAGCGGTCGGTTAATGGCTGGGGACAAGCCGATGTCGCCGTTCTGGTCGCCCGGCAGGCACCTCGACCGGCGGCCGTTCCTCCAGGCCAGGGGCGCGGTGACCGGAGCTTTACGGGCCTTTTTCGCTGAACAAGGCTTCATGGAGGTCGAAACCTCGGTCCTTCAGGTCTCCCCGGGCAACGAGACCCATCTGCACGCCCCCCGGACCGAGATCATGCGGCCCGACGGCAGCCGGGCGCGCCGATACCTGCGGACCTCGCCCGAATTCGCCTGCAAGAAGCTGCTGGCGGCGGGCGAGACGCGGATTTTCGAATTCGCCCGGGTGTTCCGGGACCGCGAGCGCGGTGACCTGCATCTGCCCGAATTCACCATGCTGGAATGGTACCGGGCGGGTGCCCCCTATGATGCCATCATGGCCGATTGCGTCGTCGTGATCGCCCGTGCGGCGCAGGCGACCGGCATCGGGACCTTTTCCTTTCGCGGCAGGACCGCCGATCCCTTCGCCGAGCCGGAGCTCCTGACGGTGGCGGGTGCCTTCGAGCGCTTCGCCGGCATCGATCTGCTGTCGACAATTTCGGGTGGCGAGGGTAACCGTGACGCGCTCGCCGCGGCGGCCCGCGGCAAGGTCCGTGTAGCCGAGGACGACACATGGTCCGACATCTTCAGCAAGGTCCTGGTCGAGCATGTCGAGCCGCGTCTCGGGCAGGGGCGTTTGACCATCCTGTTTGAATACCCATCTCCAGAGGCGGCGCTGGCGCGGGTGAAGGCGGACGACCCGAGGGTCGCCGAGCGATTCGAGGTCTATGCGTGCGGCGTCGAGCTCGCCAACGGCTTTGGCGAACTGACCGATGCGGAGGAGCAGCGAAAACGCTTCACGGAATCGATGACGGAGAAGCAGCGCCGCTACGGCGAAGCCTATCCGCTCGACGAGGACTTTCTGGCCGCGGTCGCCGCAATGCCGGAGGCGAGTGGTGTCGCACTCGGCTTCGACCGGCTGGTCATGCTGGCGAGCGGCGCAACACGAATTGATCAGGTGGTGTGGACACCGCCTGCGGATGAGAGATGACGAAGACGAATTCTGTACGCACTCTGCGCGAGCCTGCCGAGCTCGTCGCCGAGGGTCTGGCCCCCGCAGCAGCGCTGCCGGCGCTCGAGCGCGTTGCCGCGCGCTATGCCGTGGCGATCACGCCGGCGCTGATCGAGCTGATCGACACGACCGATCCCGACGATCCCATCGCGCGACAATTCGTCCCCACCGCAGCCGAGCTGAACCTGGAGCCGGGCGAGAATGCCGATCCGATCGGCGACCACCCGCATTCGCCAGTTCCCGGAATCGTGCACCGCTATCCCGACCGCGTGTTGTTCAAGCTCGTTCACGTCTGCGCGGTCTATTGCCGATTCTGCTTCCGCCGCGAGATGGTGGGGCCCGGCAAGGAGAATGCGCTGTCGGACAGCGCTTATCGCGCGGCGATCGACTACATCCGAGCACACGACGAGATCTGGGAAGTGATTCTGACCGGCGGCGATCCCCTGATGCTGTCGCCGCGGCGGATGAGCGAGATCATGGCCGAACTGGCTGCGATCGATCACGTCAAGATCATCCGTCTTCACACCCGCGTACCGGTGGCCGAACCCGCGCGAGTCAGCGAGGAGATGGTTGCGGCATTGAAGGTCGCGGGCGCGACCACCTGGCTGGCAGTGCACGCCAACCACGCGCGCGAGCTGGCAGGGCCCGCGCGTGCTGCCTGTGCCCGGCTCGTCGATGCTGGAGTTCCCTTGGTGAGCCAGTCCGTGCTGTTGCGCGGCGTCAATGACAACATCGCCGCTCTGTCGGATTTGATGCGAGCTTTCGTCGAATGCCGGATCAAGCCCTACTATCTGCATCACGGCGATCTCGCGCCGGGCACGGCGCATCTGCGAACGACGCTGGCGGAGGGACAGGACTTGATGCGGCAGCTGCGCGGGCGGGTCTCAGGACTATGTCAGCCGGACTATGTCATCGACATTCCCGGCGGCGCCGGCAAATCGCCCGTGGGGCCAGGTTACGTATTGGCGCCGCAAAATACCGCACCCGATGCGGATGATGCGGGAGCCGAAACGCGGTATCGTATCTTGGATTATTGCGGCGACGTTCATCTTTACCCGCCCGAAATCTGAACGGGGTAGGGAGTGTGCCGATCTGAAAATGGAGCACTGAAAATGAAGAAGATCATGGTGGCAACATCGCTCGTGGTCTTGCTTGGTGGCGAGGCGGTTGCGCAGACCAACGGCTCGAAGGGATCGACCTCCGGCGGCGCAAGCCGTGGAACGGCGTGGCCGGCGCCTGTTGGTCACCGCCAGCCGCGTGCGGCTGACGTGCCGAGTGAGAAGAATCTGAGCGATCCGAACACCCCCGCGAACAAGGAAGATGCGGAGCTCGATCGCAAGATCAGGAGCATCTGCCGCGGCTGCTGATTGCTTCACCTCTCCCGAAGGGAGAGGTCGGATCGCATCAAAGATGCGGTCCGGGTGAGGGTTACACTCTCACCCCAACGCTGCGACCGCTCACCCGGATTGCTGCGCAATCCGACCTCTCCCATCGGGGAGAGGTGATGAGCGAGCCAACCCAGCCGAGTCGTTGCTCAGGCCGACCGTTCGTGCCGCCCTGCGTGCCGGGTGTTGCGACGAATCTCGACAGCGTCGGCGAGCTGCTCGAGCGCGCTTGCCGTGGTCGGCCAGTCGATGCAGCCGTCGGTGATGCTCTGGCCGTAGGTGAGCGGCTTGCCCGGCACCACGTCCTGGCGACCGGCGACGATGTTGCTCTCGATCATCGCGCCCATGATGCGGCTCTCGCCGCCCGAGATCTGACTGGCGATGTCGGCCATCACCAGCGGCTGGTTCTCCGGCTTCTTGCTCGAATTGGCGTGGCTTGCATCGACCATCACGAGCGGCGCGACGCCGGATTTGGTCAATTCGTTGCAGGCGGCCGCAACGCTTGCCGCGTCGTAGTTCGGCCTGCTGCCGCCGCGCAGGATGATGTGGCAGTCCTCGTTGCCCGCGGTCGAGGCGATCGCCGAACGGCCGAGCTTCGTCACCGCCATGAAATGATGCGGATGCGAGGCCGACTTCACCGCGTCCGCCGCGATCCGCACATTGCCGTCGGTGCCGTTCTTGAAGCCGACCGGGCAGGACAGCCCCGAGGCCAGCTCGCGGTGGATCTGGCTCTCGGTCGTGCGTGCGCCGATTGCGGCCCAGGAGACGAGGTCGGCGATGTACTGCGGCGTCGTCATGTCCAGGAATTCGGTGCCCGCGGGCAGACCGAGATTGTTCACGGCCGACAGCACGTTGCGCGCCAGCCGCAGGCCCTTGTTGATGTCGAAGCTGCCGTCGAGATTGGGGTCGTTGATCAGGCCCTTCCAGCCGACGGTGGTCCGCGGCTTCTCGAAATAGACCCGCATCACGATCTCGAGCTGGTCGGCAAGGTCCTCGCGCAAGCGCGCAAGGCGCTCGGCGTAGTCGAGCGCGGCCTCGGGATCATGCACCGAGCAGGGGCCGACCACGACCAGCAGGCGGTCGTCCTGGCCGCTCAGGATGGCGTGGATGGCGTTGCGGGCGGCCATCACCACGCGTGTCGCGGTGAGCGTGCGCGGGACCTCCCGCATCACCTCTTCCGGCGTGCTCAGTTCTTTCAGTTCGCGGATACGAAGATCGTCGGTCGTGCTCAGCACGGCGGGCTCCTGTCTGTTTTAGAACCTGCCGGCCAATAAAAAAGCCGCCAGGTCTGGCGGCTTGTTCGGACGTTTGCTGCAATGTGTCAGATTGAGCGCGATCCTCCCGCCGCCAGCGAGCTGTCGTAGCTAAAGTACCAAAAATAGCTGGTGGCGACGGTGATCATGGCAGGCCATATAGCCTGCCGCTGGCGGGTTGTCACCCCCCAATCGGCGCGTACGGCGGCGAGGCGCCTCAGGTCTTGCTGTTACGTGCCGCCATTGCCATGCCGATCAAGGTGGCGCCGCCGAACAGCAGGTTGATACCGACGAGCACACCGATCGCCCAGTCCGCCGAGCTTGGCAGTCCCGTGATCACCATGAACGAGATCGCGATGTCGACGAGGCCGGAGACCAGAAGCCACGACCAGCGGCCGCTCAACTCGCGGCGGTGCTCCAGCGCGTACATGATGGTGGCGACGCCCTCCGCGAGGAAATAGGCGCCGAGCACGATGGTCAGCGTCAGCACGGCCTCTATCGGCCGGGCCAGCAGCAGCGTGCCGGTGAGCACGGCCAGAGCGGCCGAGATCAGCGACCACCAGAAGCCCGGCGTGCTGCGCGCCCAATAGGTCGCGATCAGTCCGCCGATGCCGCCGATCAGGAACATCCAGCCGAGGAAGATCGCGGTCGCAAGACTCGCGAGCGGCGGGAGGACCAAAGCGGCAATGCCGAGAACCACGAGCAGGATGCCCTCGAACAGGAAGGCCTTCCAGTGCGTCTTGACCGCCTGGTTCATTGCGGATTGCAGCCGTGAAAATTCCTCAGGCGATGTCATGAAGTCCTCGATCTCGTCAGCAGCCCATGCAGCTCAATCTAGTATGTGTCCACCGCGCTTGCCATCGCGCGGCTCAGCCGCCGCCGGGCGCCGAGGAAAAGCCTTCCGCGCTGGTGCGGATGCGGTTGCGGCCGAGAACGTAGATCGCCGTCGTGACAATCAGAAGCGCGAGGCCGAGCAGGATCGAGACGAAACCAATCGGGATCAGCGCCAGCGTCAGGTTGCGCTCGGGGTTGATCAGCCAGTGATGGATCGAGGTCAGCACGAAGGCGAGCCCCAGAAAGCCGATGCCGCCGCCGGCCAGCAGCAGCGCCCACATCCGGCGGAGCTGGCTGAGCCGCTCACGCGCGACATCGGTCCGCGGCGCGTGGTGGCGCGCGACGCGCCGGACCAGGCGGACGGCGAAAGCAATCGAGCCGAAGCCGACCAAGAGGCTTGCGGCGCCCAGCCACATCCGGAGCGTAGGATCGAGATCGGGCATGCGCTGGAGCGCCAGCAACGGGAAGTCGAAGGCCGAATGCAGCGCGAGCGGGGCGGCGAAGATCAGTAGCCGGCTGGAGAGGCGTGCCCAGTCGCGATGGCGGCGGTTCGCGCCCAGTGCCGTGCCTGCGCGCGCGATCGTCAAGTAGGCCCCCGCGATGATGCCGAGTGCGCCGTGGAAGGGCACGGTCAGCACGCTGCGCAGGGCGGCCAGCGAGCGCCACATCTCCGCGTGCTGGACCAGATAGGCGAGGTTCTCGTAGGCGGCGAAGCCGAGGCCGACCGCGGCGCCATAGACCACGGTGTCCATTGGATTGGAGAAGGTCCGCCGCTTGGTCGACGAAATCAGCACGATGGCGATCACCTTGACGGCCTCCTCAGGCAGCGCGACGCCGAAGATCGAATGCATGGCCAGCGCCGCCCAGGGGTCGTCGGGGGCCGCGACCATCTTGGCGAAGGGAGCGCGGGCGAGCCCAAGGAGCGAAATGCTGGCCGCGCCGAGCAGGAAGGCAGTCCAGACCTGGGCCGGCGGGCCAGGGCGCTCTTCGGCAGCGATGACAAGCCACAGCATCAGCAGCGCCGGGGCGATGGCCGCAGTTCCAATGACGGTGGGGAGCGCTTCGATCAGATACATTGGCGCCGAAAATAGGTTCCCTTGATCCGCTTATCTACGTCGGGCCGATGCGACCATGTGTCATGCGCCTGCTGTCCGCTCGCTGAACGCGGGCGATAGCTGCCGTTCATTCCCGTCGCCTGCGAAGGAGTAGAATACAAGCGCGATCAATTGCATGGCAAAAAATGCTCGTCATCCATGGCAACGACCCTGCGTCGGATGTCGGGTCGAGATTGGTGAGCCAGATCAAGGAAATGCGCAGGTTTCTTCGATCCACTGCGCACCTCTCCCGGCAGCGGATCCGCAGGCGGGATGGCCTGTCTCAAGGCCGGCGCGGCGGCTCGTGGCCTAGTCCCGCTTCCTTGTTCGCCCACGGGGCGGGCCTGCGATCCGGCGCGACCGCATCTGCTCAAGCTCCCAGAATGCAGGGACCAGGCACGTGCCGAGGCAGAAGACGATGAGCAGCAACAGGAAGGCCTGATCGACGGCAGGGATGTGTATCATGGCGATGATGAAGCAACGCCCATGCCAGAGGTTCCCGCGATGGCCGGCGCCTGGCGCAGCCGCGCATGACCGTAAACGCCGCTTGCTCAGCAGCGACTCGGCGGCCGCGAATCCGTTCTTCAATGCGCTGGGAGCGGCGACGGCGCGGCGGGAGCGACGTCGAAGGCGCCGAGGTGGAATTCTTCGCCGATCGATGCGTCCGGATCGGCCGGTTGCGCCAGCAGGGTGAACGCGGCCTGTGGGTATCGCTTCCAGATCTCGATATCGCCGGCGGTGATGGTGAGCCAGCCGAACGTGTACATGTAGCGTCCGGGCTCGGTGACCCGGCCGACCCTGTCCCAAGTGATCTTATCAACTGCGACTTTATCAACTGTGATCTTGTCGACTGCCATTCGGTCCCCCGAGCGCAAGTCTGCACATTGACGTCCGGCCCGAGGCACAGACCTACATAAGCTGATACCGCATTTTGGCCGCGATAGGGCAGCGATGCGGTGGATCAGGCCGGCTGCGATGAGCGCACGATCAGGCGGACGAGGTCGTCCCGGGACTGCTTCTCGGTGAATTTGACCGCAAAGCCGTGCGCGAATTTGCGGATCACCCGCCCGACGCAGGCGCCGACCGCAAGCGGGGTTCCGATCGGCGGATCGTACTCGGAGGACACCGCGACGCCGGCCGTCGAGACGTCGATGATGAAGCACGAATGAGTGCTGCCGTCCGCGAGGGTCAGGACTGTGTGCGAGACCTGCGGAACGAAGCGCGCATCACGCCGTAGCTCGCGAACGCTGGCATCCTTCTGCTTCTTCTCGAGCCAAGTCAGCTTTTCCGACATCCAGGCGCGCCGCGCTCGCGTCATGTCGAGCTCCATCAGGAAGCCCGCCTTCAATGTCGCGCTGATGGTGCACTGGAATTCGCCGAAATCCTGGAAGTAAGAGGTCACGCGCTCGCCGACCTTGCCGACGACGGGCACGTCCACGATCATGCGGAAGGGCGAGACGCGCTTGGTCCGGCAGGCGAAGCTGCGGAGCTTGCCCTCGCAATCGTACCAGCGGGGCAGCGAGTAGCTGCCGCTCACCGCAACGTCCACTGCTCGTTGCCTGAGGAACTCTTCGACGGACATGATCGCCGATCTGTTTGGGGATTCCGTAGTTCCACGGCTAGCGGCCAAACTCTAAGCAATTGATACCGGCGCGCATGAGCAGGGGTAAATTTCCGGTAAATGCGCGAACGAGAGTCGCGCGATGGCTCGCGGCGTAAGGTCGCAATACCGTCACAGCAGAATCAAGCGATGGCGTTTCAGACCAGCCCGAGCAGCACCAGCAGCGCCAGCACGCCAACGAGAATGACGGTCTTTATCGTCGTCCGAGCCAGGCCGTCCGGCCTGATCGACAAGTTGAACCGCGGACCTGCGCGCCGGATCGTCAGCGCCGCGAGTGCATCGAAAATGGCGAGTGCGAGAGCGATGCCGGCGATCCAAAACCACGAGGCGGCCGGTGGCATCCACGCGGCGAGAAAGGCGGGGACGGAGCTTCTCATGGATACGAGCAGCGCGATCCAGGCGAACCAGAACACGGCGCCTTTGATGATATCGGGGCCGATCGTATCGGGCTCGAACCTGATCCCGATCGCTCCGAACGCGCTTTCGATGCGCGTGCCGTTGCCCAGGAAGAGAAACGCGCCGAGGCAGAGAGGAACGCTGGACTGGAACAGGAGCGCAACGATGCCGAACAGGATTGCGTAGCTGCAGGCATCGCCGAGAATCGTCATGCCCGCCGCGGGCGGCGATGATGTCTTGGGCTGCGTCTTGGGCTGCGCAGCCGCGCCCTGGCGCTGCGGAAGCGCTCTGGCGCGCGCCATGTGCTCGAGCATCCTGGCACGCCGGTCCGGCACATGGGGTGCCGCGCGATGCATCCAGGGCGGCGGCTGCGGGGCAGCGCCGGAATGGCTCTTGGGAATGGTCTCGCGCTGCTCCACGGGCCTGTACCGGTTCCGATCGGAGATTGGTCGGAGGGCGGAGGCGGGGAGTTCATGCCGCGGCGGAGGATTGTCGGCGTTGGCGAGCCATCGCGCAGCTGGCGCTCCCTAGCGGAATCGAACCGCTCTCTCCACCGTGAAAGGGTGGCGTCCTAACCGATAGACGAAGGGAGCAAACGCAGGGCCCCGCCGCTTGCCGCGGCACGGCCGCTGGCCGGCCGAACAGCGCCCGGCGGCTTGCAGCGGGCGAACGTATAGTGGCGTTTGCGCTCCCGGGCAAGCCGTTCGGGAACGGACTTTTGGCGCCCGTGGATAGCGTGGACCGGGGGGCATCGGGGGAGATTTCAACGGTTTCTTAGGGTTCCCTGCGTAGCGCTGGAGCGGGAGATTTTCCAAATGCCACCGCCGAAAAAGCGCGCAGCCCGCAAGCTGTTGTCGCAGCACGCCTGGATCACCCTCGACGGCGGCTTCGCCGCGCGGCATTGCCTGGTCCGGGACATCTCGGACACGGGCGCGAAAATCACGCTGGACGAGGACGCGAGCCAGCTTCCGGGCGTGATCCGGATGGCCTTCGCGCGCGACGCGCGCACCGGGCGGAGCTGCCAGGTGGTCTGGCGCCGCGGCAAGTCGGCCGGCGTCAAGTTCATCTGATCGCGGACGCCCCGATGGCGCGCCCCGCCGGTCCGGGCTACAAGGCGGCGATGCGTACGCCGCTCCTCATCCTGATCTCGTTACTGGCCACGTCCGCGACCGCGGCCGAGAGCCTCCGCCTCCCGCCCGCCGAACGGCAGCAAGCGGGCAACGCCCCGCCGTTGAAGAGCGCCGCCGGAAAGGCAAGAGCGGGCTCCTGCGCCTCCTACGGCCCGCGCTTCGTCATGGTCGAGGGCACCGGGACCTGCGTGAAGATCGGTGGCTCGATCAGCATCGACACCAGCGTCAGGCGCTAAGGGCCATGCCGGCGGACCTGCTGCGGCTCGACCTCATCGTTCCCATCATGATGTATTGCGCGCTGCTGTGGTGGGTCGGCCGCGGGCTGAGCTGGACGGCACGGCTGGCGACCGCCGTGGTGACGCTGGTGCTCATCATCGCCGTCCTGCTGGTCGAACGCGGCTGGCGCTGAAGCCCCGACAAAACTGCGAAAACAACCCCATGCACAGTAGCCAAGTCACGGCAAACGCTGGTCATTCCGTTCTTAGGATTTGGCGAATATGGCTTTGACGCGTCGGGCAAAACAGGGGTATGATGTCATCGTTGAAAGGTGCGGCCGATAGGTCGCGCGGCTTGCCCAGACATCACCTCCGCCCGCGCGATCGCTGCAGCTTGCACCCTGCCAGCGGTCACGACATCGGCGGTGCGACGAATTGTGCAAATCCGGGCCGTTTGCCGAGCTCGGCGAGCCAGCGGGTGAGGTGCGGCTGCGCGGGCCGGCTGATGCCTTCGACCCCGAGCCAGCGCCGCGCATAGGACCCGATCGCGATGTCGGCCAGCGTGAACGCATCGCCCTCGATGAAGCGGCGCGATGAGAGCAGGCGGTCGGCGATGGCCCAGACCTCGGCGGCGGCATCGGCATCGCGCTGCACCTGGATCATGTCGCGCTCGGCGGGCGCCGTGCGCACGATGCCCCAGAACACCGGGCGGTCGACCGGCTGCACGGTCGACAGCGTCCAGTCGAGCCAGCGGTCGACCGAGGCGCGCTGCTTCGGCGCCTCCGGGTAGATCGGCGTGCCGCTTCCATGCGCGAGGCAGAGATAGCGCATGATCGAATTGGACTCCCACAGCACGAAGTCGCCCTCGACCAGCGTCGGGATCCGCGCATTGGGGTTCATCGCGAGATAGTCGGCCTCGCGGGTCTTGCCGTATTGCATGCCGGCGTCGACGCGCTCGCAAGCGAGGCCGAGCTCGGTGAGACACCACAGCACCTTCTGCACGTTGACCGAATTGGCGCGGCCCCAGATCGTCAGCTTGGTATCAGGCATGAAGCGTCTCCCCGCATTGTCGCTTGCTGCGGGTGATAGCGGAATTCGGTGCCCGGAGCGATGCGCGATTGCGGTGCGCCCCTCATGCAAAAAGCTCCGCACGCGGCGGAGCTTTCGTTGCAAAGTTCAACCTGACGGTCAGCGGCCGAAGAACAGCCACAACAGAATGATCACCGGGATCGGCACGCCAATCATCCACAGCAATAGCCCTCTCGCCATCGCATCCTCCTCCAATTGTCTCACTGGAGGGTGAACGCGGGCCGTGCGCGCTTGTTCCGCGCGCAAACCTACCAATGACCGGTGTTCGGCATCGACAGCCACGGCTCCTGCGGCGGCTTCGGATCGCCCTTCTGCAACAGCTCGATCGAGTGCAGGTCCGGCGAGCGCACGAAGGCCATGTTGCCGTCGCGCGGGGGACGGTTGATGGTGACGCCGGCCTTCATCAGCTTCTCGCAAGTGGCGTAGATGTCGTCGACCTCATAGGCGAGATGGCCGAAGAAGCGATCCTCGCCGTAGGTCTCCTCGTCCCAATTGTAAGTGAGCTCGACCAGCGGCGCGCCGCGCGTCGGCGGCTGCTTCTTCAGCGCCTCGAGATCGTCCGCCGAGCACAGGAACACCAGTGTGAAGCGCCCCTTGTCGTTCTCGATCCGCCGCACCTCCTTCAAGCCGAAAGCATCAACATAGAATTTCAGCGCGACATCGAGATTGCGCACGCGCAGCATGGTGTGGAGGTATCGCATGGTTGTTGCTCCCTGGAACGGATGGAGAGTTTTGTATTGGGACGGGACGGCGGGGTAGGAAATAGCAGGAAAAGAAGAGGAGGGGCAGGGGGCCGAGGCAAATGTGCGTGAAGGGTGCCGGGACGGCTCGGACTGCATCACGTTCGAAGCAGTGCCGCCATCTCTTTCCAATGATAGATTCGCGCCTTCTCCGTTTGATGCCGCGCGGCTTTGGCGATGGCGTGCGCGATGTCGTTCCCGGCGAGCCCTCGATACCTGTCGGCCGGGCCAACGAGCAACGGATTGAGCACGCCCCATATCGCGATGATGAGGCGTTCACGCGGGCGGTCTTCGTCGCGCTCGCCGAGGATCATCGACGGGCGGAAAATATGCGTGTGCTCGAAATCGAGCAAGAGAATGTCCCGCTCCACCTCGCCCTTGGTCCTGAGATAGAACACGCCGGAGCCGGCGTTGGCGCCAACGGCCGTGACCAGAAACGCCGACCGCGCGCCGTTCCCCCTGGCGATCTTGGCAGCTAACAGCGGATAATCATGATCAATCTTGTAGTACTCTGCCTCGTCAGGGGTGTGCTTGCGCGTCGTCCCGAGCGCGATGAATATCTCGTCCGCAACCAATTGCGGCTTGAGTGCGGGCAGGGAAGCGAGATCGCCGATCAGCACGGTGAGCTTCGGATGGCTCACCGCCAGCGGCTTGCGGGCCACCGCCACAACCCGCGAATAGTCGGGACTGTCCAACAGGTCGCGCAGCAAATGCGAGCCGATGAAGCCGGTTGCGCCGAAGACAAGTGCGGTTTTCATTCAAGCCACCGTCTTGCGTTGATTGCCTGATCGCTACCGATACTAAAAGCGAAAAATTTTGGGCTAGGGGCCTTCTGGACCGTCTCGTGCACGGATTTGGATGACTGACGGCGGTAAAGATTCCCGCATAACGCATCGCAATTCGCCTGTCAGATCAATCACTAACTCACATAGCGAGCCACGGCGCTTTAAATACATGTGCGATGTTGCAGTCTAACTATCTGGAATCGCGAGATTACCACTTTATCTGTGCCAGTCTTTTTGCGCAGATTTGGCGGGATGTGCCTAAGTAGAAAAGTCCCCCTGAACGATTCGCTCTTCAAGTTTTTCAAATGGAGAGCTGCGTCATGTCGGACAAACTTCTGGTCAATCTATGGGGCGCGAGCATCAGCGCTGACGGCGTCTGGGCGATCGGGGCTGCTGTTCTGATCGTGGTGGTCATCGCCGTAGCGAGGCGAGCTTGATTAGGAGATGAGCCACGGACCCCCATGAAAAGCAGGCGAGGCTTTTCCACCCGCCATCCACCGTTTCGTGTTTTGGGTGGAGGGCTGAGCGGCAACTTGCAGAAGACTCTTGCCAACGCTGCAAATCAGGGCGCAATAGATTATCCCCCCAGAAAGAAAATGATTCGGGTCTCACGATCTCAATGGAGACCTGTGTCATGTCCGATCATCAGCTACGCTTCAAAGGCCCTTTCTTCGAATTTGATGCGAAGGGCTGGATGGCGATCCTCGCTGCCATCGTCATTGTTTCCCTTGTCCTATGGCTGGCACGGTAGCTCCACGGGCCTAGCGTCGGGAGATTTCGAGTGCACGACGATCTTCCCCCGGATCTTCCGCATCTCGCATAGAAAGCCGTTCGTCGCCCACTGCCGGAGATAAAACGCCGGGATAAAGTGATGTCTGCTCGGATCACTCATGGCCAACAAAAAGCCCCTGAGGGCTTTATTGGGCGCCGAGGAGCGGGGAGGAGGCGCCGAACCTCGGTATAATCACAAACCTTCACCTTCCAAGCAATCCACCTTGACGTAGCAGTTACGGTGACGGTGCTGGACTGTCACCGCAATTGCCACCCTAGTTCGTCTGGCGACCGGATCGCCAAATCCTCGCTCTCGCGCTGAAGCCAACTGAATGGTCATCCCCCCGCGGCACTTGAACCCCGTCAGAGGTGGTGCCGACTAAACGCCATGGCCGCACTCGTTGCAGAACTCCTGTTTGACCTCGTCAGAAGCATCGCTGCTAGCTGGCCGAGACAGGCTGCGGTGGCCATCTCTGCGTGGCTCGATACGAAGATTCATGGCCGTGCTGCACGCGTTGTCGTGGGCGGCCTTCTCGGGATCGCCGCCTATTTCCTCATTCCCGTTATCGCCGGCCTGCTGGGGCTGTGATGTACTCCGTTAAAGCGAGCCTCATCATCGCATTGGCAATCGGGGCGTTCATCTCCTCAGTGCTCCTCGTCGCGGAGCCGCTAACCGACTTCGCGTTCCTCTCGCTGGAGTGGCCGGGCATCACCGCGGCTTATTTTTTCTGGGGAGCGGTCGGAGGATCCACCTTCCTCGGCATCGCCATTTGCTGGGGCGTGAACGCACTGACCTACGGTCTGGGCGCTTTCGTCATTCTCAGCGCCTTTAAGGTGCTGAGGGAAGCATGAAGCCCTGGGCTTCAGATGATGGGAAAGATTGCGAGGGTTGCTGCGCTTTGGGGCACCGCGGGGCTGATTGGCTCGACCTTGATAGCAGCCGAGGCCGCAGCGTTTGTTTGATCATGCACGGCCAACTCCGGCGACCGTGCCCACTCGCTCACGCCGCCTTCTCGACATCCTTCACGACGATCTCGACTTCGAAATAGCCCATGTCACGGAGCTCGGCGGCCTTCTTCTCGGCCGCTTCCCTTGTGTCGCGCTTCAAAATGATCTGGCCCGCTCCGTCGCGGGCGCAAACGAAATAAGGCATTTTCGATTCCCAATTTCGTTTGCATACACATGGTTCCGGATTCCCGCAAGAATACGGGTCACCGCTCCAGCCCGGCCTTTTGCCGCATCTCGTCGATCAGCTCCGAGGCCTCGGCCTTGGTTAGTTCCTCCTCCGGCAGGTCCTGGTGCGCCTGCTCGGCGAGGGTCTTGAGATAGGATTCCTGGGCTCCCGTCATCGGGTCGTCCCCGGAAACCCAATCCTTCGGTTCCTTCCGGGTATTGTCCGCCATCGCAAATCTCCTTTTCCGTCAAACGCCGGACTCGACTCTTCGTTCCGTTTTTGTTCTCTTTGGCCATATTCATATCGCGAGGGCTGAACATGCCGGACCTGGACTTTGTCAGGCGGGAGATCGAACGGATGCGCATCCAGATTGGCAGGCAGAGAAAGGAGATCCTGCAGCTGCAGCGGGCGGGCGTCGGGACCGCCTCGGCCGAAGCGCTGCTGTCGCGGATGGAGGCGAAGGTTGAAAGTCTCTGCGCCCAGCGCGACGCGCTGAGGAGCGCAGAGCCGCATCACAACAAGGGCAGGGTACTCGGCGGGAGGACATGGTGAGCAGGCGCTGGTTCGACGACGAGAGAGAGCTGTCGCCCTTCCTGACCGCGCTCGAGGACGTTCGTAGAAAGGCGACGCGGGAAGGGTGGTGCTATGCCCACGTCCAGGCCATCATCGTGGCCATCGACCAGTACGCGGAGGCCGCGACAGGCAACCGCGAATATTTCCTGAACAAGCCGGTTTCAATCGGCGACAACCGGAAGGCCGCGGATATTCCGTGAGGGACTGTGCCCTCGTGTCGTTGCTCGTGCATCGCATCGGGGCACGTCGCTGGTGTCAACGCTCGTGTTCGAGATGCGCCGTCAATTTGCACGGCGCCAAATTGCGATGACGGTGGTCCCAACTGCAGCTGTTCGCCGAGAGCGGCCACAAGCTGGAAGAGTAGCGATGGCCGACGGCGCGCAGGCCTGCCGCCATCGCACCGTCTTCTGCGCTCCCGTTACGACGGGGAGCAAGCAGCAACAGGGACGAAGACGTGCGCGCTCGTCGTTGCGCCGATCAGCGTGGCGAGACCGAGGAGGAGGGCGCTGACCTGGTCCGACCGGGCGAAGCGGCCTTCCTCGGCGGAGTAGTCCGTCGCGTTTTGCCGGGCTTCGGACGCGCTTCGGGTGTGATCCCGTTCTGCTCGTCGAATTGCTTCAACCAGGCCTGGATGTATCGGGGATCATCGGGACAAAGCTGTTTAAGCAAACGAAGGTTCTGCGCTCTGAATTCCACAAGGGTTTTCGGCATAATTCCTCCTCAGAACCCTGCCCGCCCAAAAGGTGCGTCGGGAGGGGAGCCGGGTCAACGGCAAAGAG
Organism: Bradyrhizobium sp. CCBAU 25338; assembly: GCF_028128965.1. Classification (NCBI taxonomy): domain Bacteria; kingdom Pseudomonadati; phylum Pseudomonadota; class Alphaproteobacteria; order Hyphomicrobiales; family Nitrobacteraceae; genus Bradyrhizobium; species Bradyrhizobium sp. CCBAU 25338. The sequence goes on from NZ_LFKY01000040.1 coordinate 443,064, forward strand.
AGGCTTGAAATTCCGGGCGAGCCGATGCAGCGCGCCTGAAACGAAAACCCCGCCTGGGGGAAGCGGGGTTCTCTGTCGGGGTGAAGCTTGGGGACGCTTCAACTGAAAGACGAGCAAGCCGGCAGAACGTTCAAAAGAGAATCCACAGCGCCGGACTTGCTGGGCAAACGCATATGGCTTCATTCGCGAGCTGAGCGCGCGCCTCGTCCTTCGAGACGGGAGCTTCGCGGTCTCCTCAGGATGGCTAAATGGCGTCGGTGCCCGCTGAAACTGCTGCGCGCATTCCGTCCTCACGGGAGCGCAGAAGCCATGGTCCTAAGGACTGGGCGTTCAAGAGAAAAGATATTCCGCGCAGGAGGAGCCCGCGGCCTGCGCTTCATTCGAGCAGGCGCGGGTCACGTCGAAGCTCCGCCAATTGCCCTCGTGACTGCCCGGCGTGCTTTTCAGGAATCTGTGACTTGCTGAAGCGATGTCCGCATCCCAGTTCCACTGGTGTGCGATCAGATGTGCGGAGGACAAAATGCGCAGATTGTTGGTGATGTTCCTCGCGTTGGCTTCGCTGACCCAGGCCCACGCGGAGGGGAAGGTAAACGGCCCGGACGCCTCGTGCAGCTATACGTTGGCGAACGGGGACACGTATCAGATACCAGCGGGCCAGAATCTCTGCTGGCGCGTCCCGCCGCCCTCTTACAAGGTGTACACGCTCCTGCGTTGTGATCCGCCGTTTCAGGAACTCAGCCGGGTCCAGCCGGGCGATGGCCGCTGTAACAAGTACGAGGAACGCCAATAACTGCCGCTGGATACGCGCCTCCGATGGCGGCTCTCACCGCGAGGCGTCACTTCAAGGCGTGATCGATCTTGTGCGCCAAGTGCCCGGTGTCGTGATCGCGACGCAGCTGGCTCAGCGACGTCTCGTTCAACTGGGCCAGGACCTCGCTGAGCTGCGCCGCATCGGGATACCCGGCCGCAAAGCCCTTTCCATAGATCTTGCGCAATGTGCCGACCAGCGTGTTGCCGTGCTTCTTGCTGATCTGGCCATCCTTGTCCCGATGGCGGCCATCCAGGCCCGGTTCCTTCATGTGTCTCTCCCGTGCGGCGTCTGAAGCGCCTGAAAAGAGCCTGCGCCCAAACGAGTCCACTGGCAATGGCATCCCGCGCGCGTTGACGACTGCCAGCGCCGCCGCAAGGGCCTGCGCTTCTCTCGCCTGCTTGTGAAGGCGCCGTCGATTGTGGCGAACCGATCGGGGCAACACATTGCAGGAACGATTGCTCGATTGGAGCTGATGCGATGCGCTCTCCCTTTGCCATGGGTCTCATGGGTCTGCTGCTCATGCTGTGCACCGCCGCAGACGCTGCAACAGTGCGTCACCCCCGCGCACGCCATGTTGCGGTGGACCGGCCACGCACGAACGCAACCCCGACGGCGCGCTTCGCGGTCCCCGGCTGGAGTGACGAAGCAACGCGGCGCTGGCTCGACAATGCCTCGTCGAACGTCGGCCGAGGCGGATAGCGGCGACAGGCGCGGGTGATCGCTCGGAACTAAAGCATGATCCGGAAAAGTGCGCAGCGGTTTTCCGAAAAGATCATGCTTAAACAACAACCTAAAGCGCGATGACGATTCATCCTAATCGCATCGCGCTTTAGGCGGCCTGCTCTTCAAACGAGGTGTAGACCCGGCCGTCGGGATCGACGACCTGAACGTCCCGGCAGCCGTCCTCGACAAGCTCTTTGGCTTTCTTGAGAGCGGCGGCGAGTGACAGCCGCTTGAGGTTGACGACGCCCGCCGTGTCGAAACCGTTGATTTCAAACATGCTGTCCCTCCGGTTTTGTGAAGCGTACACGTTTCCGGCGGCGTGTCTTCCGATTTTTGGGGTGGGAGGGCTTGGGGAACGGCAGCCAAGTGCCAAGCAGGAGCGATAAGCGCGTTGCGTGCACTGTCACCGCAACTCCAACGCATTCAGAAATCATGACATCAGTGCAGCTTCCAGAAGCGCAGAGCCATCGCTGTGCGGCATCGATCGCATCGGGGACGAGGGATCTTCCTTTTGGGAGACGGGAGGTCGGACGGCCACCCTCATCTCGCCCGGCACTCCCGGCGCTCTGATCCGCAATTGAATCGGCAGCCGGGAGCATTTGGGGGCTGGAACCCGAGCCGTGCCACATTCGCATCCGGGCGGCAATGCGTAGAACATCGCACTCCGGTAGTTATACGGAGTCCATTTTCGGAACGGGGTGTTCTATAGAATGAACACCGGCGCGATTTAAGTACTTGGTTCTATTTCTGCCGGGAATGCCGCAGTGGGGGCTGGAACCACGCTGCGGCTTTTCCCATTGCTTTGTTGGTTCATGTGGTCGGTCGCCGTGAGGACCATCGGCGGCTTACCCCTCTCAAAATCCGGCCGAACATCAGCGCCTCGTCGTCCGCAGGTTTTGCTGACAAACCGCCGCTCGAGATCTGACAGCCGCATGTCGTCAAGCCAGCAATCGGCATTGAGAGCCAAGCGGTGGCCGCACCGATCATCGGCGCAACAAGCGAGGACGCCGCAGACGCCCATCTCGTGCATCTGAAGAAGGCTTGAGGTCGTATCCTTTGCAGGGGTGATGCACTGTTGCTGCGTCTGCAGCGGTGCACAATACGAGCAGCAGACCCATGAAACCCACGGCAAAAAGAGAGTGCATCGGATAGCGGCGACAGGCGCGGTGATCGCTCGGAACTAGGCGGCCTGCTCTTCAAACGAAGTGTGGACGCGGTCGTTGGGATCAACGACCTGAACGTCCCAGCATCCGTCCTGAACAAGCTCTTTGGCCTTCTTGAGGGCAGCGGCGAGTGACAGCCGCTTGAGGCTGACGACGCCCGCCGTGTCGAAACCGTTGATTTCAAACATGCCGCTCCTCCGATTGTCGCTATCGCGGACGCTCCACTCGAGATCCCACGAACTGGATAATCTCCTGGGCGGAGTAGACGCCCTGCGGCGGCGGACCAGGAGGTAGCTTCAGTACACGCACATAGACGTCTTGGCCCGGTCTGATCACGGTGTCCACGCTGCCGGGAGAGGTCATTGTGAACGCTTGATTGCCGACGAACGTTGTGTTGCTCGTTCCGGGTGTAACGACCGTGGACGCTCGACTGGCGTCCGCCGCGCTGATGATCTGAAAATGCGTCCCGCCGGCCGCTTGCGTGGTTTCTGCGGCTTTGAGGAGGACATAGTCCTGCACCGTGGCGGAGTTAGTGTAAGCGTTGCCTCGTGACTGTATGCGCCACGTGTCCGCAGTCATCTGCTGCGCCGCAACGCCGCCTGTAAACCCCATCTCCTGATATTTCGTGCCGCAGCCGCCCAAAGCGAGGCATAGCCCAGCGATCGCAATCAAACGCATGCTCGCCCCCTTGCAACAATCAAGCGCAACTAGGGGGAGAGATCAACGCGACGTTCGCCGAACTGGTAAAAATACCGCGGCCCGCGCGGGGGACCGTTAGTTCGGCCGCGCTCGCCAGCCGGTTTCCTCGTCGGGAATGGTGGCGGTAATATTGACGTCGGTCCCAGCCGACTGGCGCCAGGCGGCCACCCCGAAGCACAAGGTCAGCAGGACGGCCGTCACTAACAACAGCACCGATAGAAACTGGCTCACTCTGACACCCCTGAACACAACGCCTCTGGCGGAGGAGCGAGCACGGGAAGACGATTCGGAAAATGCAGAGCCGCTGACCTACAGGCATGTTTCCTCAGGTTGTAAAACGGTGGATGAGCACGTTTGACCTTTTGCCCGCCGCGACTTACGGCACATCATCCAAGACGTAGTGATATTTCCTGGGCGCGGGGTCGAATCTCGCCAAGCTCTTCCTCTTGGCCGCAGACCAGACACTTGAAGATGGAATCGTCGTTGTGCTCCTCCGGACCGGTGAGGTCTGACCGGCACGTTCCACAAAGGATGCGTTGGTTCGATTGCGTCATCTTTCGCTCCTGATAGGCGGTTGTCTCCGGGGGGCACTGATGAACCCGCCAAGTACCTTGCGGACTTAGAGTTTCAAACCACTGAGAAGCCCAAAGGGAGCCGTCTGCGGCTTCTCGTTCGCCAACTTCCCGACTTTCAAACCAAGGATGCCGCCCAGGTGCGCGAGGGAGTTGTGCTGCGAGTTCATAGGCGGCATAGCGCCCGGATCAGCCGCTGTTCCACCTCGTGGAAGTGCACGTTGCTCTGAGCGTTGGTACGATGCACCCAAAGCTCATTGGCGCCGTCGCGCTTCGCCTGATCGATGCGTTTGTGGGAGCCGATCGCGATGGTCTGAACCTTCTCTTTCGGCCGCAGATCGATTGTCTCGCAAATCAGGCCGATGATCATCGCGAGCGGGATGGCAGCAATGCCTGCCAGTAGTCGCGTTTCATCAGCGCGGGCTTCCGCCGTCGAGTGGTCGCGTGCAGCCTTCTCGCGGTACGGAGAATCGAGAGTTCTTCCCACCTGCTTCCCAGTTTCAGTTTTCTCGGAACCAAAATGGGTAGTGTTGCCGATCAAGTCTTTGATTGTGCTTGGTGAGCGCGCTGGGGCTCGAACCCAGGACCCCGTGATTAAAAGTCACGTGCTCTACCGGCTGAGCTACGCGCTCCCATGGCCGCTGATGGCTTCGACAGAGATCGCCATCGTGCTCGGACATTCGAGAAGCATGTCTTGCCGCTGCGCTCTTAAGCTTGCGTCGCGGGGAAAAACCGGCTGTTTCCGGATCATGCTCTCGGCCCGCGCTGTGTAGGGGGAGTGGCCGCGGAGGTCAATAGTGCGGGTGGCTACCGAAGTTCATGGCAGGAGCGGGGATTCGCTCGCTGCTTCCGCTGGTTAGGTCGGGAATCTCAACCTGATTGGCGGGACGCCATCCACGCCGAACAGCGAGGATGGCCTCCCGCCCGTCAGTTCGTCTCCCGCCGCACCTCGCTCGGCACGGTTTGCGGCGCGCCGACGGGGGGCAGGGCGACCGGGCGCAGGCCGATCAGCTCGGCGGTGCGGATCGCGCTGTCGCGCCAGAACTGGAAGGAGTTGATCCGGCTGAGCTCGAGGATGGCGATGGCGACCGCGGCGAGAAACGGCAGGCTCTGCAGCACCAGCACGCCGGCAAAGATGTAGATCTCGGTGATCTGCCGGAAGCTGTTGGAGGCGACCAGCACGCCGGCGCCGATCAAGAGCAGGGAGCCGATCACGGCCTCCCAGAACGCCTGGAACTCGATCGACATCCTGCTGAGGCCGCCCTTGGAGGTGCGGGCGAACGCGATGTGCTCGGTGATCAGGCCCTGCGCCACCGCGCGCGACACCGTCCATTGCACGCTCATCGCCGCGATCATCGCGCCCAGCATCTGGCCCGGCTTGATCGCGACGCGGGCGCGGTACATCGACAGGAAGTGCGCCAGCGAGACGACGAAGGCGCCGATGATCGGCAGCGTCAGGATCTTGTCGGGAATGGCAATGTCGGCGAAGGCGACGATCGGCACCCAGACGAGGTTGAGCAGCGCCACGACCACGCCGAGGCTTTCGGCACCCAGCCAGTTCAGCCAGCCGAGGCCGTATTCGCGCTTCTGGTCGGAGGTGAGCCGGCTCGCACCCGGCAGGAAGCGGCGCCAGTGCTTCTTCACGATCTGCAGGCCGCCATAGGCCCAGCGGTGGCGCTGCTTCTTGAAGGCCTCGTAGGTGTCCGGCAGCAGGCCCGCGCCATAGCGGGTGTTGGTGTAGTGGGTGGTCCAGCCGAGCTCCTGGATCGCAAGGCCGAGATCGCTATCCTCGCAGATCGTGTCGCTCGACCAGCCGCCGGCCATGTCCATCGCGGCGCGACGGATCAGGCACATCGTGCCGTGCACGATGATGGCGTTGGCCTCGTTGCGCTGGACCATGCCGATGTCGAAGAAGCCGGCATATTCGCCGTTCATGATGTAGTGCATGATCGACAGGTCGCCGTCGCGATGCTCCTGCGGCGCCTGCACGAGGCCGACACGCGGATCGGCGAAGGCCGGCACGAGGTCCTTCAGCCAGTCGGGCTCGACGACATAGTCGGCATCGAGGATGCCGATGATCTCGGCATCGGCGGCGGTGCGGTCCATCGCAATGCGCAGCGCGCCGGCCTTGAAGCCCTGCACCTTCTCGGCGTTGATGAACTTGAAGCGTTCACCGAGCGCGCGGCAGTGGTCCTGGATCGGCTGCCAGAAGGCGGGATCCGGCGTGTTGTTGATGATGACCACGCATTCGTAGTTCGGATAGTTCAGCCGCGACAACGCATCCAGCGTCTGCTTGAGCATGTCGACCGGCTCGAAGTACGCTGGGATATGGATCGAGACCTTCGGACAGTAACTCTCCGGCACGTTCTCGACCGGCCTGCCCTTGGTGAGAAGCCGCTGCGGCGGCCGCCCGAAAGCGACCGCTGCGATCTCGTCGATGCGCGCCATCGCGATGAGAACAAGAGGAACAAGGAGGATCATGCCGAGCGTCAGCGCGAAGGCCGAGCCGAAGATGAAGTAATGGCTGTTCCAGAAGGCGAACACGGTCGCGGCCCAGGCGCCGACGCCGTTGGCGGTTACCGACAGCAGGAAGGCCTGCTTCGCGGTCGCTTTTTGGATCCGCAGAATCGGCAGCGATAGCAGGACGCCGACCAGCAGCGCGATGCCCATCAGCTTCCAATAGTCGGGGTTCTCCACCGGGCCGGTCCAGGCGAATTTCGGCTCGCGGCTGGCGTTGAGGATGCCCCAGTAGGGACCGACGCCGCCTTCGAAGAATTTCCAGGGCTGATCGATGGCTTCGACGATGTTGTATTCCATGCCGATGGCTTCGGCGCGGGTGACGAAGTCGCGCAGAATCAGCGCCTGCTGGAACGGGCCGGGATCGGCGTTGCGCAAATTGTAGCCCTGGCTCGGCCAGCCGAACTCGGCGATCACGATGCGCTTGCCGGGGAACAGGTTGCGCAGCAGGTTGTAGCGGTCGACGGCCTGGTCCACCGCCTGGTCCGAGCGGAAGTTTTCCCAATAGGGCAGCACGTGGGCGGCGATGAAATCGACGTTGGAGGCAAGGTCGGGATTGTCGCGCCAGATGTTCCAGATCTCGCCGGTGGTGACGGGCACGCGGACCGCGCCCTTCACCTTCTTGATCATGTCGATGAGGTCTTCGACCTTCTGCTCGCCGCGGTAGATCACCTCGTTGCCGACGACGACGCCGACGACGTTGCTGTTCTTGCGCGCGAGCTCGATGGCGGCCTTGATCTCGCGCTCGTTGCGATCCTTGTCCTTGTCGATCCAGGCGCCGACGGTGACCTTGAGGCCGAACTCGGCCGCGATCGGCGGCACCAGTTCCACGCCGCCCGTGGACGAATAGAGGCGGATCGCGCGCGTCATGGTCGACAGCGTCTTCAGGTCGGCGCGGATTTTCTCGACGGTCGGGATGTTGTCGATGTCGGGATGGGCCGAGCCTTCGAACGGGGCGTAGGAAACGCTGGGCAGGAGGCCCTTGAAGTCAGGCGCGGGTTCCTTGTCGCGCAAGACCCCCCAGACTCCTGCATGGAGCGCAGACACGAGCAACAGAACGGCGGCGACAACGCGCATCGCGGCTAAACCAAAAGGGGCTGAGGTGGCAGGGAAGCGGATCCGACCCCGAGATCCGACCAAGTCCGCGGCAAAGGGAGCATACCTCTGCCGCGCGGTTTCACAACTGTCATGGCCTCATGTCCTTATGAGGGCATGCCTTTTGGGATGCGTGGCAGTGCCAACCGTCTCTATCGCCGATCGTTCCTGAACGGCAGCTGAAACGATCGCGGCTATTTCGCGGGCGCCGGGGACGGGCTTGCCGCAGGCGAGGGGCTCGCCGCCGGCTGCGGTGCCGGGGAGTTGCCTGCGGCCGGCGCTGCCGGCGGGGAGGCCGCGGCCGCCTGCTGCGGCTGGGCGTTCGGGTTGATCCAACACGCGTGCACGCGGCTGTCCAGGGTCTCGGCGACCTTCGGATCGATCTGGCCACCGAACCGGGTCAGGCAGCGGAACGCGGCCTGGATGTGGCCGCCGGGACAGCCGAAGCGGTCGTAGAGGTCGAGATGGCGGAACGCGGTATCGAGGTCGTCCCGCCACATCAGCCGCACCACGCGCCGGCCAAGCCAGACGCATTCGGGGTTGCCGGCCGGGCCGTTGATGACCTGCGCCGCTTCCGCGAACTCGTCGGTGCGGCGCTGATTCTGGGCTGCGTCCTTGGCGGCGTCGGCGGGCTGGGCGGCCGCCTTGCCCTGGTCAGGGGCCGGTGTGCCGCTCTGGGCGGAGGCGCCGCCGACACCAATCAGAACGAGCAAGGAGGAGACGGCCAAGGTGGCGGCGAACTGCCGCAGGACCGCATTTCGTAACTCGAACACCCGTTGCCGCATGAATTCCCCAATATATCCGCTGACCGTCCGCGCCGAGACCTCGCGGACGCGCTAGCTGATGGCGTCCAAATGGGTCTCCAATGCGGCGGAAAATTCCCGTCGAATCCCATGACCTGTATTTCGAATTTTGTCCAGCAAAGTCACGATCCTAGCCCACGGCCGAACGGCCGCAGCCAAATTCCGCAGGGTGAGGAGCGGGTCGGTCGCCTGTTACCCCTTGGCAGAAGGCGTGCGAGCAGGTAATCGACGGACCCTTCGCGGAGGACGGAACCGATTTCTCTTCGTACGCCACTGGCGCTTCTGCTCGTTTCATTGGGTGCGATCGCTGCCGTGTGGTGGTGGCTTGCCACGCCGATCACGCTCGCGCGCGCCCCGATCGACCCCGCCGACAAGGTCCAGTGCGTCTCCTACGCGCCGTTCCGCGGCGAGCAGTCGCCGCTGGACGCATGGACCCATATCGAGGCCGACCAGATCGAGCAGGACCTGCGCCAGCTCAGGCAGATCACCGACTGCATTCGCACCTATTCGATGGAGAACGGGCTCGACCAGGTGCCGGCGGTTGCCGCCAAGGTCGGCGGGCTGAAGGTGCTCCAGGGCATCTGGCTGTCCAGCAACCGCACCAAGAATTTCGAGCAGGCCGCGCTCGCCGTTCGCCTCACCAAGGAATTCCCCGACATCATCAGCGCGGTGATCGTCGGCAACGAGGTGCTGCTGCGCGGCGAGATGACGACGGCGGACCTCATCTCGATCATCCGCTCGGTGAAGGCGCAGGTCAGCGTGCCCGTGACCTATGCCGATGTCTGGGAATACTGGCTGAAGAACCGCGAGGTCTATGACGCCGTCGACTTCGTCACGATCCACATCCTGCCCTATTGGGAGGATTTCCCCGTCAGGGCGAAATTCGCCGCCGCCCATGTCGGGGCGATCCGCGAGCGCATGGCGGTGGCGTTTCCCGGCAAGGAGATCCTGATCGGCGAGACCGGCTGGCCGAGCGAGGGCCGGATGCGCGACGGCGCGCTGCCGTCGCGGACCAACCAGGCGCGCGTCGTCTCGGAAATCCTGAGCCTTGCGAAGACGCAGAAGTTCCGCGTCAATCTGATCGAGTCCTACGACCAGCCGTGGAAGCGCAAGCTGGAAGGCACCGTCGGCGGCTATTGGGGCCTGTACGACTCGGTGCGGCGAAACCTGAAATATCCGCCCGGCCAGCCGATCAGCAATTTCCCGTACTGGAAATGGTACATGGGCGCCGGCATGGGCCTCAGCGTGCTGGTGTTCGCGGTCGCGATGATCACGCTGCGCCGGCGGCCGTGGACGCCGCGCTTTTCGGCCTGGCTCGGCGTCGGCATCTCGGCGACGACGGCGGGCATCCTGCTCGGCATCGGCATCGACAAGATGTACTACGAGAGCTACGGCATCGGCGGCTGGCTGCTGTGGGGAGCGCTGCTGCTCGCCGGCATCCTGTCGCCGATCTTCTGCGCGCAGGCGATGGTGATCGGCCGCAGCCTTCCGACCTTCCTCGATCTGCTTGGCCCGCGCGAGGGCCGGAAATGGTCGAAGCTCACCGCGGTGCTCGGCCTGACGCTGGCGGTCACGGCCGTGATCGCGGCGCAAACCGCGCTCGGCTTCGTGTTCGACCCGCGCTACAAGGATTTTCCCTACGCCGCGCTGACGATGGCGGTGGTGCCGTTTGCGCTGCTGATGCTGAACCGGCCGCAGATCGGCCAGCGTCCGATCGCGGAAGCGGTGTTCGCGGGCGTGCTGACGCTTTCGGCCGCCTATGTGCTGGTCAACGAGGGCCGCGACAATTGGCAGTCGCTGTGGACCTGCGCGATCTATCTGTTGTTCGCCCTCACGCTGTGGCGGGCGCGGGCCGAGCAAACCCAAGAATGAACAGGCCGATCGCAAGGCCGGACAGCACGACGTTGTAGAGCACGATGCCGAGGCCGGCGGCGACGATGCCGACGGTGAGCAGCACGATCGACGGCCGCATCAGGTTCAGCGTCGCCACCACCAGCGCGACGATGCCGAACACCGAATTCTTGAACAGGACGGTCGCGACCGAACGCGCCTTGCAGATCGCAGTCTGCAGGCCGGCGTCGCAGGCAAGCGCGACCGTCGAGAGCTCGATGCCGAGATAGCGCAAGTAACTGGCATAGCCGACGGAGACGAAGCCGACGACGATCAGGAACTGCACCTGGTAGGGCGTGAGGCGAAAGGGCTTCTTTGTCATGGGCGCAATATGATCGGGATGGCGCGGGCAGGCAACAGGGCAGGCGACGTTTCTGTTGATCCGATATGGGCGGACGTGTCCTGCCGACGCCAGGACTATTTCAACCCCAGCCGGCGCTCGACCCAGCCCAGAACGAACAGCACGAGCAACGTCACCGCGATGGCTGCGCCGACGAGCAGCCAGGCTCCCAGCGCGCAGGCAATGCCGAGGCCGGCCGCGATCCAGACCGTTGCGGCCGTGGTGAGGCCGTGAACCGTCTTCGCCTTGGCGTCGTGCAGGATGACGCCGGCCCCGATGAAGCCGACGCCGGTCAACACGCCGGCAACGACGCCCTGAATCACCCTGGAGATCGCATCCGGGTGGTCGCGCAGGTTCTGGAACTCGATCACGGAGATCGAAACCAGCGCCGAGCCGAGAGCGACCAGCGCCAGGGTCCGCATCCCCACCGGCTTGTCGTTCATGTCGCGATCGATGCCGATCAGCAGCCCTGTTCCGGCCGCGACGAGAAGCCTCAGGACATCATCCAGTTCGTTCATCAGAACCCACGAGTTCGGAAGCAGCGCGACATTTGGATTGCGCCGGAAATGACTACAAGCTTGCTGCGAAAGAGCGGCTCACGTCCAAGCGTCCGTTGGTCGCATGCAAGGCCGAGCGATCATCGGAATCGTCCGGTGCGGGCCTTCTCTCACAGCGCGACGGCGCCGGCCGGGTAGGTCGGCGCCGTCTGCCAGAGTTGACGACTTTGGCCTCGCACCGTCACTTCCTTGTGGTGCTCGAACCCGTGGTGTTCTGCATCTTCTGTCCGGGCGCACTTTCCGAGTGGCCCGGTCCGGCAGTTGTATTGGTCTGATGACCCGGCGCGTATTCGGAGGCGCCGGAACCTGTCGAAGGCTTCGTCGTGTTCTGCATCTGTTGACCCGGCGCGTTGCTCGAAGCGCCCGGGGATTTTGTCGTCTGCGCAAGCGCCGAGGACGCCGCGAGAACAGCGGCCGTTGCGATGATGAATGTCTTCACGCGTGGCTCCCTTGGTCATGGAGGCGGGCACGAGTGCTTCTGCCTGTCGGCCGCTCCGGTTCACGACCGGGATAACTTGGCAGTCGGCAGCTGGTTTCGATGACGGGCTGAAAATTGAGTCCGCCTGCGCGCGCGATGAGATGCCGTCATTCACGGCGCGTTCAGGTGGAAGCGAAGTCCTAAGCGCGATGAGATTGGGATGGATCGTCATCGCGCGCTAGGGTGTTGATTGAGCATGATCTCCGCGCAAACGCGTTCCGCGTTTGTCGCGAGGGAAAACCGCTGCGCACTTTTCCGGATCATGCTCTCTAGCGTCTGAAGAAAGACGACAGCGTCGATCCCGCAGACGTCGATGCTGCCTCCGGTTTCGCCGGCGCCGGCGCCGGCTGCGCCGCGGGAGCGGGCGCGGGCTCCTCGCGCTTCGATCGTTTCGAGGAGTAGTTGCGGCGGCGCTGCGGCTTCTCGGGCTTTGCGCTCGGCGCAGTCTCGGCTTGCGGCACCGCGTCCTGATTTTTCTCCGGGCTCTTCTCTTGAACCCTGTCTTGAGTTTTCTCTTGAGCCTTTTCCTGGCTCTTCTCTTGTCCCTTTTCCTGGCCGCCACGCATCGACAGGCGCTGACCGTCGAACACGGTGGTCTCGCAGTGACGGTCGTTCTCGGCGAGGCTTGCGCAGAATTTTGCGGCGACGGCGGCGTTGACCAGGGGGCCGGCCCCCAAGCGGAGCTGCATGCCGAGGCCGGTGGTGCCTTCCTTGATCATGATGATCGGCCGCAGCGCCGCGATCTCCGGATTGGACTTGGTCAGGCCGCGCCAGAGCGCGCGCAGGCCGTCGATCGAGTTGGCGCCGCCGAGATCGATCGCAAAACGCGTCTGCTGAACCGCGATCGCAGGGGATTCGTTCTCGGCTGCTTCCGGTGGCTTTGGTGCTGCCGCAACGACCTCGGTCGGGGCGGGCGCCGGCTCGGCTTTCTTCTCGGCGGCCTTCTCAGCTGCCTCGGGTTGAATCAGTTTCGATGCGGACGAATCCGGCGGCGCCACGAGCGGCTTCGACGGCACCAGCGGAATGGCCGGCAGCGCCGGGTTCATTGCCGGCGTCTGTTGCACGAGCGAGGCGGCGGCCGCGGTCTGCGGCGGTGGGCTCGGCGGCTCCTTCAGCGCTTCCTTCGGGGTGTCCTTCTGAGAATCCTTGGCGGCTTCCGTGCGCGGCTTGTCGTTCGCCGGAGCTGGGGTCGATGCGACCGGCGCGACGCTGGGAGCTGCGGGCGCTGGGTCCTGCGGCTTCGCGCCCTGCTGCGGCGTGGCGGTCTGCTTAGCAATGGCACCGGTGACGGAATCGAGCCCTTGCTCCAGCACGGTGACGCGTGAATAGAGCCGGTCGCGATCGGTGTTCAGCGTCTCGATGGCGGCGGCGAGGCGGCGGGCCTCGTTCTGACTCTCCTTGGTCAGCATCTGGAGCCGGTCGGCCTGGCGCGCGAGATCGGCGGCGGCAGCCTGGTCGCGCCGCCAGCCGAGCTGGGCCTGGTTGGCCATCACCGCGATGACGACCGCGCCCACGGCCGCTGCGCCCCACGAGCCAAGCCGCCACATCATGCGACGGTCGAACGCGCTTTCCTCCGCCAAAAGTCCGGAGAACAGCCCGCCGGTCTCCTTGGTGCCGAAGGCATCCGCCAGTGGGTCGGAATCCTTTGCCATGTACGTTAAGTGCCCAGCCCCGGTCCGGGCTTCCCCGAATCAATCAGGGAACATTAACAGGAAAAGCGCCTCGCACTTGAATTCCGGGCGTTTGCGGGGGTAGCAAGGCGATAGCTTCTGAGGGAGCTCGCTGCCCGTCGCGCCAATTGATTCGGCTATATCTGACAGGATCTCGATGACCGCCCGTTCCAGCCTCACGATCGTGCTCGCCGCCGGTGAAGGCACGCGCATGCGATCGAGCCTGCCGAAGGTGCTGCATCCCGTGGCTTCCCAGACGCTGCTCGCCCATGTGCTCGCCGCCGCACCGAAGGGAGCCGGCACCTCGCTCGCGGTCGTGATCGGCCCCGATCACCAGGCGGTCGCGGATGAAGCGAAGCGCATCCGCCCCGACGCGCTCACCTTCGTGCAGAGCGAACGCCTTGGCACCGCGCACGCGGTGCTGGCGGCGCGCGAGGCGATCTCGCGCGGTGTTGACGATCTCCTCATCGCCTTCGGCGACACGCCGCTGATCTCGGCCGAGACCTTTGCGCGGCTGCGCGCGCCGCTCGCCAGCGGCGCAGCGATCGCGGCGCTCGGCTTTCGCGCCGCCGACCCGACCGGCTACGGCCGCTTCATCGTCGAGGGCGACCGCCTGGTCGCGATCCGCGAACAGGCCGACGCCAGTGCGGATGAGCGCAAGATCGATCTGTGCAACGCCGGCGTGATGGCGATCGACGGCCGCCGCGCGCTCGATATCCTCGGGCAGATCGGCAATGCGAATTCCAAGGGCGAATATTATCTGACGGACGCAGTCGAAATCGTCCGCGAAAAGGGATGGGAGTCCGTGGTGATCGAGACCAGCGAGGACGAGGTGCGCGGCATCAACACCAAGGCGCAGCTCGCCGAAGCGGAAGGCGTGATCCAGGCACGCTTGCGCAAGGCGGCGATGGAGGCCGGCGTGACACTGATCGCGCCGGAGACAGTCTATCTCTCCGCAGACACCGTGTTCGGCAAGGACGTGACCATCGAGCCGTTCGTGGTGATCGGCCCCGGCGTGTCGATCGCGGACGGCACCGTGATCCATTCCTTCTCGCACATCGTGCAGAGCACCCTCGGCAAGAACGTCTCGATCGGGCCCTATGCGCGGCTTCGTCCCGGCACCTCGCTCGGCGACGGCGCGCGCATCGGCAATTTCGTGGAGACCAAGGCGGCGACGCTGGAGGCCGGCGTCAAGGTCAACCACCTCTCCTATATCGGCGATGCCACCATTGGTGCCAACTCCAACATCGGTGCCGGCACCATCACCTGCAACTACGACGGCTTCAAGAAGCACAAGACGGTGATCGGGCAGGGCGCGTTCGTCGGCACCAACTCTTCGCTGGTCGCGCCGGTGACAATCGGCAACGGCGCCTATATCGGCTCCGGCTCGGTGATCACGAAGGATGTACCCGACGATGCGATGGCGCTGGAGCGCAACCAGCAGGTCATCAGGGAAGGCGGCGCGGCGCGCTATCGTGAGATGAAGACGGGCGGCAAGAAGCCGGAGAAGTAAGCGGCGCTACTCGTCGTCGGCGAATTCGGAGAAGATGGCGCGGGTCAGGCGCCAGCCGCGCGGCTTGGCGCGCTTCACCGGCTCGCCTTGCGCATGCTTGACGAAGACAGGCTTGCTTTCCTTGCCGCGCTGGGGAGGCGGCCAATGCGCAAGGTGCGTGCCCGTGGTCTCGCTGGCGCGGACGGACATCGATGTCAGGCCTTTGCGGTCGGACGAGCCCTTCATGACCTTGTGTCTCCTGGGGCGATCGTTGGTCAAATCTGTTGACAACAAGTTAAGGCGCGCGGTTTAAGGTCGGCCAATTCGACGCAGGCGAAGCGCAGGGCGCCCGGTGCTGTCTCAATCGGCAATAATTATTGAGTATCTGGTCCGCGGGGAATTTCGCTAAAAACTGAGCGCGTCGTTTAGGCGATTTTTCGACGATTTGGGGGATAGTGATCCGCATGTGCGGGATTGTCGGCATTCTCGGGCGCGAGCCGGTTGCAGAGCAATTGGTGGATTCGCTCAAACGTCTTGAATATCGCGGCTATGATTCCGCGGGCGTCGCCACGCTCGAAGGTGCGCACCTCGAGCGCCGCCGCGCCGAGGGCAAGCTGAAGAACCTGGAGAAGCGGCTCGAAGCCGAGCCGCTGAAGGGCACCACCGGGATCGGCCACACGCGCTGGGCCACCCACGGCAAGCCGACCGTCAACAATGCCCATCCGCACGCGACCGAGCGCGTCGCCGTCGTTCACAACGGCATCATCGAGAATTTCCGCGAGCTGCGCGAGGAGCTCGAGAAGAAGGGCACGGTGTTCCACACCGAGACCGACACCGAGATCGTGCTGCATCTCGTCGACGATTTGCTCGCACGCGGCAACAAGCCGGTCGAAGCCGTCAAGCTGACGCTGGCGCGGCTGCGCGGCGCCTTCGCGCTCGGCTTCATCTTCTCCGGCGACAACGACCTCATGATCGGGGCCCGCAACGGACCGCCACTGGCGATCGGCTACGGCGACGGCGAGATGTATCTCGGCTCCGACGCCATCGCGCTCGGCCCGTTCACCGACACGATCAGCTATCTCGAAGACGGCGACTGGGTGGTGCTGACCCGCAAGAGCGCGACGATCTTCGACAAGGACGGCTACACCGTCCAGCGCGACAAGATCCGGCACGCCGCCTCGACCTCGCTGGTCGACAAGGCCAATTACCGCCACTTCATGGCAAAGGAGATCCACGAGCAGCCGGAAGTGGTCGGCCACACGCTGGCGCGCTACGTCGACATGGCGACCGAGCGCGTCGCGCTGCCGGTCAAGCTTCCGTTCGACTTCAAGACCATCCAGCGCATCAACATCACGGCGTGCGGCACCGCGAGCTATGCCGGTTTCGTCGCGAAGTACTGGTTCGAGCGCTTTGCGCGCGTGCCGGTCGAGGTCGACGTCGCGTCCGAATTCCGCTACCGCGAGGCGCCCTTGCGCAAGGGCGATCTCGCCATCTTCATCTCCCAGTCCGGCGAGACCGCCGACACCCTGGCCGCGCTGCGCTATGCCAAGGCACAAGGCGTACACACGGTCGCCGTCGTCAACGTGCCGACCTCCACGATCGCGCGCGAGAGCGAGACCGTGCTGCAAACTCTGGCGGGACCGGAGATCGGCGTTGCCTCGACCAAGGCTTTCACCTGCCAGCTCATGGTGCTGGCAAACCTTGCGATTGCGGCCGGCAAGGCGAGAGGCGAATTGTCCGACGAGGACGAGACCAAGCTGGTCCATGGCCTCGTCGAGGTCCCGCGCCTGATGGCAGACGCGCTCACCACCGAGCCCCAGATCGAAAAGCTCGCGCACCGGATCGCCAAGTCGCGCGACGTGCTCTATCTCGGTCGCGGCACCAGCTTCCCGCTGGCGCTCGAAGGCGCGCTGAAGCTGAAGGAGATCTCCTACATCCACGCCGAAGGCTATGCCGCGGGCGAGCTCAAGCACGGGCCGATCGCGCTGATCGACGAGACCATGCCGGTCGTCGTCATCGCGCCCCACGACCGGGTGTTCGAAAAGACCGTTTCCAACATGCAGGAGGTCGCCGCGCGCGGCGGCAACATCATCCTGATGACGGACGCCAAGGGCGCCGCGGAGGCGACCGTCGAGTCCCTCGTCACCATCGTCATGCCCGACATGGCGGCGGCCTTCACGCCGATGGTCTATGCCGTCCCCGTGCAGCTGCTTGCCTATCACACGGCTGTCGTCATGGGCACCGACGTCGACCAGCCTCGCAACCTCGCCAAATCGGTGACCGTGGAATAGGCAAAACGGACATCGGTCGGTCGCTTCGTGGTCTTCCAAAACCTGCTAGAAGACCCTAGCTTGTTGCTAGCGACCGACCTGGAACCCGAATGACCCCCCGCGACGACGCGCCTGCGCCTCTTGATCCCGTCCCGGAACCGCATACCGGCCTGATGGGCCGCTTCCGCAATTATTTCCTCACCGGCCTCGTCGTGACCGGGCCGATCGCGATCACGCTGTATCTGGTCTGGTGGTTCGTCACCTGGGTCGACGGCGTGGTCCGGCCCTTCGTGCCGCTGGCCTACCGGCCCGAAACCTATCTGCCCTACGTCATTCCCGGCTGGGGACTGGTCGTCGCATTCTTCACGCTGACGCTGGTCGGCTTCCTGGCGGCCAATCTGATCGGTCGGACGCTGGTCGACGTCGGCGAGACGTTTCTGGGCCGGATCCCGGCCGTGCGTGCCATCTATCGCGGCCTGAAGCAGGTGTTCGAGACGCTGTTCTCGGGCAAGGGCTCGAGCTTCCGCAAGGTCGGCCTCGTCGAGTTTCCCTCTCCGGGGATGTGGTCGATCGTGCTGATCTCGCAATCGCCGAACGAGGACATTGCGCGCAGCCTCCCGGGGCAGGAGGAGCACGTCTCGGTGTTCCTGCCGTGCTCGCCAAACCCGACAACCGGCTTCTTCTTCTATGTGCCGAAGAGCAGGATCATCGAGGTCGATCTCAGCACCGAAGACGCCGCGACGCTGATCATGTCGGCCGGTGTGGTGCAGCCGGGCTCGGCCCCCGATCCGAAGAAGGCGGCGGCGCTTGCCGGTGTGGCGAATGCCGCGCGCATCGCCAATGCCTCCAAGCTCCAGCCCGAACCTGCGAAGGCGGAGTAGGGCCATTCCCCCGCGGGATGGCCGCGTTCACGCAGGCGTTTTCGTCATCTGCTAGTCTCCGATTGACCGAGCGCCTCGCTCGGAATGATTTGGAGTGCATGATGTCCAAGACCATTGCGATCCTCGCCCCCGGTGCCATGGGCAGCGCCGTGGCCCGTCGACTCAACGAACACGGCGCGCGCGTGCTGACCTCCTTGAAGGGACGCAGCGAGGCGACGCTGAAACGCGCGGCAGACGCCGGCATGGTCGGCGCCGATGACGAGGTGATCGCTGAAGCCGACATCATCCTCTCGATCGTGCCGCCGGGTGAAGCCGTCGCGCTGGCCGAACGCCTGGCGTCGCTGATCGTCCGGCGCGCAAAGAAGCCTGTCGTCGTCGACTGCAACGCCGTCAATGTCGATACGGTGCAAAGGATCGAGGAGATCATCGGCTCGGCGCAGGCGCCGTTCGTCGATGCCGGCATCATCGGATTTCCGCCGCAGCCCGGCGGCAAGAGCCCGGCCTTCTACATGTCCGGCGAGCACGCCAAGGAGGTCGCCGTGCTGAAGGACCTCGGCCTCGACGTGCGGATCGTCGAAGGCCCGGTCGGCGCGGCGTCGGCCCTGAAAATGTCGTACGCCGGCATCGTCAAGGGCCTCGCCGGCATCGGCTCGGCCATGGTGATCGCGGCAACGAAGGCGGGAGCGGCCGATGCGCTGCGCGACGAGCTTGCGCTCAGCCAGCCGGCGATCCTGGCGCGGCTCGAAGTCGCGCTGCCCGACATGATTCCGAAGGCCCATCGCTGGGTTGCGGAGATGCGGGAGATCTCCGGCTTCCTAGGCCCGGATCATCCCGCCAGCCAGATCTACGAGGGCTTTGCGCGGTGGTTCGAGCATCTCGCCGAGGATGCTAAGAGCGAGGCGGTGGATGCGGAACTGATGAAGGCCTTCGCAGAAAAGAGCGCGAAGAAGCAAGTCTAGCTGTTGCCCTCTCGCAATCGGCTTGCCGTTCCGGCAGGGCAATGGCTGAATGGTCGACGCATGCAATGGGAGTTCGAATGAGAGTGCTGGTGATCGGCGTAGGGGCGCTCGGAGGCTATTACGGCGCTTGCCTCGTCCGAGCAGGCCGCGACGTGACCTTCCTGGTGCGCGAGAAGCGGGCCGAGCAATTGCGGCGGAACGGACTGCAGGTCGTGAGCCCGCACGGCGATTTCGTGGTGCAGCCGAAGATCGTTCTGGCCGGCGATCTCAGGGAGGCCTTCGACGTCGTGCTCGTCGGCGTGAAAGCCTACTCGCTCGATGACGCGATGAGCCAGTTTGCGCCCGCCGTCGGTTCCCACACGATGATTTTGCCGATCCTGAACGGGTTGAAACATATCGACGCTCTCACCGCCAGGTTCGGCGCCGCTCGCGTCCTCGGCGGACTCGCGAATGTCAGTGCCGGGCTCGATGCGGAGGGCCGGGTCGTTCACTTCATGGCCAATCAGACGATTGTTTTCGGCGAAATCGAGGGTTCACTGAGCGAACGCGTGCTCGCGCTTGAGACACTGCTCCAGGTCCCCGGCATCGACGTGCGCGCCAGCGAAGCCATCATGCAGGACATGTGGGAGAAGTTCGTGCAGCTCTCGACGCTCGCCGGCATCACCTGCCTGATGCGCGCGAGCATCGGAGACATCCTGGCCGTGCCCAACGGCGAGCAATCCATTTTCCGCCTGTTCGCCGAATGCTGCGCCGTTGCGACAGCTTCAGGCTTTGAGCCACGCGCACCGTTCATCGAGTTTGACCGCAAGCTGTTCACCACCCTGGATTCGCCGTTGAAGGCCTCGATGCTGCGCGACATCGAGCGCGGCTCGATTACCGAGGCAGAGCACATCCTGGGCGATATGGCCAATCGGGCCCGTGCGCTCGGCATCGACACGCCGCTGCTGGATCTGGCGCGCGCGCATGTGGCGGCCTACGAGGTCGGGCGTCGGAGAGCGGCAGGCTAACCCGCCCCGATCAGCGGAATCGCTTCGTCCCGTTCATAGAGGTACAGCAGGCACCGCAGCGCCTCGCCGCGCTCGCCCTTCAGCTTCGGGTCGTCCTTCAGGATGCGCAGCGCCTCGTCGCGGGCCTGGGTGATGAGCTGGCCGTGAACTTCCGAGCGCGCGATGCGGTAACCGGGCAGGCCGCTCTGGCGTACGCCCAGCACGTCGCCTTCGCCGCGCAGCTTCAGGTCTTCCTCGGCAATGCGGAAGCCGTCGGTGGTCTCGCGGATGACCTTCAGCCGCGCTTTCGACATCTCGCCGAGCGGCTCGCCATAGAGCAATATGCAGGTCGAGGCTTCCGAGCCGCGGCCGATGCGGCCGCGCAGCTGGTGCAGCTGGGCAAGACCAAAACGCTCGGCGTTCTCGATCACCATGATGGTTGCGGCGGGCACGTCGACGCCGACCTCGACCACGGTGGTCGCGACAAGGAGCCCGATCTCGTGGGCGGCGAACTGGCCCATGACGCGATCCTTCTCGGTGCCCTTCATCTGGCCGTGGACGAGGCCGACACGCTCGCCGAAACGTTTCTGCAGGCTCTCGAAACGCTTGGTCGCATTGGTCAGGTGCTCGGTGCCTTCGGCCTCGGATTCCTCGACCAGCGGGCAGATCCAGTAGACCAGCTTGCCGGTTTCGAGCGCGCGGCCGACACCGTCCATCACCTCACCGAGCCGGCTCATGGCGACGGCGCGGGTGTCGATCGGCTGGCGGCCGGCGGGCTTTTCGCGCAGCTCGGAGATGTCCATGTCGCCGAAATAGGTCAGCACCAGCGTGCGCGGGATCGGCGTCGCGCTCAGCACCAGCACGTCGACGGCTTCGCCCTTGGACGTCAGCGCAAGCCGTTCGCGCACGCCAAAGCGGTGCTGCTCGTCGACGACCGCGAGCGCGAGATCATGGAAGGTCACATCGTCCTGGATCAGTGCATGGGTGCCGACGAGCAGGTCGATCTCGCCTGCGGCGAGCCGGGCGATGATCTCGCGCCGCTCCTTGCCCTTTTCCCGGCCGGTGAGGATGGCGACGCGCATGCCGGCGCGCTCGGCGAGCGGGGTGATGGTCTTGATGTGCTGACGCGCCAGAATTTCCGTCGGTGCCATCAGCGCAGCCTGCTTGCCGACTTCGGCCACCGCGGAGGCCGCGAGCAGCGCCACGACCGTCTTGCCCGAGCCAACGTCGCCCTGAAGCAGGCGCAGCATGCGCACCGGCTGCTTCAGGTCGTCGGCGATGGCGGCCGCGGCGCTGCGCTGGGACGGCGTCAGCGCATAGGGCAGGGCGTCGATGATCTTGTTGCGCAGGTGTCCATCGCCGGCATTGCGCACGCCGGCCGGGCGACGCAGCTGCGCACGGATCAGCGCGAGCGCGAGCTGGCCGGCCAGCAGCTCGTCGAAGGCGAGGCGCGACCAGAACGGCTGGTCCGGCAATATGTCGGTCAGCTCGACCGGCTGGTGCACCCGATTGAGCGCTTCCGCGATCGGCGGGAAGTGGCAGCGTCGCAGCACCTCGGGGCTGATCCACTCCGGCAAGGCAGGTAGCTTCTGCAGCGCCTGCGCGATCGCGCGGCGGAGCGAGCCGAGCGCGAGGCCTTCGGTCAGAGGATAGACCGGATCGATGCCGGAGAGCTTCGAGATCGCCTCCTCGTCCAGCACGCGGTCCGGATGCACGATCTGCGGGATTCCGTCATACATCTGGAGCGTGCCGGAGACGTAACGCTTCTCGCCGACCGGCAGCAGTTTTTCGACATAGCCGGGCTTGGCGCGGAAGAACGTGAGCACGACATCGCCGGTGTCGTCGCTGGCGTAGACGAGATATGGCGCGCGCGCGTTGCGCGGCGGGGGCGGACGGTGGCGATCGACGGTGACTTCCAGCGTCACCATGGTTCCGACGGCCGCGTCGCGGATCTTCGGCCGGGCCCGGCGGTCGATGACCTGGCTCGGCAGATGCAGCAGCAGGTCGACCAGCCGCGGCGTCTCGCTGCGGCTGAGCAGGTACTGCAACAGCTTGTCCTGCTTCGGACCGACGCCGGGCAGGCTGGTCACGGGAGCAAACAGCGGATTGAGCAGGCTGGGGCGCATTCGTGGAATCTAGGATTGTTCCTGGCCGTCATGCCCGGCTTTATGCCGGGCATCCACGTCTTTTTTGCAGCCCCACGTGGATGGCCGGGACGAGCCCGGCCATGACGGACGGGATGGGCGACCTGTCGCAACAAAAGGCTGACACGGCCGGCTCGAATGGCTATATCACCCCGGCCCGGCACGTCCGGGCTTTCTGCGTTTGACTGGATTTGAGACATGACGGGAACGACACGATCGAGCAGCGGGCTGGACGACCGCCGCAAGCGGCTTCTGTTCCGCTGCTGGCACCGCGGCACGCGCGAGATGGACCTGATCCTCGGCCGCTTCGCGGATGCCGAGATCGGCAATCTGTCCGACGCCGAGCTCGGCGAGCTCGAGCGCCTGCTCGAGGTCAACGATCCCGATCTCTATGCCGCCATCACCGGCGACAAGGTGCTGCCGGCCGACGTCACCGGGGCGCTGTTCGCCCGCATCAAGGCGTTTCCGATCACGGACGGCAATCTATGAAGCAGGGGATGAAGTCGCCGGCCGAGCTGCTCACGCCCGGCCGCGCGCTGACGCTTGCCAATGTCGCGGAAGGCGCCGAAGGCCTCGTCGTCTCCGATCTCGCCCGCGCCATCGCGGCGCGGCCGAAGAAGCCGGCCGTCAGCCTCGCCGTGGTCTGCCGCGATGGCGGGCGCATGCAGCAGCTCGAGCGGGCACTGCGCTTCTTCGCGCCCGATCTTCCGGTGCTGACCTTTCCGGCCTGGGACTGCCAGCCCTATGACCGCGTCTCGCCGCATGGCGGCATCCTCGCGCAGCGCCTGACTACGCTGGCCCGGTTGGCTCCTCTCACCGGCAGTGACAAGCCGCTGATCGTGCTGACGACCGTGAACGCCGTCGTGCAGCGCGTGCCCGCGCGCGAGCTCGTTGCGGCGCAGGCGCTGTCGGTCGCACCCGGCAATGTGGTGCCGATGGACACCGTGGTCGCCTGGCTCGAGCACAACGGCTACAACCGTTCCTCGACCGTGCGCGAGCCCGGCGAATACGCCGTGCGCGGCGGCATCCTCGATCTGTTTCCGGCCGGCCTCGATCAGCCGGTGCGGTTCGACTTTTTCGGCGACAGCCTGGAATCGATCCGCAGCTTCGACGCTGAGACCCAGCGCACGCTGCTCGACATGCGCTCGCTCGATCTCGTGCCGGTCTCGGAATTCCAGCTCGTCACCGACACCATTCGCCGCTTCCGCATGGGCTATGTCGCCGAGTTCGGTGCGCCCGAGCGCGACGATGCGCTGTACGAGGCCGTCAGCGAAGGCCGGCGCCATCCCGGCATGGAGCACTGGCTGCCGCTGTTCCAGGACCGGATGGACACGCTGTTCGATTATCTGCAGGGCGCGGCCGTCGCGATCGAGCCGCAGGCCGAGGACGCCGTGCGCGAACGCTTCAAGCAGATCCTCGACTATTACGAGGCCCGTCGGGAGGCGATGGAGCATCCCGGCGGCGGCGCCATCTACAAGCCGCTGCCGCCCGATCGGCTCTATCTGACCGAGGAGGAGTGGGGCAAGCGCCTCGGCGAGATCCCGCTGGCGCGGCTGACGCCGTTCTCCGTGCCGACCGACGGCACGAGCGTCATTGATGCCGGCGCGCGCAAGGGCCGCGACTTCGCCCCGGAACGCAACGACACCGCCGTCAACGTGTTCGAATCCGTCGTCGCGCACGTGATGGCCTTGCAAGCCCAGCGCAAGAAGGTCGTGATCGCGCTGTGGTCTGAAGGTTCGCGCGACCGCATGACTTCGATGCTGCGCGATCACAAGCTGACCCACACCACCAGCGTCAACAGCTGGCGCACGGTGCAGGCGACGCCGCGCAACGAGACCATGCTCGCCGTGCTCGGCCTCGAAAGCGGCTTCGAGACCGACGAGATCGCGCTCATCAGCGAGCAGGATATCCTCGGCGACCGCCTGGTGCGGCCGCGCAAGGCCAGCCGCAAACTCGACAATTTCATCTCGGAGGTGACGAGCCTCAATGCCGGCGACATCGTCGTGCATGTCGATCACGGCATCGGCCGCTTCATCGGCCTGCAGACGCTCGACGTCGCCGGCGCGCCGCATGACTGCCTCGAGCTGCATTACGCCGCCGAGACCAAGCTGTTTCTCCCGGTCGAGAACATCGAGCTGCTGTCGCGCTACGGCTCCGACCAGACCGACGTCGAGCTGGATCGACTGGGCGGCTCGGGCTGGCAGACCCGCAAGGCGAAGCTGAAGAACCGCATCCGCGAGATCGCGGGCGAGCTGATCAAGATCGCCGCCGAGCGCATGCTGCACGAGGCGCCAAAACTGCCGGTGCAGCAGGGCCTCTATGACGAGTTCTGCGCGCGCTTCCCCTATGACGAGACCGAGGACCAGCTCGGCGCCATCGAGTCCACGCTGAAGGACCTTGAAAAGGGCCGGCCCATGGACCGGCTGATCTGCGGCGACGTCGGCTTCGG
The DNA here is from genome assembly GCF_028128965.1 of Bradyrhizobium sp. CCBAU 25338. Lineage (NCBI taxonomy): Bacteria > Pseudomonadati > Pseudomonadota > Alphaproteobacteria > Hyphomicrobiales > Nitrobacteraceae > Bradyrhizobium > Bradyrhizobium sp. CCBAU 25338. The sequence goes on from NZ_LFKY01000040.1 coordinate 467,563, forward strand.
CAAGACGGAAGTCGCGCTGCGCGCCGCCTTTGCGGTCGCGCTCGACGGCAAGCAGGTCGCGGTGGTGGTGCCGACCACGCTGCTCGCCCGCCAGCACCACCGGACCTTCAGCGAGCGGTTCAAGGGTTTCCCGGTCAACGTGGCCCAGGCCTCGCGCCTGATCCCCACGAAACAGCTCAACGAGGTCAAGAAGGGCCTCGCCGACGGCTCCGTCGACATCGTCGTCGGCACCCATGCGCTGCTCGGCAAGGCGATCAAATTCCGCGACCTTGGCCTGCTCATCGTCGACGAGGAGCAGCATTTCGGCGTCAGCCACAAGGAGCGGCTGAAGGCGCTGCGCGCCGAGGTCCATGTGCTGACGCTGTCGGCGACGCCGATCCCGCGGACGCTGCAGCTGGCGCTCACCGGCGTGCGCGAACTCTCGATCATCGCTTCGCCCCCGGTCGATCGCCTGGCGGTCCGGACCTTCGTCGCCCCGCATGATCCGCTGATGATCCGCGAGGCGCTGCTCCGCGAGCGCTATCGCGGCGGCCAGGCCTTCTACGTCGTGCCGCGCATCGACGACCTCGCGGAGGTCAAGGACTTCCTCGACAAGAACGTGCCGGAGATGAAGGTCGCGGTCGCGCACGGCCAGATGCCGCCCGCCGTGATCGAGGACATCATGACCGCGTTCTACGACGGCAAGTTCGACATCCTGCTGTCGACCACGATCGTCGAGTCCGGCCTCGACATCCCCAACGCCAACACGCTGATCGTGCACCGCGCCGACATGTTCGGCCTGGCCCAGCTCTACCAGCTCCGCGGCCGCGTCGGCCGCTCCAAGCTGCGGGCCTATGCTCTGTTCACGCTGCCGGCGCAGCAGAAGATCACGGTGCAGGCCGAGCGCCGGCTCACCGTGCTGCAATCGCTGGAGACGCTGGGCGCGGGCTTCCAGCTCGCGTCCCACGACCTCGACATCCGCGGCGCCGGCAATCTCCTGGGCGAGGAGCAGTCCGGCCACATCAAGGAGGTCGGCTTCGAGCTTTATCAATCGATGCTGGAGGAGGCGATCGTCAACCTCAAGGCCGGCGTCTCCGAGCCCGCTGCCGACCGCTGGTCGCCACAGATCACCATCGGCATGCCCGTGCTGATTCCGGACGACTATGTCAGCGACCTCTCGGTGCGGCTGTCGCTGTACCGGCGCCTTGCCGATCTCGACAGCGAGGAGGAGATCGAGAACTTCGGTGCCGAGATGCGCGACCGCTTCGGCGTGCTGCCGGACGAGGTGCGGTATCTCTTCAAGGTCGCTGCCATCAAGGCGTTCTGCCGCAGGGCCAATGTCGAGAAGATCGATGCCGGTCCGAAGGGCGCCGTCATCGCCTTCCGCGACAATTCCTTCGCCTATCCCGACCGCCTCGTGACCTTCATCCGCAGTCACGGCCAGGCCGCCAAGGTGCGGCCCGACATGAAGGTTGTGTTCCTGCAGGACTGGGAGACGCCGGAAGAGCGTCTCGCCGGCACGACGGAGATCATGCGGCAACTGGCGCAACTCGCCGAGAGCAAGAAGGCGGCGTAGGCAAGCAACCTCGGAGCCTGCGCGGTTCCGGGGTCTCCTTTCGGTGTTCCTGTCGTAAGACAGCGACATAACGTCACTTGCGGATCAGGCCGCGCAAGGCCATATCCTCTTTATCGAGTTTCGGCCGAACGACTTGGCCTCGCCGCTCACAAGCGCGCCTGACTGACGACCCTCCCTCCAGATCTCGACGATGCCGACTGCGCCTCTCAGCGCGGTCCTGAACATATCTATCTTAAAGGACGACCCCAATGACGACGGGAATTGTGAAGTGGTTTAACAGCCAAAAGGGTTTCGGCTTCATTCAGCCGGACCAGGGAAGCCAGGACGTTTTCGTTCATATCAGCGCGGTCGAACGCGCGGGCTTGAATACCCTCAACGAGGGGCAGAAGGTTTCTTTTGAAATCGTTGCAGACCGCCGAACCGGCAAGTCTGCGGCCGAGAATCTGCGCGCCGAATAGGTTGCCGCAATCGTCATGATGAAGCTTTGACCACGGATGTACTGGCAGAGCTTCGGTTCTCTGGACCCGCGGCCGGTTTACCGGCTGCGGGTTTTTCATACCGGTTGCGGATTGACCCGCCGTCGAAACGACTGAGGTTGCAAGGGTGCCCGTTAACATCGATCCGGACCGGGAACATGACGACGTCATGTATCCGCAGGTTCTGCCGTTCTTGTTGATCCACGTCGGATGTGTCGCAGCGATCTGGTCGGGTGTTTCGTGGCAGGCGGTTGTGCTTTGCGTCGCGCTGTATTGGCTGCGCATGTTTGCGATCACGGCCGGATATCACCGGTACTTCTCGCATCGGGCTTACGCGACAAGCCGGGTGTTTCAATTCGTCCTTGCGTTCCTTGCCCAGAGCAGCGCCCAGAAGAGCGTGCTGTGGTGGGCTGCCAAGCATCGCCATCATCACCTTCACTCGGACACCGCGCAGGATGTGCATTCGCCCCGGCACAAGGGCTTCCTCTACAGCCATGTCGGCTGGATCTTCTACCGTCAGCACGATGCGACCGACCTCGTCAAAGTGGCCGATCTTGCGTCGTATCCCGAACTGATGTGGCTGCACAGGCTGGAACTGCTGCCGGCGGTTGTGCTGGCGGGTCTGTGCTTTATCCTTGCCGGCTGGTCCGGACTCGTGGTCGGCTTCCTCTGGAGCACCGTGCTGCTGTATCACGCCACGTTCTGCATCAACTCGCTGGCGCATGTTCACGGACGCAAGCGGTATGTGACCGGTGACGACTCCCGCAACAACTGGCTGCTGGCCCTGCTGACGATGGGTGAGGGGTGGCACAACAACCATCACGCCTATCAGGCCAGCGCCCGACAGGGATTCTACTGGTATGAGATCGATCTGACCTATTATGTCCTGGTGGTCCTGTCCTGGTTCGGAATTGTCCGGGACCTGAAGATGCCTCCCGCTCAGGTTCTGCGCAATCAGCAACGGTTGGGATCACGCGTGGTCAGGCAGGCGGCAGAACAGCTCGCCGCCCGTTTCGATTCCGAGCGCATCGCGCTCGCGATCCGGACGTCGATCCATGAGACCGAATTGTCGGTCCGTGATGCTCTCGCTCTGTTGCAGCAGCGTGCCGGCGAGCGTCTGTCCAGCATGCCGACGCGCGACCAGCTGCTGGCTGAAGCGCAGCGCATGTTCGTCAAGACCATATCGTTGGACGACATCGTCGACCGTGCCTACGAGCTCTTGAACGATTCCGTCGGTTTGCTCCTGGCGGCTCCCGCTCTGTCGACCCCGTCGAAAGCGGAGGGTGGCGTTTAGCGCAGGCGATACCCATATAGGGGTATGACACATTGGCAGAAATCCAGTCCGCGACAAGCACCCAGGTCCAAGGCCGAACTCCGGGAGATGCTGACCGAAGCGGTCCGCAACACGCGACCCGTCCCTAACCGAACCCCGGCGAAGGCGCAGACGATCGCCGAAGACCCGTCTGTTTCCAATCAGGCGTTCAAAGTCCTCCCGGCCGTTCGCTGACCGGAGCAGAGCTGTATGCGCAAGTTTCCCGATCCCACCGAACAAGAGCTGAGCGAGGGCGCGCAAGCCGTTGCCTTCCAAATCGCGAATGGGAATATGCGGCAGAACTGCATCCTGCAGACGAACTTGCCGACCAAGGTGCAGGCGCAGCGATATCTTCTCGCGAACTGGCCGGCCGTCGAGAAGATGGCCCGCGACGCTCTCGCGCTGGGGAAGGTCGAGAACGGCGAGATCAGGCTCGTGATGCCGTCGACGTAGCGGCGGACGTCAACGAACCCGTTAGCTCAAGAGATGCTTAAAACGGCTAAAGCATGATCCGGAAAAGTGCGCAGCGGTTTTCCGAAAAGATCATGCTTAAACAACAACCTAAAGCGCGATGACGATTCATCCTAATCGCATCGCGCTTTAGGATGCCGCCCGCGACGCGTCGGCGGACAGCCGCGCCAGCAGCGACCGCGCTGTATCCGACGGGGACAGCGAATCCACGCTGACCACGGGATCGCTGCGCATCTCGTGCTTGCCATTGGACGTGTGCCGCATCACCGCCGACAGACGGCGGGCGATCATGTGCGCCGTGCGGAAGTCGGTCTCCGCGAACACGACGATCACTGAACCGTCCTTCTGCGCCGCGCCGAAATCCATCTGCCGCATCAGGCGGCTGAGGATGCGCGCGGCATCGAGCTGGGCACGGGAATTGCCGGGATCGAAAGCGAAGCGCGCGACCGAGAGGCCGCCGCCGCGGGCGAGCGCCTGCTCGACCGCCCTGGCAAAATCGCGGGCAAAGGCCTCGACCGTGAGCAGGCCGCTGCGCGGATCGAGCCAGCCGCCCGCATCGATCGAGCGCAGCGTGCGGCTCAGCTGCGCTTCCATCGCGTGCTGGCGGATCAAGGGCAGCGCATTGGCGGCGACCTTCGCAGGCTCGCCAGCAATCAGCTCTAGATTGGGCAGATCATAAGTCTGCGTCAGCTGATGCGCGGTGAGGACCACCGGCAGGCTGCGGAAGCGGGTGTCCTCCGCGAGCACCGTGAGGAAGGCGTCGGTCACCCGCGGGGTGAAACCTTCGGCGAGCACGACGCCGTCGAGGTCGCGGGTGTTGAGGTGTTTGGCGGCGGCCTCGATCGAGAGCGCGCCGACCACGCCGAAGCGCTCACCCAGCGCGACGGAGAGCGCGGGATAGGCTGCGCCGCGACCGATCAGGAGCACGGTGGCATCGCGGGCGGGATCGCCCTCCGGCAACGCGAGCTTCGCTTCCGGCAGCCGGCGCAGAACCGTTGCATGCAGTGTGCGCACGCGCAGCGCGGCACGGAGCCGCGCGATCAGGCGCTCGGGATTGCCGCCGCGCGAGGAGAAGGGCAACGCATTGTGCGGCAGCGTGCCCGCCGCATCCAGGGTCACGAAGGGAACGTAAGGCGATTGATCGGCGATCTTCTTTGCGAGCGCCGTCACATGCGGCTCGTGTCCGGCATGCATCGCAGCGAGAACCGCAGCCGGCTGCACCTCGTCGACCGCGCGCGCCGCGCTGGCCCAATCGGCGTCGACGACGGGAAAGAGCCGGGCCTCGTCCAGCGCTGCCACGAAGGCTGGGCGCTCGGCCTCGGACACAAACAGGATCGGGCCCGCCTGGGACATCGACAAACTCTGATCACGCGACAGATGCCGCGCAGCCTAGTTTGGCCGCCTTAATGCAGCGTCAACGGAACGTGCAAAACTATGCCTAGACCGGGCCGGAGCGGTCGCGAAAGGCCTCGACCATCAGGGGGTTAAGCCCGAGCTCGCTGAGCGCCTCGCGGGCGCGGGCATTGTCCTGGGCGCGTCCGGCCAGCCGGTGACCCGAGAGGCGGTCCGGCAGCGCCGTGAGCAGGGCGCCCTGGCCGAGCCGGCGTGCCCATTCCTGGAGATCGTTGGAGAGGAAGCGGTAGCCGCCGACGGCCATGATGCCGGAGGGCGGCGCAGTGATGCAGATCGCGCCGCTCGGACGGTCGAGCCGCGCGGCGTAGCCGGTGTCGACATAGTCGCGCGGCGGCTGCGCGGTCAGCGTCTCGCCGACCGGCTGCGGCGGGGCGTAGGCCGCGATCGGCACCATCGCGCCGCGCAGGCCGAGCGTGCCCTTCGGCGTCAGCAGGATTTCGCCGGCAATGGAGGAGCCCGACTGCTCGCGCGGGGCGCCGTGCGGCCCGGGCATGACCGGCACCGGCATGCCGTCCTCGCCGCGGCGGGCGCCGAACAGTCCGGCCTCGCCGAACAGATAGACGTCGGTCAGCGGCGCATGCGGCGCGATCCAGGCATCGCTCGCCGCGACCTGCTCGGGCGCGCGCCACAGGCCGATGACGTTGCGCAACGAGGGCATCCGTGCCGCGAGGTCGGTAGCGCCGAGCCGCAACGCGAGTTGCGCCGGCGCGATCAGCACCTCGCATTCGTGCTCGTTGATCTGCTGCTCCAGCACCTCGTTCTCGAACGGGTGATGCAGCGCCAGCGTGCCGCCCGAGAGCAGCCATACCGCGAGCGAGGAGGCGAGGCCCGCGAACGACATCGGCGCGAACGCCGCCATCACGGTCGCACCCTGCCTGATGTCGGCTTCCAGCGACATGGCGAGCCCCCCGGCGATCAGGCTGAAATGCGGCCGCGGCACCGGACGGAAACCTTCGGCGGTGACGTCGAAGGAGATCATCGCCGCCTTGCGGCCGTCCTGGATCACGGCGCGCGTCAGGCCGGGCGGGCGGGCGAGGACGTCGTCGAGCGACGCCATGCCTTCGGGCAGGTCGCCTCCGAAGCCGCAGACGTGGCGGATGGAGAAGGCTTCGGCGGCCGCATGCATCGCGAGGTCGGCATAGCTGACGCCGTCGACCGTGCTCATGGTGACGATGGCGCGCGCCGCGGTGCGGTTGAGTGCGGCGGTCAGTTCCGCATGCCGCCAGAGCAGCGGCAGCACCGCGACGACGAGGCCGGCGCGATGGGCCGCCAGCACGGTGAGCACGAACTCGACCGTATTCGGCAGCTGGATCGCGATGACGGAATTGGCCGGCGGGCCCGATTCGACGAAATGCGCCGACAGCGCCTCGATGGCCGTGTCAGCCTCGGCATAGGTCATCCGCCGCGGCTGGTGACCGGTCACGCGGGCCTTGTTGAGGGGATCGCACAGAGCGAGCGCGTGCGGCTGGCGCATCAGCGTGCGCTGAAACAGCGTGTCGAGCGTCGGCGATATTGCTGGCTGGTTCACGGCGTCACTTTGCCTGATGAGCTTGCGGCTGCCCCTTCGCCCACCAGGTCTCCGGCAAATAGCCCGAGAGCGAGGTGGCCTTGGGCCGTTCTATCCGATTCCAGCGCGCGATCCATTGCTCCGATACGTTAAACAGCGGGATTGTGTAGAAGCCCGCGATCAGAGCGCGGTCGAGCGCCCGCACCGCCGGGACGAAATCCGTATGTTCACGGGCCTCCAGCAGGGCGGCGATCATGGCGTCCACCGCGGGATCCCTGGCGCCCATGTAATTGCGGGTACCGGGATTGTCCGCGGCAGCACTGCCCCAATAGAAATATTGCTCGTTGCCGGGCGAAAGCGACTGGTCCCAGCGGTTCTGGATCATGTCGAACTCGTAAGCGAGCCGGCGCTGGTCGAACTGCACGGGATCGACCGAGCGAACGGTCGGCTCGATGCCGGCGCGCTTGAGGTCGCGCTGGAAGGCGAGCGCGATGCGCTCCTGGTCGCGGGTCGTCACCATGATCTCGAAGGTGAAGGGCGCCTTGGTCGCGCGATTGCGCAGCACGGTGCCGTCGAGATCATAGCCGGCCTCCGACAACAGCTTCAGCGCGGCGCGCAGCGTCGTGCGGTCTCGGCCCGATCCGTCGGTGACCGGCAGGCGATAACTGCCATCCATGATATCGGGCGGAATCCGTGCGGCGAACGGCTTGAGCAGCTCGCGTTCGCGTGCATCCGCCGGGCGGCCGTAGGCCGACAGGTCCGAGCCGGCGAAATAGCCGGCAGCGCGCGAATAGAGCCCGAAGAAGTAATTGCGGTTGACCAGCTCGAAATCGAACAGCAGCGTCAGGGCCTGGCGCACCCGGATGTCGGCGAAGATCGGGCGGCGGGTGTTGAACACCAGGAATTCGGAAGGCTGCGGCACGCCGGGCTTGGCGGTATCGCGGATCACGTCGCCGCTCCGTGCGGCCGGAAAATCGTAGCCGTCGTGCCAGCGCAGCGGCTCGTGCTCGATGCGGAAATCGTAGAGCCCGCGCTTGAAGGCTTCGAACTGGCCGTTGGCCTCGCGAAAATAGTCGAGCCGGATCTCGTCGAAATTGTAGAGCCCGCGATTGATGGCGAGGTCGCGGCCCCAATAGTCGGGATTGCGGGTCAGCGTCACGCTGGCTCCGGGCTTCACGGTCGTCACCCGATAAGGGCCCGAGCCGACCGGCGCCGCCAGCGTCGTCTCCTCGAAGGCCGCGACGTCGACTGCGTGCTTCGGCAGGACCGGCATCAGGCCTAGAATCAACGGCAGCTCGCGGTCGTTGGCGCCTGTGAGATCGAAGCGGACGGTGAGGGGATCGGGCGCCGCGGCCTTGGCAACCTTGGCGTAGTACTGCCGGTGGTTGGGGCGGCCGTGGTCGCGCAGCAGCTGCCAGGAGAACAGCACGTCCTCGGCCAGCACAGGCTTGCCGTCGGAGAAGCGGGCGCGCGGATCGAGGCGGAAGGTGACGAAGCTCCGCTCGTCGTCGGTTTCGACCGTCCTGGCGAGCAAGCCATAGAGCGTGAACGGCTCGTCATTGCCGCGTGCGAGCAGGCTCTCGACCACGTAGCTCCGCATCTGCTGCACGGCCAATCCTCTCACGATGAAGGGATTGAGGCTGTCGAAGGTTCCGAGAATCCCCCAGGTCAAGCGGCCGCCCTTGGGGGCGTCGGGGTTGGCGTAGGGCATGTGGGTGAAGTCGGCCGCCATCGCCGGCTTGCCGTGCATGGCGATGGCATGAGCCTCCTCGGCCCGGGCGCCGCCTGCCGACAGTCCGGTGACCACAGCGAGGGCGAGGACGCAGAAGCGGACGCCGAAGCCTTCGAGAAGGCGCTGGAACATGAACATCGGCACACGGTGATTCGACGACCGGCGGGACTGAATCCTATCACAGGGAATTTGGTGGGGCGTTGGCGCCAAGCCGGCCAAAGGCGGTTGTCGGCATTGATCTTTTCGTCGGCCACGTTAAAAGGCGGGCAATCGCGCAAGAGCGTCGAGCCCGTCACCTATCCGCCTCAATTGACGGGGAGAGAGCCGCGCCCAAGGCGGCCAGGTTCGGCGCTTCGGAGCGGTTCGGGCACTTCCCGTTCAGAAAGGGTTTTCCGCAATGAATTTCCGTTACTTGGCCGCGTCCGTCCGGCCGCGCGGGCGACTTCTCGCCCTGTTGACGGCGACGGCGTTGGCCATTCCGTTTGCCGCCGAGGCCCAGACCCCTGCGCCAGCCCCGGGCGCACCCAAGGCGGCTCCGGCCCCGAAGGCGGCTCCCAAGGCTGCCCCCAAGGCTCCGGCTCCGGCAGCGTCTCCGCAGGCCCAGCAGGCTCCCGCCCAAGGCGCTCCCGGGCAGCAGGGCGCGGCCCAGCCCGCTGACCAGCAGATCCAGCTGATCTACGCCCCCTGGACCAAGTTCTGTCTCAAGGGCCAGGATGCCAACGCCAAGCAAGTCTGCTTCACCGGCAAGGACGGCCGCATCGAGTCGGGACAGCCGGTCATCGCGGCCGTCATCATCGAGCCGGAAGGCGAGCCCAAGAAGATCCTGCGCGTGACGCTGCCGCTCGGCATGCAGCTCGTGCACGGCACCCGCATCATCGTGGACAACAATCCACCGCTGCAGAGCCCGTATGTGATCTGCTTCCAGAACGGCTGCATGTCCGACTACGAGGCCACGCCCGAGCTCATCAACAACATGAAGAAGGGTCAGAATCTCGTTGTCCAGGCGATCAATGCCAACGGCGCGCCGCTGACCCTGCCGCTGCCGCTCGCCGGCGAATTCCAGAAGGCCTATGACGGTCCGCCGACCGATCCGAAGGTGTTCGAGGAAACCCAGAAGAAGCTCCAGGAAGAGCTTCAGAAGAAGGCCGACGAGCAGCGCAAGAAGCTCGAGCAGCAGGGTGGCGCGCCCGGCGCACCGCCGACTGCGCAGAAGTAATCGGGCCAGATTCCGAATATGAAAAAGGCGCTCGTTTCGAGCGCCTTTTTTGCTGGTTTGCTGGACGCCTGTCGGCGACGATCAGTTCAGCGATGGATTGCGCGGACGATAGCCGCCGGCCTTGTCCTTGATGAAGATCTCGGCGACCTGGGAATGCCGGACCGGCTCGCCGGAATCATCCGGCAACAGGTTCTGCTCCGAGACATAGGCGACGTATTCCGATTCCGCATTCTCCGCGAGCAGGTGATAGAACGGCTGGTCCTTGTTGGGCCGCACCTCCTCGGGGATCGACAGCCACCACTCCTCGGTGTTGTTGAATTCCGGATCGATGTCGAAGATCACCCCCCGGAACGAGAAGATCCGGTGGCGAACGACCTGTCCGATCTGGAATTTCGCGGTCCGCGCTTTAATCATTCCCCGTCGATAGACCAGGATTGTGGCCGATGCTAGTGCCCTTGTCTGGAATTAACCTTCGTTTCCGGGGCGGATAGCCCCCAAGCCTTCAGAAAACACTTCATCAATGGTCGATATCCTCAATCTGGCGCTGCCCTATTTTGGTTTGATCTTCGTCGGCTTCGCCTGCGGCAAGGTCAAATCCCTCCCGGAATCGGGCCTCGCCTGGATGAACTTCTTCCTGCTCTACGTGTCGCTGCCGGCGCTGCTGTTCGCGATCATGTCGAAGACGCCGTTTTCGGAATTGAATAACCCGCCATTCCTGGTCGCGACCACGCTGTCGACGGTTGCCGCGTTCACGCTGGCGCTGGTGGTCGGCAAGCTTCTCGGCCGGCTGACGCTGCGCGAGGCGACGCTCGCAGGTCTCTCCGGTGGCTACGGCAATATCGGCTACATGGGGCCGGGCCTTGCGCTGGCGGTGCTGGGGCCGAAGGCGTCGGCGCCGACGGCGCTGATCTTCTGCTGCGACAGCATCTTCCTGTTCACGATCGTGCCGCTCTTGATCGAGCTCTCCGACCGTGACCATCCCTCGCTCGTGCACGCCTTCGGCGTCGTGCTGAAGCAGATCGTGCTCAACCCGCTGATCATGTCCGCCTGCTTCGGCGCCGCGGTCGCCGCCCTGCATATCGAGCTGCCGGTCGCGCTCGACCGCACCATCACCTTCCTCCAGAACGCAGCCGCTCCGACCGCGCTGTTCGTGCTCGGCGTGACCGTGGCGCTGCGCCCGTTCGATCGGGTGCCGTGGGAGGTGCCGGGCGTGATCGCGGTCAAGCTCCTGATTCATCCGCTCGCGGCGTTCGGCCTGATGCTGGCGTTCGGTCCGTTCGCACAACCCTGGGCGGCCACCGCCGTGCTGATGGCCTCGCTGCCGCCGGCGCTGAACGTGTTCGTGATCGCCCGGCAGAACGATGCCTGGATCGAATCAGCCTCTGTGGCAGTGCTGCTCGGCACCTTCGCGTCGGTCGTCACGCTGACCAGCGTGATGTGGGCGATCCAGAGCGGGCGGCTGGCGTTTCCGTGAGGAGGCTTATCGCCGCCACGTCGGCGTCAAGCCTTCGCGCATGGCAAAACGGCGGAGCGGGCCGATGGCGCCGAGCAGGTGCATGCCGACGGCGCGGACCGGCTGGAGCGGCAGGAAATCGTTCAGCAAAGAGCGGTTGGCGATGTCGATCGCAAAGGTGCGGCTCAAAATGTCCGGCCGCCGCGCGCGGTCGTAGCGCTTGAGGATCTCGTCCGCGCCGGGATCCTGCCCCGAGGCAATGGCATCGTTCGCGAGACGGGCAATGTCGGCGGCATCGCGCAGGCCGAGATTGAGGCCCTGGGCACCGATCGGCGGAACCACATGGGCGGCTTCGCCGACCAGCGCGATGCGGTCGCGGCCGAAGGATTTTGGACGTTCGATCGCGAGCGGGAACAGGTTGCGCCCGGGCTCCACCGTCATGCGGCCGAGGATCGAATGCGACTGCTTCTCGATCGCGCCGGACAGCTCCTCATCGCTCAAGCTGCGAAGGCGCTCGGCCTCCGCTGCCGCCGAGACCCAGACGACGCTGCAGCGGTCGCCGGGCAGGGGCACGAACACGCAAGGCCCGTGCGGCGTGTGGAACTCGGTCGAGACATTGCGATGCGGCCGTGCGTGGCCGACGTTGAAGGTCAGCGCGGTCTGGTTCAGCTCGCGCCGCGTCACCTCGATGCCGGCGGCCTCGCGGCACAGCGAGTGCCGGCCGTCGGCACCGACGACCAGGCGGGCCGAGAGAAACTGACCGGAGGCCGTGCGCACAGCGACGTCGCCGGCTTCGATGACGATGCTTTCGGCCTCGTCGTCGAAGCGGACGAGGTTGGGCAGCTCGGCCGCGCGCTCTTCCAGCGCCAGCATCAACGAACGATTGTCGATGTTGTAGCCGAACGCGTCGAGGCCGATTTCGTGACAGGAGAAGCGCACCTCCGGCGCGCGGAACAGCCGGCCGGTGTCGTCGACGAGGCGCATGACCTCCAGCGCGGCCGCCTTGTCCTTGCAGCGCGGCCAGACGTCGAGGCCTTCCAGGAGATCGACGGAGGCACCCAGCAGCGCGGTGGTGCGATTGTCGGCGTAGGGCACGCGCCGTGCCACCAGCGCGGTCCGGGCCCCCGCCTGCGCCAGTGCGATGGCCGCCGCAAGTCCCGCCGGTCCGCCGCCGATCACGGCCGTGTCATGGAGTGTCGATGCGTCTGTCATGGAACGACATTGGACACGGCCGGCGGCGAATTCAAGCCCGCTGATTTTTGCCTGATTTTATGACGAATTGTGCGACGGAGCGCCGCAATGGCGGATGTGCAAACCGGTCCCATTCTGATAGCAGAAGCCATGGATAGCCAGCAGGATTCCCTGAAACCGAGACCGGCGATCCGCGCCGCGGCGCTCTCGGTGCACATCTTCACCGCGTTCGGCGCGGCGATCGCGCTATTGGCGATGCTGGAGGCCGTGCGCGAGCACTGGGCGGCGATGTTTCAGTGGCTGGGCGTCGCCCTGATCATTGATGCGATCGACGGGCCGATCGCGCGCCGGCTCGACGTCAAGAACGTGCAGCCGAACTGGTCGGGTGATGTGCTCGATCTCGTGGTCGACTTCGTCACCTATGTCTTCGTGCCGGCCTATGCGATCGTGGCGAGCGGGCTGTTGCTGCCGGTCGCAGCTCCCTTGCTCGGCGTCGCCATCATCGTCACCAGCGCACTATATTTCGCCGATCTGCGCATGAAGGCCGACGACAATCATTTCCGCGGTTTCCCGGCGCTGTGGAATGCGGCGGCGTTCTACCTGTTCCTGCTGCACTGGCCGCCGCTCTGGTCGACGATGCTGGTGGCCGCGCTCGTCGTGCTGACCTTCGTGCCGTTCCACGTGCTGCATCCGGTCCGCGTCGTGCGGCTGCGCTGGCTGACGATGTCGCTGATCGCGATCTGGGCGGTGCTGGGCATCTACACGCTGGCGATGGATTTCCGCGTCGGCACCGGCGTGACCGTCGTGCTCTGCGCCATCGCGCTCTGGATCAGCTTCAGCGACGCCTTGATCCGCCTGGCGAGATCCTTGGCGTGATGCACCTGTTGACCAGCCCGGAAGCCTGGGCCGCGCTGCTCACCTTGACGGCGCTCGAGATCGTGCTCGGCATCGACAACGTCATCTTCATTTCGGTGATCGTCTCGCGCATCCCGGAGCAGCAGGCGTACCGCGCCCGCCAGATCGGGCTGGCTCTGGCGCTGGTATTCCGCATCCTCCTGCTCAGCGTGCTGGTCTGGCTGATCGGCCTGACTGCGCCCGTGTTCTCGTTTGCAAGTTATGACTTCTCCTGGCGCGACCTCATCCTGATCGGCGGCGGCCTGTTCCTGATCGCCAAGGCGACACACGAGATTCACGCCGAGGTCGAGGCCGATGACGGCGAGGGCGATCAGAAGTCCGGCGGGAGCGCCTTCTTCTGGGTGATCGTCCAGATCATCGTCATCGATATCGTGTTCTCGCTGGACTCGATCATCACCGCGATCGGCATGGCGCAGGACATCGAGATCATGGTCGCGGCCGTCGTCATCGCATGCCTGATCATGTACATTTCGTCAGGCCCGGTGTCGCGATTCGTCGCGGAGCATCCGACCACGAAGATGCTGGCGCTGGCCTTCCTGGTGCTGATCGGCGTCGCGCTGGTCGCGGACGGATTGGCGTTTCATATTCCACGCGGCTACATCTATTTCGCGATTGCGTTCTCGGCGGCGGTGGAATTCTTCAACGTGCTGGCCAAGCGCAACCGCAGGAAAGCCGGCAAGTCGTCTGCATGATCGTTGCGGCCGGGCCCCGAGTTGACAAGGCTGGCGCGATGGCTTTCGCTCAGTCGCGAGAAGAGGAGGTCAAATGATGACCAAAGCCATCCGCGTGCACAAGGTCGGAGGCCCCGAAGCCCTGGTCTATGAGAGCGTCGACGTGCCGGCGCCTGGGCCGGGCGAGGTCCGCATCCGCCAGCATGCGGTCGGCCTCAACTTCATCGACGTCTATTACCGCACCGGCCTCTACAAGGCGCCGGGGCTGCCCTTCATCGCGGGCAACGAGGCCTCGGGCGAGGTCGTCGCGGTCGGGCCTGGCGTCACGAATTTTCATCCCGGCGATCGCGTCGCCTATTACCACAATCTCGGTGCCTATACCGGCGAGCGCAACATCCCCTGGGAGAAGCTGGTCAAGCTGCCCGACCACATCACCTACGAGCAGGGTGCCGTGCTGATGCTGAAGGGGCTGACCGTCTGGTATCTCCTGCACAAGACGTTCAAGGTCGAGCCGCATCACCGCGTGCTGATTCATGCCGCCGCCGGCGGCGTCGGCTTGCTTGCCTGCCAGTGGGCGAGGGCGCTCGGCGCGCATGTCATCGGCACGGTCGGCTCGCGCGAGAAGGCCGAGCTTGCGGAGGCCAATGGCTGCGATCACGTCATCCTCTACAACGAGGAGGATTTCGTCGCCCGCGTGAAGCAGATCAGCCGCAACGAGGGCTGCGACGTCGTCTATGACGGTGTCGGCAAGGCGACCTTCCCGGGCTCGCTGTCCTGCCTGAAGCCGCGCGGCATGTTCGTCTCCTTCGGCAATGCCTCAGGTCCGGTGCCGCCGTTCTCGATCGCCGAGCTCAACAATCACGGCTCACTGTTCGCGACGCGGCCGAAGCTCAACGACTATGTCGGCACACGCAAGGAGTTGCTGGAGGGTGCCGACACGCTGTTCGCCGCCGTCATCAACGGCAAGCTGCACGTGCCGATCAACCACGCGTATGCGCTCAAGGACGCCGCCAAGGCGCATATCGATCTCGAAAGCCGCAAGACCACGGGGGCTTCGATCCTGAAGCCGTAACCCGCCGTCATTCCGGGGCGATGCGAAGCATCGAACCCGGAATCTCGAGATTCCGGGTTCGGCTCTTCGAGCCGCCCCGGAACGACTTCGCAGTTACGCCACCCGCCGCGCCGCGCCGGCCTTGGTCAGGATCTCGTCGAGGCAATCGATCATCTCGGCGATCTCTGCCTTCGTGACGTTGAGTGCCGGCATGAAGCGCAGCGTGTCGACCTGCGGCGCGTTCAGCAGCACGCCGGCCTCGAATGCCTGCGCGACGGTGCCTGGTGCTATCGGCAGCTTGAGATCGAGCGCGAGCAAGAGCCCACGTCCGCGTACGCCGCCGAGCCCGTGCCGGGCCGAGACTTTCTGCAACTCGCTTTCGAGCAAGAGACCGGTCTCGCTGACCGCCTTCAGGAAGTCCGGCTTGCCGACCTCCTCGAGCACCGCGAGCCCCGCCGCACACATGATCGGGTTGCCGTTGAACGTGCCGCCCTGGTCGCCATGCTCGAAGCAGGAGGCGCGCTCGGTCGCCAGCAGCGCGGCGAGGGGCACGCCGCCGCCGATGCCCTTGCCGAGCGTCATGATGTCGGGTGCGATGCCGGTGTGCTCATAGTGGAAGAGCTTGCCGGTCCGACCCATGCCGGTCTGGATCTCGTCGAAGATCAGCAGCAGGCCGTGCGCCTTGGTGAGCGCGCGCAATTGCTGCAGGAACTGGTCGGTCGCGGGCCACACGCCGGATTCACCCTGGATCGGCTCGAGCATGACGGCGATGGTGTTGTCGTTGATCAGTTCTTCGACCGAGGCGATGTCGTTGAGCTTTGCCTTCTTGAAGCCTGCGACCTTCGGCTCGAACAGCGGCTCGAACGCCTTCTTGCCCGAGGCCGACATCGTCGCCAGCGTCCGGCCGTGGAAGCCGCCTTCGAAGCTGATGATCTCGAACGCACCGCCTTTGTGCACGCTGCCAAATTTGCGCGCGAGCTTGATCGCGCCTTCATTGGCCTCCGCGCCGGAATTGGCAAAGAACACCTGATCGAAAGCACTGTTGTCGACGAGTGCCTGCGCCAGCTTGAGGCTCGGTTCGTTGTAGAAAGCCGGACTCGGCGTCAGCAAGCGCCTGGCTTGCGCGCCAAGCGCGTCAGCGACCACGGGCGGGGAGTGGCCGAGGCAGTTCACGGCCCAGCCCTGCACGAAATCGAGATAGCGCTTGCGGCTGTCGTCCCACAGGTAGGAGCCGGCGCCGCGGACGAACACGGCCTTGGGCCGTGCGGTGATGTCCATCAGCGCGTCATACGGATGTGTGGTCATGTCGAACTCCTCTGGAGGCGGGTGGAAACGGGTGCAAAAAGCAGAAAGGCCGCACCTTGCGGGTGCGGCCTTCTCGAAGACTTGAGCTGAATTCTAGTGATTCAGCGGCGTCGTCGGACATGGCGCACCCTCTCATCGTCGCGGGAGCGACGACGGAGCATTGCGGTGCGCTGGTTGGTCCGGTTGATCATGGGGCGCGGCAATACATGCGAATGCCGGGGCTTGTCAAGCGGGCGTTTTGCCGAACACCCGCCTCGCGTGCATCGGTCAGGTTAGGTGGGCGGCTTCCTCGGCATCCTCGTCGCCCCAATCCGCATCCGCAATCGCGGTGTCGATCAGTTCGCCGCGCATCAGCTTGAGCGGCGAATTCCAGTACAGCGCGATGTTGTGGAATGGGTCGGTCAGCACCTTGAACGCCCATACCAGGCCGGTCGTGAGGTCGCGCGTGACGAAGAGCTGGAGCATGCGCGCAAGTCCGCCGCCGACGCCGATCGCGAGCCAGAGCGTGCCGACGTGCCGGATGAAGTCGAGACGCCCGGCCGGCGGATCGAAAAGTCCGAACAGCGTCGGATGGAAATACAGCGCGATCGGCGCGCTGCCCCAGACGAAGAGCAAAATGATCTTGCGGGTCTGGTTGTAGCCGACCTTGATCGCTTCCTTGTACTCGTTGCTGACGTCGTTGACGGCGTCATAGCCGTTCGGCTCGAAGAAGAAATGCCCGGTCTGCCGCGTCAGCATCGCAAGCCAGCCGACGATGCCGGCGAGCGCGGGGTCTACGAACAGCAGCGCGTAGCAGACGAGGAAGATCACGGCGCTGAAGAGGTGCAGCGTCTGGTTGACGGTGCTCTGGTGGTAGAAGCGGTAATCGTCGAAGCGCTGTGTGCGCAGCATACCCGAGAGGCTCATCCTCGTTCCTCGCTCGCGTTGAAAAGCGCGGGCAGAGTTAGGCCGAGTCCGTGACCTCTGCGTGAATGCACTATAGTGTCACAATACGTTCCGCAGGCAGTCTCGCTCATAGCGCTGCGGCAGTCGAGACGACGAAGCGTGCGAGCGAGGCCGATGCGGTCACCGGCGCGCGCATAGTCCGCCCCCGATACCGCTGGTTTCTGGCCATTTCATTGTCCGCCCCCACAGAAACCATCGCGTCGCTGGCGCGTTTGTGATTGAGGTACGCGAATTGGTCGAACCGGACGCGCGGCGGCTCAGACCAAGAGGGCGGGACCAACGAGACAGTTTCAGCCTTGTCCGACACGCTTTATCCGATCGACCTCGACAGCATTCGCGGCGCATTTCCGCCGGGGATCGAGGCCCCGCGGCTGCTGGTCGACTTTGCCGGCTGGCTCGAGGGGCGCCCCTGGGGCAGCGTCGGCTGCTTCGCGCTGCAAGGCCAGTTCGCAGATCATGCGCCGATCGTCGACGGCAGTCCCCTGCGCGACAGGTTCTCGCTGTTCATGCGTCTGCCGGACGGCTCGGCCGTGGGTGGCTGGTATGGTGCCGGCCTTGACCGCGACAATCCGCCGATCGTGGGGCTGGGATCGGAGGGCGACTACGAGCTGCTCGCACCGAGCCTCGACGGGCTGCTCGCAAAATTGACGTCGCAGCAATTCGACAACGCCTGGAGCGACCTGAAGCCGCATGACGAGGTCGAGGCTCAGACGGTCGAGCTCGCGCAATGGCTCGCCGGACGGCCGCATGGCGAAGCCGCGGCGCCTGACGATACATCGTCGGAGCTACCCGACTTCCGCGGCTTCGTGGAAAAATGGAGCCGGGATCGCGAAGACTACTGGGCCAATCACCGGCTGATGGCCGAGCTCGGCTGGCGGCTGGCGGCGCATCTGCCGAAGAGCAAGAAGCCCTGGGACCAGACCCGCTTCGAGATCGCGATCGTCGGCGCGCAGTACCAGGCGCGCGTGCTCTCGCGCGGACCGCAGCCGTTCGAAGAGGCCGCGTCGATCGAGTCCCTGCTGCGCGACCTGCGCGAGCAGATGCGCCGCGCGCAGCCTGAGCTCGGGCTGTGGTACACGATGCATTTCGGGCTTCATGCCGATGGTCGGATCATGCCGAATTTCGAATACGATTTGCGGCCGACCATCGACGGCGAGCCGGCGCTGCTCTCCGAGGCAAAGGCTGATCTCGCCCGTGCACCGCGCCCGGAGCGCTGGGTGCCGAAATGGCTGGCGGCATCCTGAAGCTCGGAATCCCGCGATCCTGCCGCCCAGCCGGCGTGCCCCAAATCTTCTGCTGTCGCTCCATCCTGACCTCGCGGGAACGGCACCTTCGATCCCCCTTGACTTAGAGCGCGCTCGAAGGGGTATCTGTACGTGCGTCAGTACGAGAACGGGCACACATGAAGATCGGCGACCTCGCAAAACGAACCGGCTTGTCGACTCACACGCTGCGTTACTATGAGCGCATCGGGCTGCTGCCATACGCTGACCGGGATCGCTCCGGCCAGCGTGACTTTGACGCATCGATCCTCACATGGATCGCATTCCTCGGTCGGCTCAAGACCACGGGAATGCCGATCCGGGACATGTTGCGTTATGCGGCGCTTCGTGATGAAGGCGAAGCCACCGGGCCCGCCCGGCAGCAGATGCTGGAAATCCACCGGGAACAGGTTCGCACGCAGATTGCCGAACTCCAGGAATGCCTGCTCGTCCTTGATACCAAGATCGCCGGCTATGCCGGCGGCGAACAGAGGACGAAGGAAAATGACGCACGCCCAAACACAAGCCGAAAGCCGCTTCGATCGCGGCCAGCGGGCCCTGTCACGCATTGACGGCAGTGCCGGCGAAAAGGTCGTCGCTTCACTCGCCGACATAGCTCCGGATTTCGCGCGATACGTGATCGAGTTTCCGTTCGGCGACATTTACTGCCGCCCGGACCTCGGCCTGCGCGATCGAGAGATCGCGACGATCGCCGCGCTGACGGCGCTCGGAAATGCCGCGCCTCAGCTCAAAGTGCATATCGAGGCGGGTCTGAACGTCGGGCTGTCTCGCGACGAGATCGTGGAGATCATGATGCAGATGGCCGTCTATGCGGGCTTCCCGGCAGCGCTGAACGGGCTGTTCGCAGTCAAGGAGGTGTTTTCCGCGCATGACGGACGGCAGGCGTCGGGAGAAGCGACATGACGAACTTGCTCCAAACTCTTTCTTTGCTCGGCAGCCTGGGCATTGCAGCTTCCCTCACGTGCCTTGCCCCGGCGCCGGTCCGCGCCGAGCACTCGTCGCCGGTGAAATTATGGGACGGTTTCAAGTCGCCGACCGGCATTGCCGTCGGCGCCGACGGAATGGTCTATGTGTCCAACTGGAGCGGCGACACTGTCGAGCGGATCACGCCGGATGGGGAGCGATCCGTGTTCGCCGCTGCAATTTCGTCACCGGCGGGCCTTGCCATTGGTGCGGACGGCAGCGTCTACATCTCGTCCTACTCTGGCGACTATATCGAGCGCGTCGCACCGGACGGCACCCGCTCGCGCGTTGCCAATGATCTTGCCACGCCGGCCGGTATCGCCCTCAGCCGAAATGGCAGGCTGCTCGTCGCGAACCGGTCGTCAGGCGAGATTCTCAGCATCGACGCCGTCAGCGGCGACCGCAGGGTCGTCGCGCGTTCGCTGTCCTTGCCGGTGGGAGTGGTGGAGATGGCGGACGGCAGTCTGGTCGCCACACAATATGGCGGACGGCTGACGCGCGTTCTTCCGGATGGCAAGACCCAAGAACTTGGCAAGAGCTTCGATCGGCCTGGCGTAGGCATCGTGGCAGACGGCCCCGATGCAGTCCTTGCGATCGACAACGGGGCTGGCGTGGTGCGCCGCGTGTCGTTTGGCGGCTTGTCGCGAGTGGTCGTGAACGGCCTCGATGGCAGCGCCGTCGCGCTCGGCCGGATGGCGAATGGTGATCTGCTCGTTGGAACCTGGGGCGTCGGCGCCGTGTATCGCGCAACCCCGTAGTACGGCGCGCCCAGCCTGAACGCGGGCCGGTGGAATGCCTGAGGCGCGCGGGTCTTGCCCGCGTGCAGCGGCCGGAACGCTGGGGACGAAATGGCTGGTTTGATTGAGCTGTGGCTCCAGCGACGCTAGCGGCTGCGCTTGCGTGCGCCTATTCTCAAGAGGCCGTCATGCCGGGTGTCAACGCGTGGCCGGGACAAGCCCGGCCATGACGTTGTGCCAGCATTGGTGTACGCGAGTTCCTTCAGAACCCCGCGACGCTGCCGTGCAGGTCGTAGGCGTCCGCGCGCTCGATCCTCGCGGTGACGATCTCGCCGACGCGCAAGGGACGGCGGCTCGTCAGATAGACCGCGCCGTCGATCTCCGGCGCGTCGGACTTGGAGCGGCCCTTCGCAACGGTCGGGCCGACCTCGTCGATGATGATCTGCTGGCGCGTGCCGACCTTGCGCTTCAGCCGTCGTGCCGAGATCTTCTGCTGGCGCGCCATCAGTGCGTTGTAGCGCTCCTGCTTGACCTCTTCCGGCACCGGGTTCTCGATCGTGTTCGACGTCGCCCCCGCAACCGGCTCGTATTTGAAGCAGCCGAGCCGGTCGATCTCGGCCTCATCGAGCCAGTCGAGCAGGTAAGCAAAGTCTGCATCGGTCTCGCCGGGGAAGCCGACGATGAAGGTCGAGCGCAAGGCGAGATCGGGACATTCCTCGCGCCAGCGCTTGATGCGTGCCAGCGTCTTGTCCTGCGCGGCGGGGCGCTTCATCGCCTTCAGCACTTCGGGGCTCGCATGCTGGAAGGGGATGTCGAGATAGGGCAGCACCTTGCCCTCGTTCATCAGCGCGATGACCTCGTCGACGTGCGGGTAGGGGTAGACATATTGCAGTCGGACCCAGGCACCCAACTCGCCGAGCTCGCGCGCGAGGTCGAGGAATTTGGCGCGGACCTGGCGGTCCTTCCAGGGGCTCTCGGCGTATTTCAGATCGACGCCGTAGGCGGAGGTGTCCTGCGAGATCACCAGCAATTCCTTGACGCCAGCGCCGACCAGGCGCTCGGCCTCGCGCAACACGTCGTTGGCTGGGCGCGAGACGAGGTCGCCGCGCAGTTTCGGAATGATGCAGAAGGTGCAGCGGTTGTTGCAGCCTTCGGATATCTTCAAGTACGCGTAGTGCCGCGGCGTCAGCTTGATGCCCTGCGGCGGCACCAGGTCGAGATGCGGATTATGCGCAGGCGGCAGCGCGCGGTGCACGGCATCGAGCACGCTCTCATACTGCTGCGGGCCGGTGATGGAGAGCACGCCCGGATAGGCCTGCTCAATCTGCTCGGGTTCCGCGCCCATGCAGCCGGTCACGATCACCTTGCCGTTCTCGGCCATGGCCTCGCCGATCGCCGAGAGCGATTCCTGCTTGGCGCTGTCGAGGAAGCCGCAGGTGTTGACGATGACGATGTCGGCCCCGTCATGCTTGCGGGCGAGCTCGTAACCCTCCGCGCGCAGGCGCGTGATGATGCGCTCGGAATCCACCAATGCCTTGGGACACCCGAGCGAAGTGAATGAAATACGCGGCGCTCTTTCCATGTAATCGCCTGGAACCTACATCTGGATTGTTCGGATACGCAATCCAACTAATTGATCCAATGACGAAATTCAATAACTAACGTGCTCCATGCGGCAACGCTCGCGCATATATTGTGACGCGATCTGGCAGTAGCTAGACGTGGCCTCATTACCGCGTAGCCACAGGCGTATGGAAGCACGCTGGACGAATGCGAGACAGTTGGCCGCCTGCTTGTCGTATCGCGTTGCCACACGTCGACAGTGTTTGATCTAATTGAACGACCGCTCGACCAAGTTGGGAGCCCCATCGAGATATGGGCTGAAGCAAAGCACGTCCGTCCGATTTCTCTTTGGTGGGATATTCGCCGAGGCCTCATGCCATGAGGACTCGACGGTCGTTTACCCCGTGGCACACCGCGCGGCTCGTTCGGCAGCATCGGCTTGATGGCAGTCCGCTCGGTGAGTTCATAACGCGTAATTCGGCCGCTCCATTCCGGGCTTGAATCACCGCTCGGCAGCCAGGCTCAACCTCCCTGCTGGAGGAGGTTTCGGCCGTTATGCAACCGAAAGCATACCTAATATGCTCATATTGAGTTTTGTCGCTCGTGACCCCGACTTGAGAATTTCCGCCGGATTATTTTAGCCGACGATGCTTTTGAACGTGTTGTCCAGCAATTGCTACAAAGAACTACAATTTGCTCGTCTGCTTCGGAGTAAGAGCCATGCCAATCGAGCGTGCCCCACGAAGCCCGCTTCCTCAAGATCATCGCCCTCCGGGCGGCCCGGACACATACATAGTTCAAATCCCCTTCTAACAGGCTTCGCCATGAGCACCGTCGTTTGGTTCGACACCAGCCTTCTTATCGACATCGAGTCCGGCGCGCTCCAGGGCGGCCTCGACGAACTGGCGCGCATGCAGAGGGACGGCTTCAAGATGCTTCTTCCCAAGCATGTCGAGACCGAGTTCCTCTTCTCGAAGGCTGGTGCGCAGAACATGGCGCAGCGGCAAGCTTTCCTGCAGCGCTTCGGCCTCCAGGTCGATACCATGGCCTCGCAGGTCCCTCTTGCCCAGGTGCGGGCGTGGACCGATCAGGCCACTGCCGCGGGGCTTGGGCATGGGGACGCCAAGATGGTCGCCCATGTCCGCGCCAGCGCGCATGTCCGGAATATCAGGAATCCCGTGCTCCTCAGCCAGAACACCAAGGACATCGCTAAGATGCGGCTGCAGGGGGTGAACGCGCTGAAGTTCGAGCCGGTCGCCCTGAGACCGAAGATGCATATCGCGGTGCACGGCGGCGGGGGAGGGACCAAGCCCAAGTCCTCGGTCTCGCCGGCGACGGGCGCCCCGACGCGCGGCGCGATGTTCAAGGCCGGCCTGAAGGGAGCGTTCTCGGCGGCCAGCATCGCCTCCATGATCCCAGACGTCATCCTCAAGTTCGCCGACCGCGCCGCGGCGAAGCAGGCGCTCCGGAACATCCAGGTGAAGTTCATCAAGGAAGGCTTCGCCCGCGGCGTCGCCGCCGGCATCATGCGTTGGACGGAAGCCGAACTCGACGCGAACTCCAAGAACCGCATGACGAGCTTCCGCCTCCAGGGCATGGGCGATGCGGCCGGGATGCTGAAGCTGGGCGACATGTTGAAGCTGGCCGAAGCCTTCGAGAACTACGCCGTCGACGTTGGATATGCGTATGCAGGCACGCAGAATCCGGCGTGGAAAGACCAACTGCGCGACAGGGGCTTCGCATTCCTGCGCGACACCCGATATCACTTCGGCGATGATCCGGAAGCCCTGTTCGAGTTCGAGTTCATCGACAAGCTGGCGTGGGCAATCCACCACTCGACCGACGCGATCATTGAGCCTGCAATCAAGTTCGATTCTTGGATGGGAGAGCGCCACAGAGCTGCCTCACATCGCCCTCTGACATCCGTCCTGGGCGTGCGAAGCGCTCGATCCAAGCATTAAAGCCGACCATTGAGAGCCGCTTCTGTGGCACATGATGCTCGAAAAGCGATTGTCGATCAGCAATCGTGACCGATCACGGGCGCGCCTTGATCTCGAACTGTCGCTTCGACACCGTGTACGCAAAACTGCGATGAGCCGTTTTCATCCTCGGCATGGCCTTGGTTAGTTTTTCCTGTGGTATGATGTTTCCGGTGCGGGCTGAAGTCGACAAGACTATGCATGTCTAAGATCGGCAACGCTTGTGTCCGGAGTTCAGGCTACGCGTGAACGTACCCGATGGGTGCGCGAGGGACATCTCGGGCGCAGCCGAGCGACACGAAGCTGACCTTGGGCGCAGCCGTCTGATCCATATCTGAACTGCCTGATTTGACCGGCCTGAGCTAGTCCCAATTGCCCATAATTACAACCCTTTGCAGGGCGTACCGGCATGCTATGGATGAATCACCCGCCGCGAGTGAGCCATGAGCGCCGAACAGTCGCCCAAAATCGTGATCGTCGACGAAAGCCCGATCCGGGCCGCGATCCTGGAGGAGGGATTGCGGGAGGCCGGATTCACGCAAGTGGTCCATATCAGCGAGATGCAGAGCCTGCTCGCCCGCATTTATGCGGTCGATCCTGACATCATCCTGATCGACCTGGAGAACCCCAGCCGCGACGTGCTGGAAGCGATGTTCCAGGTCAGCCGTGCCGTGAAGCGGCCGATCGCCATGTTCGTGGACCAGAGCGATTCAGCCTCGATCCAGGCCTCGGTCGAGGCGGGGGTGTCCGCCTATATCGTCGACGGCCTGAAGAAGGAGCGCATCAAGCCAATTCTCGACCTCTGCGTGTCCCGCTTCAACGCCTTCGCCAAGCTCCAGGAGGAGCTGGAGCGGACCAAGTCGCAGCTCGAGGACCGCAAGATCATCGAACGCGCCAAGGGCATTCTGATGAAGGTGAAGGGCCTGACCGAGGACGAGGCCTATGTGCTGCTGCGCTCCACGGCGATGCGCGAGAAGAAGAAAATCGGCGAGATCGCACAGTCGATCATCACCGCGTCGGAGATGCTGAAATGACCGTTCCCCTCCGCATCGGGTTCATTCCGCTGGTCGATGCCGCCGCCCTGATCGTCGCCGTCGACAAGGGATTTGCCGCCGCCGAAGGGCTCGACGTCGAGCTGGTGCGCGAGGTCTCCTGGTCCAACGTCCGCGACAAGCTCAATATCGGCCTGTTCGACGCCGCGCATCTCCTGGCGCCCGTGGCGATTGCCTCTTCGCTCGGACTCGGTCACGTCAAGGTGCCGATCGCAGCGCCGTTCAATCTCGGCATCAACGGCAATGCCATCACGGTGTCGCCGGCGCTCCATGCCGCGCTGATGGAGGAGATCGACGGCGATCGGTTTGACCCGATGGCGACCGCGAAGGCGCTGGCGAAGGTCGTTGCCATCAGGCGCAAGGCAGGGGCCGAGCCGCTGACCTTCGGCATGACCTTCCCGTTCTCCACCCACAATTATCAATTGCGGTTCTGGATGGCCGCGGCGGGCGTCGATCCCGACGAGGACGTGCGCCTCGTAGTGCTGCCGCCGCCCTTCATGGTCGACAGCCTCAAGAACGGCCATGTCGATGCGTTCTGCGTCGGCGCGCCATGGAATTCGGTCGCGGTCGATCTCGGCATCGGGCATATCCTGCATTTCGTCTCCGACATCCTGGTCCGTGCGGCGGAGAAGGTGCTGGCGGTCCGCCAGACCTGGGCCGACAAGAATCCGGACGTGGTTGCAGCACTGGTGCGCGCGGCCGTGAAAGCCGCCGAGTTCATCGAGCATCCCGAGAACCGCACGGAGGCGGCGCAGATCCTGGCCCAGCCGGAGCGGATCGGCGTCGATGCCGAGGTCATTCAGCGCACCCTCACCGGACGCCTCAAGATCTCGCCCGACGGTACCTTCCGTGAAAGCGGTCGCTACCTCCTCGTTGGGCGCGAAGGGGCAGGGCGCCCCGATCCGGTCCAGGCCGCCTGGCTCTATGCCCAGATGGTGCGCTGGGGGCAGACGGCCCTGACCCCGGACGGCGTCAACACGGCAATGGCGGTGTTCAGGCCCGACCTTTACGACGCAGCCCTTGGCAACAGGGCGCCCATTGAAGCTCCAGCGGCGTTCGGCGCCTTTGCCGGGCCCGTCTTCGATCCCGACAACATCCGGGGGCATCTCGAGGCCTTCGAGGTCGGGCGCTGGAAGGCCTGATTCGGATCTGCTTCGTTTTCGAGCACGTAGGTTCGTTGGCTAATGTTTGGGCTGACTGCTTGAATTTCGGGAGAGCTCTCGGATCAGTATTTTCCCGGGCGTATCCTAATCTTCTGATATTAAAAGGCTTTTTATTTCGACCCAGCTGGCACGCAACTTGAATGTTGCACTGCGGCCAGCTTGTCATAGGTGCCTGCTGAGCCAAGTCCCACAGCAACGAAGCTGAATGGACCGTCGGGTTGCGAAGCGGGCTCTTGAGCCGGCCGAGTTTCCCGCGGGTCGCACAATTTCCGTCGAAGCCACCTTGGTGGCCGCAGGAGCTTCGTTACCGACCATGAAAATCGAAACGCTCTCAGTCGACTTCACCGACGAGCAGAAACGCTATCTCGAAGGCTTCACGACCGGCTTGCAGATCAGCCGGGTGGGCCGCGGTCTCGGCGCGGGTGCCGGCAAGGCGAATGTCGAGCCGACCGGTCCCGACGCCGTGCACATCAAGGCGCAGGACAAGGTCATCGCGTCCGGCAAGAAGCTCGCCGACCAGGAGAAGTTCAAGCGCGACGAGCATCCCTTCGATGCCTATCCGCGGCTGCGCCAGCAGGCGCTCGACAACGCTCCGCCGAGCCCGGCTGACAATTTCCGCTGGCGCTATTACGGCATCTTCTACGTCGCGCCGACGCAGGACTCCTACATGTGCCGCCTGCGTATTCCGAACGGCATCATGAAGCACTGGCAGCTGTCGGGCCTTGCCGATCTCGCCGACGAGCTCTGCGGCCCGTACAGTCATGTCACGACGCGCGCCAACCTCCAGCTTCGCGAGATTCCACCGAAGAACGCGGTGAAGCTGATCGAGGGCATCCAGGACCTCGGCCTGTGCTCGCGCGGCTCCGGCGCCGACAACATCCGCAACGTGACGGGAACGCCGACGGCCGGCATCGATCCGCAGGAGCTGATCGACACGCGGCCCTATGCGCGCGAGTGGCACTACCATATCCTCAACGACCGCTCGCTCTACGGCCTGCCGCGCAAGTTCAACGTCGCCTTCGACGGCGCCGGCAGGGTCGCGGTGCTCGAGGAGACCAACGACATCGCCTTCACCGCATACGAGGTGAAGGACGGGTTCGGCGTCGAGCCCGGCGTCTGGTTCCGCCTCGGTCTCGGCGGCATTACCGGCCACAAGGACTTTGCAAAATATTCCGGCATCATCGTCAAGCCGGAGCAGGCGACGGCCGTCGCCGACGCCATCGTGCGCGTGTTCATCGACCATGGCGACCGCACCAACCGCAACAAGGCGCGGCTGAAATATGTGCTCGACGCCATGGGCCATGACGGCTTTCTCAAGCTCGTTGAAGAGCGGCTGAAGACGCCGTTCACGCGCGTGCCGGAAGAGGCGTTCGCGCCGCGGCCCGCCGCGGATCGCATGGCGCATGTCGGCGTGCACAAGCAGAAGCAGGATGGCCTCAACTGGATCGGCGTGTCGCTGACGCTCGGCAAGCTCAGCTCCGATCAGATGCGCGGCCTCGCCAAGGTCGCGCGGGATCTCGGTGACGGCGAGATCCGCCTCACGGTCTGGCAGAACCTGCTGATATCAGGCGTGCGCGACGAGAATGTCGAGCTTGCCATCACGGCGATCAAGCAGATCGGGCTCGCCGTGGAGGCCTCCTACATCCGCGCCGGCCTGATCGCCTGCACCGGCAATGCCGGCTGCCGCTTCGCCGCGGCGAACACCAAGCGCCATGCCGCCGAGATCGGCGACTGGTGCGAGCCGCGCGTCGCGATGGACAAGCCGGTCAACATCCACGTCACCGGCTGCCATCATTCCTGCGCGCAGCATTACATCAGCGATATCGGCTTGATCGGTGCGCGTGTGCCGGTCGGCGAGGAAGACACGGTCGAAGGCTATCACCTCTTCACCGGCGGCGGGTTCGGTCCTGACGCCGATGTCGGCCAGGAGGTCTATCACGACCTCAAGGCCGAGGACGCGCCGAAGACGGTCGAAGCACTGCTCAAGGCCTACATCGCCCATCGCTCCTCTCCCGAAGAAACGTTCCTGTCCTTTGCGCGCCGCCATGACGGCGAAACGCTGCGCAAGCTTGCCGATGCACAGGTGTCCGCATGAACCAGATCACCCCTCCGCCCAAGCTCGACATCATCCCACCCAGCGCGCCGTTCTCCGACGCGCAGCGCTCCTGGCTGAACGGCTTCTTCGCCGGGCTGCTGTCGCCTGACGTCGCGACACCATTGTCGGCGGAGCAGGGCGCGGCCGTCATGCAAGCCGGTGACGGCGACGACGGCGAGGCGCCGTGGCACGACCAGACCATGCCGATCGCCGAGCGGATGAAGCTCGCCGAGGGACGACCCCTGCGCCGCAAGATGATGGCGGCGATGGCGCAGCAGGACTGCGGCCAGTGCGGCTACAATTGCCACGATTATTCGGAGGCGATCGCGAGCCGCAGCGAAGCACGGCTCAACCTCTGCGTTCCCGGCGGCAAGGAAACCGCGCGGATGCTGAAGTCGCTGTACGAAGAGCTCGACAAGGCCCCAGTGGCCAAATCGGCCGACAAGCCGGACGCGGCGGCGCCGGCCGTCACCGTGACGATCGCAGAGCCAGGCCGCTCGCGCGACAACCCTGTGACCGCAACCTTCCTGTCGCGCCGTCTTCTCAACAAGGGAAAGTCGGAGAAGGAGACCTATCACGTCGAGTTCGATCTCTCCGAGAGCAAACTCGACTACGTCGTCGGCGATTCCTTCGGCGTGTTCGCACGCAACGATGTCGGCCTCGTCGACCAGATCATCGCGCTGCTCGGCGCTTCCCACACGACCAAGGTCAACGGCAAGACGCTGCGCGAGGTGCTGATCGACGACGTCTCGCTGTCGCCGGCACCCGACACGCTGTTCGAACTGATCTCGTTCATCACCGGCGGCGCGGCGCGCGAGAAGGCGCGGGCGCTGGCACAGGGCGAGGATCCCGACGGCGATGCCGCCACCCTCGACGTGATGGCGGCGCTCCAGAAGTTTTCCGGCATGCGGCCGCATCCCGAGGCCTTCGTCGAGGCGCTGGAGCCGCTGCAACCGCGGCTCTACTCGATCTCGTCCTCGCACAATGCGACGCCCGGAAAGCTGTCGCTGACGGTGGACTCCGTGCGCTACGTCATCGGCAAGCGCAAGCGGCTCGGCGTCGCCTCGACCTTCCTCGGCGAGCGCATCAATGAGGGCGACAAGCTCAAGGTCTACGTGCAGAAGGCGCATGGTTTCGGCCTGCCGCAGGACCCGAAGACGCCTGTTATCATGATCGGTCCCGGCACCGGGATCGCGCCGTTCCGCGCCTTCCTCCTCGACCGCAAGGCGACCGGTGCGCCCGGCAAGAACTGGCTGTTCTTCGGCCATCAGCGCAGCGATTGCGACTTCTTCTACCAGGACGAGCTCAACGCGATGAAGACATCGGGCGTACTCACGCGCCTGTCGCTCGCCTGGTCGCGCGACGGCGAGAAGAAGTTTTACGTGCAGGACCGCATGCGCGAGGTCGGCCGCGAATTGTGGACCTGGCTTGCCGACGGCGCGCATTTCTACATCTGCGGCGACGCCAAGCGCATGGCCAAGGACGTCGAGCGTGCGTTGGTCGACATCGTCGCCCAGTTCGGTGCGCGCTCGACCGACGAAGCCGTCAGTTTCGTCGCCGAGCTGAAGAAGACCGGCCGCTTCCAGGCGGATGTGTACTGACCGCTGCCGCTGACTGTTATCCGAGCCGGTTCCGACTGGCTCGGATTTGAACGAATAAGATTCTCGGAACCGGGGCCCTAAGAGAATTTACATCTGCAAGACGGCCGCCTCGGAGGAGGCGCATCGCTATTTGCGCCACCATCTTGCCTCCCGCCCTGGTTGATCCCTCATACTCCCGCAAATGGGGCGTTGGAGATCGAACATGCGCGAACTATCGGCGGAAGCCAGACTGCACTTCTACGCGCGCTCGCTCTCGCGGCAGACCCGGGCGAACGCCCATCATCTGGCGCTCTACAGCGCATTTGCGGTCATCGCGGCGATCGTGTTCGGCACGCTCTCGGTGCATCCGTTTTAGAGTTCTCGTAGGGTGGGCAAAGGCGCGCTCTTCGCGTGCCGTGCCCACCATCTCTCAATATATTCGGTTTGGTGGGCACGCTTCGCTTTGCACACCCTACGGCGCCTGTCGTACCTCACCCGCGCTTGAACGGCGCGACCTCGATCCCCGCATCCTTCAGCGCCTGACGCACACCACGCGCGATGTCGACTGCGCCCGGCGTGTCGCCGTGGATGCACACGGTATCCGTGCGCATCTTGATCACCTTGCCGGTCACTGACACCACCGCGCCGTCCTGCACCATGCGCACCACCCGGTCGGCGATCGCCTTGGCATCGTGCAGCACCGCGCCGGGCTTCTTGCGCGAGACGAGGTTGCCGTCGTCCTCATAGGCGCGGTCGGCGAAGACCTCGTGCACCATCGGCAGATTGGCCACTTCGCCGGCCTTCACCAGCTTCGAATTGGCGAGCACGACGAAGATCAGGCTGGGATCGACCGCCTTGATGCCGGCGGCGATCGCCTTCGCGGTCATGTCGTCCTCGCAGGCGACATTGGAGAGCGCACCATGCGCCTTCACATGCGTCACCTTGATGCCGGCGGCGGTCGCGATCGCCTGCAGCGCGCCGATCTGGTAGGCGACGAGATTCTCGATCTCGGAGGCCTTCAGGCCCGCGATCGGATGGCGGCCGAAGCCGTGCAGGTCGCGGTAGCCGGGATGCGCGCCGACCGAGACGCCGCGGGCCTTCGCCAGCTCGACCGTCCGCCGCATGATGTCGGGATCGCCGGCATGGAAGCCGCAGGCGACGTTGACCGAGCTTGCGAGCTCGATCATGGCGGCGTCGTTGCCCATCTCCCACGCGCCAAAACCTTCGCCGAGGTCGCAATTGAGATCGACTGTCTTCATGGGTGCTCTCCGCCTCTGGTCTTCGTTGTGGCTTACGGCTCGGCCGTGACCTGCCAGGTCCCGGCATCGACGGCGCTGACCGCATAGCCCGCCACGTTAGCATCGCTGAGCGCCGCGATGTTGAGCGCGACGGTGTCAGAGGAGCGCAGGCGATCGGGCAGGCTGCGGATCAACTGGGCAAACCTGCGCGCCTCGTCCTGCGCTTCGGCCATGCTGACGGCCTTGAAGCGAAATGCGGTTCCCGCCGAGGTCTGGGCAAGGCGGCCGACGTCGGCCGTAATCACGGTTGCGATCTTCGGATAGCCGCCGGAGGTGCCGCGATCCATCATCAGCGCGATCGGCGCGCCGTTGCCGGGCACCTGGATGCTGCCGTTGACGGTGCCGTCGGAGACGATGTTGTGGCCGTGCAGATGCTTGATCGGGGGCCCTTCGAGCCGGTAGCCCATGCGGTCGGAGGTTGCCGAGATCTTCCACTCGCTGTTCAGGAACAGCGCCTTGTTGGCCTCGTCGAACTCGTCATCCTGCGGACCCAGCAGGACCCGGATCGGACCTGTCGCTGGCTTCGGCAATTCGATGCGTAGCTCCGGCGCGCCGCTCGCGGCATCGACGATGAATTCGTCGCCGGCCTGAAGCGGGCGCGGGTAGGGGCTGCCGAGACCGGCGCGGGCATTCACCGCAAGACTGCCGAACACCGGCTCGCCCTTGATCGCGCCCTCGATCGCGAGATAGGTGAAGGCGCCGCCGCGGGCAAAGCCGAGCGTCAGCGTCTCGCCGTCCCTCAGCGTCACCGATGTGTCCATCGCGACCGGGCTTCCGGCGACGTCCGCATTGCGCGGCGCGCCTGATATCGCGACGCGGACGGCGCCGTCGCGGGCAGTGAAGGAAGCGCCGAACGGGCCGATCTCCACAGCCGCCGCGAACGGCTCGTTGCCGACCAGGATGTTCGCTGCCGCAAGCGACAAGCGGTCCATCGCCCCGCTGACCGTCAAGCCATAGCGCTGCGCGCCAAGGCGGCCGCCATCCTGGACGGAGCTCGCAGGCCCGATGCTGGCGACGACGAGCCGGCTCATGCGGCCACCTGCTCGGCGATGATCTCGCCGGCTTCCGCGGCGCGGTCCAGTTCCGCGAACGTCTTGTGGTCGATGGCGAAGAACGTCACGCGATCGCCGGGCTCGGTGAGGAAGGTCGGATTGCGGTGGAGCTGATAGGTTCGCACCGGCGTGCGGCCGAGCAGATGCCAGCCGCTCGGCGCGGCGAGGCACTGGATCCCGGCCTGGATGCCGCCGATCGAGATCGTGCCCGCCGGCGTCAGCAGCCGCGGATTCTGCCGCCGCGACATGTGCAGGGACTTGTCGAGGCCGCTGAGATAGGACCAGCCCGGCGTGAAGCCGATCATGGCGACCTTGTAGTCGCCGCCCGCATGCCGGGCGATGATGTCGTCGGGCGTGGTGTTGAGCGCCTTCGCGACATCCTCGAGGTCGATGCCATGCTCGCCGCCATAGGCGACGGGAATGCGCCAGCGGCGCGCCTTGGTGACCGGCGGCAGCGGCCGGGTGGCGATCGGGAGGATCTTTTCGCCGAGCGCGTCGAAACCGATCTTTTCGGGGTCGTAGTGAACCAGCAACGAGCGATAGGTCGGCACGGTCTCGGTGATGCCGTCGATGGGGCTTGCTGCGAGCGCCTTGTCGAGAGCCAGCACGCGCTGGTTGGCGTCCTCGTCGATGGTGCGGCTGAACTCGACCGTGACGGCGCTGTCGCCGCTGGGCAGAAGGCGGGGCGGGGGAAGCGTCGCGGCCATTGAGCTGTCGAAGAGCTGTCGAAATCGGACTTTTGGAAGCGTGCGGGCTCGACGTTGAGTTCCGCGTCACCCCTGCTTCGCGTAAATGCGCCCGCAAGTCCAATAAATTAATGCAAGGGGAGCCGATAAAGCCTTGTTATCGCGTCGCATAACAGCTCAGCGGCCCTGCGTTATTGGGACCCTCTTGGCCCTTGACGCAAGGGCTGCGGCTCGCAAGATGCGCGCGTTCTTTCCCGCCTATCCGGAGCTCGTTCTCGTCCATGTCGCTGTCCCCCGAAGCCCGCAAGACCCTCGCCGGCATCACCACCGCCACGATCACCACGGTCCTGCTGAAAAAGGGGCTGCGCAATGTGTGGATGCGCGGCGCCCGTCCGCTCCGCCCGGGCCTGCCGCGCCTGGTGGGACCGGCCTTCACGCTACGCTTCGTGCCGGCGCGTGAGGATCTGGCGACGCCCGAATCCTGGTCGTCGCCGATCTCGACCCGCACCGCGATCGAGGCGATGCCGGAAGGATGCATCGCCGTGGTCGATGCCATGGGCATCACCGATGCCGGCATCTTCGGCGACATCCTGTGCGCCCGCATGGTCAAGCGCGGCGTCACCGCGCTGGTCACCGATGGCGTCGTGCGTGACGTCGAGGGCGTGCTCGGCACCAATCTTCCGGTATGGTGCGACGGCTATGCCGCGCCGCCTTCCGTTGCGGGCCTCACCTTCGTCGGCTGGGGCGAGCCGATCGGCTGCGGCGGCGTTGCCGTTTTCCCGAACGACATCGTCGTCGCCGACCAGGACGGCTGCGTGCTGATCCCGCAGGCGATGCTTGATCATGTCCTCGCCGAGGGCGTCGAGCAGGAGCGGATGGAGGCCTGGATCGTCAACGAGGTGAACAACGGCGCGGCGCTGCCGGGCCTCTACCCCATGAATGCCGAAACCAAGGCGCGCTACGCCGCGAGCAAGAAGTAACCGGGAAGAAGAGAGGTCATTTCGATGGAGATCACTGTTGCAGGCACGCGGCCGACCCGCCACGCGCCCAAGGAACACTTCACCGGCACTGTCTTGCAGGACCCCGTGATCATGGCGCCCGCGCCGGCACGGCTGAACTGCTCGCGCGTGTCGTTCGAGCCGGGCGCACGCACCAACTGGCATCATCATCCGCTCGGGCAGACGCTTTACGTCATTTCCGGCGTCGGCCGCATCCAGTCCAAGGGCGGGCCGATCCGCGAGATCCGTCCTGGTGACACTGTCTGGATTCCGCCGGGTGAACTGCACTGGCACGGGGCATCGCCGACCAACGCCATGTGCCACATCGCCATGCAGGAAGCGCTCGACGGCGTCTACTCGACCTGGCTCGAGCCGGTCACCGACGCAGAGTACGGGGCCGCGGTCGGTTAACGCGCCGTGTCTCGGACAAGACGCGTCGCCCTGAGGCGCCGCTGCTTGTCCGGGACACCGCAACTTACATCCGCTCCGCCGTCCACGACCCAGTGCACATCGCGCCGCGCCAGGTGCCGGAGCCCGAGCTGCCGCTGAGCCGGCCGAAGCCGACGGCGCGCTTGACGCCGGTGCTCAAGGTGACGTTGATGCTACCGGCATCGGCAACGCGACCGGACGCGTTCACCGCGGCGCTGCTCGAGGCGATCTGACCGTTGTTGATGCCGATTGCGACGGTTGCGCCGCTGCCGCAGGTTTCGCTCGACGACGAGATGCGGACATTCCATGTGCCGTCGAAAGTGCTTGTCGCAGCATCAGCCTGCGTGAGCGGGAAGGCGATGGCGACGAGGGAAGCGAGGAGACCTTTGCGAAAGCCGTTCATGACACGTCCCTGTGGGTGACCATGCGGGGATCGTGGCACGGGCGTGGAACCGGCGATGTGAGGGCTGTCACGCGCGCAAGCGGCTCTGTGAGCCGGCGCACGCTGCTCAAGAGTCATTCCGGGCGGCTCATTGAGCCGACTATGGTGCGCAATTGCGCACCTGAGAATCTCGAGCTTCCGGGTTCACGCTTCGCGTGCCCCGGAATGACTCGGTATTGGAGAGTGCAAAAAACTCAGTTCACGCGTGTCCAGGTCTGGCCGCCGCAGAACATGCCGCCGAAGGCGCAGCCCTGCACGCGCAGCCGGTCGGTGCCTTTCATCGCAATCGTGGAATCGTAGGTCGAGCCGGAGTTCGGATCGAGGATGCGGCCGGACCATTTCTGGTCCTTGCCGGGCTTCATGTTGATCAGGACCTGCTCGCCGTTCTGGTTCGATTTGCTGTCGACCGAATAGCCGCAGAGATTGCTGCCGCATTGCTCGATGCGGACCTTGCCTTCCCTCTCCTCGGTCAGCCAGACGCCGAGCGGTGAATTGAGATCGCGCGTGGGCGCCGCTGCAGGAGCGGGCGGCGCGACGGCAGCCGCCTGGACTGGGGCGGTTGCCGGGGGCGGAGCGGGCGGAGGCGGCGCCGGAGGGACCGCAGCCACGGCTGGGGCCGGCGGTGGTGTCACGGCGGGAGCTGCCTGCTGCGTGGCCGGTGCAGGCGGCGGCAGCACAGCGGTCTCGGCCGGCGCATTGCTGGCGGTTGCCGCCGGAGGCGGCGGTGCTGCAGCGGGTGCAGCAGCAGCGGGTGCAGCAGGCACAGGTGCCTGCGCAGCCGCAGGCGGCGGGGCGATGGGAGCGGGGGCGGGAGCTGGCGCGGCCGGCGTTTGGGGCTCGACCGTGGCCTGCTGCGGCGCTTGTTGGCCCGGGGTCGTCTCGTTCTTCTTGGCCTTCTTGGGCTTGCTCTGGCCGGTGTTGTCGTAGACGCCGGGGATCTGCACCGTGCCGCGGTCCGGATCGATGCGGATGGTGCGCCCGCCATATTCGAACGTGTACTGCGCCTGCGCGGCGGTGCTCGCCAAAAGGAATGCGGCCGTGGCCAACAGCTTCCTCATTTCCGTCTCCTGAACAGGTGGTCCCCGGACCGACGCTTACGCGCCGGCTCGCTCGCAAAAAGTGATCTAGATCACTGTCGTTGGTATGAGTCGTCTTCCGGTGGTTCCGGGTTCAATAGGCCCGGAGCCGGTCCAAAGTTTGGCCAAGGCAGCGACAGGAGGACGCGGCAAGAACGCCCAGCCGAACCAGGCGGCGTAGACAATTTGTAGCTGCCGTCTTCCATGGAAATATGCAGCCATTGGTCGACGAAGGCTTTCAGTGCCATGTCGCGCTGGAGCCAATCAATCTTGACGCCGAGCGTCTTGCCGAGGGACTGCGCCATGTCACCAGCAACGCCTCGGCCAAAGCCGTCCAGAACTGAACGATCATCTCTTTTCCACCCATGCCCGAGCTGTCATTGTGCAGCCCTTGGGCGGTGGATTTGGACCAGATGCCACTCGGTGATGCGGCAGAATTGAAGGGAATCCTTGAGGTGACGATCTCGATGTACGAGGCCTCAGTCGGCCTCTTCGTGCCCTATTTGCGCAACCTGTCTGCGCTGCTCGACAAGGGCGTCGCTGATGCGGAGGCCCGCAAGTTCAATCCGACGGTTCTGCTCGGCATGCGCCTTGCGCCGAACATGTACGATCTGGCGCAGCAGGTCGGCGAAGCCTGCCGTCACGCGGTGGTCGCGCCGGCCTTGCTGGCGCAGTGCGAGCCGGTGGCGCTGCCGGCCCTCGAGCACGACATGGCCGGGCTTCAGGCGCGCATCGCAACGTCCATCGAGTTCATCGAAAGCCTTCCGCGCGCGGAGATCGATGCGGCTGCGGAACGGAACGTCTTCTTCAGGTTGAAGAACGGGACCGAGCTGCCCTTTACCGGGCGGACGCTGCTGCTGACGTTCAGCGTCCCGCAGTTCTTCTTTCACGTCACCACGGCCTACGACCTGTTGCGGCACGCCGGCGTCGAGCTGGTGAAGAAGGATTATCTCGGGCGGCGGTAGAGCTTACGCTTCGCCCTTGCGCTCGTAGTCGGCGAGCGAGCTTCGGCCGGCGATCTCGCTGCGCAGCTCTTCGAAGCGACGATGTGACTCGTCTTCCCGCTCGTCAACGAAGCGCACGGCGGCCTCGCTCGTCATCGGACCGCTGACCACGGGGGCGGATTGCTCGCCGATGGTCTCATGGACGTAGAACTGGTCGTCGTCGCCGCGATGGACCGTCCATTTGAGGCGGATCGCGACCATCGGACCGGGGCCAACCTTGCTGTAGCCATCCGCATCGATGTGCTCCGGCACCAGCGGCTGCTCGTCGATCATCGGATGCTCTTCGACAGCATGATGCTCTTCGACGGACGGCTGCTCACCGACGACGACGATCTCGGTCTCCCGGATGGTCTCGGTCTCGCGAACGACGAGGACGGGCTCGGGGTGCTCCAGGATGCTGGCGATGGTCGCGAGCGCGTGGTCGGTCGGGTCGATCTCTGACAAGGGTTCATCCTCCAGCTCGACGCGGCCGGCCAATCTGTCCCACTGCCGCCGCGGCAGGCCTTATTACGCGCGTTTGATTAAGGCTGAGTTGGGGCTCGATCTGCACCAAAATGGGACGCTTTCTGGCGGCCCGAAGGCGGGCGCATCCGGCGCCCGCCCCGGGGTTTGCCTCAGCCCAGCACGTCCTGGTTGATCACGTTCTGCCTGATCGGATCGCCGTCGAGCACACTCAGGATGTTGCGCGCGGTCTGCTCGCTCATGCGCTGGACAGCCT
Source organism: Bradyrhizobium sp. CCBAU 25338 (assembly GCF_028128965.1). NCBI lineage: Bacteria > Pseudomonadati > Pseudomonadota > Alphaproteobacteria > Hyphomicrobiales > Nitrobacteraceae > Bradyrhizobium > Bradyrhizobium sp. CCBAU 25338. Next base: position 504,894 of record NZ_LFKY01000040.1, read on the forward strand.
CGACCGTCACGCCCGCGACATGCGGGGCGACGATGACGTTGGGCAGCGCGAACAGCGCGTTGCTGACCGGCGGCGGCTCCACCTCGAACACGTCGATGCCGGCGCCGGCGAGCTTGCCGGAGACCAGGGCGTCGTACAGCGCAGCCTCCTTCACGATGCCGCCGCGCGCGGTGTTGATGAGGTAGGATTTCGGCTTCATCCGGCCGATCCGCGCCGCGTCGAACAGGCCGACGGTTTCCGGCGTCTTCGGACAGTGGATCGTGACGAAATCGGCGTTTGGCAGCGCGGCGTCGAGGTCAGGCACCGGCTCGCATCCGGCCGCCTTGATCTCGGCGGCTCCCTTGAAGGGATCGTAGACCTGCACCGTCATTTCCATCGCCAGGCAGCGCTTGGCGGTGCGACTGCCGATGCGGCCGAAGCCGATGATCAGCACGGTCTTGCCGTAGAGATCGAACGGCAGCATGCCGAGCCGGTCGGCCCATTTGCCGTCCCTGACACAGGCGTGCATCTCCTGCGCGCGCTTGGCCAGCGTCAGCATCATGAACAGCGCCGCTTCCGCGACCGAGGGCGAGTTCGCACTGCCGGCGACCATCAACGGCACCTTGCGGCGGGAGAGGGCGGGCACGTCGACGGCGTCGTAGCCGACGCCGATGCGGGTCACCACCTTCATGTCCCTGGCTGCTTCGAGCTCGGTCTCGCCGAAGGCGGTGGCGCCGAGGGCCACGCCGTGGACGGGGGCATGGCTCTTCAACAAGGCCTCGAAGTCCTTCGCCGAGATCAGGTTCGCAAACTCGACGAGCTCGATATCGTCCCGCTGGGTGAGGAGGGCGCGTGCCCCTTGCGACAAAGTTTGTGTAACGAATATCTTCTTCTTGTTGGTCGCCATCGCTCCCCTGCCTGCCTCGCGTTTCTTAAGCCGGCGTCACAACACGACGCCGGTTTCTTCATTTAGCAGGTGCATGTTGTTGAGGTCCATCGCCAGGCGCATGGGTGCCCCGTCCTTGGCGCCGGCATTGGGATTGACGCGGCCGCAGACCGGCGTGCCCTCGAGCCCGAAATAGACCAGCGTCTCCATTCCCATCGGCTCGGTGACGTCGAGCACGGTGTCGAAGGTCTCGACGCCGGGCTCCAGATGCGCATGCGACTCGGTGAGATGCTCGGGCCGGAGGCCCAGCAGCAGCTTGTCGGTGCGCGGCAGCGCGTTGTAACGTGCGGCGCGGGCCGGCGGCAGCGGGAAAGCGATGCGGTCGGTGAGGCGGATCTGGAGCGTGCCGCCGACATCCTCGAGCCGGCACGGAATGAAGTTCATCGCCGGCGAGCCGATGAAGCCCGCGACGAAGCGCGTCGCCGGCTTGTGGTAGAGCTCGTTCGGCGTGCCGATCTGCTCGATCCGGCCCTTGTTCATCACCACCACGCGATCGGCCAGCGTCATCGCCTCGACCTGGTCGTGGGTGACGTAGACCGTGGTGGTGCGCACCTTCTGGTGCACCTTCTTGATCTCGATCCGCATCTGCACGCGCAGCTTGGCGTCGAGATTGGACAGCGGCTCGTCGAACAGGAACACCTTCGGATTGCGCACGATGGCCCGCCCCATCGCGACGCGCTGGCGCTGGCCGCCGGAGAGCTGCTTCGGCTTGCGGTCGATCAGGTCGGTGATGTCGAGGAGGCGCGCGGCTTCCGTCACCCGCGCCTTGATCTCGGCCTTGGGATAGTGCTTCAGACGCAGCCCGAACGACATGTTCTCGGCGACCGTCATGTGCGGATAGAGCGCATAGTTCTGGAACACCATCGCGATGTCGCGGTCCTTCGGCGGCACGTCGTTGACGACGTCGCCGCCGATCATGATGTCGCCGTCGCTGATGTCCTCGAGGCCTGCGATCATGCGCAGCGTCGTCGACTTGCCGCAGCCGGACGGGCCGACCAGCACGATGAACTCGTGGTCGGCGATGTCGAGATCGATGCCGCGCACGGCTTCGACATCGTCGTAACGCTTGACTACCTTCCGCAAAGCAACTTCAGCCATGAGCCATCAACCCTTTGTCGCGCCGGCGGTCAGGCCGGCAATGTAATAGTCCATCAGGAAGGCGTAGATGATCAGCGGCGGCGCGGCGCCCAGCAGCGCGCCGGTCATGATCTGCCCCCAGTTGAAGACGTCGCCCTTGATCAGCGTGGTGGTGATGCCGACCGGCAGCACGAGCTGATCGACCGACGTCGTGAACACCAGGGGATAGAGGAACTGCGCCCAGGACACCGTGAACGCGAAGATGGTCGCCGCGATCAGCCCGGGCAGGGCGACCGGGATGAATATCCGCGTCAGGGTCTGCAGCCAGGAGGCGCCGTCGATGAGAGCGGCCTCGTCCAGCTCCTTCGGAATGGAGGCGAAATAGCCGATCATGATCCAGGTGCAGAACGGCACGGTCAGCGTCGGATAGATGAACAGCAGCACGTACCATCGGTTGAGCAGCGTGATGCCAGTCAGGTCCTGGACCACCGCGAGCATCTTGAACAGCGGAATGAAGAGGAGGCTGTCCGGAATGAGGTAGGTGAGGAACACGCCGGTCGCGAGCGTCGTCGAGCCCCAGAACTTCATCCGCGCCAGCGCGAATGCCGCGGGGATGCTGATCAGCATGGTGACCATCACGACCACGATGGAGACGATGGCGGAATTCCAGAAGAAGCGCAGAAACTGGTTCGAGGTCAGAAGCTCGACATAGTTGGACAGGGTGGGATGAAACACCCACCAGGGATTGGTCGCCGCCGAAATCTCCGCGCTGCTCTTGAGCGAGGTGATCAGCATGTAGATCGGCGGAGTGAGCGAGAATATCGCGAACAGCACCAGGAAGAAGTAGGACCAGCGCAGCGCCCAGGTGCGATCCCGGCTCATGCTCCGGTATTTGACCTTGCGCGTGGGGCCGCCCTTGTCGATTGCAAGCGTGCTCATCAGGCTTCGTTCCCACGTTTGTTGACGTCGCGCAGAATGAAGATTGCCGCGACTGCGAGGATCGGCACCATGAACAGCGAAACGCAGGCGCCCAGCGGAATGTCGCTGCTTTGAATGCCGACCTGGAACGCCCACGTCGCGAATATGTGCGTGGAGTCCAGCGGGCCGCCCGAGGTCAGGATGCGCACGATGTCGAAATTGGCGAAGGTCACGATCAACGAGAACAGCGTCGTGATGGCGATGATGTTGCGCATCATCGGCAACGTCACGTACCAGATCCGCTGCCACCAATTGGCGCCGTCGATGGCGGCCGCCTCGTAGAGCTGGTCCGGCACAGATTTCAGCGCCGCCAGGTACATGATCATGAAGAACGGTGCGCCGTACCAGACGTTGACGAGGATGACCGAGAAGCGCGCCCAGAAGGTGTCACCAAGCCAGGGGATCGGGCCGATACCGAAGAAGGACAGCGTGTAGTTGAAGGCGCTGTAGGAGGGGTCGAACAGCCACAGCCAGGCCAGCGTGCTCATGGCGGGCGGGATCACCCACGGCACCAGCAGCATGCCGCGCCATTTGCGCTGGCCCTTGGCCGGCAGGTTGTGGACGAAATGAGCGACGATGAAGCCCAGCAACGCCTTGAAGAACACCGCGGTGATGGCGAAGATGCAGGACTGCCTTACGACCATCCAGAACGTGTCGCGCTTGAAGAGGAACGTGAAGTTGCTCAAGCCGACGAACTTCTGCATCGACTTGTTCAGCATCGCGAGATGCGCGGAGTAGAAGGCTGGATAGAGCACCAGCAGCGCGATCAGGAGAATCAGCGGAAGCGTCAGGAAGAACGCCACCGTCGACTTCCGCCTGAGCGCGTTGTGTAAGCTGGTGCGTTTGCGCGGGCTCGCGGCGCGGACGGAGCGACCCTGCTCAACGACGACATCGGCCATGGTCAAACTTTCTTACGGAAGATTCAACGGGGAGGCCGGCCGCATCGACCGGCTTCCCCCGACAAGGGGACGGGCGGAATCATCGGCGGCTCACACCCAGGCACGTGAGCCGCCGTGACGCACAGGCATCAGCTCCGCATGAAGCCTTCGCACTCGCCTTCGGCCCAGGCGAGCGCCTGCTCCATGGTCTCGCCCCGCGCATAACGCAGCGCCAATTTGGTCAACGTCGCCTGCGAGTAGATCTGCTGTGCGATCTTCGGCGGTGCCGGAGCCGCCGCGATCGACATCGTCTGGTGCTTGTAGGGATCGGGATAGTGAAAGAGCGTGCCCTTCGGTGGCCCTTCCTCGGCCCATGTCTTGAGCTTTGTCATGTTGGCGAATGCCGGAAGATCGTAGCCGCCGCTCGCCGCGACGAATTTTTCGATCGATGACGGCTGCGACAGATGAACGAGCAGGCTCTTGGCGGCCTCCTTGTTCTTGCCGAAGCTCCAGACGCCCCAGAAGTATGGCAGGAAGGGCGCGAAACGCCCTTTCGGTCCGGACGGGAAGCCGTGGGTCCAGCATTGCTCGGCCACTTGCGGCGCGTCGCGCTTGGCGACCGCCCAGGAACTCGGCGGGTTCAGGATCATCGCCCCGCGGCCCGAGATCAGCCATTTGTTGTTGGACGCATCGTCCCACGACGCCGCGTCAGGCGGCAGGACGGCAATCAGCTTCTTGTAGAACTCGAGCGCCTGACGAACCGCATCGGTCTTCACCGTGACGTCGCCCTTGGCGTTGACGAGGTCCGCACCGAACGAGCTGAAGATCGCGCCGGCGGTATCGACGCTGTCGGTGGTCTCGCCGAGACCGATGCCGAACGCAAAGCCGGCCTTGTGGCAGGCTTCGGCGGCCTTTAGGAAGGTCTCCATCGTCCAATTGTCCACCTTTGGCGGTGCGCCGACCGGGTACATCTCCTGCACGTCGATGCCGGCATGCTTCTTCATCAGGTCGATCCGTGAGCATGGGCCCTTGATCTGGCTGCCGACGGTCGCCGGGATAGCCAGCCATTTGCCGCCGGCCTGGCCCAGATATTTGACCGTGTCGTTGACCTCGCCGTTCTGCTTGATAATCGGCGCCATCACGTCATTGACCGGCTCGAGGTTGTCCGCATAGGCATGCGGCCACCAGGTCGGCATCTGGAGAATATCGTGGCCGGATTTAGCCTGCGCTTCGGCGGCGACCGTCAGTTCGAGCTTCTTGTTGTTGCTGGTGATGTAGTCGATGGAGACTTCGACCTTCTCCTTCGCGGCCCATTCGTTGACCAGATCGGTAGAGGCCTTGTTGGCGCCCGGAACCCAATGGTCCCAGAAGCCGATCGAGAGCTTGCCGGCGGCGTAAGCGCCCCGGACGTAGGGCGCCGTGATCAGCGCCGCGGAGGACATTGCAGTGGCAGCCACAAATTGACGTCGCGTCAGTGTCTTGCGTGACATCTCGTTTCCTCGCCTGGGTGTTGTTGTTGGAGTTTCCTCTGAGAGACTTTTGAGTTTCTTGTTTTCGAATTTTCTTATTGATGCCGGCGGCCGACGCGAAAATTCACGCCGCCCGGAGCAAATTGGTAGCGCGATCAGATCATGATTGATTGCGTCTGTCGAGAAAGCCGAGCGGCTCCTCGTCTAAAACTAACGTTGTGCCCAGGACGCGCGTCGCTGCATGTCAGAACCATGCGTCGAATGTGAACCGCGAGCACACATTTTGCGACGCACACAGCGCACAGACCGACCCGGAACGATCCGTTGCGCAATTACGCCGCAGTTTCGAATGAGCCTGCATAACCGCTTCGCGCGAAAGACTTTTCCGGCGTGGACAGCACTCGGCTGTGTCTGGACCGCAAAGCGCTGGAAACGATAGAGTTCGGCTGATGGTTTGCTTCCGCCCGCCAAGACCAATTGGATCGACGATGGAGACGAGAATGATCAATGCGGCGCCGCCAGCGCGGCCTTACCTGCGACGATGCCTCGCGCTGGGGTCCATGCTCGCGCTGTTGCTCGGCGCAGCGACGGGGGCGAATGCTCAGGGATTGGTCAAAGGCGTTCAGGAAGGCGCTGCGGCCGGGAACAAGGCGGCAGGTCCGGTCGGTGGCGTGCTCGGTGGCGCAATCGGCGGCGTGGTTGGCGTCTTCACGGGCGTGCTCGGTGTCGGCAACAACGGCGGCAATCCTCCGCCGGCCGCCAAGGAGTCCAGCAAGGACGCCAAGCAGCAAGGCGCAGCCAAGGACAAGGATGCCAAGAGCGCCAAGCCGGGCAAGGGCGCCAAGGCGACCAAGGAGGCGAAGAACGCGCCGCAGGACAAGGGCAACAAGGACGTCACGGTTCTCACCCAGCCCGGCACGCCGCAGCTGACCGCCGAACAGATCGTCGCCAACAGCGATTCCTACATCGAGCGGATCAAGACCCAGCTGAACCTCACGCCGGAACAGGAGAAGCACTGGTACGGCTTCTCGAGCGCGATGCACTACCTCGGGCATAATGGTGCAGAGCGGCTCAACCTGAGGGTTGCGCGCGCCAAGCGGGATCCGCCCGACGACATCATCGAGCAGATGCGCAACGAGGCCCAGTTCCTGATTGATCGCGCCGCCGACCAGCGCAACGTTGCCGACGCCGCCGAGCCGCTTTATTCGAGCCTCGACGACAAGCAGAGGCAGGTTTTCATTCAGGAGATGGTGCGCCTCAGTCACGAGCGTGGACTGGACTGATCAAGTTGAATCGGTCCGGGCGGGGCTGAATTAACGGCCCTGCCACGAATTCGTGAATCCTCCCCGCAATTCGGTTATGGTTAGCTTCGTAAGCTGACTGCGGGGTTGATATGGCGGACGGACTCTCCGTTTTCCTGGTCGAAGACGAGGCGTTGATCCGGATGATGATGGCCGACATGGTGGCGGAACTCGGCCACCACGTCGTCGCGGAAGCGGACAATGTGCGCGACGCCAGCGCCTTTGCCATGACCGCGCAATACGACATGGCCATCCTCGACATCAATCTCATGGGCGTCTACGTCGATCCCGTCGCCGACCTGATCGAGCGTCGCGGAAAGCCGTTTCTGTTCGCCACAGGCTACGGTCCGGAACTGCTGCCGTCCTTGCTCCGGCGCAGGCCGATCCTGCGCAAGCCGATCGCAATGGATCAGCTCAAGGCGATGATCGATTCGATGTTTCCCGGGCCGTCAACCAAAACTCAGGGCTGACCGATCACGCCCGACGCGCACGGCCGCAGGGTGAATCAGCCGGCTCAGTTGCGACCGTTCCTCAGCACCCTGGCAATGGTGTGGGCCGTCATGGCAGCGCGATCCGACGCGCGCTGAGCAGCCAGCCGGTCGCGCGCCTTTTCCTCGATCAGGAGTTCGATCAGGGCCAACCGCTTGTCTTCGCTGTCCGCTTCGCTCAGCAGACGGTGATAGCGGTGATAGTCGAAACCCAGATCCTGCTTACGCATGTCACGCCCCCGCAACTACGCCACACACGGGGAGATTGTTTCGCATCTGAAACATGCACGCAAGCGCGTTCCTGCCTGGAACCGGGCGCGTGCTGAATCATCTGTGAATTACTGGAACACGCCGGCAGCGGAGCATGATCGTCCGTCAATCCGCAGTGTGGTCGGCAAACATCTTCAGGCCGACGAAGCTCGCATCGGGCTTGATCACCAGCCGGGTCGGGATGTCGCGCAGATAGTCCTGGAAACGTCCCTTGGCTTCAAAGCGCGCCCGGAACGCGGAGGCCGCGAGGAACTCGCGAAAGCGCGGCACGATTCCGCCGGCGATATAGACCCCGCCGCGCGCGCCGAAGGTCACCGCGAGATTGCCGGCAACCGAGCCAAGGATGGCGCAAAACATCTCCAGCGTCGCGCGGCTGACGGGACAGCTGCCCTCCAGCGCAGCCTTGGTGATGGCGGCGGCATCGCGATGCGGCACCTGGACGCCGTCGATCTCGCCCAAGGCTTCATAGAGGTTCTGCAGTCCGGAGCCCGAGAGGGCGCCACGTTCGATGGAGACATGGCCGAGGCGCCGGCGCAAGCAGGCGATCACGCGTTCCTCGCGCTCGTTCTCCGCCGGCAGGGTCGCATGTCCGGCCTCCGTGACGACGGCCAGTCGCGAACCATGGCGTTCGATCAGACAGGAGACACCAAAGCCAGTTCCGGGCCCGACGACCAGCAACGGCTCTCCGGGCAGGCCATCGCCTCCGCCGAGCGGGACCAGATCGGCAGGCTGCAATGCGGGCAGGGACCAGGCCACCACCTCGAAGTCGTTCAGCACGTGCACGCTGTCGAAGCCGAGCGCGGGCTGCAGCTCGTTGCCGTCGATGACCCAGGGGCTGTTGGTCATGACGCAGCGGTTGTTGGTGACGGGACCGGCCACGGCCAGCACCGCTCTTTGGAGCTGCTCGCCGCCTGCCCGGCGCGCCAGGACATCCGCGATGGCTTCCCGTACGGTCGGGAAGTCAGCGACCTTCACGTAGTCGATCGGTCCGGTCTGATCGTTCCGGCTCAGCGCGAAGCGCGCATTGGTGCCGCCGATATCGGCGAGAAGAATGGTTCCTGTCTTGCCGATGCCCATAGCCCTGCGGCTTCCGCGGCCTTGCGGCCCTCGGGAACCTTTGCCTCCGTTCCTGATCCGATCCGCAAACCGCGGACGGTCTGAGAATCCTCGCTTGGTTGTTCCTAGTCAACACGGACAAGGTCAAACCGTTGCATTCTAGCCAAATCCCGGCCGTCAGCGCGGTATCGCCGCACGCGGTCGGTGGTTGCTAAGCTGCGCCGGAAGATCGACATTGGGAAGGAGCGTCCGGCGCCTGACGCCGGGCGGATCGAGTGGGGCCTTGCAATGAAGATTTCCGACCGCGACGTGTTGCTGGTGATCGACGTACAGAACGACTTCTGTACCGGCGGAGCGCTCGCCGTTCCCAGTGGCGAGAAGGTCGTCCCTGCCATCAATCGGATCGCCCAAAAATTCACCAATGTGGTGCTGACCCAGGACTGGCATCCGAGTGACCACGTCTCGTTCGCGTCGAACCATGCGGGCAAGCAGCCGTTCCAGACCATCGAGCTCGACTATGGCACGCAGGTGCTATGGCCGGCGCATTGCGTGCAAGGCACGGCGGGCGCTGAATTTCATCGCGATCTCGACGTGACGCGGGCAGGCCTCGTGGTGCGCAAGGGCTTTCGCCGTGGCATCGATTCCTATTCGGCGCTGTTCGAGAACGATCATCGAACGCCGACCGGACTGCTCGGTTATTTGCGCGAGCGCGAACTGAAGACCGTCTTCGTCGCCGGTCTGGCGCTGGACTTCTGCGTCCGCTTCTCGGCGGAGGATGCGCGAAAGGCGGGGTTGGAGGTGGCCGTCATCGAGGATGCCTGCCGCGGCATCGATCTCGACGGCTCGGTGGCCGCGACCCATCAGAGTTTCAGGGACCTCGGTATCGCTGTCGTCAGCCTCGAGGCGTTCCTGTGAGGATATTGAGGTAGCCATGGTGGAGAGGAGCGCCAAACAGCCACGCGGACCAGGGCATGCCCCTGACGATCCACGGCTGTGGCCGTTTGCGGCGGCGCAGCTCGCCATGGATGCCTGCTTCTGGTGGCTGGAGCGCGGGCCCGCGAAGCAGGGTGAGAGCAGCCTGCCATGGACGACGCCCAACAGCGTTGCCTTGGAGCTCGCAACGATGCAGCTGCGCGATTGCTCGCGGACCCGGTCCGGCCAGCCGGCGCTGGTCTGCGCCCCCTATGCGCTGCATCGGGCCCTGATCGCCGATTTCGCGCCGGGCCATAGCGTGGTGCAGTCGCTGCAAGAGGGCGGTGTCGACAGGGTCTATGTCACCGACTGGCGGTCGGCCACCCCGAGCATGCGCTACCTCTCGATCGACAGCTATCTCGCCGATCTCAACGTCGCCATCGACGAGATCGGTGCGCCGGTCGATCTCGTCGGCCTTTGCCAGGGCGGATGGCTGTCGCTGCTCTACGCGGCGCGCTTTCCAGCCAAGGTGCGGCGGCTGGTGCTGGTCGGTGCTCCCGTGGACTTGTCGATTGATTCCTCGCTCTCCCGCCTCGCCCGCAACGCGCCCGAGCAGGTCTACGACCAGCTCGTCTCGCGCGGCGGCGGCAATGTCAGCGGTGAGGAGATGTTGCGCTTCTGGTCCAAGGCGCCGAGCCGCGACGATATCGTCGCGGCATTGCAGCGGGATCTGTCGGACGAGCAGGGCACCGCGCTGCTCGCGCGCTTCGACCGCTGGAACGCCGAGACGCTCAATCTGCCGGGCACTTACTATCTCGAGATCGTCAACGGTATTTTCCGGGAGAACCGGATTGCCGGAGGCAGTTTCGTCGCGCTCGGCCGCCAGATTCATCTGAAGGACGTCGTGGCGCCGATCTTCCTGCTCGCCGGACTCGACGACGATGTGGTGCCGGCGACGCAAGCGCTCGCCACCGCCGGGCTTGTCGGTACGCCGCCCGCTTTCATTGCGGCAGCTTCCGAGCCGAGCAATCATCTCGGACTGTTCATGGGCGCGCGCACCCACGCGCATGTCTGGCGCCGGATCGCCGGGTGGCTGCGTGACGATCTGCCCGGCGTGCTGGCCCGCAGCGCCTAAGTCGCCGGCGCTGGGCGGGCCGCCCTGCAAGTCCGTTATGCATGCCGGCGGATGGCTCGCACGGGACCCGGTCGATGGGCTACATATGATCCGGAGCTGACGGCTTCGGCAGCGGATGGATTTAAGGGTACTGCGCTCGATGACTTTCCACTCGATCTACGCTCACGGATTTGCGCGCGTGGCGGCCTGTGTCACCACGTCCCATGTCGCCGATCCCACGGCCAACGCCAAGGCTGTCCTGGCGGCGGCAGATGCCTGCCACGAGCAGTCGGCGGCGGTCGCGGTTTTTCCCGAGCTGTGCCTGTCCGGCTATGCGATCGAGGACCTGGTCAAGCAGGATCCGCTGCTCGATGCCGTCGAGCGCGGGCTCGTCGCGGTCGTTGAGGCCTCCGCGGGGCTGATGACGGTCCTGATCGTCGGGGCGCCGCTGCGCTTTGGTCATCGCATCTACAACTGCGCTGTCGTCATCCATCGCGGCAACGTCCTCGGCGTGGTGCCGAAATCCTACCTGCCGACCTACCGCGAGTTCTACGAGGGACGGCATTTCGCCTCCGGCGCCGGCATCGCCGGCGAGACGATCGCCTTCGGCGGCCTGCAGGCCCCCTTCGGCGTGGATCTCCTGTTCGCCGCCGAGGACGTTGCGGGCCTCACCATCGGCGTCGAGATCTGCGAGGACATGTGGATCCCGGTGACGCCGGCTTCGGAGCTCGCGCTCGCGGGTGCGAGTGTTCTGATCAATCTTTCCGGGAGCCCGATCACGATCGGCCGGGCGCGCTCGCGCGCGCTGCTGTGCCAATCGACGTCGGCGCGCTGCCTCGCGGCTTACGTCTATGCGGCCGCCGGGGCAGGGGAATCGACCACGGATCTCGCCTGGGACGGCCAGACCTCGATCTACGAGAATGGCGTGCTGCTGGCCGAGGGCGAGCGCTTCCGGCAGGGCGGGCAGATCACGCTGGCCGACGTCGATCTCGACCTGCTCAGGCAGGAACGCGCGTTGATGGGAACGTTCGACGACAACCGGCGGCAGCGCGAGGCCTTTTACCGCAAGGTGACATTCGCGCTGAAGCCGCCAGCCGCTGACATCGGCTTCCTGCGCAAGGTCGAGCGCTTTCCGTTCGTGCCGAGCGACGAGAGCCTGCTCGAGCAGGATTGCTACGAGGCCTACAACATCCAGGTCGCCGGGCTGGTGCAGCGCATGCGCGCGACCGGCACCAGGCGCGTCGTGATCGGCGTATCCGGCGGGCTCGATTCCACCCATGCACTGATCGTCGCCGCCAAGGCGATCGACCTGCTCGGCCTGCCGCGCGAAAACATCCTGGCCTACACCATGCCGGGCTTTGCCACCGGCAGCGAGAGCAAGACCCATGCGCTGGCGCTGATGCAGGCGTTGCGGACGAGCTGGCAGGAGCTCGACATCCGCACCACCGCAACCCAGATGCTGAAGGACATCGGTCATCCCTTCGGCAAGGGCGAGAAGGTTTACGACGTCACCTTCGAGAACGTGCAGGCGGGCCTGCGGACGGATTACTTGTTCCGGCTCGCCAACCATCACGGCGGCATCGTCATCGGAACCGGCGATCTCTCCGAACTCGCGCTGGGCTGGTGCACCTATGGTGTCGGCGACCAGATGGCGCACTACAACGTCAATGCGGGCGTGCCGAAGACGCTGATCCAGCACCTGATCCGCTGGGTCATCTCGTCCAGGCAATTCAGCGACGACGTCAATCGGACGCTTGGCTCGATCCTGACCGCTGAAATATCGCCCGAGCTGGTGCCGGTGCAGCCCGGCGAGAAACCGCAGAGCACGGAAGCGTCCGTCGGGCCTTACGAGCTGCAGGATTTCAACCTGTTCTACACGCTGCGCTTCGGCATGCGGCCGTCCAAGATCGCCTTCATGGCTTTCCAGGCGTGGAAGGACGTCGCCAAGGGCGAGTGGCCGCCAGCATTCCCGAATGATCGGCGCAAGGCCTATGATCTGCCCGAGATCCGCCGCTGGCTGGAAGTGTTCCTGCGCCGCTTCTTCGCGTTCAGCCAGTTCAAGCGCTCGGCCATGCCGAACGGGCCGAAGGTCTCGGCCGGCGGCTCGCTGTCGCCGCGCGGCGACTGGCGTGCGCCGTCGGATTCGAGTGCGGCCGCTTGGCTCGAGGATCTCGAACGGAACGTGCCGAACTGATCGGCGCGGCCGATCGGCATTGTTGGGAGACGATCGATGTCGGCCGGAGATGGGGCGCAAACGAGCGAGGAGGCCAAGGTCACCAACGGCCTCTACATCTTCGACATCGAAATGCGTGATGGCAAGCGCGGGCGGGCGAGAGGCGTGGTCGTGCTCTGCGAGGGCCGCATCATGGGCGGCGACAGCTACTTTTACTACACCGGCAGCTACACCTTCCGGAACGGCAAGTGGCGTGGCGACATGACCGTCAACCAGCACACCGAGGCGGTCGGCAGGACGCTCGCATTCGGCGGCAGGGAGGTCACCTGCGGCTTTTCCGGCGACTATTTTCCCGGCGGTGCGGAAGTCGAAGGCATGGCACTGGTCGGCAAGACCAGCGTGACGTTTACGGCGCGACTGACTCTCAAGGATGCGATGTGAGCGCGGCCTGATCGGCTCGCTGGTGAAACGCTACGTTCCCACTCAGGAACCTTCGCAAGGACAGAACGTTCGCGTCTGTTGTTGCGAATTGTTGAGGAGAGGGACCATGCGTAAACACTTGATGCTATCGACTGCGACCATCGGACTCATGCTCGCATCCGGATTCGCCTACGCTCAGGCGCCCGGTGAGCGAAGGGACGAGCCGAAACGAACCGAGGAACCCGCGAAAGGCGCCGCGCCGCAGCGCGGTGGCGCGGCCCAAGGCGCTCAAGAGCGCGTTCAAGAGCGCGCGCAGGGCGCTCAAGAGAGACTGCAGGGAGCGGGACGCGAGGACAAGGGCGGCGCGGCGAAGCGCGAGGCCGACGACGACAAGCGCCAGCCGGCCCCTTCTGCCGAGCGCGATCAACCGAAGGCGAAGGATCAGGCACGAGACTCTCGCGAACCTTCACGCGATCGCAACCGCGAGGCTGAGAGCGCGAAGCCGGGTCGCGACAGCGGCAAGAGCAGCGCGGAGACGAAGCAGGACAAGTCAGCGCCGCAGAAATCAACGGCCGAGTCCGAGAGGTCCAGGACCGCCCCAACTGGCCAGCAGAACGAGCGTACCGGGGCCGCGGCCAACCAGAACGAGCGCAACCAGGCTCAGCCGCCGCGCAATGCCGCCGAGCAACAGTCGCCGGCGCAGCAGACCAACCGGCCGGCCACTGCGACCGATACGAACCGGACGGCTCCGGCCAACAATGCGCAGACCACGCCCAGCGCTCCGGGCACGCAGACCAATCAAACCACCCAGACCACCACGCAGGTCAATCCGCAGGCCCAGGTGACGACTGAGAAGCAGGTGCGGATCTCCGAAACGATGAGCCGCACGCGCCTCGCGCAGCCGGAGCGCAATCTGAACATCTCGATCCGGATCGGCGAGACGATTCCGCCGCGCGTGCGTCTCCACCGGCTGCCGCCCGAGATCATCTCGATCGAGCCCGAATATCGGGACTACGAATATTTCGCAACGGATGACGAGGTGGTCATTGTCGAGCCCCGGACGCATCGCATCGTCAGCCAGGTGCCCCGCGATCCGTCGCGGGCGCGTGCACAAATGGGCGGCAGCGCCTCGTCGAGCATGGCGGCGGCCGGCGGAAGCACTTTGAACTGCCAGATCATGCGGCGTGACGCGTCGGGCAATGTCGCCCAAGCGGAACCCTCGACCGTTGGCTCGACTGCGCGCACCGAGTCCTTGAGCGTGACGGTCCAGATGCCCGACGGCGGCTCGTCCGCGCCGATCGCGCTCGGAGCTTCCGCGGGCAACATCGTGGTCGCAACGCAAGGGCAGGGCGACTGCACGGTGACGATCGAGCCGCAGACGCGCTGACTGCGACGACGCTGAAACGACAACGCGCCGCCCGGCAGAAACCAGCCGGGCGGCGCGATTGCGTTCGATGTCGAAAGTTTCGAGGTCCGGAGTGCCTAGGAGTCCGGACCTCGTCACCTTGCCCCAGCCTTAGATCCCCCCGCCCCATGTGGTCCCCCAACCCCGAGGTGCGCGATCAGAAGGTGATGCCTCTTGAAGTGCCGCCGATCGATGTCGCGCGATGTACGCGAGATCTGAATAGGATTCAAATCCGGATCACTACGGACACGATCGAACTTGCTGCTGCGGGAATCTGCAGATGCCTGCATTGACGGCAGCACCGCTGCCTAACATCGCTGCTGGTTATGCGGAGGATGTCCACATTTCATCAGCGCCGCCGAAGACACATTCACGGGCCTGTCATTGAACTGGTCTAGCGCTGCTCCCGTCATCGCCGACGGTCAAGGAGCAAGCCATGTCGAAGCCGGTGCTGGGCGCCGCATTGTCCATCAAATCGATCCCTGCGCATCGCGACTGGCTTCTCGAACGGCAGCGCGATCTCGAAATCCAGGATTTTTTCCGCGCCGATCTGCTCGACAGCGATTGGCGGAGCACGGCGGGCGAGATCAAGCAGATGCTTTCCGGCCATACCGGCCGGCTCGGCATCCACGGGCCGTTCTGGGGTTTCAAGATCGACAGCCACGATCCGATGATCCGCCAGGCGGTGACCAAGCGCCTGCTTCAGGGGCTGGATGCCGCCGAATTCCTCGGCGCGACGCAGATGGTGATCCACTCGCCGTTCACGACGTGGGACCACAACAATCTCGATCTTTATCCGGACAACCGTGGCAACATCGTCGAGCGCGTCAAGGCGACGCTCGCCGAGGTGATTGCGCGCGCTGAAACCATCGGCTGCGAGATCGTCATCGAGAACATCGAGGACAAGGATCCGCGCGACCGCGTGCGTCTCGCCAGGGCGCTCGAAAGCAGCAAGGTCCGCGTCTCGCTCGACACCGGGCACGCCAACTACGCGCATGTCTCCACCGGCGCGCCGCCGGTCGACTATTACGTCGAGACCGCCGGCGACATGCTCACGCACGTGCACCTCCAGGACACCGACGGCTTTGCCGACCGGCACTGGGCGCCGGGCGAAGGCAATATCCCGTGGGTGGCCGTGTTCCGCGCCCTTGGCCGTCTGACGTCAAATCCGCGGTTGATCCTCGAGCTCCGCAATCACGACGACGTCCGCGCCGGCGCCGCCCATCTCACCGCGCTCGGCCTCGCCGAATAACCGTCATCACAGGGCAAGGGTCATCATCATGAGCAAGTTTACCCGTCGCAGCATCTTGAAATCCGGCGGCGTTGCCGCGAGCACGCTGCTGCTCCCGCGCTTTGCGATCGCGCAAGGCGACAACCGTCCGTCGGTCACGATCGCCGTGCAAAAGGTCACCAACTCGAACGTGCTCGACGTGCTGCGCGAGCAGTCCAATGTCGGCGAGCGCGTATTCTTCTCCTCGGTCTGGGAAGGCCTGATCTCCAAGAACTGGCGTGGCAATCTCGAAGCCGTGCCCGGCCTTGCTACCGAATGGCGCCGCATCGACGATCAGACCGTCGAGGTGAAGCTGCGCCAGGGCGTCAAGTTCCACAATGGCGACGAGCTGACGGCAGACGACGTCGTCTTCACCTTCAGCCGCGAACGCATGTTCGGCGAGACCGAGGCCAAGAACCGCTCCACCATCAAGGCGTTCGAGAAGATCCCGACGCCGCGGCCCGGCAAGGAGCTGCCGCCGGATGTGCCGGCCGTCGCCCGCCGCATCTGGCCGGACCTCGCGCGCGTCGATGCCGTCGACAAGTACACCGTGCGCTTCTACAACGCGACGCCCGACGT
Organism: Bradyrhizobium sp. CCBAU 25338; assembly: GCF_028128965.1. NCBI lineage: Bacteria > Pseudomonadati > Pseudomonadota > Alphaproteobacteria > Hyphomicrobiales > Nitrobacteraceae > Bradyrhizobium > Bradyrhizobium sp. CCBAU 25338. Next base: position 521,209 of record NZ_LFKY01000040.1, read on the forward strand.
CACCATCGAGGGCCGGCTGTCGCGCTACGGCTCCGACATCATGAACCGCCGCGCCTGGGATGAGTCTGCGAGCTATCTCGACTGGGCGCGCAAGCCGATCACCACCGGCCCCTACAAGGTCGTCGAGCTCAAGCCCGACGTCTCGCTCACGCTCGAAGCCCACGACGAATATTGGGGTGGCCGTCCGCCGCTCAAGCGCATCCGCTTCCTCGAAGTGCCTGAAGTCGCGAGCCGCATCAATGGCCTGTTGTCGGGCGAATACCAGTTCGCCTGCGACATCCCGCCGGACCAGATCGCCGGCATCGAGAAGAACGCCGCATTCGAAGTGCAGGGCGGCACCATCCTCAATCATCGCCTGACCGTGTTCGATAAGAACCACGCCCAGCTCGCCAATCCGCTGGTGAGGCGCGCGTTCACCCATGCGATCGACCGCCAGGCCATCGTCGACAGCCTGTGGGCCGGCCGCACCCGCGTGCCGAAGGGCCTGCAGTGGGAATTCTACGGCGACATGTTCAATGCCGACTGGAGCGTGCCCGCGTATGATCCCAAGCTTGCGCAGGATCTGCTCAAGCAGGCCAATTACAAGGGCGATCCGATTCCCTATCGCCTGCTCAACAATTACTACACCAACCAGGTCGCGACCGCGCAGATCCTGGTCGAGATGTGGAAGTCGGTCGGCCTCAACGTGCAGATCGAGACCAAGGAGAACTGGTCGCAGATCATGGAGCGTGGACCCGCGCGCGCCGTCCGCGACTGGTCGAACTCGGCCGCGTTCAACGATCCCGTGTCCTCGCTGGTCGCCCAGCACGGGCCGAACGGCCAGCAGCAGCAGATCGGCGAATGGACCAATGTCGAGCTGAACAAGCTCTCGGAGTTCCTGGAGACCTCGACCGACCGCGCCGCGCGCAAGAAGGCGTTCCGCCGCATGCTGGAGATCGCCGAACGCGAAGACCCCGCCTACACGGTGCTGCACCAGAACGCGACCTTCACCGCCAAGCCGAAATCGATCAAGTGGAAGGCATCTCCCGCCTTCGCGATGGATTTCCGCGCCGGCAATTTCGAGGCCTGATGTGCCGCAGCTGGTCAGTATTGCAGGCCTGAGCGTCGCCTTCAGCGGCGTGCCGGTCCTGCGCGGCGTCGATCTCGCCTTGGAGAAGGGCGAGGCCCTCGGCCTCGTCGGCGAGTCCGGGTCGGGCAAGTCGGTCACATGGCTCGCCGCGCTGGGCCTTCTGCCGCGCCATGCGCAGGTCTCCGGCTCGGTGCGGCTCGAGGGACGAGAGATCCTCGGCGCGTCGGCTGCCGAACTCGATCGCGTGCGGGGCGGGCGCATTGCCATGATCTTCCAGGATCCGGCGAGCGCGCTCAACCCGGTGCTGACCATCCGCAAGCAGCTCTGCGAGGCGCTGGCGCTGCATCGTGATCTCTCCGGCAACGCCGTGAAGGCGGAAGCCCGACGGCTGCTCGATCTCGTCGGCATTCCCGACGCGGGCCGGCGGTTAGAGGCTTATCCGCACGAATTCTCCGGCGGCCAGATCCAGCGCATCATGATCGCGATGGCGCTCGCCGGAAATCCCGATCTCCTGATCGCGGACGAGCCGACCACGGCGCTCGACGCCACCATCCAGGCCCAGATCCTGGAGCTGCTCTCCACGGTCCGCCGCGAGCTCGGCATGGCGATGGTGCTGATCAGCCATGATCTCGGCGTCGTCGCCGAGAATTGCGACCGTGTCGCGGTGATGTATGCCGGCCGCATCGTCGAGCAGGCGCCCAGCAACCAGCTCTTCGCCGATCCCCTGCATCCCTATGCGCAAGGGCTGATCGGCGCGCTGCCGCCGCTCGACGGACCACGCCGGCGTCTCACCGCCATTCCCGGGACGGTGCCTGATCCGGCGCACATGCCGGGCGGCTGCGCCTTCGCGCCGCGATGCACGCTGGCGGCCGAACCGTGCCGCCTTGCCGCTCCGAGCCTGGCGCCGATCGCGGATGACCGCAGCGTCGCCTGCATCCGCGCCGAGGCCTCGCGCCGCGCGCTGCTTGGGATCGCGGCTGAATGAGCCCGCCGCTCGTCGAAGTGTCTGCGATCTCGCGCAGCTATGCCATGCGCTCCGGAATGTTCGGCCGCAGCACGGCCGTGCATGCGGTCGATGGCGTATCGCTCACGATTGCCAAGGGCGAAACGCTGGGTCTCGTCGGCGAGTCCGGCTCGGGCAAGTCGACTACGGGGCGTATCGTGCTCGGCCTCGAGCCGCCAGATAAGGGCGAAGTGCGCTTCCAGGGCAAGCCGATGGCTGCTGTTGGGACGGCCGCCTGGCGTGCGCAGCGTGCACGCATGCAGATGATCTTCCAGGATCCGCTCGGCGCGCTGGACCGGCGCCTGCCGGTGGCGACGCAAATCCGCGAGCCGCTGGACATCCATGGCCTCGGCACGCCCGCCGAGCGCGAGGAGCGCGTCCGCGAGTTGCTGCGCGCCGTCGAGCTGACGCCGGCGCACGGTACGCGCTATCCGGGCGCACTGTCCGGCGGCCAGCGCCAACGCATCGTGCTGGCGCGGGCGCTCGCCACCAAACCTGATTTCCTGGTCTGCGACGAGCCGGTCAGCGCGCTCGACGTCTCGATCCAGGCACAGGTGGTGAACCTGCTCGCCGATCTTCAGGCCCGGCTGTCGCTGACGCTGCTGTTCATCAGCCACGATCTGCGGGTCGTCAGGCAGATCAGCAATGTCGTTGCCGTGATGTATCTCGGCCGCATCGTCGAGATCGGCAGCGCCGACGACCTGTTCGCGCGGCCCGAGCATCCCTACACCCAGGCGCTGGTCTCTGCATCGCCGGCACCGGGCCGCCGCAGCGCCGGCCGCATCGTCCTGTCGGGCGACCCGCCGAATCCGGCGGCACGGCCGAGCGGCTGCGCCTTCCACCCGCGCTGCCCGCGCGCCATCGCGCGCTGCGCGGGCGAGGTACCGACACTCACGGCCGTCGGCGGCAACAGGCAGGTCGCCTGTCATCTCGTCGCGGGCGCCGCGACACGGGACGCAGCCTGATGGGACGCTATTTCGCCATTCGGATCGGGCGCGCGGCGCTGACGATCGTGCTCGTCGTCACCTTCGCCTTCGTCGTGCTTCGCCTCTCCGGCGATCCCGCGTTGATGATTCTGGGACCCGAGGCGCCGCCCGAGGTGCTGGCCGCCTTCCGTAAGGCCTGGGGCCTCGATGATCCCATCTGGTTCCAGTATCTCGATTACTTCGGCGCCATCGCCAAGGGCGAGCTCGGCCGCTCCATGCGCGACGGACGGCCCGCGATCGAGCTCGTGCTGGAGCGCATCCCGGCCACGTTGGCGCTGACCTTGCCGGCCTTCTTCTTCAAGGTCGCGCTCGGCGTTCCCGCCGGCATCTACGCCGCGCTGCATCGTGGCTCGGCGATCGACCGCGCCGTGATGATGACGGCGGTCGCCGGCTTCACGGTGCCGAGCTTCGTGCTCGCGCTGCTGCTGGTGCTCGTCTTTGCCGTGCAGCTCGGCTGGCTGCCGTCCGGCGGGCAGGACAGCTGGCGCCACGCCATCCTGCCGATCGCAACCCTCAGCCTTGGCGGCGCTGCGGTGCTGGCGCGCTTCACCCGCAGCGCGATGCTCGAAGTGCTCGGCCAGCCCTATATCCGAACCGCCTCGGCCAAGGGTGTGCCGTGGCGCAGGGTGGTGACCTCACATGCGCTGCCGAATGCGGCGATCCCGACCGTCACCATTCTCGGCTTCATGGTGGGGACGCTGATCGCGGGCGCGGTCGTGGTCGAGAGCGTGTTCGCCTGGCCGGGGGTAGGGCGCCTGCTCGTGGTCGCCGTCGCCAATCGCGATCTCGCGGTCGTGCAATGCATCCTGTTGCTGGTCGCGATGACCATGGTGACGTCCAACCTGATCGTCGACTTCCTCTACGGCTTCCTCGACCCGCGGCTGCGCGCGAAAGGAGCCCACGCATGACCGACGCGACGCTGAAGGACACCGCGGTTCGTCGCCGTGTCAGCCTGCCGGCAATTCCGGTCTCGGTCGCGCTTGCGGTCGCCTGGATCATCGCGATGCTGCTGATCGCGGCATTCGCGGAGAAGATTGCGCCTTACGGCTTCACGCAGCTCGACCTGCGCAACCGGTTGGCCGCGCCCGGCAATGCAGCGCATTGGCTGGGCACCGATGAGCTCGGCCGGGATGTGCTGTCGCGGCTTCTCGTTTCCATCCGCATCTCGCTGCTGATCGCTTTCGGCGCCACCGCGATCTCGGCAATCGTCGGCACCACGCTGGGCTTCCTCGCTGCGCATTTCCGTGGCGCCGCGGAGCAACTCGTGCTGATGCTGACCGACTTCCAGGCCAGCATGCCGTTCCTGATCATGGCGCTGGCCGTGCTCGCCTTTTTCGGCAATTCGCTGCCCCTGCTGATTGGCCTGATGGGCCTGTTCGGCTGGGAGCGCTATGCCCGCATCTCGCGCGGCCTCGCCATCTCGGCCAATGCGCAAGGCTATGCGGCGGCCGTCCGCCAGTTGGGGGCGACGCCGTCGCGGATTTACCTCCGGCATATCCTGCCCAACATCGCCTCGACCCTGATCGTCTCGACGACGCTGGTCTTCCCCGAAGTGATCCTGATGGAATCCGGGCTGTCCTTCCTGGGCCTGGGCGTTCAGCCGCCAATGACCAGCCTCGGCAACATGGTCGGCTATGGCCGGGAATACCTCACCCGGGCGCCCTGGATCATGCTGGCGCCAGCCACCACGATCGTCGTCACCACATTGGCGGTCTCCGTGATCGGCGACTGGCTCCGCGACCGGCTCGATCCGACCCTGCAGTAAATGCTCCGTCATGGCCGGGCTTGTCCCGGCCATCCACGTCTTTGCCGCGCAGAACCAAGAACGTGGATGCCCGGGACAAGCCCGGGCATGACGGCTGAGACCGCCTGTGCCCACGCGTCGGGAGCAGGGGAGGCCTGCGATAGGCCGATCCGGGCCGTTTCGCGGCAAGTTCCCGTTGCGCCTGATCACCCCGTGCGCTATCCGGCCGGAAAGGCCTGAGGCGGCTCCACATTTTCCCGCCCGGCCCCCCAAACCCAGGACGGAAACCGCCATGCCAGCCTATCGCTCCCGCACCACCACCCACGGCCGCAACATGGCGGGCGCCCGCGGCCTCTGGCGCGCGACCGGCATGAAGGACGGCGATTTCGGCAAGCCGATCATCGCGGTCGTCAACTCCTTCACCCAGTTCGTGCCGGGTCACGTTCACCTCAAGGACCTCGGCCAGCTCGTCGCCCGCGAGATCGAGCAGGCCGGCGGCGTCGCCAAGGAGTTCAACACCATCGCCGTCGACGACGGCATCGCCATGGGCCATGACGGCATGCTCTACAGCCTGCCGTCGCGTGAGCTGATCGCCGACAGCGTCGAGTACATGGCCAACGCCCACTGTGCCGACGGCCTCGTCTGCATCTCCAATTGCGACAAGATCACGCCCGGCATGCTGATGGCGGCGCTGCGGCTCAACATCCCCGCCGTGTTCGTCTCTGGCGGCCCGATGGAAGCCGGCAAGGTCAAGCTGCAGGGCAAGACCAAGGCCGTCGATCTCATCGATGCCATGGTCGCCGCGGCCGACTCCAAGGTCAGCGACGACGACGTCAAGGTGATCGAGCGCTCGGCATGCCCGACCTGCGGCTCCTGCTCGGGCATGTTCACCGCCAACTCCATGAACTGCCTGACCGAGGCGCTTGGGCTGGCGCTGCCCGGCAACGGCTCGGTGGTCGCCACCCATGCCGACCGCAAGCGCCTGTTCGTCGAGGCCGGCCACACCATCGTCGATCTCGTCCGCCGCTATTACGAGCAGGACGACGCCAGCGTGCTTCCGCGCAACATCGCCAACTTCAAGGCGTTCGAGAACGCGATGACGCTCGACATCGCGATGGGCGGCTCGACCAACACCGTGCTGCATCTCTTGGCCGCCGCCCATGAAGGGCAGGTGGCGTTCACCATGCAGGACATCGACCGCCTCTCGCGCCGCGTGCCCGTGCTGTGCAAGGTCGCGCCGTCGGTCGCCGACGTTCACGTCGAGGACGTGCACCGCGCCGGCGGCATCATGGGCATTCTGGGCGAGCTCGACCGCGCCGGGCTGATCGACACCTCGGTCTCGACCGTGCACGCGCCGACCATGAACGAGGCGCTGGAACGCTGGGACATCAAACGCACCAAGAGCGAGACCGTGCGCACCTTCTATCGCGCTTCGCCCGGCGGCATCCCGACCCAGGTCGCCTTCAGCCAGGAGCGCCGCTACGAGGAGCTCGATGCCGACCGCGAGAAGGGCGTGGTGCGCGATCTCGAACACGCCTTCAGCAAGGATGGCGGCCTCGCGGTGCTCTACGGCAACCTCGCGCAGGACGGCTGCATCGTGAAGACCGCCGGTGTAGACGCCTCGATCCTGAAATTCTCCGGCCCTGCTCGCGTCTTCGAGAGCCAGGACGCCGCGGTCGAAGGCATCCTGGGTGGCAAGGTCGTCGCCGGCGAGGTCGTGGTCATCATCTACGAAGGCCCGCGCGGCGGCCCCGGCATGCAGGAGATGCTGTATCCGACCAGCTACCTGAAATCGATGGGCCTCGGCAAAGCCTGCGCGCTCGTCACCGACGGACGTTTCTCCGGCGGCTCGTCCGGCCTGTCGATCGGCCATCTGTCGCCGGAAGCGGCTGAAGGCGGCAACATCGGTCTCGTGCGGACTGGCGACATCATCGCCATCGACATTCCGAACCGCAGCATCACGCTGGAGGTCTCCGACGAGGAGCTCGCCAGCCGCCGCGCAGCGGAAGAGGCAAAGGGCGATGCCGCCTGGCAGGCGACGGGCCGCAAGCGCAACGTCTCGACCGCGCTGCAGGCTTATGCCGCGCTCACCACCAGCGCCGCGCGCGGCGCGGTGCGCGAGGTGAAGCGTCGCTCGAACTGAGCATGCCCCATTCGCCTGACGCGCATGGTCAACAAGTTCTGAACGGCCGGCGAAAGCCGGCCGTTCGCATTAAGGATGCCCCGACGTAGTTCGGCAAAGCAAGGTTTTGCGGCGTATACTGCACCGACCTTCGCAAATCCATTTCGGGCAACTGGGGCAACACCACAATGTCTCGTACTCTCGCCGTCGTCTTCTCGACTGCCGTCGCCGCGGTTTCCATGACGGGCGCGGCCTCCGCCGGCTGCTACAATTGCTACGCACCGCCGCCGTGCCAGACCTGCTATCAGCAGCAATACGTGCCGCCGCAATACCGCAGTGTCGACGAGACCGTGATGGTGTCGCCGGGCGCCGTGGTCGCGCACCGCACGCCGGCGCAGTACCGCACCGTGATGGTGCCGCAGACCGTGATGGTCGCGCCACCGAGCGTCCAGTACGAGCGCATCCCGCCGCAATACGCCACGCGCCAGCGCGTCGAGATGGTCTCACCGGGCTATTCCTACTACGCCCCAGTGCAGATGGGCTGCGCGTCCTGCGGCTACTGAGCTGACAGGGAAGAGCATCATGCGGCGCTCCCTCGGGGGCGCCGCATTTTTTTGCCGGTGCAAGGAAGCCGATCCTGAACCGCCAGGCCCAGAACGAAACGGCATGGTTGGGCCCAGGGTTGGGGCTCAAGGACCCGCAGTCGCGGGAATCCGGCTGAACCACGCCGGGAACCTGCGCGCGATTCCTTCGGCCTCGGCACTTCGGAGCGCGAACGGGCAGAACTTCCCTGATCGCCGGCGCAAACAGGATTCACGATCGTTGGTACCGGGGCACCCGATCGGCGGGCTGCGGAAACAGCAACGCCGCCTGCTTGAAATGATGGCAGGCGGCGTTGCTCCAGCCCCAGGGAGGGAAATGCAAAATCCCCGGTTAAATGTAGGTCTGCATGGCGCGTGCCAAGGTTCATGTGCCAGCCTGGGACAGCCATCGAGCCGCCAACCCGCTGCGAATTGACGGTTGCTGGTGGGGGCTCCCGTATTTGGGGGATCTACGCACTGTTTCCATCGGCCGCTGGCGAAGGCCAGACGTTGGATCAGCCTCAATGAAGCGACGATCTGTTCAAGAACGGGATTGCCTCGCCTCGGCTTGCTCGGCTCCAATCGGCTGCGAGGCGCCGCAGTGCCTCCTTGCCGACCTCGTCAGTTGCGGCTGCCGTCTGGCGGCAAGAGGAGCTATGGCGCTTGGCGTGGACGGCCTCTGCGACTTCAACGCCGTGCACAGCCATCAATCAAGACGACGAGGTGCCGCTCACGCGGTGCACATTGATCGGCGTCAAGTTCAAGGGACGTATGTTCACTACTATGGGTTGAAGAGCGTTGACATCTTGCAGCACGTCTTCGAGTCGCAATCGACCGCAGATTTGAGCGTTGGCACGGCGGTCGGAAATCGCATTGAGGAAGGTGCAGCTTCTTCTCGCAGCAATGCGCGCTCTCCGCACTCCCGGTTTGCGTGTCTCAGTCGCGCGGAGGACTTCGATGCGTCGGTCGTCCAGCTGGTTTCGCTCGTTGTGCAATTGTTCCGGCATTCCAAGGAGGATCCCCGGAGACGGCTGCGTGAGACTACCCCGCGTGAGAATCCATCGCCCGGATCTCGCCATCTACAGCCAGACCGAAGAAGCGTCCTTCGGGAGGGATGCGACCTGGAATAACCCGGATATCGTCACCAACGACTGGGGACCGTTCCATCTGATGGAAGCGGTCGAAGCGCGGATTTCCAACCGCTCCGCGAGAGCCAACGCGACCAATGCAATCATCAACTGCCTCGTCGGCCCTTTCGGCATCGGGATGCCTCAATCGTTGTATGCATCTCACAAGACGACGGTCGTTGCCGGCAACGTGGTCACTATCCGTTTCCCGCTTGACGCTACGCTGCGCAGCACGGAGTCGCAGCGGCTCAGCTTCACAATCCAGGCAGAACATCCCTTCGATACGGAACCGATCAACAACCGTGGCTCGCAGTGCATCGACGGGCGTCAGACGAGTACGTCCGGCAGACGTTTCGCGATCGATGTACCTGTACGGAATCCGCTTGCAGCCGGAAGACGGATCGACCTCCGGCTGATACCCGGAGAGCTGAATGCGGCGATCGACTGGACGCAGCACGACTTCGCTCCGGGTGAGGAGAAGATGGTGCGGGTCGACATCACTGTCCCGGCAGGGCTTCACGGGACGGACGACGCGCCGAACAAACAGCCCGTCAGCCTCGTCGCCACATGGGACGGTGGAAGGCTACTGGGTGGCGTGACCGTCATAGCGAGGATCGACACATGAGAATGCCCGCTATTCGCCGGGGCCTCAGAGGTCGACTGGCAGAATTCTTCGATTGGCTGGGAGACTGCGGAAGCGTCGGTTTTGTCATCGGCCTGATCGCGGGCGGCCTTCTCACCGTACTCGCATTTATGCATCCGCACATGAGGCCGACCGCTGATGAGGTCCTGTGGATCATCCTCATCCTGTCCGTCTTCTGCTGGCTTATCGTTGTCTTCATCTCCATTGTTTTTGTCCGGCTGCAGTTGCGGAGCGTCATGGCCGGAATGCTGGCACGTTCCATTCTGATCTGCACGCTCACGGTGCTGATTGCACACATCCTGGGGGCGTACAGCTATGGGATCGTGATTGGCATTCTGGTCGGGCTCCTCCTTGGGTTCGCTTTGTGCCGGATGCTCGGGGAGAGGAGGGTCTAATCATGGTGTGCAGATACGACCGAACTCCAAACTGCTATCCGCCGAGAACCGAGCCGGAGGGGCATGGGACATACACCAATGTCGCGGTTGCATTTACCGAGGCCGCGCTGGTCGGCTTCCTGATCGGTACCGCGCTGGCACTCGCGATCCCCGGCGTCGGAGGGGTATTGATCGGTGTGTTTTCGGTCGGGTTCATGGCGGTCTTCGCCGTGTACTCGCTCATATCCGGCGAGGGCCGGGTGAAATGCAACGCAATGGAGGGAACACCCAGCTGCGTTGCCGGCGTAATCACGCGCATTGAACGCAGTTTCTCCGAGACCGGCGACGGTATCTTTCCGTTCCTCGCTTGGCATAATCTCGTTTATGTGCTCGTGACGTCGTTTTACTGGGAGCGTTTGGAGGAAGGAGGCTGCCGCGTTCTCTGCACGCACGAGGCGGCGGAGCGAAACTCTGCGCTCGTCCAGTGCTTCTTCTACGATCCGCGCGTGTGTTCGGCCTACAATGGCGGGGTCGTCGGACTCGCGGTCGGCGCAATCGTGGGTGTGATCGCAGGAGTCGCGGTTGCTGCAGCGATTGGCTGCGCAACCCTGATCCTCTGCCTGCTTGCGCTCCTCGCCGCAATCATTGTCGCGATCGTCTGCGCGATCCTCGGCGCCATTGCGGGCGGGCATGCGGGCAAGGCCGCCGGCGAGGACGAGCCTGACGTATTCGAGGAGGCTGGAGCCAACACGGTCGGAGAGCTGGTCACCTTTTGGGGCAATCTGGCTCGGATCGGCGACCAGAAGATTTTCTGGTTTGTGGACGAGGCGGCTACTCACGGAATGGCAGCCACAACGCAGGACAACCCGTACTGCTACTGCGAGATCGACGACGAACTCCCGGTGGGTGCCGACGGCGGCTGCTCCGAGATCTATTGAGCTGCCAACAACAACACGCGCTGCCGCTCGCGGTCGCGGACCTTTTGCGGGCGGTTTGATCAATCTCAATGCGGGCGCCCCCGGCCGGGCTACGAAACTGCATTCGTATGGAGGCGGCTTCCATGACGCTGAGATCGAAAACCTTCGCATGGCAGCAAGTGTCCCTCCTGGCCTTCGCCGCTGCGACCGTCGCCATCTCCGACGTTCGACCAGCGGAGGCGGATTACACCCGAAGCTGCACGGCCATTCTCGAGGTGCGCCCGTCAGGCGCCAGCACCGCGCGCAAAGCCTATCGGTGGTCGGTGCGCAACACGGTCACGCATTACTACCAAGTCAATGAGGCCCGGCGGGAGGCGCGGCGCGCGATCGCCTCCTGCGTACGGGCCCACTGGGATGCTCGCGACGTCGCTGCGGTACCGTATGCTTGCCAATCGCACGACAGCCTCGAGGTCCATGACTATCCCTTCGTGAACCTCGCGGAAAGGCTTCATACCGACCTCTGCGCCGCTCGCCCGACTGACTACGCCCAGGACGTCGACCTCGTGCTGTTCATCGAAGGGGAACGCGGCTGCGTGGTCGACGGCGGCAACATCAATCCCGCGACCAGGGTCAACATCGCGAGCGGCTATCACATCAGTTGTCCGGTGCCATCGGGCGAAGGATGGACGTGCATCGGCGAGGACTGCCACCCACCCTTGCCAGGCATCCGCCTTCCGGGCCATGACATCAGCCACAGTGAGATTCCGGGTCAGGATTGGCGCCGCTGCCGCCAGCTGTGCCGGGACACGGCCGCCTGCCGTGCGTGGACCTGGCGGCGGGCGGGCAGTTCGGGAGCGGGCTCTGCCGAGAACTGCCTGCTCAAGAGTGCGGCGGGCGTGCGGGTTCGTGATAGCTGCTGCCATTCCGGGATCAGGGACTAGCCTTTTGGGCGACAATCGGCGCACCTTGAAGGCCAATCCCGTGGTGCTGGCTTATGCGCGGAAAGTCGCGACATGCCCGGTGTCCGGTACTGATTTCGGAGACTATTCGCGTGCGCTGACATCTGGACTTGCGCTGCAAACATCAAAGATA